>NZ_JAQISM010000001.1:0-630325 GCF_027919975.1 Psychrobacter sp. ANT_H3 | reverse complement strand
CGAGTTACAATGTGGCTTATCCCGAACTGGGGTTATCTAATATTTGCGGGTTTGTATTCTGACAAGCCGTTAAACTGAGTAACAGCATGCTTAAAAGTAGTGTGTACTTCATATTAGCTTTGTTCCTTTTAAAAATTAGCGTCATAACGAATGACGACAGGACTTCCGCTTAGCATACAACAGCAAATGACCATGCGATGTTGGTATTTTATAGGGTTTCGTTTTCAAGCTGTCACGCTGCATGAAGAATGACGGCTCTAACATAGATATTACCTAGGTTAATCCGTTAATTGAACGGGTACTATCTTAACTCGTAATTTTACGAACCAATAAAGTAAGTTTGTCGTTACTATTATCAACTGTTGCTTCCTTATAAAAAATGGTTTAAGAACAAAAAAAGTAATGGGTCGATTGTGCTAAGGTATGGGTAGTTTGCTAATAAAATATCTCAAAAAGACAGTGCATTTATGAGCTGTGTTATAATTCATTGATATATAATCAGCATATTGCTGCCATAGCGCTATAGCCCATTTATCTTTTATCGATTAAGACCTTTTTATGTCCAAAACTACGTTTGATGCTCAATCTATTTCTAACAGCCTACGCGCTGCCAAACACCAACCGCGTAAGCGTTTTGGTCAAAACTTCTTGCACGATGGCAGTGTCATCCGCCAAATTGTTGACAGCATTCGCCTAGAGCGTGATGACAATTTAATCGAAATTGGGCCGGGCATGGGCGCTCTGACTGAGCCGCTATTGGCAGAAGTCGATGCGATGACCGTGGTAGAGCTGGATCGCGATTTGGCAGATAGTTTACGTATTCGTATCGGTGCCAATAGCCATCCGAATTTTACGATTATCAAAGACAATGCCATGCATGTCGATTATCGTGAACTGTATAGCCCTGAGCGCGGTAAGCTCCGCGTAGTCGGCAATCTACCTTATAATATTTCTACGCCGATACTCTTTCATTTGCTCAGTTATGCCGATGTGATTCAAGACATGCATTTTATGCTGCAAAAAGAAGTGGTCGAGCGTATCACTGCCGATGTCGGCAGTAAAACCTATGGTCGTCTATCGGTCATCATGCAATATCACTGTGATACCGATTATCTACTGACCGTACCGCGCGGTGCATTTAATCCGCCGCCAAAAGTCACCAGTGCCGTTTTTCGCCTGACGCCACATATCAACAAACCAATCGTGGCAGAAGACGAAGCGTACTTTGCGATTGTGGTGCGCGAAACCTTTAACCATCGCCGTAAGACGCTACGCGCTATTTTTAAGAAATCTACATTACTCCCAACGCTAAGCGAAGACGACTTTGCGGCTTGCGCCATCGACCCGCAAGCGCGCCCTGAAGTCTTAAGTGTGAAAGATTTTGTCAATCTCAGCAATCAGGCATGCAAAATAGAGGTTTAAATGAATCTACTGCCGCTTTATCGTTAAAAATTTTCGCATGATAAACATCACATAAAAGTATAGAGGGTTTATGAGTTTTCGCCATCAGTATGTTATCGGTGACTTGCAAGGTTGCTATGCGGCATACCTGCAATTACTGGAAACCTTGGATTTTGACCCTGCGCAAGACAAGCTATGGTTTGCAGGTGACTTGGTGGCGCGCGGTGAAGACTCGTTAAGTACCTTACGTCATGTGAAAGCGCTATGTGAACAAGGGGCTGCGGCAACGGTATTGGGCAATCACGATATCAATTTAATTGCGGTTTGGCGCGGTACGACGTCGATTAAGAAAAAAGACAAGACGGCAGCTATTTTTGCTGCCGATGATTGTGATGAATTGCTTGAATGGCTACGTCATCAGCCAATATTGGCTTTTCCTGATGAACAGACGGTATTGGTACATGCTGGCATTCCACCGCATTGGACGATTGAAGCGGCAGAAAACTATGCGCAGCAGTTAGAGGCGCAGCTACAAGGCAGTTTAAAACAGCTGGATCGTTTATTGCCAAATCTATATAGCAAAACAGCCGATGAGTGGCATGCGGGTATTAATGGTTTTACCAAAATGCGCGCAATTACCAATTATTTCACGCGTATGCGTCTATGCAAACAAGATGGCACGCTTGAATTTAGTTTTGCAGCAGGGTTAGAAGAGCCGATGCCAAAAGGGTTTTTACCTTGGTTTGAATGGCAAGTACCGCGCACGCGCAAGATTTTGTTTGGTCATTGGGCTGCGCTTAAAGCTGAGGTTGATTTGCCGTATGCGCGTGCACTTGATGGTGGCTGTGTTTGGGGCAATCATCTATTGGCTTATCGCTTGGGCGATGGCAAAACCATCACCTCAAGCGCGCATTGCTTACTGCCAGAATCATAATCTTAGTTATATAGCTTATATATAGGGTGTTCTTTTTAGATAGTTATCTCAAAAAAATACTCAGTTAACAATTCAAGTTTTTATTTAAAAGATTGTCTAAACCACCAAAACCGTCCCATTAACTGGGTAGGTTTGGTGGTTTTTTTGGTTTAGGCAGTGGCGTTTTGGCATCGCCCGCAGCTTTACTCTCAGGATTGCTATCATCATTAGTATATTGAATGCTTGCCTGATGCTCTTCATTCAAGGCATTGTGCGCTTTATCGTATTGAATATCATTGCTATAAGGAACGCTATTAAGCTCCGCATCTAGCAGTCCATCATCGAGGTCAATGGTTTTTTTAGTGCTGATATGATTGGTGGTGCTGTGAGCTTCCCGACTTGTGATCGCTGCGTCAAGGTCACCATTTGATATATTATTATCGTAATCTATATCGGTGACAGCCTGCTCATTTTGCATGCTTTTTTGCTTAGATTTAGGCAGGATTTTAACATCAGACAAACGGCGCACCACATAATTGTTATGGATGGGCTGCCCGCCTTTATGGGCGCTGGTATCATCAAAAATCATATGTCCTTGACTGTCAATTCGAGCGTATTTCATAGGCTTATCACGCGGCCAGATAAAGTCAGAAGGATGGGTGAGCAGGTGACTAAAGAGTTGCTTGGTTAAACGGCTCCACTCCATAAATTTGACTTCTTTAGAGCGTAGTGCCACAAATAAGGCCAGCGAAAAGCTTACCATTAAGTTGACCATACCGATAAGGGCAACGCCCAAGATGGAAATAAATACAATCTGCCAATCCCATTGGTTGGCGGATATATTAAACAATCCATGTGCTAGATTTGCCGAGGCAAAAGCAATATGGCGAATATCAATCGGTAAGCCAAATAAGAAGCCGATGGTTGCGGTACTGCCTAAGAATACCCCGAATAAAAAGTTACCCATAATGGCGCCGAGGTTGGCTTCTATAAAGCCGCCTAAACGCTGTAACCAAGCTTTCGGTAATAAGTATTGCAGTAGCCGATGGCGCTGAATACGGGCGCCGATTTGGTTATAAACCGCCAGATTATCATAGTAGCCAGCGATAAGACCGGATAAGAATAAATACACGCCAGCGATAGCTGCATGGGGTAGTGCCAGTGAACGAAACGGGTCAAGATCATGCAATAAGTGCGCAGCCTTATCGGTATTGATCATCGGTGCGCCGGTATAATGTAACCACGCAAAAGAGATAATCAGGGCAACGGGTATTGCCACCATGACGTTACCCATAATCGCGACAAACTGGGTACGTAAAATATCGACCACCAATTCTGATAACTTATTTAACTGATGCGATTTTTTGCCAGAACCATCCGATATGGTAGAGGCGATTGCTGCTGCCGTCATAGCGGGCTGCTTGGTGGCGACCGTACCATGGACGATATGAATAAAAACAAAACCCAAACCATAAATCATGCTATTGATAAAGGCGCGTCCCATCGGTGCAAGCGCCAGATGGTACGCCAATATCTTAGTGGTCGCCATAAAAGCAATGATAAAGCCACCGATAGAAGCCTTTTTAAACATCTTCTGATAACCAGATTTATCGGTACTAATATAATGCTCACCGACGCGACTGGCGTTTTCGGTGACTTTACGCGACAGCAGCTTGGTATTATTATCAATCAGATAGCCAATACTATAGCGGCGGCTGGCGGTGGTAATCAGCGCTTGAATCAGCTCAATGATGGCCTGATCGCGCTTATCATAATTGTCTGCTACCAGCTCAGTTAAGATGCGCATGCGCTGCAAACTTTGATCCAAACGGAGCATCATATTGGTTAGGCGGATAGAGATACCGGTTTTATAAATGCGCTTACGTATGGTGGCAACGATATCTTCGCATTGCTCAATCATGACCAATAGCGGCGCTGGATCCACGGCTTTTTCAGGAATGATATCGGTTAGGGTGTCAAGCTCATGCGCTTCGCGGTACTGATTGACATACAAGACCGCTTCTTGATTTTGTGCCACAAATGACGCTGAATAATTCAGCATTTGCGGATAAAACTCCATCAAATCTGGATGCAAGCCAATGCCGCTGATACGATACGATAAAATGATAATCGCGTTTAAGATGCTGTTTTTTGCCGTCGCGACTAAGTTTAAATGCTGCTCATTGACTTTGAGTAGCCCGACCAGCTCATCCCATTTGTCCTTGTCGATATGGGCAAGCCAGCGCTCATCAGAGCGTCTATCGAATAAATAACCAACCAATTCTACGACGGAGTCTTCTTGTGGCAACAGTGGTAAGAAACGATGACCGACAAGGCGGCGCAGACTATTAAAAAATCCCTGATCTGACATGATGCCAGTATCGGTATATAAAGCAATTTGACGATATTCAATAATAAGCTTTAAGACAAAACTTGATAGCCCGTCGCCATATTCTGGATGTTGACGTATGACCTCAATCAACTCTTGAATATTCTGATTGGCCAAAGCCGGCTCTTTATCACTCACTCGTAGCTCATCGATTAAGCGCTTGAGTACCGCAGGATCTGGCACATCACTTAAGGCAGTAATCTGTTGTAAAATGTGTTTTATCTCTGACACATCGCATCCCTTATGGTGGTTATTTCAATCATTGTTATTATTCAGTCTGTGCAACGATATATTTTATTTGAAACCTTTTCTTCTCATGCTTGTCGGAATTATCACTGTTGCGATATAGGCCTCTATGAATTGACCGCTTGTTAATTTGCAGGGTATAAAATTAGAGTGTATCGATTTTCAGATGTTGCTTTATAGGCATTGCTTTATAGGTATCAGGAATATTCTTATTAAGCGCAATACGTTTGGCGTTGCGTTATTTTAATCGTAACGACACGTGGGCGGTTAATTATTTTGTTAGCAGTTATTGTGCTGCAGATTGTGCCGCTCATGCTGTCGATTGTTGTGTAAGTGGCAGCTTCGATTATTACTTTGATTATTGCTTCGATGCTTTTGCTTACTGCGACGATATTTTTGGCAAAAAAAGGGACAGTAGCGTGACTGTCCCTTTTATCATAGTGCGGTAGGCTTACTTTATTATAAAAGTAAAAAATTAGCTAGCAGGTACATCAAAGTAATTTAGATCAAAGTTCATCATTGGATCACTACCGGCTTTAACCATCTGTGCATGAGCATCGATACGTGGCAAGATACGACCAACGAAATAATCGGCAAGCTTGGCTTTATTGGTGTAGAAATCACCTTCTTTACCGTTAGCGGCTTCGACCATCAAGGCAAACATATACGAGTAGGCAAGATAACCAAAGGCGTGCATGTAGTCAACCGCACAGCCGTTGATTTCGCTCTTGCGCTCACCGATGTTGTTTAACACAGTGGTGGTTAGCTCTTCGATGGTATCAGCAGCATTTAGCGTCGCTTGCTTAATACCATGATCCGCTTGCATATTATTGACAAAATCACGAATCTCACCTAAGAAATGAGTGACGTATTTGCCATTATTTTTCGCCACTTTACGACCTAATAGGTCGAGCGCTTGAATACCGTTGGTGCCTTCATAAATCTGCGCGATACGAGTATCACGAACGATTTGCTCCATACCCCATTCGCGGATATAGCCATGACCGCCAAATACTTGCTGGCAATCAATGGTCGCTTCTAATGCTTTGTCGGTCAAGAACGCTTTAGCAACTGGCGTTAGTAGGGCAACGCGCGCTGCTGCTGCTTGAGCGGCTTCAGGATCGGTACTAAATTTCTCTTGATCAAGGTTTTTGGCCACGTACATTGCAAAACAACGTGACGCTTCAGTATTGGCTTTAGCATTTAACAGCATGCGGCGTACGTCGGCATGATGAATGATGGCATCGGCTGGTTTTTCTGGGCTTTGAATTTGCGTGTCGCTACGGCCTTGACCACGGTCATTAGCATATAAAGCAGCGTTTTGATAAGCAAGCTCAGAACCACCTAGGCCCTGTAGACCCATGGTGACGCGCTCATAGTTCATCATAATGAACATTGAAGACAGACCGGTATTTTCTGCACCAACCATCCAACCTTTGGCGTTGTCAAAGTTCATCACACAAGTGGCAGAGGCTTTGATGCCCATTTTGTGCTCAATAGAGCCAACTGCTAAAGTGTTGCGCTCACCTAAGCTGCCATCTTCATTAACCAAGAATTTTGGCACAACAAATAACGAGATGCCTTTTGAGCCTTCTGGCGCATTCGGGGTTTTTGCCAATACCAAATGAATGATGTTTTCGGTTAGGTCATGCTCACCGCCAGTGATAAAGATTTTGGTACCAGAGATATCATAGCTACCATCATCGTTAGGAACGGCTTTGGTTTTGATGATACCCAAGTCAGTACCAGCATGCGGCTCGGTCAAGCACATAGTGCCCGCCCATTCACCGTTGTACATTTTCTCTAAGTAAGTTTGCTTTTGCTCTTCAGACGCTGCCGCATTTAGGCAAAGTGTCGCGCCAACAGTTAGGTTTGGATAGAGGGCAAATGACTGGTTGGCCGTGAAGACCATCTCTTCAGTCAGCATGGTGACCATTTTTGGGAAACCTTGACCACCGTATTCAGAGTTACCGCTTAAGCCAACCCAACCTGATTCTGCATACTGCTTATACGCCTCTTTAAAACCAGTCGGGGTGGTTACAACGCCATTACCTTCAAAGGTTGCGCCTTCTTCATCACCGCTACGGTTGATAGGCAATAACACGTTTTTTGACAGCTTTGCCATTTCTTCCAAAATCATATCGACGGTTTCCATGTCAACATGAGCAAGGTTTTCGTTATTTTGCCAAAATTCATGGGCTTTAAAAACGTCAGTTAAAATAAAGCGCATGTCGTTAAGAGGGGCATTATAAACAGCCATAAACATTCCTTTGGTTCAAATGAATAAAAGTAAGTGGGTCGAAAATATCGCGTTGTTCTTTTGGGTGGCACATAAGCATAGATAGCTAAAGTTTAGCAAATTAGCGTATCGAGAGGGGGTTTTCTTCGTGAATTGTGCGTACACCAAAAATAGTTTAATGGGCAGAGTCGCTGTTTTGTCTGCGTCAATTTTAGTCAAAAAATCAGTTTGGTAGATTAGCTAAGAAAATCGGCAACACACCTGAGTATGTTGCCGATAGGACCTACATATTAACATCTACATCAACGCCGCTTTATTGTATAACACCTAAGCAATAAAAATAGCTTTAATCTATCTATTACTCATACAAGCATTATCAATTACAGCGTCGTCAATTTCCGCAAAAACTAGCCGTGTTAATTACTAGTCGTTTTCATTAAAAAGCAAATTGATCAACATCCATCGTCATGTACGGCTCAACACCAGTGCTGATGCGCTGTACGTGTGTGGTGGTACGTGGCAATAACTTCGCAAAGTAGAATTGTGCGGTTTTTACTTTGGCATCGTAGAATGCCTGCTCGCTGCTACCATTAGCGATTTCAGTTTGTGCAACTAATGCCATACGAGCCCATAAGTAAGCTAGGGTCACATAACCGCTGAAGTATAAGTAATCAACAGCCGCGCCGCCAACCGCATCAGGGTTTTCAGTCGCTTGCATGCCGATACGGGCAGTCAAATCGCTCCATTCTTTAAGATGCTTGGCAAGTGGGCGGATAAACTGACCCATCGCGTCATTTTCTTTATTTTCTTCGCAGAATGTTTGGATAATTTTGATAAAGTTGGCAAGCAGTTTACCTTGTGAACCCAATACTTTACGACCTAGTAGGTCGAGCGCTTGGATTTCAGTGGTACCTTCGTATAAGCAAGCGATACGTGTATCACGGACGTTTTGCTCCATGCCCCATTCGCTGATAAAGCCATGACCACCATAAACCTGCACGCCATGGTTGGCAGCTTCTAAACCAGTCTCAGTCAAGAATGCTTTAGCAATCGGCGTCAATAGTGACAGCATTTGGTCAGCAAACTTCAGGTTATCGCCTTCGCCTTTTGCCACGGTATCGGCAAAATGTGAGAGGTAATAAACCAAGGCGCGACCGCCTTCTGCAAAGGCTTTTTCGGTCAATAGCATGTTACGAACGGCTGGATGCACAATGATAGGGTCAGCGACTTTTTCTGGCGCTTTAGCACCTGATAGTGAGCGCATCGCTAGACGGTCTTTAGCATAAGTTAGCGAGCCTTGGAACGCGTATTCTGCTGCTGTTAAACCTTGAACCGCTGTACCAATACGGGCCACGTTCATAAAGGTAAACATGCACTGTAAACCACGGTTTTCTGGGCCAATGAGGTAACCTTTGGCGCCATCGAAGTTCATTACACAAGTCGCTGAGGCTTTAATACCCATTTTGTGCTCGATAGAACCACAAACGACGCTATTCTTTTCGCCTAGGCTGTTGTCTTCGTTGACCAATATCTTAGGAACGATAAACAACGAGATGCCTTTGGTGCCAGCTGGTGCGCCTGGTAAGCGAGCCAAACAGATATGAATAATGTTGTCAGTTAAATCATGCTCACCGGCTGAGATAAAGATTTTCTGACCGGTAATGCTATAACTGCCATCATCGTTAGGTACAGCTTTGGTGCGGATAATACCCAAATCAGAACCCGCATGTGCTTCAGTCAAGCACATGGTACCTGACCATTCACCGGTGACCATTTTTTCTAGGTAGGTTTGCTTTTGCTCATCCGTACCATGGTGTTCGATGGTTTGGATAGCGCCATGCGATAGGCCGGGGTACATAGAGAATGACCAGTTCGCGGTACCAACCATCTCATTGATGACCGTTGATAATGAGAACGGCATGTTTTGACCACCGAATGCTTCTTCAGCAGATAAAGCTGGGAAGCCAAGCTCACAATAGGCTTTATACGCTTCTTTAAAACCTTTTGGCGTGGTAACAGTGCCGTTGTCAAATTTACAGCCTTCAGCATCGCCGCTTTGGTTCAATGGTGACAGCTCATTTTCAGCAAAGCTTGCTGCCATCTCAAACAGGCTGTCCATCAACTCACGATCCGCTTCTTGGAACGCCGGCAAGGTTTTGTAGTGACTTTCGCTGTCAAGTAACTCATGCATCACGAATTGGATATCACGTAGGGGCGCTTTGTATTGCATAACTTCCTGTCCTTTTTTAAGGTGCGACCGGCAGTAAGGCGACGACTATCATTGACTGTGATTAGTTAAGTCTGAGTCGCCAGCCAATTACTGGTATGAAATCTGTCTGCATAAATAACAAACAATGACACCGATCATATGAAATAGATTGAGAAGAGTAAAAAGAATTATGACTGTATTCGTAAATTCTTGGTAAAAGATAGGCGTTCAGTGGCAAATATACAAGTTTGGTGACAATACTGATAAGTCATCAACCTGTCTTGCATCCTATATATCATCGACCTTACAGAATAAAACGACTCGCAATAACTCTATGAAAATACTATCAATCTACTTTTATTAGACAGTATTAAGAAGGGTTGTTTTTGGACAAATGTTGCTGCGTTAATAGCACGGTTGCTTGCTCAGCCGTCATAGGCTTACCAAACCAATAGCCTTGCCCGTACTGGCAACCCATGTCTAAGAGTAAATCACGCTGCTGCTCGGTTTCGATGCCTTCGGCGATAACCTGCATATCAAGCGCCTCCGCTAAATCCAAAATCGCTTTGACAATCGCGCGCTGTGTACGGTCATCTGTGATTTTGGAGATAAAGCTTTTATCAATTTTAATAAAGTCAAAAGGGTATTCTTGTAAGTAACTCAATGAGGCATAACCGGTGCCAAAGTCATCAAGCGCCAGACAGATGCCGAGTTTCTTGAGTAAGTTAAGCTGCTTTTTGACATTGGCATGGCGCTGTATTAAAGAAGATTCTGTCACTTCAATGTGCAGTTGGTGGGCGGCAATATCATGCTCTACTAGTAAGTTACTGACCATGTCAAAAAAATCAGGATGGCTAAATTCAGCGGCATCAGCATTGATACAGATGTGTTGATCAAAGCCCAAACCTTGCCAAATTGTTAGCTGCTCGGCGATTTGAACCGCCATTTGCGAAAATAACTCAAGCGACAGTTTATGAGAAATGATGGCATCGATAAAATCGATAGGTTTTAATAAACCGCGGCTAGGGTGTTGCCAGCGTACTAACGCCTCAAAACCGGTAATCATGCCTGTGTCTAGGGCGAATTTAGGTTGATAATAGGGCACAAATTGCCCTGCATTGGTGGCAGCTCTCAGCTCAGATTCTAACTGTATATTATGCGCATTGACCTCATTTATGGCTTTATGATACCAACAGACATCATCGCCACCCTGCTGTTTGACATAATTCAAAGCTTTTTCGGCTTTGGTCAACAGGCCGATAAATTCATTACCATTTTCAGGAAAATAGCTTACCCCGACAGAGATATGGCAATAGACCTCGGTGCCTTTTGCCGTGTTGCCATTTAAGAAGAAAGGGCGCTCGCACATTTGCATTAAGCTGTCTAACTGATGGCGCACCATATTGGCATCATTACATTCAAACAATAAGGCAAAGTCATCACCGCCGAAATGAGAAAAACAGCGTAAATTATCAAGCTCCAGCTCAGTAATACGTAGGACGAAATTTTCTACTAGGGTATTGATTGCATCCGGTCCTAATAGACTGGCAAGGTTGCGATAACGGTCAATGTTAAAACGCACGACCACCACTTCTTGATAGCTGTCTAACAACAATTCACTGGTTTGACTTAAAAACACTTTACGGTTCGGTAGTCCGGTCAGCTGGTCATAATTCAGCAGGTGCACCACCTTTTTTCTGTTTTTAGCAAGCGTCGCCATATCACGAATGGTACCGACGTAATAAGGGGTATCTTCTAGATAAATTTTGCGATAGGTGATATGGCAGTCGATGACTTGCCCGTAGCGGTTTGCCATTGAAAAGTCAATTTCACAAAATCCTGTACTGTCCAAGCTGTTAATCAGATTTTTGAGCACTGCCTGTTCATCTTCTGACAAAAACTCAGCAGCATATATCCCAAGTGGACGCCCAAGCAAAAAATTTTCTGTATAGCCAAGCATCAGCTCATAGTTAGCATTGACGGATAAATAGCGTAATTTTTCGTCCAATATGAATATGGCGTCTTCAAATTGCTCGCACAATTTGACCAATAGTTGCTGTTTATCTGATATTGGCATAGGGGTGAATGCGCTCATAATGGACTCATAACATCGAAATTAAATAATAAATGGGCTTGGTAATGGTGAACAGTTTGTCCACTATTGATTTAAAGCATGCATAGTTGCCAATGCCGACAATGTCGCCAGTGCAACCACGGGCGCGGTTTCAGTGCGCAGAACCCGTGGGCCAATTTGCCAAGGTGCAAAACCCACATCCGCAGCTTTGGCGCATTCATCAGCGCTAAGCCCGCCTTCAGGTCCGATTAATAATTCGATATAAGGCGCATGTTTTTTTAAAACGACAGGCAGGGCTTCAGGCATCAGGGGTTGTCCTGCTGCTGGCACACTCAGTTGCAGGCGCAAATCTGCTGGCTGCTGTAATACTTTATAATAAGTATCTTTACTCAGCTCAGCCACCATAGGGCTGACGACCATTTCTTTTTCGCTAGCTGCTACATTTAATAGCCAGTCATCAATCGATAATGGCGCGATAATAAGCGGTGGACGGTTAAGACCGCATTGCTCACAGGCGGCGATGGCGACTTGCTGCCACTGTGCCAGTTTTTTCTCTACTTGGGCAGGTTTTAGATTGACCTCGCCATGATGGCTGCTCAGCAATTGAATGGCAGTCACACCAAGCTCAGTGGATTTTTGAATGGCGTAATCCATTCGTTCACCGCGACTTATGACCAGACCGATTTTCGTCAATACAGCGGCATTGCGGTCAGTATTTACATGAGCCAATAACGTTGCAGTGGCGTGCTTTTTGCTGATGGTTTGTAGCTGTACCTGATATTCACCGCCGAAACCGTCAAACAAAATCCCTTTATCGCCAATATTAGCGCGTAATACACGGCACCAATGATGGACGATGCTTTCGGTTAATTCGACGCTGGCACCGATAGGCAAGGTGCTAAGCTGAAGGTAGGTTGCAGCCTTTTCATTTTCATTGGTAACGTCATTACTAATGTTGCTATCGGTGGCATAAAAGAAACGTCGCAAAATACTTATTCCTATAATAGGTGTTATGATATTTTTCAATATCTTAGCAGAATATCATTTGAGTGGGTAAAGGGATTGTCACTAATGGAACTCGCATAACTGCAATTCCCATACCAAAAAAGACTGGCGCTCCTAGGAACGCCAGTCATTAAGCAATACATTCGATAAATATTTAAGCAATCAGGCCTAAGGCTTCGACTAAGCGCTTGTTTGGCTCAACCTTATTCATGCTATAAAAATGCATGGCAGGTACGCCCTCGCTAATTAAACGCTCGCATAAACGATAAACGACATCAAAGCCGAACTCACGAATAGCAGTACGGTCATCACCGAAGTCAGCCAAGCGCTTACGTACATAACGTGGAATATCAGCGCCACAGCTATCGGCAAAGCGTACGAGATTACTAGAGTTAGTAATCGGCATAATACCGGCTACCAATGGCTGTGCAACCGTATCAATACCGCGTTTTTCTAAGGTATCACGCAGATACAAGTAGCTATCAGCATTATAGAAAAACTGGGTAATTGACGCATTGGCGCCCGCTTGGTATTTATTCACCAAGTTGTCAACATCAAACTCAAAGCTCCGCGCCTGTGGATGCATCTCAGGATAGGCTGCGACTTCGATACGGAAGTGATCGCCTGAGTATTCGCGGATAAACTTAACCAAGTCTAACGCAAATGGCAGCTCGCCCATACCAACCTGACCGGATGGCAAATCACCACGCAGGGCGACCAAGCGTGTGATGCCCAAGCTCTTATAAAGATCGAGCAACTCAGCGATTTCCGCTTTGTCATCACCAATACAAGACATATGCGGCGCAATATCAGTGTCACCGCGCGCGCACAAAGCTTGAACGATATCTAAAGTGCGGCTACGGGTTGAGCCACCCGCACCATAGGTCACTGAAAAGTAAGCAGGTGATAGCTTATTTAACTCATCATAAGTGCTGAGGAGCTTTTCGTGTCCTTGCTCGGTTTTAGCTGGAAAAAACTCAAAGGAGAAAGCAGGCTTAGTCACAGTCTGGCTCCTATTAGTATTTATAAGCGTCAGGCTTAAATGGACCTTCGACAGGTACGCCTAAATACTCCGCTTGTTTTTCAGTCAGCTTAGTTAGCTTACCGTTAAAGCCAGCAACCATCGCCGCAGCCACTTCTTCGTCTAGCTTTTTCGGTAAGACTTTAACGTATAAGTTGTCATTGCGCTTATCTGCTGGCAAGTCAGCGAATTTTTCTTCGAACAGATACATTTGCGCCAATACTTGGTTGGCAAATGAGCCGTCCATTACACGCGACGGGTGACCGGTTGCGTTACCTAAGTTCACCAAACGACCTTCAGCAAGCAGAATCAAATAATCATTTTCATCGTCTGAGCGGAAGATTTGATGCACTTGTGGCTTAATCTCAACCCAGCGCCAGTTATCACGCATAAACTGCGTGTCGATTTCGGTGTCAAAATGACCGATATTACAAACGACAGCACCTGGTTTAAGTGCTGCTAGCATATGTCTGTCACACACATGGTAGTTACCAGTCGTGGTAACAATCATATCGGTATCTTCAAGCAGACGGGTGTTGATATTTTCTGCGCCGCCAGTGTTATCGCCATTGATGTAAGGAGATAATACTTCAAAACCATCCATACAAGCCTGCATAGCACAGATAGGATCAACTTCTGACACACGTACAATCATACCTTCTTGACGTAAGCTCTGCGTAGAACCTTTACCAACATCACCATAACCGATAACTAAGGCACGGCGACCAGCAAGGAACATGTCAGTTGCACGTTTAATGGCGTCATTTAAGCTATGGCGGCAGCCGTATTTGTTGTCATTTTTAGACTTAGTAACCGCGTCATTGACGTTGATCGCTGGTACTTTTAGCGTGCCTTTATTTAGCATCTCAACCAAGCGATGGACGCCTGTAGTAGTCTCTTCTGAGATACCATGGATGTTATCAAGCAGCTCTGCATAATCATTATGAATCAATGCAGTTAAATCGCCGCCATCATCCAAGATTAAGTTAGCATCCCAAAGCTGACCTGATGCTTCACCGCCAACATGGATTTGTTGACGCAAGCACCACTCGTACTCTTCTTCGGTTTCGCCTTTCCAAGCATAAACAGAGATACCAGCAGCAGCAATCGCCGCAGCAGCATGGTCTTGGGTTGAGAAAATGTTACATGATGTCCAGCGTACTTCAGCACCTAGCGCGACTAGTGTCTCGATAAGGACCGCAGTTTGGATGGTCATGTGGATACAGCCAGCGATTTTCGCGCCTTTAAGCGGTTGATCGGCTTCGTAGCGACGACGCAAACCCATTAGGGCAGGCATTTCAGCTTCGGCTAGCGTGATTTCACGGCGACCGTAATCAGCAAGGCTGATGTCGGCGACTTTATAGTCGGTGAAAGAGGGATCGATCGTATGGGCAGATGGGGTGTTAGACACTGCGTCCATAATATGCTCCTATCAGTTAATAGATAAAAAGAATAAAAACGCAGGTGCCGTTATTTGCGCTGTCAATAACCAAAAATTGGCAATGGACAGTTAACCGAGCCTAACATAACAAATAATTTGCAAAGCGATTTAGCTTCAATGCAATAAGACTTATTATGGCGCAACACCTCTCGGAGGTCGTTATTGTAATAGATGAATCTGCGATTGTCACCTATTGGATAACATAAATATTAGGCAGCATCGGCATAAGTGATTTTGCCTTTTTGGTGGGCACAAAAAAAGGCCATCGTTGGATGACCTTATTTGCTTTGTTAACTACTAGCTTTTTATACTGCTAAATTGGTTTAGAACCAGTTATAAGTTAAAGAGCCGAAATAACTGGTGCCTTCTGTGGCGTACTCATTACCGAATTGGCTGGCAAGGGTATATTCCTCGTCAGTAATATTATCTATACGCAAGTTAGCGCGAAGTTTGGGCGTAATATAGGCGCTACCACTTAAATTAAGCAAGGTGTAGCTATCCAGTTTATTATTTTCGGCAGTACTTCTATCATCCGTATGTTTGGCTTCAAGACGAACATCGAAAGTAGGTTGTTGATAACCCACATAAACCATACCGCTATTTTTAGGACGGTAGGCAAGCTGTTGATTATAGCTGGTGCTATTGGCAGTTTTGTCCTTCGCATCTAAGTAGTCGTAACCGAGACCAAATATAAAGGCATCCATATTCCAGTCTGAGGTTAAGCTTAAGCCTTTGATTTTCGCTTCACTGATGTTTGTAGCATTAGCAATGAGGTCCTCTGCATCTGTATGATAGCCTGTCAATCGAGACGTCTGCATGTCATTAGCATATTCAACGAATACTTCTGTGTTCTCTGTTCTTTCAGGCTTTAGATTTGGATTACTGAAACCAGGCCAGTATAAGTCGTTAAACGTAGGGGCACGAAAACCTGTGGCATAATTTGCGCCAATGCGCATACCTGCCATTGGATGTATGGCAGCCCCTAGATTGTAAGTGCTCTCATTACCGTATTGAGAGTTGTCATCTACACGATAGTTGGCTTGTAGGTCGTAATAAGACTCTGACAATTGATAGCCAACAAAAGCACTTTTAACGGTTCTGTCTTCAGGGTCATAAGGAGTTTGCACGGCAGGATCAGGGTAACCTGAAAAGTCTAAAACATCTGAGGCGTCTAGTTTTTGTGATAACCATTCTGCGCCAACGATAATAGTACCAGGTTGCGCGTTAATACTGGTCTCTAAACGTGCTTGCTCTTGCGTGGTATCGTAATGACTGCCTTCTTGATAATTAATAGAATTGGCATCATGAGAAGTGGATTTGTCGATACTTTGACCATAGCTAAGTTTGCTGACCGTCAAAGGCGTTCTGTATTGAAGATAAGCATTTGCACTGCCGTTCTTTTGATCTGAATAGGCATTTGGAAACGCGTTTCCTGCCGAATCAATATCAGTGGTAGAGTCGGTATATAAGGCACTGAGCCCAGCGTTTAACGAGTCCGATAGCTTATGTTGTAATGCCAAACTGGCATTGGTAGATTTAAAGCCATCATCGTCTGCGTTGAAATCATAAGAACCAGAGTTGGCAATCGCGTTAAACCCATCTGTTTCGTTGCGACTGACACCCAAGCTCAATGATGAGGTGTCATTTTTAAGCTGACCTGTTATACCGACTTGGTAGTGATTGTTACTACCATAACCAACAGTCGTAGAAACATTGGATTGTTCTACATTATTGCCCTTGGTGAAAATTTGAATAACACCGCCCATGGCATCAGAACCGTAAATACTAGAACCAGAGGCACCGTATAAAATTTCGATGCGATCAATTTGGTCTGCGGACAACAAGTTCAGAGATGGACTGCCTAAAGAAATAGAACCATATCGTATACCATCAATAATCACTAATACTTGCTTACTATCAAAGCCGCGCATATAAAAATTACTGGCTGTACCCATGCCGCCACTTTGGGTGATATTGATACCAGGCTGATTTTTTAGTACATCAGTGACATTTTGACCTCGATAGCGCTGTAATTCTTCTTTATCAATCACCCGAGTTTGAGCAATCACATTGCTGGTCTTAGTCGGTGTACGTGTGGCTGTGACGACGATTTTGTCAAGCTCAACTTGTGGCAGCTCGCTATCATCAATAGTGCTACTGTCAGCAGTTGCGGCTGTAGCACTCATGGCAAATATGCCTAAAGCACTTAAGATACACAACCGAAGATAGGTGGTCGAAGACGAACGGGATAAAGCCATATTTAATTCCAAATTGATCATGTCAGAAAGTTACAGATGCGAAAGCTGAGACGCTAATATTTACAAAAAGTAATACCTATATTACACGCGCTTATTATCTATAAAGTTCTCTTACTTATAAACCACTTTAACCTAATGTTTATTCATTATAAGCTGAGCAGCTTTCATGATAGATGGTTGTTTATGCACTTAAATGACTTAATTAAATAAAATACACTACAGTGGGTATATTCCTAAATTACATAGGTAGAGCGGCTATAAGAAGTGAACGCCTAAATATGAGAAGTTAAAATATAATTGCCTAATAAAGACTGCGATAAAAACACGCAATCAAAAGCATTACCGTCATAAATAATTGCTATCATAGGGCAGGTTTTATATATTTTTCTGTTGTGCCATTCATCAAGCTAAGAGGTTTGTTTTGTCTATTCAGCGTTATCTGAGTGCTCGTACCGCGCCATCTCCCTCAATATCATCTCCGAAAACGCCGCTTATGATGACGGCGTTTCTGTTTGCGATGATATTGAGCGTATTAAGCCTGTTAAGCGTCGTCTTATCGCATAGTGCGACTGCTGCCGAAGCCAGCATACTGGGTGTGGGTGGTCAAAGTGAGGAGGCGACCAAAACCTCGATACCAGATTCGTTTGGTCGCGATACGCCGCGCCATACAGTACAAGGTTTTATCGGAGCATTAGGGGAAAACGACTATCTGCTGGCAAGTAATTATTTAAATTTGTCCAAATCTGATAATCCAACCACCATTGTGCGCCAATTTAAGCAAGCGCTCGATGCCGGTGGACGTTTTCAGCCTGACTTACAGATTAACAATACCCCTGAGGGCAATTTAACCGATCAGCTACCACCTAGCCAAGAAAGCGTGGGCGTGATTAATGTTGGCGATAAAAGCGTGCCGCTGCTGCTCGAAAGGGTTGTGTCTAAGGAAGGGGAGCAGTATTGGCAGTTTTCGAGTGACACGCTTGATGCCGTACCAGAGGTGATAGAGAACTATGAGCCGACGTTGGTTTCTCGCTATACCATTGATTCATTAGAAGGCAAAAAGCTGTTTGGTTATCAGATGGCGGATTTATTTGCTGCCCTTACCATGATTGTCAGTAGCTTTATACTGACTTATATTTTGGTTTGGTTGCTCTATCACTTATTAAAACTGGCTTATCCGCGTATTCGTGGTGAGGCATTGCCCTTACCTGATAATGTGATATTGCCGCTGGCAGTAGTGGTTATGGCGTTGATATTGTCTGAGGTGATGGTTTATGCGGGTGTCTCAGTGACATTGCGCGAGCCGGTCAATCGCTTTACTGATATTGCCTCTTGGGTAGCGACTACTTGGTTGTTATTACGCGTTATTGATTCGATATTTACCCGCGCGGTCAATTTAAGCTATAAGAAAAACTATACCGAACGTGTTTCTATCTTGGGACTGCTGCGTAAAGTGGTCAAAGCACTATTATTGATATTTGCCGTTATCGTCATCTTTGGTAATTTGGGCTTTGACTTGACCACAGGTATTGCGGCATTGGGGGTCGGTGGTTTGGCCTTAGCCCTTGGTGCGCAAAAGACGATTGAAAACTTGGTTGGTAGTGTGGTGGTGGTAGCGGATTCGCCCGTGCGTATCGGTGATTATTGTAAATTTGGTACCTATGAAGGCACGGTTGTCGATATTGGCATTCGTTCATCACGGGTACGTACCTTATCGCGCACCATCGTTACTGTGCCAAACGGTGATTTTTCATCGATGCAAATTGAAAACTTTACCTCGCGTGATATGTTCCGTTTTTTGCACCAGTTATATCTTAAGCGTACCGCTGATATTGAGGTGGTATTTAAAATGGTCAAAGACTTGGATGCGTTTTTAGATGAGCACTATCTAACCAACCAAGAATGGAATCAGGTCAATATCTTAGAGCTGCGCCAAGATTGCTACGTCATCCAATTACAGGCTTACGTCAATGCCAATGGGATTACCGAGTTTTATGACAAACAAAACGTGTTATTTGTCGATATCTTAAACCAAGTAGCGAAATACAAGGTCGAGCATGCCTTGCCAACCCAGCAGCTGATTGTCAATCAAGCTGAGCTTGAGCATCAAATGTTAAATGATATCGAGGATAATGGTAGTGAAGCGGTAGAAGATAATTTAAGCACTGATGAGAATAAGACTGAGGTTAATCATGACGTCAATCATGACGTTAATGACATCAGCAACAGTGATGATATAGACGGTAAGCAGAATGGGGTTGATTTAAGCAAAGAGGCGGACAAAACCAAGGATAATAAAGCAGCTGAAATCCAAGCAAGCAAAGAAGCCAAGCATAAAAAAATTAACTTAGATAAAGAGCGTCAACAAAAAAGAAAGGCATTGGTAAAAAATAAATTTAAGCGTGCCAAAAGAAAATTTGGTTTTTCTATTTGGAATCAGCCTTAGGGTGTCATGTGATAGTTTTGCTTAATAACTTACGCCACGTTTTGTTCGTTAGAGAACTATTTAGTTAGATGGCTATGCAGTTAGATAGTTATAAAGGCATAGCTTATAAAAGTACCGCTTATAAAGGGATGGCATTTTTTTGACGTAAAAAACCATAATACTCCCACAATAATAAGCTGGCAGCGCTACGATGCGGTGACCAATCGTGAGTGAGGTTTTTTAATTGTTTCGGCGTTGGGCGTTCTGCTAACCCTAACAAGTCCATCGCCGCCACTTTAATCGCTAAATCATCGACTGCCAGCACATCGGCTCGTTGTAATGAAAACAGCAGATACATCTCAGCGGTCCAGCGCCCAATACCGATAACGGCAGTCAAGGTTTCGATAACTTCGTCATCGGGCAGGGCTTCTAAGGCAGCAAAATCTATGTTGTGCTCGACTAAAGAGCGCGTATAACGAATTTTTTGCTTAGATAGCCCCTGTGCTCGTAAGTCCTCATCTGTCGCTGCATGAATCGCTGACGATGTCGTAAAACCTTTATCTACTAAGCGTTGCCAAATGCTTGCTGCCGCTGCTACAGACAGCTGTTGCCCAACCATCGCTCTCATTATTTGTGTAAAGCCGCCAGCATTATGGCGTAAATCAGGCACGCCAACTCGCTCATAAACAGGCGCAAATCTTGGTTCGATAGCAATCAAAGCGCTGATATGCGCTTTTAATTCTTTACTGTTTTCAATGGTTTGTATGGTCATGATAATTCTGATTTCACTGTTTTTTAAACGGAAAAATAGAGATATAAAAATAATGGCGTATATAGTTAAAGCTTATGATTAAAAAATTTTACGATTTTCTTTATAAAAAAGGACTGCCCAATTGCAGTCCTTTTTATTTCGATACTAAGCTAAAACTAAAAACTACTCGCCATCATTTTTAGGCTTTTTAAGTAAGACTAATACTGCGCCATTACCGCCATCTTTAGGCGGGGCAGAGCAAAATGCCAATACTTCTGGTAGTTGACGTAGCCAACCATTAACGCATGTTTTCAAAATCGCTTCCGAACCTTTACCATGGACAATTTTTACCATGGTTTCATTGTTTTGCTTGGCTTGGCTTAGTAGTTGGGTCATTGCCACGCGTGCTTCTTCGATGGTGCAGCCATGAATATCTACCGCATCATACCAACGTAGCTTACCTTTTTTGAGCTGATCAAAGATTTTGTTTTGCAAGGTTGGCTGCTTATAAGATAAGTACGCTTCAGCAGCGACCGGATTGAGTAATGCTTGCATATCTGACAAGCCTGCACCTAAGTCACTTGCTTCACTACCTTGAGCTGCGGCACGTTTGGATAACGTTGCGGCGTCAAGTTTGCCAGCTTTTGAGGCATTGGCAGGCGAGCGCACATTTTTATCTTCTAATTGATTGACGCCATGCATCGCTTGCATAAATAGCACTTTATCGTCGTCGATATGTTCGCTATCTAATTGCTTGACCGTTTTTTTAACTTGCTTTTGCGTCAATAATGACACAGGTTCGGTTGGCTTTTCACTGTCGCCATCCGCTGAGTTGGTATCGCGACCTTTACTCAGTTGCCCTTTGAGCTCTTTTAGTTGGTCTTGCATTTCTTTTGAAAACAGAGAGTTTGACATAATAGTTAACGTATCGTTGGTGAGTGAATGAGTGGCTTAATGGTTTATATAATACATAAAAATCGATTTAGCTTACTTTACGCCTGTGCTGCAACGCTCGCAAGTAAGGATTGTAACGCTTGTCCGGGATGATCGGTTTTCATAAATTGTTCACCGATTAAAAAGTGCTGAATATCGTTATTGAGCATCAAACGAATATCGTCGCTGCTATGGATACCGCTTTCGGTGACAATCAGTGGCGACGTCTTTGGTAACAGCATGCCGCTATCAATGTCAGCTGCTAAGGCTTCGATTAGTATATTTTTTAGCTCAAGCGTCGTTTGTAAGTCGACATCAAAGGTATTTAAGTCACGATTATTAATACCATAGATGTTGTGCGCTGAGCGTGGCAGTTGTAGGGCGCGCTCAAGCTCAGCCTTGGTATGCACTTCAATCAATACATCCATACCAAGCTCGATGCTGAGCGCATGCAATTCTTGTACTTGGTCATCGTCAAGGCAGGCCATAATTAGCAAGATGCAATCGCCACCCATCAAATAAGATTGGTAAATCTGATATACATCTACCATAAAATCTTTGCGCAATATCGGTAAGCTGCAAGATTCGCGTGCTTGGATTAAGTAGCTATCGTCACCTTGGAAATAATCACGGTCGGTGAGTACTGATAAACAACTGGCACCGGCTTGCTCATATTGCTTAGCAAACAGCGCGGGCTCAAAGTTATGATTGATAATGCCTTTAGATGGCGAGGCTTTTTTAATCTCAGCAATGATACCAATATCAGCGCTGCGTAAAGCATTGGCAAAACCGCGACGGGGCTGTGTATCAGCAGCAACTTGTGCTTTTAATGCCTCAAGCGATACTGCTGCACGAGCAGCGACAACTTCTTCATGTTTGGTGGCAACGATACGCTGCAACACTGAAGGAATAGCGGTGTCTGATTTTGGATTGGCGGTCATGGCTATATTCCGTTATTTGGTAAAAAAATTAGGGAAACAATTAAGAAAATAAATTTAGGCTGCATAAATAGTTGCGATTAACAGGGTTATGAGCAACGTATTTTTTTTATTAATTCTAAGCATTTAGCTTATTAAACTTGGTCAGCTAATTGCTGCGTATATTTGGCTAGGTCATCAAGCTTAATCAAAGCGTCACCATTTTGAATGACTTTTTGTGCGCGGCTCACGCCATTCGGATAGTTGCTGGCAAGTCCTGCGGTATATATCGCGGCACCGGCATTTAAGGCAATCATATCACGAGCTTTTAGGACAGCGCGGTCGGTAGTATCTGCTCCTGATAAAGCGGCACGAATCAGCTCAAGACTTTGTGCTGGAGAATCTACATCAAGGCCAATTAAGGTTTGTGATTCGACGCCGGCATCTTCTGGCATCATCTCATAAACAGATATTTCACCATCTTTTAACTCAGCCACCGTGGTCGAGGTCGCGAGACTGATTTCATCCAGACCATCTTTTGCACCGACCACCATGACATGGCGCGCGCCCAAGTTTTTCATCACTTTTGCCAAAGGTTCACATAGTTGCGCGGTAAAGACGCCGATAACGAGATTTGGCGTGCCAGCAGGGTTGGTCAGTGGACCTAAGATATTAAAAATCGTCCGCGCTTTTAGCTCACGGCGTACCGGATTGGCGTAGCGCATCGCACTATGATGATTGGGCGCAAATAAGAAACCAATGCCTTGATTTTCAATACATTGCTGCGCTTGTTCGGGGGTCAGCGTAAGGCTAATACCTGCTTGTTCAAGTAAGTCTGAGCTACCTGATTTGGTCGAAACTCCGCGGTTACCATGCTTAGCGACTTGCGCCCCCGCTGCGGCTGCTACCAAGGCTGCGGCTGTTGACACGTTAAACAAGTTAGCCCCATCGCCACCTGTACCGACGATATCGACCATATAACGACAGTCTTTTGGGCTGATATTGGCGGCTAAAGCACGCATGGCGCTTGCTGACGCTGTAATCTCGTCAATTGACTCACCTTTCATACGTAAACCAGTCAAAATCGCGCCCATCATGGCATCGCTACATCTGCCTTGCATGATAATGAGCATGACTTGATACATCTCATCAAAGGTCAGATCAATATGCTGAAAAATCCTGCCTAAAGCGGTGGTTAGGAGTTTATGAATATTCTCATCTGAGAGCTGATTGATGTCTTCAACCGCTTTCTGCGTTTGGTTAATTTGATTGCTCTTATTAATTTGTTCCATCATTGATTTTTCATCCTGCATAGCGGCAGAGGTCATAATATTCTCACTTATTATTATCTTTTATAGTTGTCGTTTAAATACATTCATTGGGTTAAATAGAGTTTTTCTCTTAAAACAGCTAGCCTACTTGCGGTAGCTCATCTGACGACATTACGGCTAGATTGTGCGTTTGTAAAAAGTTATTTAGCAGCTGATAACCGGCTTCGCTTAAAATCGACTCAGGATGAAACTGAACCCCTTCAATCGCAAACTCGCGGTGGCGAATGCCCATGATTTCCTCAATATCGCCATTAGCATTTTGCGTCCAAGCGCTAACCTCAAAGCATTCTGGTAAGCTTGCTTGCTCAATCACCAGTGAGTGATAACGGGTAAACTTTGCTGGATTGGGCAAGTTGACAAACGCCCCTTGTCCATTATGATAAATAGCCGATAAACGCCCATGCATGACCTCGCTTGCTTTGACGATTTTGCCGCCAAACGCTTGGCCAATGGCCTGATGACCCAAGCAAATACCTAATATCGGGATAATGCCTTTAAACGTCTCAATCACCTCTAGCGAGATACCAGCACTGTCAGGGTCACATGGGCCAGGACCAATAACAATGGCATCTGGGGCGAGTGTTTTAATCTCTTCAATACTGATCTTATCGTTGTGCCAAACGCTGATGTCCTGCTGCAATTCACCGAAGTACTGTACAATATTGTAGGTAAAGCTGTCGTAATTATCGATCATCAAAATCATTATTTGTTCAACTTAGTCTCTTTAACCTAGTGTCTTAAGCTTGGTGTTCTTAGTGTAGTGTCTTTAATTCAATGGGTTCAACAGCGATGCGATTTTAAACGCTGTTATCTTAACACTATTTCGTTATCTATCAAACGTAGCGCCGTTGCACGCTGATAGCAATAAATGCTCTATAAAGGTGCGTTACTAAGTTAAATTTTCTAAAGTTTGCACTGTTATGGGACGTTATTTAATATATTAATCTTTAATTTTGCTAGCTAGACATAACAATTGCTATGCAGATAACGCTTTAATATAAAAGATTTATATTACGTAAATGTTTGTATTTATTATAAATAATTATTACTTTCAGCATTTGGATGTTTTAAAAACTTGATGGCTCGAAGATGAGTTGGCATAGTAGCTGCAATTCTTATAGGTGTGAATAGCTCGCTATTAAAGCGATGTAATATTATTTACCAAGATGCATTTGAAGAGTTCAGCATTATCGGTCAGATGTTGCTAAAATAGCACCTGCATTTATTTGGCTCATAAAAATACTTAAAGCTTAACGCCAGAAAATCAGCTGCGCTTTGAGCAAAAAATAACTTTTAAAAAAACTTTCCGTCTAAAATTTTCATTCTACGTTTCAATTTTATTACCACGATAACCATAAAGGAAACTTTCCATGTCGAACAAATTACTTGATCTTATCGAATCATCCAACGCTAAATGGGTTGATTTTCGTTTCACCGATACCCGCGGTAAAGAGCAACACATGACTTTCCCAGCGCACAGCGTTGATGAAGAAGTGATGGAAGATGGCAAAATGTTCGACGGCTCATCGATTGCTGGCTGGAAGGGTATTGAAGCCTCAGATATGATTTTACGTCCTGACCCAGAAACTGCCTTTATCGATCCATTCTTTGACGCAGTTACTGTGGTGGTGACTTGTGACATCATCGAGCCATCAACGCTACAAGGCTACGACCGTGATCCGCGCTCTATTGCTCGCCGTGCTGAAGAATACTTAAAATCAACGGGTATTGGTGATACCGCTTTTTTTGGTCCTGAGCCTGAGTTCTTTGTTTTTGACGAAGTAAAATGGTCGGTTAATATGTCTGGTGTTAGCCATGAAATCGTCGCTGAAGAAGCCGCTTGGTCAACCAATAAAGCCTATGAGTGGGGCAACATGGGGCACCGTCCACGCGTCAAAGGCGGCTATGTACCAGTACCACCGGTTGATAGTTCACAAGACATGCGTGCGGTAATGTGCGAGCGTATCGAAGATATGATTGGCGAAGGTTGTATCGAAGTCCATCATCATGAAGTGACTCCTTGCCAGTTAGAGATTGGCGTGGCTTTTAATACCTTGGTTCGTAAAGCAGATGAAGTACAAAAGCTAAAGTATGCCGTCCATAACGTCGCCCATCAATTTGGCAAAACCGCCACCTTTATGCCAAAACCTATCGTTGGTGATAACGGTTCTGGTATGCACGTGCATATTTCTATCTCAAAAGATGGCGTCAATACTTTCTCAGGTGATGAATATGCGGGCTTGTCAGAAACCGCACTATACTTTATCGGTGGTATTATCAAACATGCCCGTGCTTTAAATGCCATCACTAACCCATCGACCAACAGCTATAAGCGTCTTGTGCCACATTATGAAGCACCTATTAAGCTTGCGTACTCAGCGTCTAACCGCTCGGCGTCTATCCGTATTCCACACGTTAGTAGCCCAAAAGCGGTGCGTGTTGAAGCTCGATTCCCTGACCCAGCAGCCAACCCATACCTAGCGTTTGCGGCGTTGCTCATGGCAGGTCTTGACGGTATTCAAAACAAGATGCATCCAGGCGAAGCCGCTGATAAAAACTTATATGACTTACCACCAGAAGAAGAAGCACTCATTCCAACGGTTGCTGAAAACTTAGAAGTGGCGCTACAAGCGTTGAAAGAAGATCACGAGTTCTTATTAAAAGGTGACGTCTTCACTAAAGAGATGTTAGAAGCCTATATTGCACTGAAGCAAGAAGAAGTGCAGCGTGTCAACATTACTGTACATCCTGTTGAGTTTGACTTGTACTATAGCTGCTAATCTGTAGTTAACACGCCAAATTCTCGATAAACAAAAAACCAGTTAAGTAATTCTTAGCTGGTTTTTTTTGTTCAATCAAAGTGCGAGTTTAATTGGTCAATTTAGTGTGAAGTCATTGCTGATTTAATGTTAAAAATATCGCATAATGGTCTCATCTATATGTTAATAATAAATATCTACTAGGCTAACTGACTATGATTGCATCATTAAAAAGTACTGTTTTAAATAAAGGGTTGCCGCTAAGTTTGCTGACAGGGCTAGTCATTTGCACAGCCAGTCTTTACGCACCGATGGCAAATGCCGCTGCTATTTATAAAGTTGTTGATGCAAAGACCGGTCAAGTGACCTTTACCGACCGACCGCAAAACTATGAGCAGCAAGCTGGCAAGCAAATTAGCCAAACCAGTGTTATGACTGGCAGCGATAGTGTTGCTGCAAATAGTTCGGGTCAAACAAATAATACAAGCAATCAGCCTGTCAATACTACCCAAGCTCCTGCCGCCGCTAACACCACTGCCAACAGTGACTCAACCGCTAATAAAGCGCCCATTAACTATCAGCTGACGATGACAGAGCCTAGCGAAGAGCGGGCGTATCGTCGTCCGGTACAAAGTATTGATGTAAAGGTACAAGTAAAACCTGCCCTACAAGCAGGTGATAGTGTCAGTATTATGCTTGATGGAAACGAAGTGGCGCAGGGTTTAAGCGCCTCGATTGCAACTGTTGATGTTTTGCCGGGTGCGCATAACGTTAAAGCCGTGATAAAAAATAAGAAAGGGCAGATAGCAAAACAGGTCGAGCGTACCGTCTATGTCATCCAAAATACGCAAACCTTGCAAAAAAATAAAAAATTAGCAGAGCAGCTTTTGGCGTATCAGCGTCTGCCTTGGTATCAAAAAGTGTTACTAAAAATGCGTCAAGATGGCAAACAGCCTAATATGTTGTCATTTACTAAACCAATAGTTGATAAACCCATAGTTGATACAACCATGACGCTTGAAGAACCGGTAAAAAAATAACTCTGGGTCACTGTGTTAAAGGCTAGTAGTTAAAAGTGAAAAGATAGTGGCAATCCATTAACAATAATTGCTGGATATAAAATAAGTGCAATCACTGAAAGCAGTGATTGCACTTATTGGTAGAAGTTAGTAATAATATCTATTGCTTAACTCATTACCTCTGCGTTTATTTCGTTAACTCAATCGTGCCATTCGCAGTCACTGAAATGGTACTGTTGCCCGATTCAAAGCTTTGGCTTGGTACTGAGGCATCCGCCGCTTCAGCTTTCATATTCATCGCGCTATACATAGGGCGAGGGTAGTTGCTGCCGGTATTTAGATTGACAGTGACGACACGATAGCCACGCGCATCCCATGCACGAGTCAGGTTTTTAGCCTGCTGCTGAAAAGCACGAGAAGCATCGGTCATAAGCTTTTGCTCTAGCGCATCTTTTTTAGCGTCTGAAACCCCAAAGTTTAGGTTTTCCATCACTAAGGTCTCTTGCAAGTCTGCAATCAGCTGACTGGTCGCGGCAAAGTCAGTGCTCTTTAAATCGATGCTGGCTTGTCCTGTCCAACCAATGATTTTGTCATTTTTATCATAGCGCGGATAAGTGCGCTGCTGACCCGTACTGACCGTCACACTAGGGTAGCGTTTAGCGATTTTCATCGCATTGTTGATAGAGGTGTTGAGGGTGGTGGCTAGCGTCTTAGCATCTGTAGCTTGCGCTTTTTTATACATACTGGCGCGAACTTCATCGTTTTGGATTTCTTCTTTGACTTCTGTTTGAAAGGTCAGCTGATCGTAGCCTGTGGGTTCTGCATGGGCGCTACCCATCATCGCGGTCAGTAGGGCGGCTGTACCCGTAGCAAGTGCGGCTTTGTTCATCCAAGTGTTTTTCATAATTATCTCCTAATGAGTGCTAGTAATGGTAATCTCAATTATCTGAGTCACATTGATTTACGTTGTTATAATGCGCATTGTTATATCCGCTGTTGTTTATGTTCATTTTTTATTCAACAGACCTTAGGTAAAATAGCAAAAAATACACGGGTTGCTGTGAGAATTTTGTCACTTAAGTTACAGGCTCATTGAGTCTCTAAAGCAAACAGTTTGACGATAGGGGTTGTAATAATAAAAAATTCTTGTATAATCTGCAACTGGTGGCTCCATTGGTAGCCTCGCAACATTGTTCTATGAATCCCGCCAGGACCGGAAGGTAGCAACGGTAATAGTTATAATGTGTGCCGAGGATGTGCTTTTGGAGTCGCTTTTTTTTGCCTAAAATTTGCTGATACTCCTGCTATATCGTTTTAAAGAGTGAAACCTCATAATAAGTCCTTCATTGTAAAGGGCTTTTTTTTTGCCAGCATTTCGTCTGATTTTGGACTTTGAACAATATATATGGGGTAAAATACATTGTAGTAACCTTTATTAACAATAGTATAAGTACAAAACTTTTTGGAGTCTGATAATGAAAATGTTTGTTTGGTTATTCATTGCAGTGGTCATATTGATTGTGGTTTTTGGGGTGTCAGTATTTAATAAGCTGGTACGTGCCCGTAACCAAGCAAAAAATGGCTTTGCACAAATTGATGTACAGCTAAAGCGCCGTCATGATTTGATTCCAAATTTGGTCGAAACCGCCAAACGTTATCTGACCCATGAAGAAGAAACGCTGACCCGCGTGATTGGCGCGCGTAATCACGCCCAAAGCTTGCAAGATTCTACTAAGCATCAGCCAGACTCCCTTGAACATATGGCGTTGTTTGCCAAAGCAGAGAGTATGTTGTCGAAAGCCTTGGGGCAATTCTCAGCGGTTGTAGAGGCTTACCCTGAGCTAAAAGCGGATAGCATGATTAAAGAGTTGATGGATGAGCTGACCAATACCGAAAACCGGATTGGCTTTGCCCGTCAGCATTATAACGATAGCGTGATGTT
Organism: Psychrobacter sp. ANT_H3; assembly: GCF_027919975.1. NCBI lineage: Bacteria > Pseudomonadati > Pseudomonadota > Gammaproteobacteria > Moraxellales > Moraxellaceae > Psychrobacter > Psychrobacter sp. ANT_H3. Next base: position 601,055 of record NZ_JAQISM010000001.1, on the reverse strand, counting down.
CTATAACAATGATCGTGAAATGTTCCCAAACAATCTTGTCAGTAGCACCTTTGGCTTTCGTCCACTTAGCCCATTGGTGTTTGAAGACAGAAAGGCAATTGCTCAAGCACCTGTTGTCGATATGGGCTGATATTTACATACTGTCAAATGCACGTAGTTATGGTTAGGTAAGAGTAATAGATGGATTTTTTTGGTGCACAGCGTACCCGTACTCAGCGCAGCTTGTTGCTTTATGGGCTATTTTTTCTGATTGTCTTTGCCCATATTGCGGTGGCACTTGGTGTTATGGCGCTGCTGCTGACGCTATTTACCGGTGGCATTTATCATTGGGTATTAATACTGGTGGTCGTATGGACAATCGGTAGCTTTGTTGCGGGCAGTTTTTTAGAGTATAGACGCTTAAAAGCAGGTGGTCGTGCGATTGCTCAGCGCGTGGGCGCGGTGCGATTGTTTATCGACCACAGCCAAGATGCTTGGGAGCATAGTCAAGGGGTTGCTCATCAGCATGAGCCTGCAGCAAAGGTTCGCTTTAGTGCCCGGCATATTGCGGTGCGTGATGAGCGTGATTTCCCGCCTGTCTATCGGCGTTATTATGAGATTGCCCAGCAGCTAGCCATTGCTTCGGGTTTGCGTATGCCGATTCTCTATGTGTTGCCTGATGAGCAAGGTATCAATGGCTTTGTTGCGGGTCGCCATAGCCAAGATATGGTGCTCGTCGTCACCCAAGGCGCGCTTGATAAGCTGTCTGATGAGGGGTTATACGGGCTTATTGGGCATGAGTATGGTCATATCTTGCATGGCGATGCGACGTTTAATTTACAGCTAATGGTGGTGTTAGCAGGCTTGCAATTACTCTATGACTGGAGTGATTCTATTAATAATTTTGGTTCTGGTTATAAAGTCAGTCATAAAAACAGTCAGCAAAACTATTTTGATGGCTCTTTTATTAATAGTGCGGTCAATCAAAGCAACCCTTTATCGCAAAGAGCGATTGATAGCCATGCGCGTAGCACTGAAGCGCAGACAGCAAACTTTACCACTCATAGTGAATGGGTCGCCTACTGGCAAAGCCAGTCACAAAACCGGCAGTCAGCAGTTAAAAGCCAGTCGATGTGGCTACAAAGTAGGGCTACGGTTGATAATCAATCGCCGCGTAATATTTGGACATTATTAATCCATGGTTTGAGCTTTTCTAGTATGGCCAGTGCACAACTCATCAAACACAGCTTTAACCGTGAGCGCGAGTTGCTTGCCGATGCGACCAGCGTACAGCTCACACGTTCGCCGGCTATTATGGAAACCTTAAAGACCATTCATCAAGATGCGCTTGGTTCGCGCTTAACTGGCATCGCCGATATCAATGGATTAAGTCATTTCTTTTTTGCCAGTAGTGGGGCAGATTTGGGTGACGTATCGTGGTTTGCTACCCATCCAAGCTTGGCTGAGCGTATGAGTGCTATTAACGAGAATGCTTATCATGACTTTGCGGTGCAGGTTGCTAAAGAAAAACGTCTCAATCAGCAAAAGATTAAAGAGATATATGAGCAGCGCCGCTTAGGTGATTGGGGCGTGATAGTAGCAAATAGCCTAAGCAATAATAAGCAAGAGAAAAATGCACATCAATCGCGAATATCTGCAGTTCAATCAGCGTCAGATATTTATAAAACCGCGACCGATAAAAACCGATATTCGGCTGATAAAAGACTTAATAGTAACTTCAATGATGTTATTGAAAAAAATGCTATCGAAAAAGAAATCGCTGCCTTTTCTACTCGTGAAATGCAGAACGAATTGCAGGACGATAACGGGCTTGAATTTGTTATAGAGCAAGATGTTGTTATTGATGGGCGTTTGCAGGTGCAAGCAGAAGATGTCGGTACTCATCAGTTGCTTAAGCCATGGCAAGCCAAACCTGATAGTGATTTGCCGTCTGATACATTAGTTGGTATTGATGACATACAAAAGGTATCGCTACCGCAGTATGTGCTCAATCACAGTTATCATGCGCTCGGAGCGCAAGCTCTGATTGAAGCTGTGCTACTTTGTCATCAGGGTTATGTGCTGTCAACAACAGCGACTTATGATTTAACTGATATCTGGCTTGGGCTTGATGAGAATAAGAGGTTTTCTGCTGAAATTACTACTAACTCTAGGGTGGATATTAGCAGTAACACACAAATTTTACCGCATACACTCGATCATAAATTATTAGCGGCAGTGGCAAATCTTGATCGGCGTCTAGACAGTGCTTTGATTGCGTTAGCGCTAAAGCAACTACGCCAACATAATCTATCAGAAAACGCTATCGATGAATTGCGCTTAAAATATGAAGCCAGTCATAGTAATCAAGATCATCAATATTATGTGCAGCAAAAAAAGTGTCGGACGATGCTAATTCGTTATCAGCAAGGTATCATTGAGCTGTTTGAAAACTCCCTTACGGCTGATTTAAGCCAAAAATTTGCTGATACTATAGATAATGATGATTCTATTGATAAATCTACATCCGTATTAAATCCTTTAGAGAATACCTATTCTCGGTCGCCAGCGATTTTAGCGTTATGGCAGGCGCTACAGCTGCAGCAATTGTTACCCGTATTGTCTGCCGTATTAAATGATACACAGGTTCAGTCGCATCTTCACCCTCAATATCCATACTATCAATGTCAGCAAGTATTGCACGCTGGCACGGATGATATTTATGCTCAGCTTGACCCGTCAGGACAGGTGTTTGATGGTCTCGATATTGCCGTGAAAACAATGCTTACTTTATTGGCTTATCGCTTATCAAAGGATGCTAAAGGGCAGATAATATCTGCACTAGATAGCTCAGTACCTATCTCAACACCTATTTCAGTGCTCAGCTACAATAGTGCTAGCGTTGCTCATTATCTTGTAGATTTACGCCGTCATGCACGTTTGATTGATATTGATTTAGCAGCCGTTAGTGAGGCAAATTTGCAATGGTTGTTATTGACTGCGCAAAGTTTAAATAGTGTTCAATTACTGGCATTAATAGAAGCGGTACCTATTTTTATAGCATCTGCCAGTCAATCATCTAGTTCTCAAGCCAAAGGTGATGATAATTATCGACAGAGGCAACAGGGCGGCGCTCAAATAGATTATAATGCTCATATACAGGACGGCAATGCAGATAGGGCAGATAGTGTAGATAAGGCGGGCAATGATAGTACGCGCCATTTTTATACTTATCATACGTACCGGCAATGGCTGAGTACGTTGCATACAGTGATGTTACACGATACGATAGTCAGTCAAGATGAGTATGATTGCTTGACCGAGCTTGCCAATCATTGGCTAGGCGTTCGGCAGCTTTTTTGAGCAATGTCATTAATTGCATTTGAGTATTCTTTTGATAGTAAAAGCCTGTAAATCCATTTTAGATAAGTAGGATAGTAAATAAGCATGAGTGATATCCAAGACCCGCTAATTGTATTGCAGCATCGTATGCAGCAGCGCCAGATTTTAGCGATGATGGGTATCAATCAGTGGGTGCAGCCAAGCTCTGAAACCATGAATATCGCGGATATTTCTGCGCCTGCCTTGCCTGATGCGGTTACAGCTAACGCTAGCATTGCATCTCATTCTACTGCTTCTACAACGAGCACTGAACAGCCAAGCCTTGAATCTTCTAATATTGAATCCCCAAATATTAATGCCATATCAGATATGGTAGATGATGGGTCTAATCATTCTTATGATGACGCTAATGAGACAGGTTTAAGTCATTCTGACCAACAAAGCCCCGTTACCTATAGTTTTGACTCGACTGCCCCTGACATCTCTAAGCCCGCCGTTACCTCACTTGTAAATACTGTCGTTCAGCAAGCTGCGATTGATAATGTAAATAATGCTCCAAGCTTTGAAGATAGCAGTTTTAAAGAGAATAACTTTAAAGACGATAGCTTTAAAAAGGTAGTACCATTTGATTTACAAGGTGGTCGCTGTGGCGATTGGGTAATTTTGGTTGATATTCAAGCCCTTAATCATGACAGTCAAAAGCTTTGGCAAAATATCACCCAAGCGCTATCCATCAGTTGTGAGACAACCTCATTTCCTATTTGTGAAGGTATGGATACGGCTGAGCTTGCTAATGCCAGCCTTGCAGGATATGTCTTTAAGATTGGTCGTAGCGAAGAGATAAAAGTTGCCGCATTAACTGCCTTGCCTGACGGTCTTGAGCATCCGAACTTTACTACTGTGCCCACGCTCGATGACATGCTTACTGATAGTAGCCTTAAACGTCAGCTTTGGGAGCAGTTATCAAAGCAGAATTAAAGGCTTGCCACTTACTATGACAGAGATTAAAAAATAACGATAAAATTCACCTTCAACATTTAACCTTTAATAACCACGATGATTTCATCATATTTAGGATAATGATTATGACCACTAAAGCCGCTCCTAACCGTGTACCCAATTTTTCAGCGGGACCTGCCACCATACCGACCGCCGTCTTATCACGCGCTCAAGAAGAGTTGCTTGATTGGCAGGGACGCGGTATGTCGGTCATGGAAGTGAGTCACCGTAGTAAAGAATACATCGCGATTACCGAAAAAGCTGAAGCCAAATTGCGCTCGCTAATGGACATTCCAGATAACTATAAAGTGCTGTTTTTACAAGGCGGTGCCAGCTTACAGTTTTCAGCGATTCCATTAAACCTGTTAAATGGTGGCCGCGCAGACTATCTAACGACAGGTACTTGGTCTGGTAAAGCGGTTAAAGAAGCACAGCGCTATGCCAAACTGGGTTTAGGCGAGGTCAATGTGGTGGCAATGGGTAAAGACAGTAATTTTACCGACGTGCCAGCGCAAAGTGATTGGAACCTAAGCGAAGATGCGGCGTATTTCCACTACTGCGCCAATGAAACCATTCATGGTGTACAAATATTTGAGCCGCCACAAGTCGATGCGCCGATTATCGCCGATATGTCCTCTTGCATTTTGTCACAGACAATCGACGTGTCTAAATTTGGCATGATTTACGCGGGTGCGCAAAAAAATATCGGGCCAGCAGGATTAATCATTGTCATTATTCGTGAAGATTTATTGGGCAAAGCAAGTGAATGGTGTCCATTGCTGATGAACTATGAACATCAGGCTGAAAAAGAGTCAATGTCAAACACGCCAGCGACGTATTCTTGGTATTTAGCAGGGTTGGTATTTGATTGGTTAGAGGAGCAGGGCGGCGTTGCTGCTATCGGTGAAATCAACCAACAAAAAGCTGATTTGCTCTATAAAACGATTGATGATAGCAGCTTTTATAGCAATCCAGTTGACCCCAAATATCGCTCTATCATGAACGTGCCTTTCACGTTAGCAGACAGCAGCCTTGACAAAGTATTCTTAGAAGAGTCAGCGGCAGCAGGTTTGATGAATCTAAAAGGTCACCGCGATGTTGGCGGAATGCGTGCCAGTATTTATAATGCAGTGTCGCTAGATTGGGTACAGCAATTGGTTGACTTTATGATCGCCTTTGAAAAAAAGCACGCTTAAGTTAGCACAGGTTTTAAAACAAAAGACGCAACTTTTATGAGCTGCGTCTTTTTTTATGCGTATTAGTGTTTTTTAAGCTGCATAATCCGTCATGTAGCAACCTTAACGCTGCAAAATATTAGGTTAAAAAACCTAAGTTTGTTATGATAAAATTTTGCAGCACTTACGATACGTCATATTTTTTCAGCTTTTATTTCATAAGCGGTCGGTGGCTTTCAGTAACTGGTTAAATGCTCAATATATTCATTCGGTCTGGCAAAAGGGTTTGTTATAACTTTATGATGCTAAAAAATACCATGCTAAAAGCCGTCTTGCTTGCCATTACTATCAGCTGGATACCTGCTAGTATTGCTGCGCCAATCACTACGACTGCGCTTGGGCATAATAGTACCACTGAATATATTGACGTGCCGTTTATGCCTTATGCCAATCCCAATGCGCCCAAGGGTGGCACATTATCGCTTGAGGCACGCGGCACCTTTAATGCAGCCAATAAATGGATGACCACAGGTGTGGCGATGGTTGGTACGGACTATCTGTATGATACCTTGATGACAGGCTCACTCAATGAAGCCTTTACAATGTATCCGCAGCTGGCGAATAAAGTCACGTATGACCCTGATGATACCAGTTGGATTATTTACCATGTTAATCCTGCTGCGCGCTTTTGGGACGGGTCGCCAGTGACCAGTAGTGACGTCAAAGCCACTTATGATGCGATACTGACTAAAGGCCCAATGTATATTCGCAGTTATTTAGGCGATATTAAAGACATTGAAATTATCGATAAGCAGCGGGTAAAGTTTGTTTTTAAGTCTGATGAAAATAAAGAGATTTTATTAACGGTCGGGCAATTCCCTATTTTTGCTAAGTCATCGATTGATACAGATTTTGAGAAAATCACCTTAACGCCGCTCATGGGCAGTGGTCCTTATAAACTTGGTCGCGTCGATGCGGGGCGCGCGGTCAGCTATGTGCGTGATCCCAATTATTGGGGCCGTGATTTGATGGTTAATCGTGGTCGCTATAACTTTGATATGATTAAGTTTGTCTATTATCAAAGTGATGAGATTGCTTTTGAGGGTTTTAAATCTGGGCAATATCGCTTCCGCCCGGAAAACAAAGCCTCTAATTGGGCAACAGGTTATAATTTCCCAGCTGTCAAAGCTGGTCTGATTAATAAAGAAACCATAAGCAGCGAAAATCCAGTACCGATGCAGGGTCTGGTGATGAATATGCGTAGGCCAATTTTTCAAGATATTCGCGTCCGCCAAGCATTGACGGCAGCTTATGATTTTGAGTGGATGAACAAAACTTTATTCCATGGGCAGTATGAGCGCTTACAAAGCTTCTTTCATGGCTCAGAGCTTGCTGCTACTGGTACGCCATCTGCGGCTGAGATGCAGATATTAAGCCCATTGCTGGCCAAGCTTGAACCGATTCAGCGACAAGCGGTATTAACGGAATGGCGATTGCCAACCAGTGACGGTAGCGGCTTTAATCGTAAAGCCTTATTAGAGGCGCGCCAGCTGTTGCTAGATGCTGGCTTTTATTATCAAGATATGAAGTTATATCAGCCAAATGGCAAGCTTGCTCAGATTGAAATTTTGATGACAGGCGAGACCATGGGGCGCGTGCTGTTGCCTTATATCCGCAATCTAAAGCGTTTGGGGTTTGACGCGACCTTACGTCAAGTCGATGGGCCACAATATTACGAGCGTATGCGCCGTTTTGACTATGATATGGTGGTCGACGTCTTTGCACAGAGCTTATCACCTGGTGCTGAGCAGGCGGCGTTTTGGGGCAGTGCAGCCGCTGATGAAGCAGGTAATCATAATACTATCGGTATTAAAAATATAGTGATAGATGAGGTCGCAAGCGCACTTGCAAATGCTGAGAGCCGTGATGAGATTGTTTTATATACCAAGGTGCTCGATCGCTTGCTACGGGCAGGTCATTATTTAGTACCTTTATACGGCAAGTCTGCCACCAATGTTGCCTACTGGAATCAATATCGTCATACTGAAAAACTGCCGACCAACGCCGTCGCTATCGATTATTGGTGGACAGATAAAGAAGCAGAAGCACGTGTTAATCAATATTTGAAGCAATAGTCTAAAACAATGGCTCTAAAAGATAGTTTAAAGCAATAATTTAAGTTAATAAATGCAATGACGCTTCAGAACTTTTTATTTGGTTTGAAAATTTAACATTTCAGCGCAGAATTCCCCTACTTCTAAAGTAGTGGGGTGAATGCGTTATTGATAACTACCCTTACTCTCTATGGTATTATAATTAATAATTATAACGCCAATTAACAACAAGCTCCTTATGACCAAGCAAATCCTAAAAGCCCATAAAGTCAGGCTGTACCCCAATGAAGAACAGCAAATATTCTTTGCTAAATCATTCGGCTGCACACGCTTTATCTGGAATAGGATGCTTAGTGACAAAATTGATCATTACAACGAGCATAAGACCGAGCTTAAAAATACTCCTGCTCAATATAAGAAAGAGTTTGAGTGGCTCAAAGAAGTCGATAGCCTGGCACTGGCTAACGTCCAGCAAAACCTAAGAGCCGCTTATAGTAAATTCTTCAAAGGTTTAGGCTTCCCTAAGTTCAAAAAAAAAGGTCAGCGTGACAGCTACACCACCAATAACCAAAAGGGCACAGTGGCGATCACAGATAGCACTGTCAAACTGCCTAAGATTGGTCATATCATCGCTAAATTTCCAAGCAAGGTAAATGGCTTAATAAAATCAGCGACCATCAGCAAAACCCCATCAGGCAAGTACTATGTCAGTCTATTGGTTGAAACCATCGCTACAACACTGCCAAAAACACACTCTAACATCGGCATTGATTTAGGACTGACTGACTTTATCGTCCTATCAGATGGCAGCAAAGTCGCTAATCCTAAGTTTTTATCGAAGCTGCAACATAAGCTCGCGCGAGAACAGAAAATACTGGCCAAGCGTAGAGCAGTGGCCAAGGCCGATCAACGCAAGCTGTCTGACAGCCGCAACTATCAAAAGCAAAAAGTTAAAGTAGCTAAGGTATATGAAAAAATAACCAATATCCGAAAAGACTTTCTACACAAACTCTCATTCAATCTCATCAAAAACCACGATGTGATTGCGATTGAGGACTTAAACGTCAAAGGCATGGTTAAGAATAGAAAGTTATCTAAAGCCATATCAGACAGCTCATGGTCAACCTTCACCACCATGCTGAACTACAAGGCTGAATGGTACGGTAAAGCGCTAATCAAGGTTGATAGATGGTATCCATCTTCTAAGACCTGCTCAGGCTGTGGTCACTTACTGACTAAGGCTGAGCTACCATTACAGGTGAGATCATGGAATTGCCCCAGCTGCTTGCAATCCAACGATAGAGACATCAACGCCAGTATCAATATCCTAAACGAAGGATTGAAGTTGGCAACAATCAAAACCGTCGGTACGACGGGGTTGGCTTAGTCAATTTGCTTAACCGCTGATACAAAATATCGTATCAAGTATGGGTATTACCTAAGAAACCCCTACCTCTATAGGTGGTGGGTAGTTCATTAAAAGACATTCGTAATAAAGATAATCACTGCTAAGGACTTCATATGAGTATTCGTATTCACCCGATTAAAGCATTTAATGACAATTATATCTGGACATTAATTAATGAGAATAATAAGCAGGCGATTGTCATTGATCCGGGTCAAGCTGAGCCAGTGATTGCTTATTTAGAGGAGCATGAGCTGGAGCTGACGTCTATCTGGACCACGCATCATCACCATGATCATATCGGCGGCGTCGCAGAGCTACAAGAGTCTTATCCGATGACCCATCTGGTCGCGCATACAGAACACAACGTTGATGAAGACCAGACCATTAAAGACGGCAGTACGGTCAGTGCGTGGGGCTGCGCCGCGCAAGTATGGGATGTGTCCGGTCATACCGCAAGCCACGTGGCGTATATTTTGGATATCGATGGGCAGAAGCATTGTTTCTGCGGTGATACTTTATTTAGTGCCGGTTGTGGTCGCGTCTTTACCGGTACGATTGAGCAATTGCATGACAGCTTTAAGCGTTTAAATGGCTTGCCAGCTGAGACGCTGCTGTATCCAGCACATGAATATACTGCCAGTAATCTACGCTTTGGCTTATCTATTGAACCGGCTAATGAAGCGATGCAGCAAGCGCTTGCGCAAGCAGAAGAAAAAACCGCCCAAGGTGTCCCGACGCTGCCAGTCACATTAGAACATGAGCGCGCAATCAACGTGTTTTTGCGGACGCAAGAGCCAAGTGTGATTGCAGGTGTGAAGTCTAAAGTCAATATTGATGATGATAAGTCTTTAACCATATTTGCTGCGTTACGTGAGCTAAAAAATAACTTCTAAATGCTAAGTTGTCATATTTCTTTATTTTAGGAAGCCGCCATTATGGGTCGTTATATCTTAAAAAGGTTACTACTGATATTACCGACGCTATTTTTGATATTGCTGGCGAACTTTGTCATTGTACAAGCAGCGCCGGGCGGCCCTGTTGAGCAGCAACTGGCACTTATTGAGCAAAGCGCAAAGGACATTGCGCTCGGTGGTAATATCGGTGCGGGCAGTGCCGGTAATACTAGTACTTACCAAGGTACGCGCGGTCTATCGGAGGAGATGGTGGCGGCGATTAATGCGCAATATGGCTTTGACAAATCAGCACCTGAGCGTTTTTGGCTAATGCTAAAAAATTATGCCAAGCTGGATTTTGGTGAGTCGTTTTTTAAAGGTCAGTCAGTAACCGACCTCATTATAGAGAAGCTGCCCGTCTCCATCTCACTCGGGCTTTGGAGCACGTTGCTGATTTATATGATAGCGATTCCACTGGGTGTTTATAAAGCCATGCATCATGGCTCGGGGATTGATAAAGCCACGGCGATGCTGCTTGCTATCGGCCATGCGATTCCCGTTTTTGTATTTGCCGTCATACTATTGGTGTTTTTCGCTGGTGGCAGCTACTGGAATATTTTCCCATTGCAAGGATTAACCTCTGAGAATTTCGATCAATTAAGCACGCTTGGTAAAGTGAAAGATTACTTTTGGCATCTGGCGCTACCGCTCCTAGCAAGTACCGTTGGCGGTTTTGCCGGCTTAACCTATTTGACCAAGTTTAGCTTTTTAGAAGAGCTTGGTAAGCAATATGTCCTTACCGCGCGAGCCAAAGGCTTGGGTGAGCGGCAAGTGCTATATGGTCATGTGTTTCGTAATGCCATGCTGATTATTATCGCGGGTATTCCAGCGGCTATCGTTGGGATCTTCTTTGCCGGTAATTTTTTGATTGAGATTATCTTTAAACTTGATGGTTTGGGGCTGTTAGGTTTTGAAGCCATCCAACAGCGCGATTATCCGGTGATATTCGGTACGCTGTTTATCTTTACTTTGGTCGGATTGTTATTACAGTTAATCAGTGATTTAAGTTATCACTTAATTGATCCTCGTATTGATTTTGAGGGGCGCTAATGTCAAGTCATCCATTATCTTCAACGCCCTCAACTGCCTCTTCTATTGCCCTAGAAAAAAAACGCCGCCTAAATCCTATTTGGCAAGCACGCCTAAACCGTTTTCGTCATAATCGCCTTGGTGTCATATCGCTGTTTATTTTTGTGCTGATATTCGTCATTTGTATGGCAGCCAATGTCATTGCCAATGACAAACCGCTACTGGTGCAGTATCAAGACAATTATTATTTCCCCGTACTAAAAGCCTATCCTGAAACGACTTTTGGTGGAGTGTTTGAGACCGAAAGCAATTACAAAGACCCTGCGGTGCAAGCGCTGATTGATGAGCAGGGCTTTTATATTATGCCGCCCATTCCATTTGCCGATCAGACGCCAAACGTTGAGTTAGGTATTCCATACCCAGCCGCGCCGAATAGCCAGAACTGGCTTGGTACCGATGACTTAGGTCGCGATGTGCTGGCACGGATACTTTATGGGTTGCGGGTATCGTTATTGTTTGGACTGGCACTGACGCTCGCGGGCGCTTTGATTGGTATTATCGTCGGTGCGATACAAGGTTATTACGGTGGCTGGGTAGATTTAGCAGGGCAGCGCTTTATGGAAGTATGGGGCGGTATGCCGCAGCTGTTTATGATTATTATTTTGGTCAGCTTGTTTAGCCCTAGTATCTTTATGCTGTTTGCCATGATGTTGTTATTCGGCTGGATGGGGTTAGTCGGTTTGGTACGGGCGGAGTTTTTGCGGGCGCGTAACTTTGATTATGTCCGTGCTGCTCGTAACCTTGGGGTGTCAGACAGTCAAATCATGCTCAGGCATATCTTGCCTAATGCCTTAGCTTCAAGCTTGTCACAACTGCCGTTTATTTTAACGGCTAATATTATTGCTTTAACAGCTCTAGACTTTTTAGGGTATGGCTTGCCACCTGGTTCACCGTCGCTTGGTGAGCTGATGGTACAAGGGAAAAACAACCTCGATGCCCCATGGCTTGCGCTATCTGGATTCTTTAGCTTAACCTTTATCTTATCATTGCTAATCTTCGTTGGCGAAGCGCTACGTGATGCCTTTGATCCGAGGCGCTCGTGATATGACAACTGAGAATATGATAACCGCTAATATAACAACTGCTACTAAGCAAAAAAATTGTTTAAATGACAATCATAGCAATGCACAAAACAAGCTTATGCTGATAGTGGATAAGCTTAGTATTGCCAACACTCTTGGCGTGCCTTTAGTCGATAAGCTATCGTATGAGCTGCGGCAAGGACAAACACTTGCCATAGTTGGTGAGTCAGGATCTGGTAAGTCGATTGCCAGTCTTGCACTATTGGGTTTGTTACCGGACAGTTTGACCGTTACTGGCGATGTACAATTAGCAGATGTAACAGGAATGGTGACATTACCGGTAGCTAATAATAAGGCACGTAATGCGGCGCTGCGCTCTATTCGTGGTCAGCGTATCGGTATGGTATTTCAAGAGCCGATGACAGCGCTAAACCCACTACATACGGTCGGCAAACAAATTGCAGAATCATTGCATCTCAGCGGCGTAGCCAAAAAGCAATGGCGCGAAAAAAGTATCGCCTTGTTAAATGATGTCAATATCAGCGACCCTGCTGATAAGCTAAATCGCTATCCGCATGAATTATCGGGCGGTCAACGTCAGCGAGTCATGATTGCCATGGCATTGGCGCAGCAACCTGATATTTTAATCGCTGATGAACCGACTACTGCGCTTGATGTGACCTTGCAACATGAGATTCTTGAGCTGTTAGATAACCTTAAGTGTCAGCATAATATGGCAATGATATTAATCAGCCATGATCTCAATCTGGTCAGGCGCTATAGCGATGACGTCATCGTCATGCGCCAAGGACACACGATTGAGCAAGGGCAAACGGCAGCAGTATTTAGCCAGCCTAAAGCGGAATATACCCGCTCGCTTATCAAGCAAGACTTTGGTCAGGCGCTAAGCTTATTCGCTCATAGCAGTGAGCAACCAACCGTATTGCAGGTAAGTAATTTACAAGTACAATTTCCTATTGAAAAAAGTTTGTTTGGCGGTACCAAACGCTGGTTTGATGCGGTAAAAGATGTCGATATGACCCTACAGAAAGGGCAGGCATTAGGTATCGTTGGTGAGTCAGGTTCTGGGAAAACCACGATTGCCCTTGCGCTAAGCCAATTACTCAGCAATCAAGCGCGTGTCAGTGGTCAGATAATGGTCAATGGACAAGATATTACAGCATTGTCCAAACGTGATTTGCGCACCTTCCGCTCGCAAATTCAAATGGTATTTCAAGACCCCTTTGCCAGTATTAACCCGCGCATGACGGTTATGCAAATCGTCGAAGAAGGGCTGTTAGTACAAGGTGTTAATAAAGTAGAACGTCAGCAGGCGGTCATGGACAGTCTCGCTACTGTACATTTACCATTAGCGTTTGCGCAGCGATATCCGCATGAGCTATCAGGTGGACAGCGTCAGCGCGTGGCGCTTGCCCGTGCACTCATTATGCGACCAAGTCTGTTGATATTGGATGAGCCAACGTCTGCACTTGATAGCACCACGCAAGTCACTGTGGTCAGCTTGCTACGAGAGATTCAGGAAAAATTGCAAGTCAGCTATGTGTTTATCAGCCACGATTTAAAAGTAGTCCGTGCCTTATGTCAGCATATGATAGTGATAAAAGACGGCGTGTGTATTGAGTCGGGTCGTAGTGAAGATGTGTTTAATAACCCAAAGCACCCGTATGCGCAGCAATTATTGCAGGCGAGTGTGATATAGACTAAGTAGGTTAGACTGAATAACTATACGAATTTAGAGAAATTGGAACTCACTACATGATAAGTAGGCTCAAAATAAAACCCATCCATGCTCGAGATACCAGCGAGCCAAACAGGCCATCAACCACGCTTGAGCTGTTGCTTGATCTAGTCTATGTGATTGCTGTCGCAGCCGCGGCACATGGGTTTTATAGTCGTTTAAGTGAGCATGACCTGTCAGGGTTTTTGACTTTTATCGTGGCGTTTTTTATTCTGTGGAATGCATGGACCAGCTTTACTTGGTTTGCGTCAGGATATGACCCTGATGATTGGTTTTATCGCATCTCAGTGATGTTTCAGATGTTTGGTTCCCTGATGATAGCGGCCAATATCCATCAGTTTTATTAGCAAGGGCTGACATGGATTGGGGTGACTGGCTATGCGATTATGCGGCTGGCGAGTTGTAGTCAGTGGTGGCGCGTCTATCGACAAGTACCGGGTCACCAAAAAGTCGCTTGGCGCAGTATCGTCGGCCTGTTGACCCTGCAAGCCCTTTGGATCAGTTGGCTGTTTTTACCCGCATCATTACAAACGCCCGCATTGTTTCTGTTTATCGCAGCAGAGCTACTCATGCCAGTATGGGCAAGATCAGAGCAGTTTAATAATTGGCATCCGGCACATATTGCCGAGCGTTATGGGCTATTGACCATCATTGTATTGGGCGAGGGCGTGGTAGGGGTTAGCAATACGATTCAATACTTTTTGACCAACTCTTCTTCCGCCGCCAGCTCTATTATGTTTTTAGGCTCAAGCTTAGTCGCCTTGGTGTTTTCTTTATGGTGGCTATATTTCATCGTTCCTTTCGATACCATTTTAAATAAAGAACGCCGACGCCATGATTTGTTTTTATTTGGCTATGGTCATTTTTTTATCTTTGCCTCAATCGCAGGGTTAGGCAGTATGCTGAACTTGGTCACTGAGTCTGTCGCCGCGGATACTAGTGCTCCTGGCTATCAAATTATCTCCCAGCCTTACGCAATGGGCATGTTAATGGGTATGCTGAGTGTGTTTTTATTAACGCTCACGATACTGCGCGAATTAATGTGCCGTAAATCGAGTCATAATGTTATTGCGATGCTTATTGCATTGATCATTATTGGGCTGAGCTATATGGCGGTCGTACAAGGACTGCCAATTACTTATGGTATTTGGCTCAGCATCTTGGCGCCTGTGGTGATGATTTGGTATTTTAATCAAGATAATAAGCAGTGGCTAGTCAAAGAAGCGGATTAATAGGACATGGCTAAGCTTATAGTGATTATCAATTGACTGCTTAATAAGTAACAGTATAAGCAACGACATAAGCAACGACGTGGCGCTAAATAATCAGAACATCGCAGTTCATAATAATCGTAACATCCTAAAAATGGCGGTGGTACAATAAGTTTAAACAGTAGTTTGCTTTATGTAGACACTGATGCAGTACCTTTATTCACAGTACTTTTATTTTGACAGCATTTTTTTATTCTGACAGCGGTGATGATTCGCTGATTCAAGTTGTCGTTATTGCTAGTATTAGCATCATTAAAAAGGATTTTTATACCCATGAAAAAACAAAATACTATTTCTAAATTGGTAAACAGTACGGGCTTACAACACGCTGGTTATTTGGCGGTTGCCAAGACGCGTGCCAAAGTGCTAAAAGCCTTTGCGTACGTTGTCCCTATCAGAAGACCTATGTTATTCGTCGGTGAGACCTCTTGTGAGGATTTGTGCGACATGCTCATCAATGAAGGCAATACCAATGTCTTTATCGTCACAGATGCGGTATTAAACAAGCTTGGTATTCCTGCCAAAGTCACGGACTACCTAGATAGCAAAAATATCAGCTATAAAGTCTATGACGGCATTACCCCAGATCCTACTTTTAAAGTCGTCGAAGAAGGCCTACGCAAGTCTGTCGACGCTAAGTGCGACTCAATTATTGCTATTGGTGGTGGTTCGGTTATTGATGCGGCTAAAATGATTGCCATGTCACAAGGCAATAACTGCAAGCCAAAACAGCTTATCGGTATCTTGAAAGCTAGAAAGCCTTCGGTTCCGCTTTATTGTATTCCGACCACAGCTGGTACGGGTTCAGAAGCCACTTTGGGTGCGGTAGTATCAGATGATAAAACCCATCAAAAAGCTCTGTCTATCGACCCAAGAATGGTGCCATTAGCCGCAGCTATCGATCCGGTTATTATGAAAGGCATGCCGGCGCATATCACAGCCGATACGGGTATTGATGTCTTAACGCATGCCTTAGAAGCTTGGATGAGTGCCAATGCCAGCGTCGAGACCGACTACTATGCGGCGTCTGCAGTTAAATCTGTGATGCAAAACTTACCCCTAGTTTATAAAGATGGCGGCAATCTTAAAGCCCGTGAAGAGATGGGTATCGCCGCTCATTATGGCGGTATCGCCTTTAATAAAGCCGGTCTTGGCTACGTCCATGCCATCGCTCACCAGTTAGGAGCGCATTATAGTATTCCTCATGGTCGCGCCAATGCCATCGTGCTGCCGTATGTGCTTGACGTCAATCGTAAAGGCAGCAAGAAAAGACTGGCAGAGTTGGCTCGTAAAACCGGTATGGTAAAATCGGGTCAAGCTAACAAGAGCGATAGCGACATTGCCGATCATCTCATCGCGCAAGTACGCGAATTGATTGCCACTTTACATATCGATCCAACCGTTAAAGGCATGCAAAGCAGTGATTTTGATAACATTGCCAAAGCCGCGGCTAAAGAAGTCAGCGATACTTATGCGGTACCGACTTATCTGTCTGCAGCTGAAATCAAGGCTATTTTAACTAAGATTCAGCAAGCCAGTGATGAGCACGCAAGTCGTGACTCAAAAAATGATAAGGTGGCTTAATAGCTCTCATTAACAATCTCTAATTAACAACCTTTATAAATAAAAAAGAGCATATTGCTGATATGGCAATATGCTCTTTTTTTGACTTTTATTTCTGTCGCTGGTTTTTATCTTGATTGATATTTAAAAAGCAGGTTTCCGCTTTGGCACCGCATCTAAAAATTCATTACGTGCTTGATTGTCGTGTACGTATTCGCCCAGCATCGCTGTACTGCGCGTGGTTGAATGCTGTTTATTCACGCCGCGCATCATCATGCACATGTGCGCTGCATCCATGACTACTGCCACACCGCGGCAACCCGTCACATCCATAATCGTTTGTGCCACTTGTTCGCTTAAATTCTCTTGAATTTGCAAACGACGGGCAAACATATCGACGATACGAGCGAATTTTGACAGCCCTAATACGTGACCATTCGGCAAGTAGCCGATGTGCGCGACGCCATGAAACGGCAACATATGATGCTCACATAATGAATAAAATTCAATGTTTTGCACCAAGACCAATTCACGATTGGTCGATGGGAATACCGCGCCATTGACGACTTCATCCAAGCTTTGATGATAACCCTTAGTCAAATGCGCAAACGCTTTTGCTGCACGCGTTGGGGTGTCTTGCAAGCCGGGACGCTCTAAGTTTTCGCCAGTTGAGGTGATTAGCTGACGATAAGATTCGACACTTTCTTGAAAATCTGATGCTAGTGTTGGGGTATTGCTCATAAGTTTGGCAGCCATCCAAAATGTGGGTGTAGCTTAACGCTAAATCCTTGGTTACAAACAACGGTTGTAACGGATTTTTATAAAAATTGTGCAAGCTGGGAGGGCTGTGATTATACTTGAAATCCACTCAACTTCATACTGCTGTGGTCAGTAGATAATCGTTTTATCCATATTAGATGGTACTATTAAAAGAGAAGGGTGTTCATACAGTGTAAGTAAATACAGTATACGAGTGTTTACTTAAATTAATTCGTGTATAATAAGTCATCTTTTAACTTGTGCTTTTACTCGCTATTTGTGCGCGAGCTATTAAAAATAATCTATCATTTCAATCGATTTACAGGGAAATATTATGCTACTACAAGGACAACGCTTTGTCATCACTGGCATCGCAAGCAAGCTTTCTATCGCTTGGGCAATCGCTGAAGCCCTACATCGTGAAGGCGCATCGTTAATTCTCACTTATCCAAACGATAAAATTAAAAAACGGGTCGATATGGCCGCAGAAGCCTTTGAAGCTGACTTGGTACTTGAGTGTGATGTGGCATCGGATGAGTCGATTGCGGCATGTTTTGAGCAAGTGACCGCGCATTGGGGCGATGGTATTGATGGCGTGGTACACGCGATTGGCTTTGCACCGATGGATCAATTGGATGGTGATTTTGTCAATGCCACCACTCGTGAAGGCAGCCAAATTGCCCATGATATCTCAAGCTATAGCTTTGTAGCATTGGCCAAAGAAGCGCGTGCTTTGTTGGCCATGCGCCATGGTTCTATGCTGACCTTGACTTATGAAGGTAGTATTTCAGTATTGCCAAATTACAACGTTATGGGCATGGCAAAGGCCAGTTTAGAGGCCAGCGTTCGCTACCTTGCCACTTCGATGGGCGGTGAAGGTATCCGTGTGAACGCCATTTCTGCTGGCCCTATCCGTACCCTTGCGGCAAGCGGCATCAAATCGTTCCGTAAAATGCTTGATATCAGTGAAAAAATCGCTCCGCTACAGCGTAATATTACTCAGACTGAAGTCGGTAATGCGGCGCTTTTCTTGTTATCACCTTGGGCATCTGGTATCACCGGTGAGATTATGTTTGTGGACGCAGGTTTTAATACCGTTGCCATCAGTGAGCAATTAATGATGCTTGATGAGACAAAATAATTGTTTTAATTAAGGGTAATATGAGTTAAGACTTAAGGAAGGCAGCCAATTGGCTGTCTTTTTTGGTTATAATAGGGGCTTTTTGGTAATAAGCCATAAAGCGACGAATATGATAACCAAATTACCAGGATGGATATTGTGGGGCGGCGCTGTGCTGGCATTCAGTGCAGGCTGCGTCAATACAGCCGCATTAATGGGCTTTACTAATTTATCTGTCTCGCATGTGACGGGTAACGTTAGCTTATTTTCAGCCGCGATTGCCCATTTAGACGGCCGCAGTATTTTATATATCGGTGCGCTACTGCTGTCTTTTTTGGCAGGGGCGATATTGAGCGGCTATGTGATTGGTCAACGGTCATTAAAATTAGGTCGGCGTTACGGCACGGCGCTTTATATTGAAGCGGCGTTGTTATTAATGAGCTACTGGTTATATCAGCAGCATGATTATTTAGGGCAGTTGGCGGCGGCAATGGCATGCGGGTTGCAGAATGCGATGGTCGCCACTTATAGCGGGGCTGTTATTCGCACCACGCATTTGACCGGTCTAACCTCTGATATGGGCGCTGCAATCGGCAATTGGTTGGCTGGTCGTCGTATCAGTAAGCCGACACTGGGCTTTCAGGCAATTATTTGGTACAGCTTTAGCGGTGGCGGAGCGGTCGGGGCATTTTTATATGCCAAAGTCGGCTATGGGGCGTTATTTGTCCCTATCACCATTGTTTTGTGCGCGGCATTTATTTATAACTATGTGTCAGATCGTCTGCCAGAAAAAAGACAGCCAAGACGCAAAAAGCACCCATCTACTTGATGGGCGCTTTTATTTTAATGTTATTACTTACATAAGATTAATTATTAGATAAATTATTTCTCGTCTTCTTCATGATTTTCATGTTCATGCAAACCTTGCATCATATCCAGTGCAGAGTCATCAGTGCGCTGTTGGTCTTTTTTGGCCAAGCCATCTTGGTTGATGTCTTTTGGTGCCATTTTAGTGGTCGAGTCGGTTTTATTTGAGTCTGTCATAAAGTACTCCTAATTATTTTTATCAACTTCCAATAAAAAACGTTATAAGAATTTAATAAGTAACGTTTATTGGTGTTTGGTTTTATAGCGACTCATTTAGTATGAGATAGCAGCATGTGCTTGTACATATACAGTGTACGCTTGTTTAGTGATGATGTGTAACGGCACCTAACAAGGATTACTACTTGATAAGGCTAATTAGCTATAGGGGTTTAAAAGGAATATAGCTAACGAGGAAATTTATCTTGGCAACGTATTGTTTAAGGTGCATTCATTTTAGTTCATTAGAAGTCACAATGCATTAAAGTCAATTTTTTACCTTTAATATAACCATATCTATTGCAAATTTAATAACCGCTTTGTTCCATCAGTTTTTTGTTATATATCTGTTATGATGTCGGCGTCTTTTTAGTGGTTGCCGATGATTAAATGGCAAATCGCTAAAATGCATCTTTATTATTAGCGTCTTTTTACACCGTCTTTGGGAAAATAAGGACATTTTATGTCAGAGCAAAAACTAGATAGCCATCTTCCGGATGATGGCAACGAGTACTTATTTACCGATACCTTTCCAAAGGGTACCGGTAAAGGACTGATAGTGGTCGCTATTGCGGCGGTTATCAGTGTGATTATTTATAATGTGTTGCCGTACGATATAAGTGCAAATAAAGGCCTCGCGATGTTGTTCTTTATCGGCGTGTTATGGTTGACGGAAGCGGTGCATGTGACCATTACGGCGATATTGGTCGTGGTCATAGGGGCACTTATTGGGTTGCCTGACTTCGATGCTGCAATCGGCTTACAGAGCTTTGCCAACCCAATCATTTATTTGTTCTTTGGTGGTTTTGCTTTGGCTGCGGCACTACACGTGCAGCAACTGGATAAAAAAATCGCGCTAAAGATTTTATCGATGTCAGGTGGCAATCTGAGAAACGCGGTATTCTTAATATTTGGGGTGACAGCGTTTTTATCGATGTGGATATCGAACACGGCTACTGCAGCGATGATGCTGCCATTAGCACTGGGTATTTTAACGCAGGTTGATCGCGAAAAAGACCGTGGTACCTTTGTATTCGTGCTATTAGGTATCGCTTATTCTGCTAGCCTTGGTGGTTTGGGTACGATTGTTGGTTCACCGCCAAACGCTATCGCGGCAAAGGCGCTCAACATTGCCTTTGTGGACTGGATGAAGTTTGGTATTCCAATGATGTTAGTGCTGTTGCCATTATTGCTTGGTGCGATGTATTTATTTCTCAAGCCCAATCTTAATCGTCAGGTCACGCTTAACGAAGATGATGAGGCTATTGCATGGAATAAGCCACGTGTGCTGACGATTATCGTCTTTATCGTGACGGCACTCAGCTGGATACTTTCTAAGCAAATCGGTGCAGCACTGAATGTCGAAGATATTGATTCTATTGTCGCTCTATTAGCGGCATCAGCAGTGGTTAGCTTGGGTTTAGTGTCATGGAAGCAAGTGTCTGACAATACTGACTGGGGCGTACTCATGCTGTTCGGTGGTGGTATTGCACTTTCAACCGTTCTAAAAGTCTCAGGAGCATCCCTGGTTCTTGGTCAAACCGTTGCCAATGGACTATCAGCTGCACCGCTTATCGTAGTCGTACTTGCAGTCTCGGCATTTATTATCTTCTTAACAGAGTTTGCCTCTAATACCGCATCTGCGGCCTTGTTAGTGCCTGTCTTTGCTGCTATTGCTGAGCAAATGGGTCTGCCACCTGCAGTACTAGTAATGATTATCGGTATCGGTGCTTCTTGTGCCTTTATGCTCCCTGTTGCGACTCCGCCAAACGCCATTGTCTTTGGTACGGGTCTGATTAAGCAAACAGAGATGATACGTGTGGGTGTCATACTCAATATCATTGCTACCTTTGTCGTCGGACTGTGGGCTTATTTCTTCTTAATATAACCTCGCAATCAAGTTCATCATAACTCCTAAAACCCGATGTTTAAGCGCTTAAACATTGGGTTTTTTTATTTCTTTTTATTTGCAATGTCTATATAACTAGAGCGTATTATCGTTTTAAAGCGAGGACATGCTCTAACCATAAGTTTTATATATCTAATAAGGACTACATAAAATGCTAACACTGTTTATGGTGCAACTTGGTGGTCGCCCCAAAGGTCGTTTGATTGAGCAGCACGATATATTTTTTGGCGTGGCCAATGAAGTCAGCGAGTTGATAGACGATATCAATCAGCATTGGCCTGAAGTCAGAAATAAATGGCATATTGATTCGTACCGAGCGATTAGCAAAGTCGATAATTATGCGATTAAATTGGTCGAATCAAGCAGCCAAGTAGAGTGTGGCAGCGACTTAAAGTTATTCTTTATCAATTTAGGTGGTTATCAGCGCGGCAGTTTTGAGGAGCTTCATCACAAGCTACTTATCGTTGCTGCTACTCAAGCGGACGCCATTAAGCAAGCAAAGCAGAGCGAGTTTTATAAAGCGTTTACTTATAAAGATAAAGGCTCACCTTTCAACGCAGCCTCGCATATCGATGATAAGTTTGAGGTAGATATCGATAATATTTATAACGTCAATGACCTTATCTCAAACGTTCGGCTGTTAATTGAGCCTATGGCTAATGATAGTCATAAGCTTGTGAATGCTGATGATAAAGAGTACGTTGGTTATCTGAGTATCAAGAATTTAAGGAAGTTAGCATAATATGGCTTTAAATATGTATTTTAAAAACGGCATCATTCGCAAAACGCGTTGCCAGATACCTGATGAGTTATTGACCACGCTTTATCAGGTTCATAATAATGCCAATTTTCCACAATTGACGTGGTTAATTGATAATCTTTATGAAAATCCGCAGATTCAGCCTGACGTCGCTAAGTCATTAGCCGATGAGGTGGTCGTGTTTGAGAGATTAATACTTTCGTTGCACCTGCCTTTTCCTATGGTGCCACTGCAAAAGCTCCATACCTTCTTTACGGGAGCTGTGACTAGTCGACAGCTCATTCATACCAGTAACGCTTAATTTTACTCTTTAGGCCGTTTTCATTAGTTTTAGGGCGTGCTTGATGGCTTAACCATGGGCATGAAAAGAGCTATTACATTATCAATGCCATCAAAGCTAGGGCTCTCAAAACTGATAAAAGATTTCAATGTGTCAACCAAGCACTATAACTATCTTGAATCATGCCCAAATTACCCCCATAATCTAACCACTTCCAAATAATAAATAGCCTAAGTAAATATGCACAATACTTCTAAAAATGTCTCAGAAATGCCTACTGAAAACACCGCCAGTGAACTAAGCTCCAATGAACGAAACGCCAGTGCCCTTAGCCCCAATCAGCCAAGCAATGAATCAAGTAAAGCTGTTAACCCAAATAATGATGACTCAAATATCACGGCAAACAGTGATAATGCGTCTTCGCACGCTAAAGTTGCCGCTGATTTACCCGTGCTGGCAAAAGACAGCTATTTTCTCAGTCGCTTAGAGCGTGAGCTGGCGCGAGCTGCTGTGTCTAACAATAAGAGAGACAAGAAGGATTCTGATAATAAAGCAGAAGATGGGCTAGCTAAAAAACGCGCCCAATATGACAAGATAAAAACCCGCTCACAGCAAGCGGTGCAGGCACGTATGGATAGCATTCCAGACAAATTGGCAGAAAAACTGAGTCTTGATTTGCCTGTGAGTCAACGTGCTGATGATTTAATCCAAGCTATTATTGATAACCAAGTGATTATTGTCGCAGGCGAGACGGGCTCTGGTAAGACGACGCAATTGCCGAAATTGGCGATGTTGGCAGGTCGCGGTATTACGGGGCAAATAGGGCATACACAACCAAGACGACTGGCTGCTAGAAGTGTGGCAAACCGTATCGCTGAAGAATTGGGCGAGCAGCTCGGTAATACGGTCAGCTTTAAGATTCGCTTTAATGAACAAGGCACAGCGCAATCTGTCGTGAAGCTCATGACTGATGGTATCTTACTGGCTGAATTGGGGCATGACCGGTTTTTGAGTAAGTACGACACCATTATTATTGATGAGGCGCATGAGCGTAGCTTAAACATTGACTTTATTATGGGTTACCTAAAAAAACTATTACCCAAGCGCCCTGATTTAAAAGTCATCATTACCTCTGCAACCCTCGATACCAAGCGCTTTAGTGAATACTTTAGTCGTTATGATGATAAGCTCAAGCGTAACGTGCCTGCGCCGATTTTTAATGTCGAAGGTCGTAGTTTTCCTGTTGAAGTTCGTTATCGTCCGTTGACAGATGAGCCAGTAAACAGCTCGGATGATGACAGCTATGATGATTTTGAAGAGAATCTGCCACGTGCGGTCGTTGCCGCAGTGGAAGAATGCTTTAGTGATGCACAAAATAAAGGTCATGCTGATCAAGCAGATATCTTGATATTTGCCGCCACTGAAGCAGAAATTCGTGAGCTCCAAGAGGTGCTTGAGCGTCATGGACCCAAGCACACCGAAGTATTGCCACTATTTGCACGGCAGACCTATGAAGAGCAGCAACGTATCTTTCAGCCCTCAGGTCGCGGTCGGCGTATCGTCATTGCGACCAACGTTGCCGAGACTGCGCTGACCGTACCCGGCATTCGCTATGTTATTGACTTAGGATTTGCGCGGATATCACGCTATTCGTATCGCTCACGCGTACAGCGTTTACCGATCGAAGCCATCTCACAAGCAGCAGCCAATCAGCGTAAAGGGCGTTGTGGTCGTGTTGCGCCGGGTGTTTGTATCCGTCTTTATAGTGAAGAGGACTTTACCGGTCGTCCAGAATTTACGGAACCTGAAATTTTACGTACCAATCTTGCATCCGTTATTTTACAGATGGCCAATCTGCGCTTAGGTAGTGTTGATGATTTTGCCTTTATCGAGCCACCCGATAGCCGCTTAGTTACTGATGGGCATAAGCTGCTCGATGAATTGGGCGCGATTACCTCTAAAAATGAAGCCTCTTCTGCTAAGCAAACCAACAAGCCCAAAAAAGGTCTCGATCATCTGGTTCTGACACCGACTGGGCAAAAAATGGCACGTATGCCAATCGACCCAAGGCTGGCACGTATGTTGGTTGCTGGTTCTGACTTTGATTGTATCCGTGAAATGCTCATTGTCGTTGCGGCGCTTGCCGTACAAGATCCGCGCGAGCGCCCAGTAAATAAGCGTCAGCAAGCCGATCAAAAGCACGCGGAATTTCGTCAAGATGACTCTGACTTTTTATTCTATTTAAGTCTCTGGAAAGCGCTTTTTGAAAAAGACGAAGACGGCAATAAGCTGTCTGGTAATCAGCGTAAGAATTTTACCAAGAAAAACTATCTGAGCTTCCCGCGTGTCCGTGAATGGAGCCAAACCCATCGCCAGCTGGTACAAATGGTCACTGAGCTAAAGCTGACTGATGTGAAAGATGCAGATAAAGGTAGTGCTAAAAATGCTTCGTTAGAGAGTGTTACGAGTGACCCTACTGCGATTGAAGATGAAGAACTCAAAGCCGTTAAATATGCCAATTTACATCGCGCATTGTTAACAGGTTTGTTATCTACGATTGCGCATAAAACTGAAAATCGCGGTGAGTATCTTGCTGCGCGCCAGCAAAAAGCCAAAATCTTCCCAGCCAGTACGGTGTTTAAACAAGTACCGCCTTGGGTCATGGCTTTTGAAGTGGTTGAAACCTCGCAAGTCTTTATGCGTACTGTTGCCAAAATTGAGCCGGAATGGATTATCTCGGCGGCAGGTGACTTATTAAAATATCACTACTTTGAGCCGCATTGGTCGAAGAAGACGGGGCGTGTCAAAGCCTATGCGCAAATTAGTTTATTTGGTCTGATTATTATCAGTAAGCAGCTGACCAACTATGAGCAAGTCAACTTAGCTGAGTCGCGGGAAATCTTTATCCGTGATGGTTTGGTGACTGGTAGTTTAGGTCGGCAAGCGCCGTTTTTACAGCATAATATGGATAAAATCGCTGATATTGAACGCATTGAAGACAAATTGCGTCGCCGTGATTTATTGGTTGATGAAGAAGCGCTGTATCAGTTTTATGATAAAAAAATCCCCGAACATATTGCCAGCCGCAAAGCGTTTGAGGATTGGCGTGCCGAGGTAGAGAAAAATGATGCGAAGCATTTATTTTTTACCGATGATGACGTGCTTAATAGCCAAGCGCCAACGACAGGCGATTTCCCAGAAGTGTGGAAATTGGGTGATTTAAAATTACCGCTACGCTATGTCTTTGATCCGTCAAGCGATGATGATGGCGTGACCATTCGTGTGCCACTGGTGGCGCTACCGCAGCTCGATGCGATTGAGCTATTGTGGGGCGTGCCCGGTTGGCGCTATGAGCTGGTATTACAATTGCTCAAGTCATTGCCCAAAGACATTCGCCGTCAAATTGTACCGATTCCTGACACGGCCGATAGCTTGTTCGATGAATTGCAGCCCGCTGGTGGTCAAGGACTGCTTAAGCAGCTTTGCCAAGCCCTAAATCGTCGCGGCATTATGTCGGTGACACCAGATAGCTTTAACCCTGCTAGTATTGATCGCTATTTGCAGCCGCAAATCTGCGTGGTTGATGACAAAAATCGCATTATTGAAAAAGGTCGCGACCTACAAACGCTACAAATTCGCCATGCTAGTGAAACCCGCCAAGCGGTGAATGAGCAGCAAGGCACGCACACCGAATTCCCTGAGCATTTTGCCTTTAGCAAAAACCATCATAGTGCAGGCGTGGTGATGAAGCAGTTTGCTGCCTTGGTCGCAGACGCGTCAGGTGAAGCGGTATCGATTCATCAATATACCGATGTCAATGCGGCGTTGCAGGCGCACCGTATCGGGGTTTTAACTTTAATTAAAGGTAAGCTTGGCGCGAAGAAAAAACAGCTGACCAGTCAAATCGATAAGATATTCAAATTGGCCTTTGCGCCACTTGGGGATATGGAGAAGCTAAAAACCATCGTTATCGATGCGGCATTGGATGCAGCGCTTGAAGAGCATTATGTGTTATTTGATCATAGTGCTGATTTACCTGAAAGTGCCGATGATACTGCCGTAGCCCTTGCTGAAGAATTACCTTTCACGCCAGAAGAGTATGAAAAAACCTTGGAAGTAGTGGCGGGCAACTTCCTATTAACCGGTCAAAATGTGATAAAAACGCTTAAAAATGTCTATATCCGTTGGCAGCGTATCCGTCAGAGTTTACTCATGCTTGATAGAGAGATATTTGGCGAGTCTATCGAAGATATCGAAGATCAGCTAGAAGATTTGCAATTGGCTGACTTTGTTTATCGCATGGATTATAGCCATTGGCAGCAGTATCCACGCTATCTGGAGGCGCTGGAGATTCGTATCGAACGCCTTGAGCATAATATTGAATCCGACCTTGAAGGTGTCTATGCTCTTGATGTGCACATGGAGCGGCTAGCAAATCGTGCCAACGATAAAGCCATCAGTGAGTATCGCTGGATGGTTGAGGAATATCGCATTCAGCTCTTCGCGCAACCGATGAAAACCCGCATGGCGGTATCACCGAAGCGTCTAAGCAAGATATGGGATAAGATGAGTTAAGGCTCGATTTGAGCTTTAAAAGTTGTTAATTGACAACCTATGACAATTATCTTGTATAGCTCTTCATTCTAATCGATAATATTTGATTAAAATGAAGAGCTATTATTGTTTTACACCAAATTTTTCTGGGCTTTACACAATAGATTGATGTAATTTTTTTAGCAGGATAAAAAATAATGATTAAATTTAGACTGATAATATTAGGATTTGCATCAACTATATTTATTATTACGGGCTGTGATGAAACACAAGCCAGTAATAATAAAAACGTGAAGGAATTGACGCCAACAAGCGTGCAAAAAGAAGTGCAGTTACGGGGCGACTTCAAAAGAAGCTTTGAGGTTTATGAGTTGGCCTCTAATGACATCACTTACTACGTGTCAGATCCAAAGAAATTATTAATGAAAGATTCGAAGAGTGTCAATCAAAAAGGCTATTACAAATATTTCGAAACTTGCGTCGTTGGCAAAATCAGTTCTATTGGTAAATATGGCCCTCTAGGCAAATATCAAAATCAAATAACTGTCCGTGAAATTTGCGTGTAGTTTTGATAGTGCAAGTTATTGAATGGATGCACCTTCCAATTCTAAGTAACTAACCCTCATTATCAATAAAAAAAGGCCAGATTAGCAATCGCTAACCCAGCCTGTTTATTTAACTAAAGACAGATTACAGTAAGGCTCTAACCTTTGGATATACCATATTGGCAGGAGACAAGATATCATCTAGCGTCTCTTTATCCATCAGTTTTTCTTCTAATACGATGTCATACACACTACCACCAGTCTCTTGGGCTCTTCTTGCGACAAAAGAAGACGCATCATAACCAAGATGCGGATTCAGCGCAGTGACCAGTCCGATATTATTGAATACCTCGACGCTACACGCCTCGTTATTCATCATCAAGCCATCGATACAGCGAGTAGCAAACATCTCACAGATATTGGCCAGCATGCTCATACCGGTAAACAAGTTAAAGGCAATCACTGGCTCAAAAACGTTTAGCTGTAGCTGACCATTTTCTGACGCCATAGCGATAGTATGATCGATACCCATCACATGGAAGCAAGCTTGATTGACCACTTCTGGGATAACCGGGTTTACTTTACCCGGCATGATTGAGCTACCCGGCTGCATTTCAGGCAAGCGATATTGCGCCAAACCTGCACGCGGACCCGAAGACTGCAAACGTAAGTCATGGGCAATCTTAGATAAACGCGCGGCAAACAGACGTAAATTGCCAGACAGTGCAACATAAGCACTGGTGTCTTGCGTGGCTTCAATCAAGTCTTCAGCGATATAATAAGGTCTGCCAGTCAGCTCTGATAAAGTTTTGGCAACTTCTTCAGAATAGCCCGCTGGCGCATTTAAGCCGGTACCAATCGCCGTGCCGCCCATATTAATTTCATGAAATAGGGCACGAGTAGATTCGATGCGCTCCATCTCTTTTTTGATCATGGTTGCAAAGGCATTAAACTCTTGACCTGCCGTCATAGGTACGGCGTCTTGCAAATGGGTACGACCCATTTTTAATTGATCAGCCAGCTCAACGCTTTTTTTCTTCAGGCTTGTGTGCAATATAGCCATCTTATCTAACAGGCGCACGCAATAATCGTCCAAAGCGACATTCATCGCCGTAGGGTAGGCGTCGTTGGTTGATTGTGACAGGTTGACATCGTTATTTGGATGCACATGTTGATAGTCGCCTTTTTCATAACCGAGGATTTCTAGTGCTCGGTTGGCAATCACCTCATTGGCGTTCATATTGGTTGACGTACCTGCGCCGCCTTGGAACATATCTACGATAAACTGGTCGTGATATTTATTATCGATTAAGTCATCGCACGCTGCTGCAATAGCGTCTTTAACCGTGTCATTTAGTACGCCTACTTTGTTATTGGCGATAGCCGCCGCTTTTTTAACGGTAGCGAAAGCACGAATAAAGGTAGAAAACTGATTTAAGCGCACACCACTGACGGTGAAGTTTTCAAAAGCACGTAAAGTTTGGATGCCATAGTAAGCATCAGCAGGGACGTCACGATAGCCGAGTAGATCATGTTCTTGGCGAGTAGCAGTAGTCATTCAATAAAATTCCTTTCAATAAAAAGCCCTGATTAAGACGCAGTGAGACCGTCATTTATTAAAATGACAGTGGTTGCATCACATTGGTAAATCAATTCAATCAACATTCAAGCATAAGCCTTTTACAAGGCGATTAATAATGAATATTTATTGTATTATGCATAATAAAACAAAAAAGTTTATATCATAAACGGTTGATGATAAATGCTTGTGATTAGGCAAATGGGTTGAGCCATATGCTTAACTGCCGTGCAATGCTAACCCAAGCCCTCACCCTTAATTCAGATTACACTCAATCAAGTAGGGCAAGTAGGCTATGTAAGTATGGTAGGGTAAGTGGTTAGCGATGATAATTACTGATATAAGCACGAGTAAAAATATAGGCAGGTATCTACTGTACTATGTTTAGACGATTAAAGCGATAAAGCGATAAAGCGATAAAGCGTTGCACCTTATGCCTTATAAATTCACAAGCAAAGATGAGGCGTTCTGTCTTTTCTCTAATGATTACGCTAAATATTCAGGTTTCAGGTTTATGAATGAGCTTTAGGGTTTTGCTCTTATATTTTCCGTAAGCACGCCCATACCATAAAACAAGAAGGCGATAAGCGTCAAGGCGACGATAAATGGCGTCAACAGCCAAATCACGATATTGATTAATAATGACGATAATAAGCCATTAAAGATAATCGTATGAGGGGCGATAAAGTCCGAAACGACATCGACGGCACGCTTAGCAATCGGAAAGAGTAAAGTGCTGATGGCCAAAATATAGATATATTTTGCAAAGTCAGGATTGCTTGATAAGACAATGAAGTGAAATCCCAAGTAATACATAATACCTAATGCCCAACATTTGAGGGTGTAGCTTAAACGAATCATGTGACTTCCTCCCCAATATACTTGCGATTTTCTACTGCATTAAAAGCACGTCAATAAATGCGGAATAATGAATATATTATATATGTTATATTATGAATACATAAGTAAAGTCAATGGTTTTCTATACTCACTGTTTATTTGACCGCTATTTATATACATATTTTATAAATAGCCTAAGCAATAACATACAAAAGGAATGAGATATGTGGAACGAGCGCTATAATGAAGCAGAGTATATCTTTGGTACCGAACCTAATGATTTTTTAAGAGATACATTTAAGGAAATAGCAGCAGGTGGTAAGGTTTTATGTTTGGCTGAAGGCGAAGGTAGAAATGCGGTATTTTTGGCGGAGAAAGGCTACGAAGTGACCGCTATGGATATGTCTGAAGTAGGTTTGAATAAGGCATTAAAG
The DNA here is from genome assembly GCF_027919975.1 of Psychrobacter sp. ANT_H3. Classification (NCBI taxonomy): domain Bacteria; kingdom Pseudomonadati; phylum Pseudomonadota; class Gammaproteobacteria; order Moraxellales; family Moraxellaceae; genus Psychrobacter; species Psychrobacter sp. ANT_H3. The sequence continues at coordinate 570,518 of NZ_JAQISM010000001.1, read as the reverse complement.
CTGGCGCAAGATAGAGGCGTGGAGATTAAGACGCAGGTTGCCGATTTAGCCAACTATGAATTTGGCGAAGCAAAGTGGGATGGTATCGTTGCTATCTGGGCACATTTGCCTACAGCCATACGCCAGCACGTTCATGCGCAGATTGTAGCAGCGTTAAAGCCGAATGGGATATTTCTCCTTGAGGCTTATACCAAACAGCAGCTAACCATGAATGCTGTCGGTGGCCCTCCTGCAACGCAAAAAGAGCGCTTTGGCTCATTAGCAGTCTTGCGTGCTGAGCTGGCAGAGCTAGAAGAAATAACGGGTATCGAAAAGCAGCGCATGATTTCAGAAGGTAAGCGCCATCAAGGTTTGAGCGCGGTGGTACAGTTTATTGCCAAAAAAACAGATAGTTAATTATTGAGTTAGTCAATTATCCAACTATCTAATTATTCAGTTATCCAACAACCTTTGGCGGCAGATAAATAGTAAATGTATTTAATGGCTCAATGAGCACGCTATAAGGGTGATTTTGCTCTGAAGTGGTGACAATCCCTAAGTCTGATAATAGCTTGAAATTGGCAGAAATAACAGATGCTGGCTGTACTTCAAGTCTCTTATGCCAAACCCGATAAGTACCAAGCTTGCCATCACGGCGATGATAAAATCCTGCCAGCGGGTGAGTCAAATAAACAAGCGCCGATTCAGTATCGGGGAAACCTGAAAATGAAAAAGACTCCTCTGTATTTTGTGCAAGCGATACCGACGCCGCTGCCCATTCTGATTCAGCGTTTACCGAATACTTTACATACTTGCCAGTTGCGTCATCAAATTGACAATCAAAAGTCATTTTCGCGCTATGCCAAGGCAGACTCCATAAGTATCTGGGCACTACTAAAGTCCAAGAATCTAAAGTCGTGCCCAAAAACCACACACAGCGCTCACCCGTTTCTGTATCGATGATATAGATACGATAGTTGGTCTGTCCCATGGTGAATGCTGGAAAAGGATAAACAGCAGAAGTAAAATCAACATCGATAAAGGGTACCACAGAGATTAAACCTTTTTCTTCACCGTCTACCATTACCGTATCGAGCTTAAACCTAGCAGGAAATATCCCCTCAAACCTATCTGCTGGCACTGCATACGTGATAATAGAAAAATGCTTTAAGCCGCAGACAACGTCGAGGCCTGTCGGCTTAGGTCTATCATGTAAATAATCCTTAAAACGTCGTAGTTCCTGCACGATATTTCCTTATAAATATTAATTTTAGGCGCTAATTTATAAACGTGATTGTCAGTTGTGATAATACAGATAATGACTATATATATGGATATAAATAGTGGGCTGCCGATTCATTCTAATTGTTTAATTACAAGTATTTAATCATAAGTACTTAATTCTAGGCATACAATTCACCGCTCGGACTGATGCCAAATAGCCGTTTATATTCTCGGCTAAACTGGCTCGGGCTTTCATAACCAACTTGCATGGCGATTTGCGATATCTGAGAGTCATTTGCCTGAATCAGACGCCGGGCTTCCATGAGTCGCAAACTCTTTTGATATTGTAACGGGCTTAACTGAGTAATTTCTTTGAAGTGATGATGAAACCCCGAAACACTCATACCGCAGCGACTGGCCAATTCCTCTACAACAACTGCCTCATTTAGATGCGTCTTTATCCAATCGGTAGCTTGGGTGATACGGTGCGTATGGCTGCCATTGACCACCAGTTGGCGTAGTTTATTGCCTTGCTCTGCTATGAGCAGGCGATAGTAAATCTCTTGCTGAATTAATGAGGCAAGAAAGTCGATATCGTCTGGATAATCAAGCAAGTGTATAAGGCGCTCAAATGCCCCCAGTATGGTGCTGTCCAATTGCCACTTTATTCCTAAGTGATTAGCAGGCTTAAATGCTTCGGGCTGTTTGGGCGGTATTTTTGCTAAAACCTCACCAATCATGGCAAGGTTTAATTTCATAGACAGCACAATGACCAGATGCTCTACCGATGCGTGCTTTATATGCATGCTTAAAGGAATATTGACCGGACAAAACATCAGATTGCTCTTATCAAACTTTTGGCAATCTGCACCTAAATAAATCTCACGTGCGCCTTGCAAGACGATACAAATACTCGGTTCTTGGATATAACTGACGGCTTTACTGGGTCTATCTGCACAGTAAAAAAATAAGCCTGAAATGGCAGATTCAATGGTTTGGTTTCTAGGCAAGAGGGAGAGTAGTTGCTCAATAGTTGATTGCTTCATTAGGTTTTCTTATTTTATTTAATTGCTCGATATTATAGATATTTGTAGAATTAGGCAAGACGTTTGGAGCTATGTTGTAACGTATTGTCCTACATACTCCTATAATAGCTTTATTGGAAATGACCAAGCGCTACTGCTGATGCTAGCGCTAAACACAATAAACTATCTAAAACATAGCTGAGGAATCAATCATGAAAATATTTTATAAAACTCGCGCCACTGCAACCGGTGGTCGTTCTGGACATACCGGTCTTGACGATGGCTCATTGGGTTTTGATTTGGTCTCGTTTCAAGAAAAGGACAAAGAGGGCGTCAATCCAGAACAGCTTTTTGCCATGGGTTACGCCGCTTGTTTCGATAGCGCCTTAAACCTGACAGCTCAACAAATGAAACTGCCAATCACTGCATCAAAAACCTCTACCCAAGTTGGTATTGGCATGAAAGCTGATGGCAGTTATAACTTAGATATCGATCTGTATATCGAAGTATCTGGTATCGATGAAGCCCAAGCGCAAACGCTTATCGAAGCCGCTCACCAAGTTTGCCCATACTCTAATGCCACACGTGGCAATGTAGACGCACGCTTGCATGTGACTGTGGTTTAATGGCTTTAATTTAATCATTGCTCTAATAACTATAAATAAATATAAAAATGACATGGCTTTCAATTGCTTGAGTATATAGCGTATTCAAGCAATTTTTTTATTTCACATAAAAGATGGTATGCATAAAAAAGAGCCAGTAGTTTGACTACTGGCTCTCTTGTTTTAAATAGATTGTTTTAAATAGATTTGAATAAGAATACGGATTTTATTCAAATAACTACTATGCCTTTAACTACGATGCATTATTTATAATTATAGTTTGCAGTTAACTTGGTACTCTTGACCGTTGTCTGATTTGATGGTCATGATGCCAAAATCAGCTTTGGTGTGCCAATCATAAGTAGTTTTAGGATTCACATCGTTTACATAACGAGCGCCAGAACCTGATACCGCTTGCTTCATGGTGATTTTTGCGTTGGTCAAACCAACTTTAGGCAAGGTAACGTTTAGGTTAGCAGCTTGACCGTTTGCAGTGTATCCAGCAGTTACTTGACCGTTGTCTTCACAAGTAAATGATTGAACTACTTGCTGAGAATTGGTCGTTGGTGTAGTAGTGGTCGGTGCGCTGGTTGCACAAGCAGCTAGTAATACAGCAAAAGGCGCTACGGCTAATAATTTTTTCATAATATCTCTCAATGTCTATCAAAATTGGTGTGAATTTTATTTGTTACGCTAGGCGGTATAATACAACAAAAAATGTAATTTCGTGTTGTGGTTCGAGCTTAGGAAAGTAACATCGACTAGCGGATTTATAACTGAAATCCATGACTGGTCAAGCTTTGCTTGATATCAGCCTGTTATATCTCTGCTATCAAACCTTTGTTTTTTCTTGCTTTTTATTTAAGACAAATACCAATACTGCACTCAAGATAACCGAGCTTGCGATAATAAACTCTAAGGTGAGCTGCTCGGACAAAAACACCACGCCCATAAGCGCTGCAAGTACAGGGACACAAAGCTGTACCACCGCAGATTGGGTGGTTTTTAGCAGCGGCATGGCCACATACCACATACTATAGCCGATGCCAGAGGCGATAGCACCTGACGCGACCGCCAGCATGACGCCCGTCATGCTTATGGTTGAAAGGTAACTCATACCGATCAGTGCCAATATCGGCACAGCAACTAGGCTTCTTAAAAAATTAAAGCCTGTCGTTCTCAAGGGCGATAAGCAGGTTTTGCCGCGTATGCTATAGATACCCCAAGCGGCACCACTGATTGCCATCATCAGCGCGCCAGATAAGGAAGGCGTCGCCGCGGACGGCAGCATCAAGTAGACAAAGCCTATCAATGCTATCAAAAGCGCTAGCCACTGTATGCGGTTGAGTGGCTCTTTATTATAAATTCCCCAACCAATCATCGTGAGCTGCACGACTGCAAACAAAATAAGCGCGCCCGTGCCTGTATCAAGCGCTTGGTAAGCCACTGAAAAACACAGCGCATAAACCACTAAGCTAATAGCACTGAGCCAATCGCCTTTGTCTGTTAAGACAGCAGGATCAAAGTTGCCCGTCTGTTGTAAAGCCGTCTGTTTTAGAGCAGTTCGCTTTAGGCTGTTTTGTTTTAAACTGGTTCGTTTTAAATAGTGAGCTTGTGCCGTCATGATTAGACCAAGGCAAGCGGCGCCGCTGAGCAAGCGGATAGCGGTAAAATTCCAAGCATCAATCGCACCGTCTGCCAATGCCATTCTACAAAGCAATGAGTTGGCGGCAAAGGCTATTAAGGCGGTTATCGTATATAAGGCAGCTTTCAAAAATAATTCCTACAATCATTAACAGAGTTTTTGCATAAAATAGAGCAGCGTTAAGCAAAGCAGTATGTGTTAAGCACAGAAGTACGTTGAGCAATATTGATGTGGTAATCCTGCCAAAAAATAATAACAAGGAAAAACACATGGATTGGGCAAGTATCTTTATTTATGACACCACATGGGCATTTGCCGCCGAAATACTCATACGCGTCATTGTGATGTTTACGCTTATTATTTTGTTTTTACGTTTTACCGGTAAGCGCGGCGTGCGGCAGCTGTCTATCTTTGAGCTGACAATTATCTTATCGCTTGGCTCTATCGCTGGTGACCCGATGTTCACCGAGGACTTGCCGATTATCCAAGCGGTACTGATTATGAGTACGGTGATTGTGCTTTATCGCTTGTGTACGTGGGCGATGATGAAATTCCAAGCTTTTGAAGACTTGCTAGAAGGGAGAGCGATTTATATTGTCGAGGACAGTATGTTGGTTCTTGATAAGATAAAAAAGGGCGAAATGTCGCACGATGAGTTTTTTGCTGAAATGCGCCAGCAAGGGGTTGAGCATCTAGGGCAAGTGCGTACCGGCTTACTTGAGACAGATGGTGAATTTAGCCTATTGTTATGTTCACCTGAGGATACTTGCTATGGCTTGCCGCTTTTCCCTAAGCAGTATCAGCCTGTCGAGCAGATAGAGCCAGATGTGCATTATGCTTGTATGTATTGCGGCTATGTGGACTTTATCTCAAACCCCAACCAAGTATGCCAACGCTGTGAGAATGACTGTAAAAACTGGGCGAAGGCGTTAAATAATGAAATTGTTAGATAGTTAGCGACACAGCATTTAACCATCTTTGTTAAACAACCTGACTGCGTTAAATAGCCTAAGCATTCTTATTTGCTAAAATCATACTAATGACGTTAATAGTTTTACCACTTGCTGAACCCGTTCTTCTCTATCACCACCGATACGTTGAAAAGCCTTGTTATGCAAGGTTAATTGACTGGCAAAATAAGCGCTGATATCTTCACGTTGATGGGGGCTATCACGCAAATCATCGGCAACCCATGGGATATCAACGTCGGTTAAGAGTATTAAATCATAATGGTGTGCCAATGCCGCTTGGGTAAGCGCCTCAGGGCAATCACCATAATACCAGTTGGAATATACCATCAGCTCAAACAAGCTGGTATCGCAGAATAAGTAGCTACTATCAGACGTTTGCGCGGCTTGCTGAGCAAATTTATTTTCTAATTCAATCTGACCTTGCGCGATAGGCAATAAATCATCCCAAGTACAGGTCAGCTGCTCATTATCCCATTTTGCTTGCAGATAAGTGCGCATATATTCTGGCACCCATGGACAGCCAAAATGCGCGGCCAAATCGCGGCATAACGTGGTTTTGCCGGTACTTTCTGCCCCCAGTATGGCGACATTAATAACGGATTTAGGCGTATGCTGCGTGAGATTGCAGGCGGTAGCGTCGTTGCCATTCATAATATGCCCAGATTGCAATAAGAGTGAACACTACATATTGTAGCGCCGTAAAAGTCAGACCTTTATAAAAGTACAGCGGTACGGAAATAGCATCGGCGATAATCCAAAGTAGCCAGTGCTCAATTTTGCGCCGTGCCATCAGCCACATTGCCATTAAAAACAGCGCCGTGGTCAGCATATCGGTGTAATCAACCCACGTAAATAAATGCAAGCCCAATACCGCGCCATCAAAGCTAAAGTTATTATTGATGACGGGTCTAAAATAATAGACCAAAGCGACAAAAGCAATAGTCGCCGCCGCCAGTGCGCTTAATATGGGCACATCTTTTTTGCTTAAATGTTCAACTTCAATAGCATATTGAGCATCCGTATTTTGCCCGCGCTCATCTTGCGGCTGGCTGGTTGGATTTATATGATCCTGATGCTTTTTAATTTCTATATTGTTTTTATTTTGCGTCCAGTTTATCCAACCATAGATACTCATGACGCTGTAATAGGCATTGATAAACATATCACCGAATAATTGCCATTTCCACAGCAGATAGACAAAGATGGCAGTGCTGACCAGCCCAATAGGAAAAGCCAAAATATTGGTTTTGCTGGCAAGTAAAACGCTGCTTACCCCAAAGATTACCGCAATCAATTCTAAGGCAATAAATAGGGTCGGGTAGTCAGCATATTGCCCGAATAGCCAGTTTAGGAGTTCCGCCATTGCTATTCCAAAGTCAAAAAGTAAAAAGAAAGAGTGGATAATATCAGTTAAGTTGATAAAAATTTAACAAGTCCATGCCAGTTATTGGTAATTAGCCGCAAACAAGCGAATCTATATTGAATAAAATAACGCGATCAAGCCATGCTAATCAACGCTGATTATAGCGCAGCTGTTGGGAAATGAAGCCAATCTTTACTTATTCTCGTCAAGAAGCTGATTATTTGTAACAAAGTATTAGAAAAATTATATTATTCAGGCATAATAAAGGCACTTATTTTAAGTTTACAGTTATTCACCGAAAATTAGACGACTGTTGTTTTCTCCACTTTTATGCTTATTGCAAGCACCATCGTAGTAGACAAGGAAGCGCATCATGACGACTTGTATCACGGGCACTGGCCTGTATATTCCCCCTTATAGCATCAGTAATGAAGAGCTGGTTGATTCATTTAACCAATATGTTGAAAATTATAATGCTAAGCATGCTGATGAGATTGAAGCAGGAACGGTTACTGCGCTTCAGCCTTCATCAGCGGCTTTTATCGAAAAAGTCTCAGGCATCAAATCACGTTATGTGATGGAAAAAGACGGTATCTTAGATCCTGAAATCATGGCACCGGTCATCCCTTACCGCAATTTGGGTGAAGAGCTGTCTATCATGGCAGAAATGGGCACGGCAGCGCTAAAAGATGCGCTAGCTGACGCAGGTTTAGAGGCCAATGATTTAGATGGTATTATTCTTGCCTGCTCAAATTTTCAGCGTACTTATCCTGCGGTTTCTATCGAGATTCAGGATGCCATCGGTATGGTTGGTGGCTTTGCTTATGATATGAACGTGGCTTGTAGTGCGGCGACTTTTGGTCTATCGCAAGCCCATGGCTCAATCGTGTCGGGTCTTGCTAAACGCGTTGCTGTAGTCAACGTTGAGATTACCTCAGCGCATCTAAACTGGCGCAACCGTGATAGCCACTTTATCTTTGGTGATGTGGCAACTGCTTCTATCGTTGAAGAGCTAGACACGCCAAAAGGCTATGAGATTTTAAACGCCAAGCTGTTCACGCAGTTTTCGACCAATATTAAAAACGAATATGGCTTTATGGACCGCTCTGAGTTCTTAGCGGCGCAGACTGAGATGTATCCGGATATCAAAGAGCCTGTCACCGATAAGCTGTTTTTGCAAAATGGTCGTAAAGTATTCCGCGAAGTCTGTCCAAAGGTTTCTGAGATTATCACTGAGCATTTACATGACAATGAGCTGCAAGCAAGCGACATCAAGATGATGTGGTTGCATCAAGCCAATGCCAATATGCTTGATTTAATTTTGCGCACAGTCGTTGGACGTGATGCCGATAAAGCCATTGTGCCAAGTGTTATTGATGAATTTGCCAATACCAGCTCAGCCAGTCCGATGATTGTTTTCCATCGCTATAAAGATGCGCTAGAATCTGGCGACTTGGGCGTGATTTGCTCATTTGGTGCGGGTTACTCAATCGGTTCAGTGTTGGTTCGTAAAGTTTAATATTTCGTTAAAGTTTTCTGATAACCATAATAGCCGCAAAAATAGCTAAGAGCACTCTTAGCTATTTTTTTATGTCCAATTTTTATAGCTTCTTCTGGACTGTTTTTGTGCGCTATATTTACTGATTTCTTATTGGCCGCGGAGCTATGGGCTAATATGAAGCTATGGGCTAATATTTAGGCATAATCTGCGATAAAACAGCCAGTTTGCGAATATTATGGCAAGATTGCTGAGAGGTTTTAAATTAAGCGCAAAAATTTGCTATAATCACTCTCTTATTTTACTCATTTTAAAAAAGTCCTTTTATGAAAGAATCCTTACGCCTGCGTTTAGACCAGATGGTAGACCGTTATGAAGAGGTCACCGCCTTATTATCAGACCCGAGTGTCATCAGCGATAATAATAAGTTCCGTGAATTGTCCGTTGAGCATAGTGACTTGATGGATATCACGACATTATGGCAGAACTATGTGCGTGCAGAAACGGATCAGGCGGATGCAGAGGCGATGTTAGCAGAAGCTTCAGACCCTGAAATGAAAGAGATGATGCAGGACGAGATTGACAGTGCCCGTGACACCATTGTCGAGATGGAAGAAGCGCTTAACGTCATGATGTTGCCAAAAGACCCTAATGATAAAGTGCCTGCTTTCTTGGAAATTCGTGCGGGAACGGGCGGTGATGAAGCGGCGATTTTCTCGGGTGACTTGTTCCGTATGTATCAAAAGTATGCCCAAACGCAAGGCTGGACGGTAGATATTCTGTCGGCTAATGAGGGTGAACATGGCGGCTACAAAGAGATTATTACCCGTGTGTCGGGCAATAGCGTTTATGGTCGTTTAAAGTTTGAGTCAGGCGCTCACCGCGTACAGCGTGTCCCTGAAACCGAAAGCCAAGGTCGTGTCCATACCTCGGCTTGTACGGTTGCGGTTATGCCAGAGGTTGAGATTGATGATACGGTTGATATCAATCCTGCAGACATTAAAATGGATACCTTCCGCTCAAGTGGCGCCGGTGGTCAGCACGTTAATACCACGGACTCTGCGGTACGTTTGACGCACATTCCGACCGGTACCGTGGTAGAGTGTCAACAAGAACGCAGTCAGCATAAAAACCGGGCGCATGCGATGAAAATGCTGGTGTCCAAAATCCAACAAGCAAAAGTACAAGCGCAGGTCGATGTGGCGGATTCAATACGTCGTGACTTGGTCGGTAGCGGCGATCGCTCAGAGCGCATTCGTACTTATAACTTCCCGCAAGGTCGTATGACTGACCATCGAATCAACCTGACCTTATACAAGCTTGATTCGATTATGGAAGGTGACTTGGATGAAATCCTCGATGCGCTGTTACGCGAACACCAAGCAGACTTGATGGCCAGTATTGGCGGCGGTGATTAAAACAGTTAACGGTTAAAAGCTGATTAAGTTAAAAGCCGTAAACCATGCCGATAAGCCAGTTATTTATAATAGTAAAACTAAGGTAACGATTATGATAAATGACTGGTTAGCTTCAAAACAATCTTTTAATGGCATGGTGTTAATTATATTGGCTATGCTTATGGCGTTTTGGTTATCTGCTTGTAGCGTAACGCCCGCAACTTCGACAGCGCCACCAACACCATCGTCTTCTTCTGAGAGCACCGCATCCGCTGAAACAGCTGATCCATTGACTTACCAAGCATGCGTATATCCGCCTAATGAGCTGGTACAAGCTTGTGAGGTAAAAGGTGGAACGTTTTTGCAGCAAGGTAGGCTTGGCTGTTATCAGTGTGTGCTGTCTTATAGCGATGCCGGCAAGGTTTGCCAAGATGGTGCTGACTGCCAAGGACAATGCAAAAACACGGGTGAATTTATAGATTCACATGCCAACAATCAAACAGGGCAATGCGCGAGTGATAGCAGCACGTTTGGCTGTTATCAAATGATTGAAAGGGGCGTGGCACAGCCTGCTATTTGTGTCGATTAGTTTTACCGCTTTTTAGTATGAAAAATCAATAAGTATTATTGAGCTTCCTTATTTATATGTTTTATTTGAACGTCTTATTTTAATTTACTTCGTTTATTCCTTTAATTATCTAATAATTTTGAGAGTATTATGTCAAAGCACAACAATCAAGACCAGAATCAAGAGCAAACTCCAGAAGACGCGAACGAGCTGATTGCTCAACTACAAGCTAAGCTAGATGAAATCACCGCGTCAGGTAAGCAGCCTTATCCTAATACCTTTAAGCGCACAGATTACGCTCAGGATTTGCAAACGGCTTTTGATGGTATCTCAAAGCAAGAAATCGAAGATAAAATTGCCAACGGTGAAAAAACTCAGGTAAACGTTGCCGGTCGCGTGATGCTAAACCGTGGGGCGTTTATTGTTATTCAAGATATGACCGGTCGTATTCAGCTATATGTGGCACGCAAACAGCTAGATCCAGAGACATTGGCGACGATTAAATCGCTAGATTTGGGTGATATCGTTGGCGTATCTGGTTATATCGGTCGTTCTGGAAAAGGCGACTTATATGTCCATATCGAAGAGTTTACTCTGTTGACCAAAGCACTACGCCCGATGCCAAATAAGTTCCATGGCTTAGCGGATGTCGAAGCACGCTACCGCAATCGCCATCTTGATTTGATGACCAATGAGACGACTCGCGACACCTTTGTGATACGTAGTCAGGTTATCAGCGGTATTCGCAAGTTTATGCTAAATGAGCGTTTTATGGAAGTTGAAACGCCTATGATGCATCCTATCCCAGGTGGCGCGGTTGCGCGTCCGTTTGTGACCCATCATAACGCTTTAGATATGCCGTTATACCTGCGTATTGCGCCTGAGCTTTATCTAAAACGCCTGGTGGTTGGTGGTTTTGAGAAAGTGTTTGAGATTAACCGCAGCTTCCGTAATGAAGGTGTGTCAACCCGTCATAATCCTGAATTTACTATGATTGAGTTTTATCAGGCGTATGCTGACTATCATGATTTGATGGATTTGACCGAGCGCTTGTTCAACGAGCTGGCGATGGACATTTTGGGCACCACTGAGCTGACTTATCAAGAGGAAGCGATTAGCCTAAAAGCACCTTTTGAGCGTTTATCAATGTCTGATGCGATTGCTAAGTATGCAGAAAACTTCGATATGGCACGCATTAATGACCGTGACTATCTTGCAGAATATGCTTCAACGACCCTTAAACAACAAGTAAAAGACGTCTTTGGTGTGGGCAAATTGCAGACTATTATCTTTGAAGAAACTGCTGAGCATCAGCTACGTCAGCCGACTTTTATCACAGAATACCCTGCTGAAACGTCGCCACTGGCACGCCGTAACGATGACAATCCTGAGATTACCGATCGCTTTGAGCTATTTATCGGTGGTCGTGAACTGGCCAATGGTTTTAGTGAGCTTAATGATCCGGCCGATCAAGCTGAGCGTTTCCATGGCCAAGTCGCTGAAAAAGATGCTGGCGATGATGAAGCGATGCATTTTGATGAAGAATATATTGAAGCCTTATCTTATGGCTTACCGCCAACAGCAGGCGAGGGTATTGGTATCGATCGCTTGGTGATGCTATTTACGGACTCGGCCAGTATTCGTGATGTGATTTTATTCCCGCATATGCGCCGCAAGCATGAAAGCTAGACTGCTTTACTTGCCATAAATCCACGCTGGGACTAAACTGAACATAAGAAGGCTCTTTCTGCTTTTAACGGAAAGGTCTCAAGTTCTTTATGAGACCTTATGTATAGGGATATTATGGACACTCAGCAAGTACCAGCGTCGATTTGGCAGCAGATGATTCAGCAGAATTTTTTATCTTTGTACGACTTAACCCCAGACAAAATCACTGACCCTGAGTATCTTCAGGGTTATGATTTTGTTTTTGAGTTTTCTAATGCCGTGGTCTACCTTATCGTCAATGATGTGACGATACAGGCTGATAGGCAGGATATCGATAGTACTCAGGTGCGTACGTGGAGAAAAGACGTTGTCAATCAGCTGATTAAGCAACATGCTCAGCTGTATCTTAAAAATGATAAGGCGCTTGCCTATAAAGATGAATCTAAAAACAAATCTAAAAACGAATCGGCATCTGACACAACGGCAGACAAGGCGATTTATTTTATTGGTTTGACCGCACTTTCGGTTCAGCATCAAGACATTGCTGAAAAAAACAGCGCTCAGAGTGCTTATCACAATAGCTATCAAAACAGTTATCGTAATAGTCACCAGAGTAAGCCTGCAGAGGCGGTCTCTTATGCGGTTGGCTATGAGTATGGCAGTCAGTTTTTTGCGGAAGACTGTGTGCTAGATTTGGACGATGAAGAAAGTGTCCTACAAGTATTCAGCTATCAGAACTTCACTGAGATACTCAAACAGTTGGTGACGCCCAGCGATTTGACGGCATTTCTAGACTTTCATCGCGGTAAGCTGACAGGGTTTGAAGCGTTTCAAGATGAGTCAACCTTGCTTGTACAGTTTTTGCAGTCGCCAGATTTTCATCAAAGGGCGATTAAAGTTCAAGAGCAATTAGTCAGCCATGACTTGATAGCGCAGATTGAACCACGATTGCTAAAAGCGGCAGAGCCTGAGCAAGCGGAATTTGCTAAAGCATTGATGGCAGAGATTCAAAAGAACACGCGCATGTGGTATCAGCTTTTTAATAGCTTAGTCAGAGAGCGTTATGACGCCGGTACGCCACTGCCAAAAGAGCAGGTTGATATTTTGGTCGACGAGTCGATGTATACCTATGCTTGTTTGGTAGAAAAAATCTTGGCTCACAGAACGATTGACCAAGATTCACGCTGGAATGGTTATGTGCGCCATGAGCACTCTTATAATGTTTTTGGGCGTCATTATCTGCTGGTGTTTTATGCGCAAGATGATAACAGCTCGTTAAGTGTCGATAAGGTACGTGCTGGCCATCAAGATTTATTATTTGAGCTTAATGCCCAAATGCAGCAACCTGTTATGCAAGATCTGTTTTTGATCGGTGTCGACGTTAGACCTTGTGAAGATAGCGTGAATACTGAGGTTCATCTTGACGCATTTCATCAGCACGGCTCGCTTATCGATGCCAATACTCAACGTTTGTATGAGCAATTGGCTAAGTTACGGGCGCAATCATAACCTATTCTAAAATCCAGTTTTGATGCTTAGCTTTAATATTTAGCTTTGCTATCTGGTTTTAAGGTAAATCGCTGATTTGAAGCTTTATTTATATTATTACTCACATTGGCATTCATTATGACGCAGCAATATCAAGTTTTAGCGCGCAAATATCGCCCCAAAAACTTTCACGAGTTGATTGGGCAATCACACGTCTCACAAGCACTGATAAATGCGATTGATTATAATCGTCTGCATCATGCTTATCTATTTACCGGTACGCGCGGTGTCGGTAAGACCACTATCGCGCGTATTTTGTCTAAATGCTTAAACTGCGATACCGGTATTACCAGCACCCCATGTGGCGTCTGTGATAATTGCGTGGCGATTGATCAAGGGCGTTTTATTGATTTGATCGAGATTGATGCCGCCTCTCGTACCAAAGTTGAAGACACGCGCGAGCTCCTTGATAATGTCCCTTATGCGCCAAGCCAAGGTCGTTATAAAGTGTACCTGATTGATGAGGTGCATATGCTGTCGACACACAGCTTTAATGCACTGCTCAAAACCTTGGAAGAGCCACCTGAGCATGTAAAGTTCCTGTTGGCCACTACTGATCCGCAAAAGCTGCCCATCACGATTATCTCGCGTTGTTTACAGTTTGTGCTGCGTCCTTTATCGCAAAGTTTACTCAGTGAACATCTAGCCAATATTTTAACCCAAGAGCAGGTAGGTTATACACAGCCTGCGCTTTGGCAATTGGCCAGTGCCGCAAAAGGTTCAGTTCGTGATGCGTTATCATTAACCGACCAAGCGATTGCTTTTGGGCAAGGTGCATTAGATGATGTGACGGTTAATGCCATGCTTGGCTTAATTGATGCGGCTGATTTGGTGCGTTTAATCACAGATATTTATAATCATGATAAATCAGCGGTTGCCACTCATATCGAGCAGATGCGTGCGCAAATGGTCGATGCGACCAGTATGTTTGATGGCTTGGCTGAGCTGTTACATCAATTGGCATTGACACAACTGTTACCTGAAGTTGCTCTTAACGTAAACGAGGCACAAGCACAGCAGATTAATCAGCTTGCGCAGCATATGAGTCCTGACGTCTTACAGCTATATTATGAAATCGTAGTGCAAGCACGAGAAGGCGTTAAACTTGCTAGCACACCGATGCAAGCGCTTGAGATGTGTATTTTACGTTTGTTGGCTTTTCGCCCTTTGCCCGTTGATGAGATTTTAGCGAACTTACCTGATAGCACCATACCACCTAGCTCTATACCATCTAATCCTGAATTACCTAGTCCTACCGCTTCGATAGAAACAGTGATTTCTACTACTTCGACAGCTGAATCCAATACAGCATCAATAAATGCCAATACTATTGAGGCATTAAATACTAATGCGCTTTTAAATACTAATGAGCATTTTGCATCAGCACCTTCATTAGTGTCAACATTAGCAGTAATGTCAGAGCCGCTATCAGAATCGCAGCCAGAACAGCAGTTAAAACCAGTAGCGGAATCAATACCGCCGCTACAAGATTATGATGCTGATTATCCGAGCCCAAATCAAAATGAGGTCGAGTCATATAACGCAAGCTATGATAATGCAGAATTTGACCAATATAGTAGTTATGGTCATGATGAAAGGTTAGGTTTATTAGATAGCAACGTTAGCTCTGAACCTGTTGTTGAGCCTGAACCTGTTGTTGAGCCTGAACCTGTTGTTGAGCCTGAACCTGTTGTTGAGCCTGAACCTGTTGTTGAGCCTGAACCTGTTGTTGAGCCTGAACCTGTTGTTGAGCCTGAACCTGTTGTTGAGCCTGAACCTGTTGTTGAGCCTGAACCTGTTGTTGAGCCTGACGCAAATGATTCTCAATTAACTGCGCAAGCTGATGATCCGCGTACCTTGTTACGTTGCGCCCCGCAACCGTTGACGGGCGAGTGGACGCCAGATAAATGGGATTATTGGTTACAATGTGCCCGCGAAGCCGGTAGTTTGGCGCCAGATGAATTGGCGCTGGCGCGTCAAGGTATGATGACTGGCTACTGTAATGATAAAGCTGTCTTTGTCACCGCAGTGGATAGCAAGCATTTACAAGCCACCTTTCAGCAGCTGGCGGCAAAACTGCAAGAACAATTTACGCAAGCAGACATCAGCTTGCAGATAGATGGCAGTATTATGCAAGCCGATGATAAGACGCCTGAGCGTCGTCAACAAAAACGCCTCATACAAGCCCGTGCAGTGGCAGAGTCTAGATTGCTTAATACGCCCGTTATGCAATATTTGACTGAGCGCGGCGAAGGAAAAATGGGCAAAGTTCAGTTATATTAAACAATCAGTGGTTTTATAATGGTTGTTATTTTAATAGTTAGATAATTACTAAACCTATTATAGTGAATAAAATATCAAGGCGAAATTATGTTATCGCCTTGATATTTTTGGTTTTATTAAGTAGTAAATCTGCTTTATTGACCGTCAGAGGTATATTAAAAAACTGTAAGATTTATGATAATCGGCTATAATGGTTAAGTTATATTAAAAACTAAAAAGCAGCTTAGGTGAGAATATGTTAGATAATTTACGTGGTATGGCTGTGTTTGCCAGTGTGGTCGGACACGGCTCTTTTAGTGGTTCAGCTCGTGAACTGGGTATTACAACCAGTGCGGTTAGTCAGCAGATACGTTCTTTAGAAAATGAGCTGGGCGTGGTGCTCCTGCATCGCTCAACTCGTAAGCTTAGCTTAACAGAAGCGGGTGCCAGCTTTTATGAAGCGGCAAAAGACGTGGTTAGCGCTGCTGAGCAAGGACGTATCAAGGTCAATCAATTACGTGATGAGCTGGCTGGTAGCTTGCGTATTGCAACGACGCCTGAGCTGGGTGTACATCATATTTTACCGGCATTATCGACTTGGATGTCTGCGCACGACGACCTTAGCATTACGTATTTCGCCGACAATCATTATATCGACATGATCGATGAGCGCATTGATATTGCGGTACGTATGAGCCCAAATATCAATGATTCAACGTTAAGCAATCATCCGTTATCTGATGTGCGTCAATTGTTGGTCGCCTCACCGCAGTATTTACGTCAACATAAAAAAATCGAAACCCCAAAAGATTTGGTAGATCATCAATTGATTTGTATCGATCTTATGAAAGATGCCAATCATTTAGAGCTGTCCCAAACGGAAACGGGTAAAAAAACCCGCATTAAGATGAATTCACGTATTCATACCAATAACGTCTTTATGGCGATGACCTTGGCAAAAGAAGGTCATGGCTTGATTCGAATCATGGAAATGGACGTCAAAAAAGAGCTTGAAAACGGCAATTTGGTCGAAGTTTTGACCGGCTATCAGCTGCCAAGTTTCGTGTTATATGCCGTCACCTTAAACCGTGATCAGCAGCCTGCAAAAATCACCCGCTGCTTAGAGGTATTAAAAAAGTACTTTCATGCCAATTAAGCTAGGCGTTTAATAACGTTTACTTTAAAGCACTGTTAAATTACTTTTAAAGTTTTAAAAAGCAAAAAGCCTATAGATAAGTTATCTATAGGCTTTTTTAGCTTTAAACTTTGATTAAATCAATCATTTAAAACGAGGGCTTTAATAAATTAACCAAGCGCTCAACCACTTGTGAGCTTTCATCACGGGTCATATTGAGCGGCGGCAATAGACGAATCACATGACCACCTGTGACATTGATGATTAATTTTTGTTCATCACGGGCACGGTCAACCAATTTGCTACAGTCCATCTCTTCTGGGAGCGCGATACCAATCATCATTCCAGCGCCGCGAGTGCTGACGCCATATTGTCCAAGCGCCTCAACCACACCATCACGGATAAACTGTCCTTCGGTGACGGCATTGTCCATGATATCGCCATTGGCAAGCACGTCATAAACGCTATGTACCACGCGACTGGCTAATGGCGTGCCACCATAGGTTGAGCCGTGACTACCGGCACCGAACAAGCCATTGGCGCGACCACGCACCATGCAAGCGCCTACTGGAAAGCCATTACCTAAACCTTTGGCAGTGGTTAATACATCAGGGCGAGCATTGCTATGCTGATAGGCAAAGTATTTACCCGTACGACCGTTACCGGTTTGTACTTCATCGAGCATAAATAACCAATTATGGCTATCGCATACGGCTTGTAATTGTTCAAGGTAAGTAAAGCCATTCGCTGCTGTATTCAAACCACCTTCGCCTTGGATAGGCTCGACAAATACCGCACAGATATCATTATGGTTTTGAGCTGCTTGTTCAATCGCGGCGATATCACCAAAGGGCACACGGATAAAGTCTTCATCCAAAGTATAAAAACCTTCACGTGCTTTAGGGTTGGCAGTTGCTGATAACGACAGCAAGGTACGCCCATGAAAAGAATGTTCCATGACGATGACTTTTGGGCGTTTAAAACCTTGCTGATGGGCATAGAGTCGTGCCAATTTTAATGCCGCTTCGTTGGCTTCAGCGCCACTATTGGCAAAGAATACGCTGTCCATTTGTGCGGCATTACATAGGGCTTCGCCAGCGCGCTCTTGCCAATCAATACCAAATAAATTGCTGGTATGCACCAAGGTTGCTGCTTGCTGCTGAATAGCCTCAGTCACCTTTGGATGACAGTGTCCTAAGCCGCATACTGCGATACCCGTCAAGGCATCTAAGTAAGGCGTCTCATCTTTGGTATAAAGCCAACTGCCTGAACCGCGGGTGAAGCTGATTGGTTGACGATTATAAGTGGGCATCAGGTAAGTAGCAGACATGTAAAATATCCTTGGGATAATAAAAGGTTAAAGGGATTGGTTAGAGCTCATCAGAAAATGGCGTCGATTCGGCAGGTAAGGTGTATTCTTCACTTGCCCAAGCGCCTAAGTCGACAAGCTTGCAGTGATGACTACAAAATGGCTTATATTTATTGTCTTGCCAAGCGGTTTGGTTGCCGCATTCTGGACAAGGATAGGTTTTGGGTAAGGGGTTGGTATTGTGGTCGCTGTTGCTAGAAGTAGATTCAGTCATAATAAAAGTGGGTATATCCTATGGGCTATCAATAAATGCTGTCATTGACAACAGCACTGCTCATCAATAGCGAGTATGAATAAAGGTTGTAAAACCAAAACGTCATCGAACGACACTCGTTAATTGCACTGAGCAATTAATGATTATCGTTAGATGAGCACAGTCGTTATATTACTATTGGGCTTGATTGACTATATAATAGCATGTGGTCGAATAATGACAAATGACAAATACCTTAAGGATAGTAGATGACTCATAATCTTGAGCTTTCACATCAGCAGCCGCGTGCCTTTCAACCACAAAAACTCTCAGCCCCACGTGATTTTATAGTGCCCGATATATTGATCAACGCTGAACTGCCTTTGGTGTTAGAGATTGGCGCAGGGAAGGGCAAGCATGCCCTTAGCTTCGCACTGCAACATCCTGACAAACACTTGATAGCCATCGAGCGTACGCGCAATAAATTCGATGCCTTTGCTAAATTAGCAGCGCAGCAGAAATCAAGCAATCTAAGCGCGATTCATGCTGATGCCATTGCTTGGATTGTCCATGCCATTGCGCCAAACAGTATCGAGCGTATCTTTATATTATATCCCAATCCTGAACAACATAACCCTAACCAGCAGTGGTTAAACATGCCTTTCTTTGAGTTCTTACTTTCTCGTTTGCAGGTAAATGGAGAAGTGATACTGGCGACCAATATAGAAGCATATATGGATAATGCAGAGCAGCAAGCCAATGAGGTCTGGTGCTTACCGAATACGCGTCATAAAGTAGCTAGCGATAGTCAGCGCACACACTTTGAAGTTAAATACTTGGCGCGCGGTGAAACTTGCTGGCAGCTAAACATGCGTAAGCCTGAAGGTTATAAAACCAGATTTGATACATGGCAAGCGAGTAGTGAAGCATAGTAAGATAAATAGCCTAAGCATTTATATGTACGCTACGAAAGAATGATAGGTTAAAAAATAGAAATGCATATCCTTATCAAGATATTTATAAAAAATAGCCTAAGCAAGTAAAAAGAAAATATAAAAAAGACCGCCACAAAAGGGCGGTCCAAAAAATATCACTTTCTCACCTTACAAAAAAGGCTTTACCAGTTTATTAGAATCCGTATGCGCATCTAGCACTGTCAAGAACGTATAAGCACCGATAAATTTTCTACTGATAAACATAAATTCTTTAGGCGGCAGATTAAACTCGAAAGACTGCATTGCTCGCGTCGCATCGTTTGAGAGGCGAGTATGCAATTTACTGTTTGCCCAAATATAACGCTGCTGCTCATCCAAACAATCAAGAGGAATATCCGGATTTAATGCCGGGTCACTAAAAGGTTCGGTGGCCAATAAAAACAATGAGGCAATATCAGAGCGGACTTTATCACTCATGCTATCAAAGAAGTCATAACCGGTCATAGCGCGTTTCATTGCTTGATGGTCATGACGATATCCGGCGCGCAATAACCCGTGCGCAATCGTCAGTAGGTTGTTATCGAATTGGCGAATGGCTCCGAAATCTAACAACACCAGTTTATCGATTTCGTGTTCGTCAGTAGCGACACGAACGAGGTAATTACCAAAGTTTGGATCCGTCTGCATCTCACCCCAAACAAAAATCTCTTGCATCATGATTTCGATGGCCGCTTGCCCGATGGCATTGCGGCGCTCATGCGGCAATAATTGCAGCGCCTCAGAGACAACGGTAATACCTGGCTCATAAGACATGCATAACAAGCGTTTGGTTGAATAAGTACGATTAATTTTGGGAACGATATAACGCGGGTCGTCAAATAAACGCTCATAAAAACGCTCTGTGGTCGCCGCTTCCGCTTCATAGTCAACTTCATGATGTAGCAGGTCGCGTATCTCTTCAAACCAAGCATCGAGTGCACGTGTCTGCGGCACGATATTACTGACTTTTAATAAACGCTTAAATAAAGCCAAGTCAGAATTGATGGCATCCGCCACACCGGGGTATTGGATTTTTAACACCACTTGTTCGCCCGTCGCCAATACGGTTGCACGATGAACTTGGGCGAGGGAAGCGGTACCGATAGGAACAGGGTCGACGTCAAGCTCATTTAATTTGGCGCCCAATAACTGCTGTAATGTCTGCTCGATTTTTGGCCACGCTAAAGTTGCCGTATCATCATTGAGCGTTTGCAAGGCGCGCGTGATTTCGGGTGGCAGTATATGCTCGCCATAAATCGCCAGCATTTGACCAATTTTTACTACCGAGCCTTTTAATTTACCCAGCTCTTCTGCCAGATAATTGGCCTGTTCTTCCATAAAAATTTGATTACGTGCCGTACGGGCTTCTTTGTCCAAAAACATACCAGACACACTATTACCAGCCCAACGACGACCGATATTTAAGGAAGTTTTAGCAATAGACATCCGACGCTCAAACCCTGACGTTTTTAGGCTGTCGATGGATTGTCTGTTATTAGACTGCTTGTTATTAGAAGGTCTAGAAGTATCATTTGCCATAAATATAATCATTCATCTGGTTGCTATTGATTTGCGGGTTCAAAACCGACAATACAAGGGAGATGCGACGTACTGGTACAAAATTGTATCATATAACGGGAGGTAGTTTGAGGCGCGTGAGCTTAGGCTGTCACTTACTTTGTAAGCTAAAACATGACTTTTAATGGGTACAGCGATTAGCGGCTCATCTTACTTATAGATTAAGTCACTAAAAATCTGGCGGCGCTTTACTCTGATGACCTTTATTCTAACACTAAGCGGTCAAAGATAGATTTTTAAAAGCAAGTGCTTCAAAAACAACCTATTGAAAAACGGTCGTTAAAAAATAGATTAAAAAAGTTAAGTAAAAGTGCGGTCAAAAAAATACGACCTAGCGCTACACTAGGTCGAATCATTATAAAAACGCTTTAGGTTTTAAAACGGATTTCTTAAAGCAGAAATTTTAAAACGCATCTTTTAAAGCAGAGCTTTTAAAATTTAACGTTTAAATCAGCTCAGCTGTATCAAACGTTTTCGCGAGCAATCGCATGGTGACCAATATCACGGCGATAATGCGCACCATCAAAACTAATCGCGCCCGTCACTGTCAATGCTGCTTGCTGTGCATCAGAGATAGTGTCAGCCAATGCCGTCACGCACAATACACGCCCGCCGTTGGTCACGACTTCTTTTTCATTGCTAAGCGCATCTTGATTAGAAAAAGCCGTGCCAGCATGGAAGACTTTTACCGATTTTTTATTATCACTATCTAATTCTGGTAAGCCTGTAATCACATCACCTTTTGATGAGGTTTCAGGATAGCCCTTTGAAGCAATGACAATACCTAGAGCAGGGCGCTCATCCCAATTGGCTTCGGTTGGTAATTTACCCTCTAACCCTTGTGCGACTAACTCAACCATCGATGATTGCAAGCGCATTAAAATAGGCTGTGTTTCTGGGTCGCCAAAACGGCAGTTAAACTCAATCACATACGGGTCGCCCGCATCATCAATCATCAGCCCAGCATATAAAAATCCGGTATAAGGATGACCGGCAGCTTTCATCGCATCAACAACAGGCTGGATGACTTGTGCCATCACCTTGTTATGAACGTCTTGAGTAACGACTGGCGCTGGAGAGTAAGCACCCATGCCACCGGTGTTTGGCCCAGTATCGCCTTCAAAAGCACGCTTATGATCTTGGCTGGTTGCCATCGGTAAGATGTTTTCACCATCTACCATGCAAATAAAGCTGGCTTCTTCACCTTGCAAGAATTGCTCAATGACCACGCGGCTACCAGCATCACCAAATTTATTGTCAGCAAGCATATCGTCAATCGCTTCATGCGCTTGCTCGATGGTTTCAGCGACGATAACGCCTTTGCCCGCAGCAAGACCGTCGGCTTTGATAACAATCGGCGCGCCTTGCTCATCGATATAGGCTTTAGCAGCAGTAGCGTCCGTAAACCCTTGATAGGCAGCCGTTGGAATATTATTTTGCGCCATAAACTCTTTAGCAAAAGTTTTTGAGCCTTCTAACTGCGCACAATAAGCGGTTGGACCCCATGCTTTGATACCAGCTGCACGGCAAGCATCGACGATACCCGTTACCAATGGCGCTTCTGGACCAACAATCACCATGTCAATAGCGTTATTTTGGCAAAATTCGATGACCGCACTGTGTTCGTCAGCATCGGCTGCATCTTCTAACAGGACGTTTTGGCATTTAGCTTCAAGGGCAGTGCCAGCATTACCGGGCGCAACATAAATGTTTTGTACGTTGTCGTCTTTTGCACACTGCCATGCTAGTGCATGTTCGCGACCACCTGAGCCAATCACCAAAATATTCATCATACGTCTTGCCCTTAGCATTAAAAGTCATAATATTGAGTGAGTATTGAGCCAGTAAAATACGGTTCAATATAGTGCGGTATTCTAACAAAAAAACGCCGTGATTGTCATGAGTATCCACCTGCCAGCAAGTATTAGACTACATTAGAATGGTATTGTCTCATTATTAAAGGTTATCGACATCTTCGTGATTCATGAAATGATGTTGTACGCTTTAGCTATGGGCTGAGGTGCGTTACACTTTGATAGATTGGCAGTAGTAAAGACTAGAGATAATAAAGACCAGTAAATGACTATTTATGCCATTTAAGTCATGGAATGCCAATAAATGTTAAATAAAATATTAAAAAAGGGGAGATTAACTGTATACCAGATAGCTAAGTGTCATGTTGAACCGGCTAGCTATGTTAAATAAGTCGTCAGTAGAAATAACTCATTCATAGAAGAAACGAGAACAACAAACTTATAACAAAGGACCATGGATATGCCTAACACCCTAAATATCGCAAAAGAGCGGATCAGCCAGATAAGCGATATTGCCACCAGTTATGTGCAACAGGACAAATCATTATTTGACCATTTTATTCATAGCTATTACCAGAGCCTGCACCAAGAAGCCGCCAAAGATATCAGTAATATTGATTTGGCAGGGATGGCGCTACATCACTTCACCCTTCTAAAAGCTTATGATGGCAGTCAGCCGCAGCTCGCTATTTTAAACCCAATAGCCGAAGAGCAACATTTTCATAGCTCTCATACCGTTATCCAAATAGTCGCTTACGATAGACCATTTTTAGTTGATACGCTTTTGATGAGTCTAGAAGCGGAAGGTATAGACGTTCATCGTACTTACAATATTATTGTGAGTGTTGAGCGCGATGAAAATGGCGATATTAGCCATATCGAAAGCGCGCATGAGAGCGACACCTCAAAAATGTCTTTGATTCATTGTGAAATTGCTTATCAAAACAATGATGAATTGGCGGCGCTACAACAAATGCTGCTCGCAAAAATAGATACTCTTGATGTCGTCGTTGATGATTGGCAAAAGATACGTGCCAAGCTGACGGATATAAAGGCGGAGCTGGCCGGTCAAAATTTACCAGAAGTGTTTTATTCGCAGCAAGAGATTCAAGCGTTTTTGGATTGGGTATTAGAAGATCGTTTTATCTTTTTAGGCTATCGCGAATACCGCTTAGAGGGCGGCAGCTTCATTAATATACATGACGCTGTGAATAATAAGAACGATACAAGCTACCATAAAATCAGCCACAAAAATAATGACAATGCCAATTTAGACTTATACGCCATTGGCGATAGTGGTCTTGGGCTGTTGCGCGGTGGTAGTGAAGATACCTTATCAAAGAGCTTTGATGAGCTGCCAAGTAACCTCAAAAAGCTACTAACCGAGCCACGTATATTGATGTTGTCTAAATCAAGCCGCGTGTCACCGGTGCATCGTCCGGTATATATGGATTTTTTAGGTATTCATAAGTTTGATGCTAATGGCACATTGATTGGTGAATATCGCTTTATTGGGCTATTTACCGCCCAAGCCTATCAGCTCAGTGTACAGCAGATTCCACTGCTGCGTGAAAAAGCCAATAAAATTATGGCGATGGCAGATTTACCGCGTGACGGTCACGCTTATCACAAAATGATGCACGTGATTAACTCTCTACCGCGCGATGATCTGTTTCAAGCCAGCGTCGAAGAGTTATATCCGATCGTATCTGGCATTAGCCAATTACAAGACAAGAAAAGCTTACGTTTATTTAGCCGCGTCGACCATTATCAGCGTTTTGTGTCCTGCTTGGTGTATATCCCGCGCGATAAGTTCAATACCGAACTGCGTATTAAAGTACAAAATGTCCTAAAAGACGCTTATGGTGGTATGTCATCTGGCTTTACGACGGAATTTAACGAGTCGGAACACGCCCGCGTTCATGTGCATGTGCGCACAGTCCCTGGTCAAGTAAATGAGGTCGATACGGCGGCGCTACAAGATAAGCTGTCGGCGCTGATGCAGTCATGGAGCGATCATTATCAAAAAATGCTGCTTGATAATGTGGGCGAGCAGCAAGCCAATGCCTTAATGCGCCGCTTTTTAAGCTATATTCCTGCGGCTTATCAAGAACGGTTTGATGCGCGTACAGCAGTTGAAGATACCAAGCGTTTGGCGGGCTTGAGTGATGAGCAGCCCATGATTTGGCATTTATATCAGTCAACGGGCGATGCCAGTAATCAGCTACATCTAAAGCTGTACGGTCGCCAAGACCCTGTCATTCTCTCAAAAGTCTTACCGGTGCTAGAAAACTTCGGCGTATCGGTCATCTCAGCGCAAACCTATGAATTTGATTTGCCGGAGCAGTCGATTTGGATGCAAGAGTATGAGCTGGTATTGGAACATGTCGATACCATCGATATGCAAGTAGTACGCGCGCAGTTTGAAGACAGCCTTAAGCAAATTTGGGCAGGGCGTATCGAGAGTGACTCGTTTAATGAGTTGGTATTGACCACCAGATTAGACACTTATGATGTGGTCGTACTGCGTGCCTTGTCGCGTTATATGATGCAAGCAAAAGCCCCGTTCTCAAGTGCTTATATTCAGCAAACCGTAGTAAAAAACAGCGCTATTAGCGTCGCATTAGGCGAGCTGTTTGATGCACGGATGAATCCTATATACAGCGCTGAGGAACGTGCCAGCAAGACCAGTCAAATTCAAGCGCAAATTACCAGCGCATTGGCCGGTGTCAGTAGCTTAGATGAAGACCGTATCTTCCGTTGGTATTTGGATTTGATTAATGCCATGGTACGTACCAACTTTTATCAAAGAGAAGCGGATGGGCAACGTAAAGACCGTTTGTCGTTTAAATTCTTAGCGGCAGACATTCCAAACTTACCAAAACCCAAGCCGATGTTTGAGATATTTGTCTACTCGCCACGTGTCGAAGCGGTGCATTTGCGCGGTGGCAAAGTCGCTCGTGGTGGCTTGCGTTGGTCAGACCGTATGGAAGATTTCCGTACCGAAGTACTCGGTCTGGTCAAAGCGCAAATGGTCAAAAACGCGGTGATTGTACCGGTTGGCTCGAAAGGTGGTTTTATCGTTAAGACCAAAACCATGGCTGATGGTCGTGAAGCTTTCCAAGCAGAAGGGATTGCCTGTTATCAAGCGTTCCTCCGCGGTATGCTTGACGTTACTGATAATATTGTCGATGGTCAAATTGTCCCGCCAGCCAACACCGTGCGTCATGATGAAGACGACCCATATTTAGTGGTCGCCGCCGATAAAGGTACCGCTACTTTCTCAGATATTGCCAATACTTTATCAAGCGAGTATAACTTCTGGCTTGACGATGCCTTTGCCTCAGGTGGCTCGGTTGGCTATGACCATAAAGCCATGGGTATCACCGCGCGCGGTGGCTGGGAGTCGGTCAAGCGCCACTTCCGTATGCGCGGTATGGATATCCAAAACCGTGATGATTTCACCGTCGTTGGTATCGGCGATATGAGCGGCGACGTATTTGGTAATGGGATGCTAAGATCTACTCATACCAAGCTGGTCGCAGCCTTTAACCACTTGCATATTTTTATCGACCCAAACCCAGATACTGCCGCATCTTATGCCGAACGTGAGCGTTTGTTTGAGATGCCGCGCTCGACATGGGACGACTATGAAAAATCGCTCATCAGTCAAGGTGGCGGCGTCTTTTCACGTCAAGATAAAACCATTGCGATTAGCCCTGAGATGAAAGCACTATTTGATATCAGTGAAGATAGCCTTGCGCCCAATGAGCTAATCAGTGCGCTATTAAAATCGCCTGTTGATTTGATTTGGAATGGTGGTATCGGAACTTATGTAAAAAGTGCTAATGAAAGTCACGCCGATGTTGGTGACCGCGCCAATGACGCCGTGCGTGTCAACGGTGGTGAGCTGCGTACGGCAGTCGTTGGCGAAGGTGGCAACTTAGGCTTTACTCAACAGGGGCGTATCGAATACGCACAAACGGGTGGTCGCATTTATACCGATGCCATCGATAACTCAGGCGGCGTCAATTGCTCGGATCATGAAGTAAATATCAAGATTTTACTGGGTAAAGTGGTCGAGCAAGGCGACATGACGCTCAAGCAGCGTAATGAGTTGTTAGAGTCTATGACCGACACGGTCGCTGAATTGGTGCTACGCCAAAACTACTTACAACCGCAAGCGCTTGAGCTTAGCCATCTGCGCGCCGCGGCAAACTTAAGTGATCATCAACGTTTCATTCAAATGTTAGAAGCCGAGGGTCGTCTTGACCGCGCGATTGAGTATCTACCATCCGATGAAGAGATTGCCAAACGCCAAAAAGCGGGCACAGGCCTCACCAATCCTGAGCTGGCAATCGTCATGGCTTACGGCAAAATGTGGGTATACGATCATTTATTATCATCAGATTTACCTGATGCGCCGTACTTCGTCAATGAGCTGCGTCAATATTTCCCTGATGAGCTGGCATCACGCTTCTTTGATGAGATGAAAGAACATCGTCTGCACCGTGAAATCATCAGTACTTATTTGACCAATAGCATCGTTAACCGTCTGGGTATCGAAGCGTTATTCCGCCTACATGAAGAAACAGGGCAAACGCTTGCCACCATTGCGCGCGGTTATGCGATTTCCCGTGATGTCTTCCATGTGTCAAAAGCATGGGATTTGCTTGAGTCGCTAGATAATCAAGTTGATGCCACCTTGCTGCTTGAGCTTGAGCTGCGTCTGCGTGATGCACTCGAAAATGGCGTGGTATGGTTTATCAATGCCTTTGGTCAAGATTTGCAAGTTGCCGATATGATCAATCGCTTTGAGGACAGTGTCGAGAAATTGACCAAAGCAGGTGGCTTTATCGAGCAGCAATTCTCAGAATACTTGCAAGAAGATACCACAAGCTTAATGGCAGATGATCTCTCTGCTAATGATGCGGCGATGTTTGCGATGTTGCCTTACCATGTCGATGCCCTAGATGCCGCGCTATTGGCTGAGCAATATGAGCGCCCAGTCGATGAGATTGCGACTTTATACTTTGAGGCCTATCACGTCTTGCAGTTAGATTGGATGATGGACAATATCGCCACCTTGCCGCAGCAAGACCACTGGGATCGCCGTGCGCGTCACGCCCTTGTCAACGAAGTCTCACGCAGCTTACGTATGCTGATGGATACCTTGTTGACGCAAGCTGATGCCAAGCAGGCCTTTAATGACTGGAAATCACGTCATGCCAGCCAGCTTGACGCCGTCACGGCAGAGATGCAAAAATTGGATAGCAATGATGAAAGTGCTATCAGCTTATCTACATTATCGGTGTTAATGAGTGAGCTTAGTGGCCTCGTAACTAAATAGTGAGCAAATAAGCACATCGTTTGATTAAAAAAAACCACCGTTATAAGTTAACGGTGGTTTTTTATTTTCTAATGCTCAAATGATAAATAGGCATACTAAAATAGCAGCAATAAAAATGATAAAAGTACTAATCTAACTTTATGAAAGTATTTAAACGCTGCATTTTGCCATTCTTTTCAACCCATACTTCATTCGCATCATCACGATAACTATCAAACTGGGGTTCTAGTATCACACTGCCTTTATCATTAACAATGCCAAATTTGCCCGCTTGTTTATAAGTATAGAGCTGATGATATAGCAGCTTTCTAATCGGCGCATCTGATGCGAGGATTAACTTACCATTGGCATCAATAATTTGGGCGCTAACAATATCCTCTTGAATATCTTCGCTCATGCCAATAGCGCTGCTACTAGCAATTAAGGTGCTACGCAAAAAAAGCAACGGCTTGGCAGAAGCATTAAATGCTTCGATATGTTGATTGGCAGCAAGTGGAATGATGACATCATTGTTTTGGTCAATCAGCGCCGTTTTATTTTTCAGGCTAGCTTGTAAATATAAAGGCTCGCCTGTACAAGCATTTAACGGATTAATCGCATCATATTGCGGTCTTATAGCCCAGTAACCTCTATCATCGAGCAATCCCGTCAGACCATTATTTTTAGCCACTATAAAGAAATTTTGGTCATAATCGGAATCATAGTGCGCGTGCTCGATATGAGCGTCACTCAGATTATAAATCCAGTCCCCATGACGATTGATAATACCTTGTTTGTTGGCGTTGCTGGCATCACCTGATGACTTAAGGCTGACAATAAAGCTGGTGGCGATATCAGGTTCGGTTTGAATCTCATCATACTCAAAAGGCACGATAATCTTGCCAGCGGCATTGATAACGCCGTATTTGCCATGCTGTTTGGCAAGTACATAAGTGTCCATCAATATATAAGCATCGGTAAGATTGTCTAGTAACACCTTGCCATTTAACTCTTGTAATTGCTGCGTGCCATCGGCTTGTTCGACCAACTTGCCAGCAAAAGGCTTATTGTTTTCGATACGCTCAAAATAGCTATTGGGTAAGTAACCGGCACAGCTGATGGTAGCGTGGGCAGGGGTGATAGCACTAACTGCACCAATAGATAAAATAGATACCCATGTTAAGAGCGCTAATTTGTTGGTCATCGCTATTTCCTTATTACCATAATTTTTATTAACTGACTTAACTGCTATCTTAATTTACGAGGCTTTTTCATTGGCAGCATTGGCAACTCGGCGACAGCCTTGACCACTGATTTGGCTAAAGCCGCCCGAGAGTTTTTCGACCTTAATTTGGGTTAGGATACGATCTTTTAACGCCTGTACGTGGGAGATAATGCCAATAAGTTTACCTTCTTGCTGCAAGCTGGTTAAGGTGTCGAGCGCAATATCAAGCGACTCTTCATCAAGCGTACCAAAGCCTTCGTCTAAAAATAGCGAGTCGACGCGGATGTTGTGACTGGCCATTTGTGATAGTCCGAGCGCCAGCGCCAAGCTGATAATAAATCCTTCACCGCCGGAGAGGTTTTTAGTACTGCGAATATCGCCGCCTTGATAGTTGTCGATGACATTAAGCTCAAGGGGATTACTGTCATCATGAATGAGCAAATAGCGGTCACTCATCTTCTGCAATTGCGTATTTGCATGACTAATCATGACCTCAAACGTTAAGCCTTGGGCAAAGGTACGGTATTTCTTGCCATCAGCGGAACCAATGAGCGTATGTAGCTGTTGCCAAACTTGTAGCTTTTGTTTTTGCTCATTGATAGCAATGAGCTGTGCCGCTTGTTGGCCTTTTTGGCTATCATTATCCTTAAGTTTTTGGTCAATCGCACCGATTTTTTGACTTAACTCGTCGATGTCTATTTGTATTTGATGGTGCTGGCCAGCAAGTATTTCTCGGTCTTCATCGGTCATAGGATTGGCAAGTTTTTGCTCTAACGCTTGCTGGGTGCTATCCAACTGTAACTTAGCCTGTTGCAGGGCATTATCAATCGCTAATTTACGTGTCTGTAGTGACTCACGCGCTTCTTTAGGCAGGCGGGCACTCACAAAAGCAGCTTCATCTACGAACTGTGACTCTGCGAGCAAATGAGTAAACATGCATTGCTGCGTATTCAGTGTAGACATCGCCGCCTGTAGCTCTGTGTCTAGCTGTTGTTCTCTAGCCGTTAATTGCTCTAGAGTCTGCTGTACAGTGTCTAGCTGCCTTTGTGCTACTACTTGCTTGGCTTTAGCCTCGTCAACCGCATGGCGTAATTTATTTTCTTCATTGTCTGTATTTTTATCTGCAAAAATCTCTTTTCTATTCTGCTTTAATTGTTCGATAGCCTTGGTTTTATGAGCAACTAAGTTCTCTAACTCTTTGAGCGCTGTTTCATCATTGCTAAGCTGTGCGTGCTTGGTTTCAATCTGCGCGGTCAAACTGCTTAAGCTATTGGTTAGCTGCTGTTGGCGGTTTTTCTGCTCATTAAATTGTCGTTTTAACTGGTTTAAAGCGCTGCGCTGTTGACGCAGTTTTTCAATATGACGGTCATAATCTGCGCTGTCTATTACCGTTTGCTCATCAAAACTATTACCCAATTGCTTAAGTGCATCGTGGATGTCTGCCGCATTGAGCGCTGTAGTTAAATAATCTTTATATTTATCTGCAGGGTATTTATACGTTAGAGATGAAACGGTGGTCATCAGGGGCGCCAACTCCGAGAGATTAGCGGCAATCTTATCTTTTATACCATCAAGCTTCTGCGAGTTAAGCTTGATGTCAGTGGTTAGGTTATTCATGTTATGACTAAGTGCTTGTTGCTGCTTTTCATCGGTTTCGATGGCAGTGCTAAGCTTTGTAGCACTTTCAGTTAGGTGTTCATACTCGACCACTATGGCTTTAAGAGACTGTTTATGTTCAGTGAGGTTGTGTTTGGCGGTGTCTAATAAGGATAAGCAGAGGTCTATATTCGTGATAATCGCATTAATATCATATTTTATCTGAGTAAGAGGATTGATAATTACTGCGATTGCTTCAGAATAATTGTTTTCAGCCTCAAATAATGAGGCTATGTACGACTGAATATCACCGTGTAAGATTTCGGATTGCTGCTGTAGGGGCGCTAGTTGTTGCTCTTGGTTGTTAAGCGTCTCTTTCTTGGTGGCATATTGGATATTGTATGCTGATAAAGCCTGCTCAAGGTTATCAATAACGGTCTCTAGTTCAGCTATTTGCTGCTGAGTTTGTTGCGTCTTAGTCTGTTTTATTTTGGACGACTGATTTTGCTCGGCATCTTTATCAGTATTATTACTGTCTAATAATGGATGATGTTTGCCATAAGGATGCTCATGCGCACCGCAAAGTGGGCAGGGCAAGCCATCTTCTAGCTCTGTTATGTAGTCCTCAAGCTTAGCGACTTTCTGTAGTAAACTCAGATGCTCTTGTTTTTCTTGCCTCTTAAGCTTAGCGTCTTGAATATTTGATTGATGACCAGCAATCAATCCTGCTAAGGTCGTTAGTTCCTCGGTTAGCGTGGGCAGCGAGAGATTGGTTTTTTCGATTTGGCTAGCAAGATCGGATAGCTGCTGTAGCTTAAAGCTGGCTTGTGCAATTTGAGTGTTGATCTGATCCACTTGCTCTTGCTCGCTGCGCATACTAGTTAGCGACTGTTTTTCAATAAGTGCTGCTTGCTGCTGTTGTAAGCTGACCAGTTGCTCGCGTTGCTCAGTTATTAACAACTTATCAGCATCTTGCTGCTTAGAGAGCTTATCGAAATGAACTTGTAGCTGGCTTGATTGGTTGTCATGTGCAAGTTTA
Organism: Psychrobacter sp. ANT_H3; assembly: GCF_027919975.1. NCBI lineage: Bacteria > Pseudomonadati > Pseudomonadota > Gammaproteobacteria > Moraxellales > Moraxellaceae > Psychrobacter > Psychrobacter sp. ANT_H3. Next base: position 538,513 of record NZ_JAQISM010000001.1, on the reverse strand, counting down.
TCCGCCGCTAAGCTGACATTATCTTCTAGCAGCACCACTAATCGGCGACAGCTGCTATCAAAGGTCGCCATATCTGTATCGAGATCGTTTAGCTCTTCATAATCGCTAAAATATTTTTCTATACCGCTAAGCTGAGCTTTGGTCTCTTGTTCTGTTTGTTTGTGGCTGGCTATTTCTTGACGTAACCGTTGCGTATTATTGACTAAGACGTCTTTACGTTGATTTTCATCTGCCAAAGAATGGGATTGCTGTTTTATTTCAGCATCCAACTCGCGCGTTTTTGCAATGATTGGTAAGGTGGTCTGCAGATTGTCCGTAGCTTGCTTTTCAATGGTATTGATATTATCTAAATGGGTCGTGGCTTGTGCCAGCGCTGCTTGCTGTGTTGGAATCTTATTAAGCAAATCTTGCTGCTCGAAACCCAACCTCTTGACCGACTCTCGGCTATAGCTAAGCTCTCGAAATTGACTATCAATCTCCAAGGCTTTATTAGCAATATCTAGGCGCTGCGCTTCTGGAGTAAAGGCTTGCTGCGCCTGCTGTGCCGCTGCAAAATCATTTTGATAAGTTAATATATTTTGCTGTAGCTGCTGTACATTATCCAGCCACTGCAGCTGCTCGCTCAGGGTTTTGAAAGTTTGCCGCTGCTTGCTTTGCTGTTGATTAAGGGTCTGTAGCTCTGCTACCAGTAACTTTTCATCTTCAAGACTTAATAACGATAAGCTATTAACGCCCGCTTGTAGCTTACCCAGTATTTCTTCCTCAAAGCGTTTCTTTTCATGGACGTTTAACGATATCTTGGCATAGATAGCAGTACCCGTTATTTTCTCTAAAATCGCTGCTCTATCGCCAATATCTGACTTTAAAAACGCGGCAAAACTGCCCTGTGCGAGCATGATGGAGCGGGTAAATTGATTGAAATCCATGCCGATCAGGTCTTGAATATGTGCCTTAGTTTTCTTTATTCCACTTTCCAAAATTTTGTCAGTATCGGCATTAGCGATTTCATGAGTAGCATCTTGCAAGTTTCCATCAGCTTTATTACGTGCGCGGCGTTGTCCCCAACGACAGCGATAACGATTTTTATTAATCTCAATCACTACTTCTGCAAAACAATCAGCGGTTTGACGAGTCATAACCTCATTACTACTCTTACTTATCGACTCAATACGCGGTGTCTGAGCGTATAAAGCCAAGCAAATAGCATCCAAAATAGTAGTCTTGCCAGCGCCCGTCTGTCCAGTAATGGCAAAGATGCCTTCATTTAGAAAAGCGGGGTCATTAAAATCAATGTGCCACTCGTCTTTTAGGGAGTTCAAGTTTTTAAGTCGTAGTTCAATCAGTCGCATGGGCAGGTCTTATTTTTATATAGAGCAGTTATAAAGAGAACAGTGATGAAAAGTGAAGAAGTTGTTGGCTGGCATCCAAAATGCGCTGTTATTATTCGGCCTGAGTATCGGCATGGCGCAGGTTATAAACGATTTGATCATAGGCGTCACGTAAGGATGATTTTTGCTCATCAGGAATATTGTGAGCGGTTAGGCAGCGCTCAAACACTTCTTCCTCATTTAAATCTTGTAGCGTCTCAGAGATCTGCTGTTGGTTAAGTACTTTATTATAGGTGCGCGTGTTTTTAATTTTTAACACCTCACACGGCAAGCCATCTACCATCGCCTGAATATGCTCACGCAACTCGCTGACCACCTCATCACCCGTATAAATAATTTCAAGCCAAACAGATTCTGTTGCCTCAAGAGATTGAATGGTTTCATCGATAGTCTGTTGAATAAGCTCTAAATCACCTGAGATTTGCGCCAATTTTTGGAATTTTGGGATGGGTAGGGAAATAACCTGCATCTGCTGTGATTCGTTATGATGTAATAGGTTAGAGGATGCAATAGAGTTATTTGTGGAATCATTACTCTGTATAGCGTCTATCTGATTGGAAACGGATCCTTCAAAGGCTTTTTGCGTATTCTCTTCGCTTTCTGCTGTGTTATCAAAACCAAATAAATCGTCCATAAAATCCGTCGCCTGACTGGCTACTTTTTTAGCGGCTTTTTCTACCGATTGTTCAATCTTAGTCACTGTATTAGTAAGCTGAAGAATAGTACTCTCAGATAAAGACCTCTCTACTGTACCAAACTGCACCAATAATACTTGTTTTTGCTGGCGAGCCTCACCAAAGCCCATCGCAATAGGCGAGCCTGAATAGCGAATACTCTCACGACCACCGACGCGCTGCGGAACATGCAAATGCCCAAGTGCCACATAGTCAAAGCCTTCATCAAACATATCAGCAGAGATTTTACCGAGTGAGCCGACATAAAGCTCACGCACACCATCATCTTCAGTAGTCGTGCCACCTGCTGCGAATAGATGCCCTGTAGCGATGATAGGAATGTGACGCTGGTGCACTTCGGCTAATTTAGCTTGCTTCGTTTTAGCAATGCTGGCGACTTTATCATAATGGGCACGAATGCCTTTGATGACATTGGCATCTTTACTATCTGCGGACTCGCCAGCGCTACTGCTACGCACGTCACGGTCGCGCAGATAAGGGACTGCGGCGATAATACAATGCGGTGTACCGTCTGCAGCATCTAACACCAAGACTTCATCGTTTAAGTCTTCACAAGCGGTGCCAATGACGTGAACATTTAAGAATTTTAAGACATTGCTTGGGGCGTCCAAAAAAGTAGGGGAGTCATGGTTACCCGCGACGATGACGATATGCTGGCAGCATGATTTTGAAACTTTGCCCAAAAATTCATAATATAGCGCCTGCGCTCTGTTACTCGGCGTCATGGTATCAAAGATATCACCCGCGACGATAAGGACATCGACTTTTTGCGCGCTAATGGTATCTTGTAGCCAACTTAAAAACGCTTCAAATTCATCATAACGCATGCGCCCATAAAGCCTACGCCCCAAATGCCAATCTGAGGTGTGTAAAATGGTTAAGGGTTTGGAGATGGCAGACAATTCGGTAGACTTTGACATAGAGGATATTACAACGCGTAAATAATTAAGAGGATGGCTTAATCAATAAGTGATTTAGAGTTAAATAATCATACCATAAATGATAATTTACCAGTCTCGCTTTTGACTACTGACTCTTTATTAGAGCTTGCCCTACATTAACGACCTGTGAAGATTTTATAATTAACCATATACTCAGGTCGAATTTCCCAAGTAATGCCCTGTACGGCCCAATCCTCTGGTAGATTTTCTATCGAAAAAATCTTAAGCCAAGTGGCTTCCTTACTTTTTCTTAGTAAATTCTCATTATCTTCCTGATTTTCATACTGTTCATAATAATTATACTCTGCATCAGTTTCACAGAAGTGGTGATTGTTTAGTACAGCATGCCAGCCGTCAAAGTCACTGAGTAGTACTTTATGAGAGGGTATTTCTAACTCAATCCTAACCGCTTTGCATCCTCTCTCAACATGCCCGCCAGCTCTTAAGTCGGGCTTCGCTCTTTGTTTACCTTCCCAATATCGCCATAGCCAAATAGGATACTCAACACCTTGCGGGGGTGTCACCTTTTTACTTAACTGCTTTGAAATCCACTGATAAGCCTCTTTACGGTCCTTATCTACTTTATCAGGGTCGGTTCTTAATGGCTGACCACTTAGTAGAATCTCTAATTCTTCAAGGGTTCTAATAGACCAAAACTTCATTTTCAGCGCTCACAATAGTGATAACAGTAATTATTTTTAGGTATGTTAAGGTTTAGTAGGCATGAACTTAGTATCGATAGGTGTAGACATGGTTGAGCTTAATGATGAATAAAAGACAGCGATTATTCTAACAAGAATTGCGGTGGTTTGCTCTTCTACTCTGTTGCAAGCGCATAAAAAAGCCCTGCCAATATATTATCGGTAGGACTTAGCTTTTTAGAAAGTAATAATAAAACCTAACCAATCACCAACTGCTCCAAACCATCATCAGCCGGTGCCAAGTTAGCTACCATAGATAGCGCATGTGCTTGCTGGCTAGTAGGGTTTTTGGTCGCTGCCGCTTTGCCACCGCGTAACCAATTGTCATTGGTATGAGCAGCATTTTGGTTTCTTTGCTCATTGTCTACATGATACCAAGCCAAGTCATCATGCAAGCTTACGACATCACCCATGATGAGCAGAGCCGGTGTTGGCAGTTGTGCTTGTTCTTGCTGAGCGACAATGCTCTCAAGCGTACCTGTTAATACTTGCTGATTGGGCATACTGGCATTGGAGACGATAGCGATTGGGGTATCGCTACTACGCCCAGCATCAATTAAACCTGTCGTCAAACGTGCCAGCGAATGCAAACCCATATAAAACACCACGGTCTCATCAGTATTTAAAAAGCTCTTAAAGTTACTATTGGGCGCGCCAGCCTTTAAAAACCCTGTCACAAAACGCACTGATTGTGAGTGGTCACGGTGCGTGAGTGGAATACCTGCATAACTGGCGGCAGCGTTAGCAGCAGTAATACCAGGTACAACTTGATAAGGGAGGTCATGCGCACGTAAGCTTTCAATCTCTTCACCGCCGCGGCCAAAGATAAAGGGATCGCCACCTTTTAGCCGTACCACACGGCGACCTTCTTTTGCACTATTGACCAACAGCTCGTTGATACCAAGCTGAGCTACCGCATGTTTACCGACAAACACTTTGTCAGCATCGCGGCGGCATAGGTCTAATACTTGCGGAGAAACTAGCGCATCATAGTAGACAATATCGGCTTGCTGCATGAGACGTAGGGCTTTAAAGGTGAGTAGCTCTGGATCACCGGGGCCTGCACCAACGATATAAACTTCGCCCATTGTATTTTTTACGGTTTGGGATTCTGTAGATGTATTATCTGCTGTATTTTTTTCATTGATAGCGGATGCAGTGTTATCTAAATCGGCTTGCAATTGGGCAGCCGCTTCCTTTTCATTACCGGCAAACATCAGCTGACTGACTTTTCCTTCAAAGGCGCGTTCCCAAAACTGGCGACGTCCGGTAAGGGTTGGAATTTTTGTTTTTACCTCACTACGAAACTCACCAGCCAGCTTGGCCAGTTTGCCATAGCCTTGCGGAATTAAAGTTTCAAGACGAGCGCGCAATAGACGTGCCAGCACCGGCGCTTTACCGTTAGATGAAATGCCAATCACAATGGGATTACGGTCAACGATAGCAGGGAAAATAAAGTCGCATAAATGCGGGGTATCAACCACATTTACCGGAATATTAAGCTCGCTAGCATCAGCGTGAACTTGATGATTAAGGGTTTCATCATCCGTCGCAGCGATAATAACGCGCGCACCTGTCATATAAGCTTTATTGTAGTTTTCATAAATCAGTTCGTGCTTGGCTTTGTACTTAGTGTGGCTGAGCAAGGCTTGTATTTCAGTACTAATACTTGGCGCAAGAATCGTGATAGCAGCACCTGCGCGACTGAGCAAGTCAGCTTTACGTAGTGCGACATCACCGCCACCAACGATCAATACTTTGCGGTCTTCTAATTTAAAAAATAGCGGAAAGGTGTTCATAGCATCACCAATGATTCAATCAATATAAAATATGCCACCATTATGAGGTATCACGCGCTACGTCTCATGCAGTGAATTGGCATTAACATATTCGTTTTTGTCATGATAAAGGTGTGTTTTGATGAGATGTGGAATAGGTAGGGAATTAAAATGCAGAATAACGGAATAAAAAACCACAAGCTAACTTTTAAGCTTGTGGCTGTTATTTATATTAGATTTTTGCGTTAGGTATTAACAAGGACGAGATTCAACCTTGTAAAGCAACCTATTCAAACTCACTCAGCATCTTAGTAATGCGCGCATCTTTTTGTTGCCAAATATCCTCTAACCAATCAAACATCATCTTTTTAGTGGTCTCGTCACGGTCATAACCGCCATCCATGATTGCCGCAAATAACTCGTCTGGTATGGTTAAGCGAGTCACATCGACACCCAAGCGGCGAATATTGCCTTTCCATAAATCATCATAATCAGGCGCGCCGTCTGGGTAGACGATAGTGATATCTAAAATAGAATCCAATTCATCGCCTAACGCATTAAGCGCTAACGACAACCCGCCAGCGCGTGGTTTTAACAAATGCTGATAAGGTGAGCCTTGTTTGTCATGTTTTTCTTTAGTAAAGCGCGTTCCTTCCAAATAGTTTAATAGGGCAAAGGGTTTGTCTTTTAATTGACGACAGGCACGCTTAGCCTCAAGGAGATTTTGTTTTTTAAGTTCTGGATTCTTTGCCATCGCTTTGGCAGAAAAACGCTTCATCATCGGAAAGTCTAAGAAGTAAAATGCTTGACCGATAACGGGGATGTAAATCAGATTAAACTTAGTAAAAAATCGCGTTAAAGGCAGCGTATCTTGGCTGATATATTGCACGATACTGGTGTCGACCCACGATTGATGGTTGCTTACCAAAAGATACTGCTTGTCTTCGCTCAAATCGTCGGGCAGATTAATGCGCCAGTCTTTATGGGGTAGCGCGTGGTCAATCACGGCGTTATTACTGTTAATCCAGTATTTGGTAATCGCAATTAATGCATCATCAGCAGCTTTCGCGCCAGTCAATACTTTTGCCGCGCCTAAGCTCCAAATAGGCAGACCAACCATCGCACTATTGGCCGTGAGGACACCAGTACCAGTCAAAAAGGAGGCTGCTTTACCTACAGCTGGCAGCTTATCGTGCAGTTTTTCATAGAATGAATCAATTTTTTTTATAAAGGGCATAACAAATATCCATATTGATGAGCGCGAGTGCCTATAAGGATTGGGCAACTTCGTCCATGATTTGGCTTTAAAAAGTCAGCTTAATGACGTGCAGCCCACTAAGGCAAGCCATAGAATACCTCAATGTTAAACAATAAGACGTTAAAGAAACGTTAATGTTTTAATCAAAACGCTTGTAGAACGCCACTTTCGTATTGATTTTCATGTCAATCACCATAGTTAACACAAAAAAAGCGATGATTTTAATGTCATCGCTTTTTTTATTTAATATTATTGGCTTTGTACTGAATTGCTGATTAATTACTGGCTAAGTAATTATAGCTGCGTGTGCAAACCACACTCACGGCTCTCTTCAACCTTCGTCGGATCAAAGTAATCAAACTCGTTTGGCAGATTATGCTCTTCAAGATACACGTCTAAATCCGCGTCATTTTTCTCAAATAACGGCGCTACTTTTAACACACCATCTTTTGATAGGCTAAGCACATCAAGACCTTGGCGGAATTCCGTTTGATCTTTACGAATGGCATTAAACCAGACATCAGGTTTTAGCTCATCTAGCGCGCGGCGGAATGGCTCAAGTTTTACTTGGTCAGTGAATTCATCATGTTGCGGATTGTCAATGCCTGGGATGCCGTTCATGGTTGCGTCACGATAGGCAGCCGTTTGCTTAGGAATATAGGTGATAACGTTTAAATTTAAGTCACGGATAACTTTATTGGCAAATTGATACGTCGCATCGGTGTTATAACCTGAGTCTACCCATAGTACCGTGATATCAGGGCGCTGTTTAGCGACCAAGTGCAAAATCGCTGATTCATATGGGCGGAAGTTGGTGGTGATGATTGGGTTTTTCGCTTGTGTCAGTGCCCATGCAACGATTTGTTCTGGTGATTTACCTTTTAGTTCTTGGTTGGCTTGATCGATATCTAGATTTGGGTGTAACTGGCTCATGGTGGATTCCTCAATTGTTGTGAATATAAAAACGATTAATAATAAGTTTTATGGTTGATGCTACCTTAAGCACCTGCAAACATTGGTAGTGCGGCGGCATTGCGACCATCGTAGCTACTGGCAAGGGCGGTAAACGCTTGTGAGATATTAAAGTCCGATTGTAAGTCGTGTTCATTGAGCACAAAGCTGTCGACGCCCACGCGTAATAGGTAAGTAATTTGATCACGGCCAAACGCGCCAGCGACACGAATCTCACCTTGATAGCCAATTTGGCGCAAGGTTTGTGCAAAGCTAAAATTGCGTCCATCAGCGAATTTGGGCACATGAATGACGATGAGATCCTGCTTTAACAACAGCTCACTGAGCGCTGCCAAGGCATCTGTATCTGTATCAGCGGTCACCCATAATCCAACACGGCTACTATGCTGTTTGATCAGCTCATATACCTCTTTGACCAAACCCGTTGCTAGTGTCCCTGAACCATCTAATAGGTCAGCCAGTGGTACTAAGACATCAGGTTTTTCCTGTCTTTGCAGCAGCTCAAGTAGCGTGAGCTCTATCGAGGCAATACCATCGGGCAGGGTATCAGTGGTTAACGCATGCCAGCTATCGTTATGGCTAATATCGACGCCCTGACTATCCAAAATATGGTGATTAGCCATAGACCTTCTCCTTAAAGGGATCAATACCGACGCGCTCAACCAATTCGCCAAAGCTTTCAACGTCATTATCGGTGGTGGCACGCAAATCGACATAAACGTCAACGATCTTTTGAATGGTGTCAGCAACCGCTTCGGTAGGGACGGAGCGGCCTAGTATTTTGCCAAGTTTGGCATCGTTACTCGAGTTGCCGCCAAGACTGATTTGATACCAGTTTTCACCTTTTTTATCGACACCGAGAATTCCGATATCACCCGTATGATGGTGCGCACAAGCATTGATACAACCCGACATGTTTAAGCGGATATCGCCAAGATCATATAGGTAGTCCAAATCGCTAAACTGCTTTTCAATTTGCTCAGCGATATTATGGGTGGTGGCGTTGGCAAGCGAGCAATAATCCCAACCTGGGCAGACGATCATATCGGTCAAGGTATTGATATTAGGTCGTGCCAGATGTAGCTCAGAAAGCTGTTGCCATAACTCGTATAACTGATTGGTTTGCACGTCAGCGAAGACTAAATTCTGCTGATACGTACCGCGCAGCTCGCCAAAGCTATACTTGTCAGAAAGGTCAGCAAGCGCATCCATCTGCGATTCGGTAACATCACCGGATGGTACATACTTACCATCGACTAGGCCTGCTTTTAAGGAGATGACAACCGCGCGGTAACCAGCGACTTTATGCGCCACAGTATTTTGGTTATACCAATTGGCAAAGTCTTTATCAGCGCTTAGTTGCTGCTGCAAATCAGACTGTGTTTGTAGGGCATCAAAGGTCACATAATCAGGTTCACTAAAGAAGCTGCTGGCATGCTCAAAGTTGGTATCCGTCAGCGTCAGTGGCCCGTCCTTGGTATGCGCTTCCCATTCGGCATCGACCAATTTGGCAAACGCAGGGCCACCCAAGGTGTCAACCAAAATCTTGATGCGTGATCGGTATTTACTGCCTTTATCACGGCGGCCATGCAGGTTATAAACCCGCAATATGGCATCTAGATAGCTAAGCAGATGCTCGCGTGGCAAAAACTTGTTGATCACTTTACCAAGGACGGGGATACGACCAAGACCACCGCCAACTAGCACTTCAAAGCCAAGCTCGCCATCCTCATTTTTCTTTAAATGCAAACCAACATCGTGGACTTGCGTCGCTGCACGATCATTATCAGTGCCGATAACGGCAATCTTAAATTTACGCGGCAAAAAAGCAAACTCAGGATGAAAGGTCGACCACTGGCGAATGATTTCGCAATAGGAGCGCGGGTCAGCAACCTCATTTTGATGAATACCGGCATACGGGTCGGTGGTGGTATTACGAATACAGTTACCAGAAGTTTGAATAGAATGCATCTGTACCGAGGCCAGCTCCGCCAAGATATCTGGCACCTCTTCAAGTTTTGGCCAGTTCAGCTGCATATTGGTACGGGTGGTGAAATGCCCGTAGCCTTTGTCATATTTACGGGTAATCTCCGCCAACTTACGCAATTGGTAGCTGGCAAGCAGACCGTAAGGAATGGCGATACGCAACATCGGCGCATAACGCTGGATATAGAGGCCGTTTTGCAAACGCAGCGGCAAAAATTGCTCTTCTGGCAGCTCGCCTGCCAAAAACCGTTCGGTTTGGTCGCGAAACTGGGCGACTCGTTCTTCTACCAAGGTTTGGTCAGCGTAATTATATTGATACATGACGTAATCTCAATTTTGTTTGAAACATAAAAGCGGCGACGAAAATGATTGGCGTGTGTAATCGATCTTATTGCCAGTCGCAAGGTAAACAATTCAGAGTCACATCATATAAGCTTGCGTCTATAAACATAAATTCCTTTAAGACATATGTATATCCAAAGTCAGCATAAATTTTCATAACGAAAGTTAGGTAGCCTATGCTTATCAAATTTATCACGACTTATCTCATCACTACTTCATCATTACCTATAAAGGTTCTAAATCAATATGACATCATCTATCGCCAATCAAGAAGACTTTAATCAACAAGCTTCTAATCAACAAGCCTCTAAACTTGTTCCGCCGCACGGTAGCAAGGATCTTAAGCCGTTACTATTAAAAGGTGACGCGCGCAAGCAAGCATTGAAACTTGCCAGCAGCTTGCCGACGATTACCCTGAGCTCACGTGAGCGGGGCGATTTGATTATGCTTGGTATTGGTGGCTTTACGCCGCTAAATGGTTTTATGAATCAGGCAGATTGGCAAGGGGTGGTTGATGACATGCGCCTGCAAAGTGGTGACAATGCTGGCTTGTTTTGGCCAATTCCCATCACGTTATCAGCGCCTAAAGCGACTGCCGATAATCTAAACCAAGGTGATAAAGTCGCATTGGTTGCGAAAGATGGCGAGATTATGGGCATTTTAACGGTAGAAGAGACTTATACCATCGATAAAGCCCATGAGTGTCAGCAAGTCTTTACCACCACAGATTCTGAGCATCCGGGCGTACAGCAAGTATTAAGCCAAGGTGAGGTTAACATCGCAGGTAGTGTCGAAGTATTAAGCGAGGGCGAGTTCCCAACTTTATACCCAGAGATTTATAAAACCCCTGCTGAAACGCGTGAAATACTAGATGCCAAAGGCTGGAAAACGGTTGCCGCTTTCCAAACGCGTAATCCAATGCATCGCTCACACGAATACCTTGCCAAGATTGCCATTGAAATCTGTGATGGGGTATTGATTCATTCATTACTCGGGGCATTAAAGCCAGGTGATATCCCAGCTGAAGTGCGCCAAGAAGCGATTAAAACCTTGATTGATAATTATTTTAGACAAGACACCGTCATTCAAGCCGGTTATCCGCTCGATATGCGTTATGCCGGACCACGCGAGGCGCTACTACATGCGGTATTCCGTCAAAACTACGGCTGTAGCCATCTGATTGTCGGCCGTGACCATGCCGGTGTCGGTGATTATTATGGTGCCTTTGATGCGCAGACTATCTTTGAATATGTCGGTAAAGATGATTTGATTACGCAACCGCTAAAGATTGGCTGGACGTTTTGGTGTAATGCTTGTAATGCCATGGCTTCTGATAAGACCTGCCCGCATGAAGCGTCTGAACATGTCAAAGTATCAGGTACTAAGCTGCGTAAAGCGCTATCAGAAGATGAGGACGTACCAGAGAACTTTAGCCGTCCAGAAGTATTACAGATTTTACGTGATTACTATGCGGGTATCGCAAGAGAGGAGCGTGCTGAGGTGAAGTTAGTCGGTGCATCTGCGGTTTAAGTAATATTTTATCGTCATCAATAAAAGTATTAAAAAAGGTGTCAGATTAAACGTCTGACACCTTTTTTAATATCTAAAGCCAACCATTCAAGCGGTTAATGCAGCTCTAAATCTCCCTCAAGCTTCTGATACTCGCCAACGATTGAGCCACCACCCGAACAAAAATAATTCAGGGCGTATTTATCTTGGCTATCAATAGTCAGCTTATCGTCCTTAAATTGAAAGAACGCTGTACTGTCATTAACCTTGCTTTGGAAAATAACACCGTGCGCATCGTCTTGACCCATTAATGTCGCCTTACCATCAAAATGACAGCTTGGTTTTTTCACATCGCTACGCGCCCGTACCTGAATATTAATCTGGTCGCCGTTGTCTGCGCCATCTGCTCGTACCATCACCCCAACCCAATCAGAACCTTGTGCGCGCTTGTGATAGCCTTCAGAAGCATAGTCTCCAACGACTGCTTGCACCGCTGGCGTGACGGCAGCGTTCGGTTGCTTAGTGGTTTGGTTATTTACGCTGGGCGTCATGTTATTACAGCCGCTTAAGGTAAGTAAAGCTGCAGAGGTGGTTAAAATGATAGCAAAAAATCGTGAGTGGCGGGCATAACGAGGTGGAGACATAATCATTTAAGTACCTTTGATAAGGAAGTTAGTAAAAGGGGTAGAGCTGCCTATTATGAGTGCAACGCCTGATATACAAGAAGCTAAGAGATAATATCGCTTACATAAAGGCTCGTCTAGATAGTAAGCAATACCATAACTTACTCGAAAGTGTCTGCTTATCACTATATCGCAAAAATACTCAGGAAAAATAAACATTTTAGAATAACTAACAAAATTACTTATGCCAAGTTAATAACTCGATAAGCGCATTTGTCACTAAGCGATTGCCTCGCAGGCTGTTAGCATAACGCTCATCATCCATAGAATCGAATCAAAAGGATTATAAACCTTTATAAGGTGGCCAATACTTTAAGAAATGCTTCTATCAACATTATCGAGGGCCGCTATGCAAGCAACGAACCGACGCACTAAAAAAGTATCTAATAAGCTTGAATTGATTAATGCTCAAGCATTTATTGACAATAAAAGCAGGCAATCAAAAGTTGCCGCTGGCCGTTTTAATTTCAGCTTTAAGTTGGGCGGCGTTCTTGCCGTTGCCATGCTAATGACGGGCTGTAATCCTACCGAAGCTACCCAAAGCGGCGCGAGCGATGGCACAAATAGTGGGGCAAGTGATAAGCAAAATATCAGCCTACTTAACGTCTCTTACGATGTCTCACGTGATTTTTATAAAGACTATAACCCGCTATTTACCAGTATCTATCAGGGGCAATATCCTGATAGTAACGTTGATATCCAACAATCGCACGGCGGCGCAAGTAAACAAGCGCTGTCGGTCGCCAATGGTTTACAAGCGGACGTGGTGACTTTAAACCAAGAAAGCGATATGAATATGCTGGTTGAAAAAGGGTTGGTAAAAGCAGATTGGCGCGAAGCGTTTCCTGACAATGCCGTCCCTTATAGCACCACCATGATATTACTGGTACGCAGCGGCAACCCAAAAAATATTAAAGACTGGGCAGATTTGGCGCGTGCGGATATTGACGTGGTAATGCCCAATCCGAAAACCAGCGGCACGGCGCGCTATGCCTTTTTGGGCGCTTATGGTTCAGGATTGCACCAATTTAAAGAATCGGTCACTCAACCACAAAAAACCGATGCTTTCATGAAAAAAGTGCTCGCCAATGTCGTGACTTATGACAATGGTGCGCGCGCTGCGACCACCAGCTTTACACAACGCGGGCTAGGGGATGTGCTTATTACCACTGAAAACGAGGCACATTTGGTCGCCACTCAGCATGCTAAAGGTAAAGTGGATATTGTTTATCCTAGCTACTCCATCACCATTCATAACCCAGTGGCAATCGTCAGCTCGGTGACTGAGAAAAAAGGCTCAACTACTGCGGCAACTGCTTATCTAAAAACACTGTGGGATAAACCGGCGCAAGAGCTGATGGCAAAGATGTATTTGCGTCCGAGCAACAAAGAGGTGCTCGCAGCCCATACAGGCACTTTAAAGGATATTCAAACCTTTGAGCCGGTTGCCGTGTTTGGGGATTGGGACAGTATCATGGAGACGTTCTTTGTCGATGGTGGACGTTTTGATCAACTAGCGCGGGTAAAGTAACGGACAGCGCCTAAGCCATTTATTAGCCGCTTTAACCCTTTTAACGCTTTATAAGGCCGTTTATAAGTGGTTAAAGCGCTAAATGACCATAAATAATAATGAATAAATGTCTTGGCACCAAAGTGTTAATTTATAAAATTTTTAAGGTTATCTATTGCTTATCGTATTTAAGTTATTGATAACCTTGTCTTTATAAATACTATATTCCGTTTTGGCAATAACATACGCATATTCATCATTAAACATAATAAGCTGGCGCTGTTAGCATACTTGCATTCACTAACCAATCCCTTTTGAGGCAGCCATGACATCATATACCACAGGTTATAAATATAAAAACAAAACGCTTAGCGTACTAAGCATCGCCGGTGTGGCGCTTACGTTGGGTATCGCAGGCTGTAGCAATAGCGAAAAGACTGAGCCAGCAACCAATGCAGAAGGCACGCCAGCCACTACCGAAGGGCAAGATATTGAGCTATTAAACGTCTCTTACGATGTGGCGCGCGACTTTTATAAAGACTACAACCCATTATTCGTTGAGCACTATAAAGCGGAAAACCCAAACAGTAATATCTTAATCAAGCAATCACACGGCGGCTCAAGTAAGCAAGCATTATCGGTTGCTAACGGTTTGCAAGCCGATGTGGCGACCATGAACCAAGGCTCTGATATCGAGCTACTTGAGAAAAAAGGCTTGGTTGAGTCAGATTGGGAAAGTAAATTCCCAGACAACGCCGTACCTTTTACCAGCACTATCGTCTTCTTAGTACGTAAAGACAATCCAAAAGGTATCAACGACTGGCAAGACTTGACCAAAGAAGGCGTTGAGATTGTTATGGCCAACCCAAAAGTCACGGGTAATGGTCGCTATGCGTTCTTAGGCGCTTATGGTTATGGTTTACATGCCTTTAATAAAGATGAAACACAAGCCAAGAACTACGTCAAAGACATGCTGAAAAATGTCAAAGTCTATGAGAATGGCGGACGTGCAGCGACGACGACTTTCGTTCAGCGCGGTATCGGTGATGTCTTGGTAACTTTTGAAAACGAAGCCAATCTTGCCGCGACCGATTTTGGTTTGGGTAAGGTGGATATCGTTTATCCTAAATACTCTATCAAGTCTGAAAGCCCCGTCGCTGTCGTGAAGACCGTTACCGATAAAAAAGGCACCACCGATGCGGCAAAAGCCTATCTTGATTACTTATGGAGCGAGCCTGCTCAGCAATTGGCAGCCAATTTATATCTGCGCCCAAGCGTGAAGAGTGTGCTTGATAAGAACAGCGATAAATTGCCACCTATCGATACTTTCCGTCCAAATGATGCCTTTGGCACTTGGGATGAAATCATGAGCACTTACTTTAGCGATGGCGGCGTGTTCGATCAGTTAGCCATTAATGCACCAAAGTAAGCCGCTAGTACGCTGACTGCGTAGCCCATTTATAGAGTTTTTATGAGCTTTTTATTAGATAACGTTTAAGCAGTCAGCTTTAGAGTAACGTCCGAGCACATAAAGGACATGGCTACCCACGCTGTGTCCTTTATCGCTTAAGCAGACCAATAATAAATACATTTGATATCACGTGGTGCTTACGAGCAACAAATAAGCGCCATCAGTTAGGCAATAGGACATCACTATGAGTGCAACAATTTCTCCTGCCAGCAAACCTGTCAATAAAAAAGGTTGGCTGACACGCTTGCGCCAGCGCAATGTGCTACCAGGGTTTGGGCTAAGCATGGGCATCACTGTCTTTAGCTTGTCATTACTGGTGGTGCTGCCGTTTGCCATGATGGCCTATACCACGACACACATGGGTTGGACGGGTTTTTGGGAGACTATTACTCAGCCGCAAGTGACCGCTGCTATCAAACTCAGTTTATGGATGTCGTTTTTGGCGATGCTCACCAACATGGTGTTTGGCACGTTGGTTGCTTGGGTGCTGGTGCGCTACGAGTTTTGGGGTAAATCGTTGATTAATGCGTTGGTTGATTTGCCATTTGCACTACCGACAGCCGTTACGGGTATCTCGCTTGCCACCCTTTATGCGCCTAATGGCTTAATCGGGCA
Organism: Psychrobacter sp. ANT_H3; assembly: GCF_027919975.1. Taxonomy (NCBI): domain Bacteria; kingdom Pseudomonadati; phylum Pseudomonadota; class Gammaproteobacteria; order Moraxellales; family Moraxellaceae; genus Psychrobacter; species Psychrobacter sp. ANT_H3. Next base: position 522,664 of record NZ_JAQISM010000001.1, on the reverse strand, counting down.
GTGGTTTGCTAAGTTTGATATTCAAGTGGCTTTTACGCCATTAGGTATTTGGCTCGCTTTAGTGGTCGTGAGCTTTCCCTTTATCGTCCGTGCTGTGCAACCTGTGTTGGCAGAATTGTCCGTTGAATTTGAAGAGGCAGCGGCGGTACTGGGTGCCAATCGCTTTACGACCTTTCGTAAGGTGATTTTACCAGAGCTGTTACCGGCTTTACTGATGGGCGCTGGCATGATGTTTGCCCGTGCCACTGGTGAGTATGGCTCGGTAATTTTTATCGCCGGTAATATTCCGATGCAGTCTGAGATTTTGCCACTAATCATTATCAGTAAGCTTGAGCAGTTTGATGTGCAAGGCGCATCAGCCGTCGCACTCTTTATGCTACTGATCTCATTTGTGATTTTATTGACCATTAATATCGTACAGTGGAAGCTGTCGCGCCGCGTAGGAGCCCGCTAATGCAAATCTCTAATAGCTACGACTACCAAAGCAACCCAGCGACCAAAGACACGCCATGGATACGCCGTACCTTTATCACCATCGCGGTTTTATTTATGGTCATCATGTTGGTCGTGCCACTGTTTGCGGTCTTTTATGAAGCTTTTAAAAATGGTTGGCAGTTGTATATTGCCTCACTGGTCGACCCTGAAGCCTTACAAGCGATTAAATTAACCTTGATTACCGCGGCGATTGTGTTGCCGATTAATATGGTGATGGGTATTGCAATTGCGTGGCTGGTGACCCGTTATCAATTTAAAGGTAAGCAGCTGGTGACGACATTGCTTGATTTACCGTTTTCGGTGTCGCCGGTGGTTGCAGGTTTGATGTTTGTGCTGTTGTTCGGGCTGAATTCTACGATTGGTGGCTGGCTTGAAAGCATGGGCTTTCAGGTAATTTATGCCGTACCAGGGATTATTTTAGCGACGTTATTTGTCACTTTTCCGTTTGTCGCCCGTGAGCTAATTCCTCTGATGCAGACGCAAGGTGATAGTGAAGAGCAAGCAGCATTGACGCTAGGTGCTACAGGTTGGCAGACGTTTTGGCATGTGACGCTACCGAATATCAAATGGGCGCTGCTGTATGGTTTGATTTTGACCAATGCACGGGCAATGGGCGAGTTTGGCGCGGTGAGCGTGGTCTCCGGTCATATTCGCGGTGAAACCAACACTATGCCGCTATTGGTTGAGATTGCTTATAACGATTATAACTTTACTGCCGCTTTTGCCTTATCGAGCTTACTTGCTGCCTTGGCGCTGGTGACGCTGCTAATACAACAAGTAATGACCAAGCTGCAAGAGCGCAAATTTGCCAAGTCTGAGCGTTTAGCAACTGTGCCTGAATTACCGGTTAGTGCCAATGCTAGCAATGCATCAAACCCTGAAGATGCAACCCTGGCAGAAAGTAGCGGTCGTCTATAAGCGCTATGCTATAAAGCAGTCGTTAACAAGCCATCTGTCACATGAAGACGTTAAGCCAAAAATATAATAAGAGAACCCATTATGAGCATCGAGATTCGCAACGTTAATAAAAAATTCGGTAATTTTACTGCCTTAGATGATATCAATATCACTGTACCAACAGGCAAGTTGACGACTTTGCTTGGTCCTTCAGGTTGCGGTAAAACCACCTTGCTACGTATCATTGCTGGTCTTGAGTACGCAGACTCAGGGCAAATATTATTTGATGAGCTAGATGTCACCAATACACCGGTGCAAAAGCGCCATATTGGCTTTATGTTTCAGCATTATGCGTTGTTTCGCCACAAAAATATCGCCGATAATGTCGGTTTTGGCTTAACCTTGCTACCAAAAAACGAGCGCCCAAGTAAGGCGGATATCAATAAACGCGTTGCAGAATTGCTAGACTTAGTACAGCTGCCGCAAGTTGCCAATGCTTATCCGCATCAGTTATCAGGCGGTCAGCGTCAGCGTATTGCGCTGGCACGTGCTTTGGCAGTAAAGCCAAAACTACTATTACTTGATGAGCCGTTCGGGGCACTCGATGCCAAGGTACGTAAAGAGCTGCGTACTTGGCTAAAGAATATCCACCACGAGCTGGGTATTACCAGCATCATGGTGACGCATGACCAAGAAGAAGCGCGGGCGGTGTCTGATGAGATTGTGGTGATGAACCATGGTCGCGTCGAGCAAGTAGGCACATCAGAGGAGCTGATTCACCAGCCAGCCAACGCCTTTGTGAGTGATTTCTTAGACTTAGTATAATCTAGATCTAAAGGCGTATTTATATTAGAGGCGTATTTTAAGACAAAGTTTGAAAACAAAAAAAAGACCTATCATTTATAGGTCTTTTTTTATGCGCTGAAGTATTGATTATAGTGGTTTCACTCTAAAACAGATACAGTGTGACGGGGATGAATTTTTCGTAGCCTCTGTGATAGCAGCAAGCAAGGAAAATTTAAATCAGTCGCACCCAACTATTAACATCGATTTTATTTTGAACTAACTATATCAATACCTCTTGCTCTTAGTATCAAGCTAAGCAGGCTTCGGCATATTGATGTCTTTGGTCGATATCTGCTTATAGGTGATTTCCAAAATCTCTTGGCACCATTCTGGTAGATTATCAGACACTTCATACCACATCCATGTCCCATCACGAACACAGCTCAAAATACCCAGCTTTTTCAAATGATTCAAGTGACGCGAGATGGTCGGCTGTGGTTGGTCAAGTATTTCTACCAATTCACCCACACAGCGCGATTCTTTGTTAAATAAGATTTGGAAGATTTTTAAGCGCGTTGGGTCAGACAATACTTTAAATAACTCAAGCGGTTGTATCGTAGAATTATTATTAGACATAGAACAATTCCAATATGGATTTAGTTAATAGGGGGTCAATATAACAGCAGTCATCTGTAAAATCGATTAAAAAATGAGCAAATTTACAGTTCGTCGCCATTTTACTACCTTTGGTACGTTATAGTTACACTCAAGGTTATATGCAGTTACATGGATTAAGTAAGGGTAAGATAACCCTGTAGTAATAACGATCTGACTGAACAATACCTTAAATACTATTGTAAATGGTAATAATTATCGTTATTATAACGAATAACAAGATTGACATTTATGTAGGAGCCAACACATGTACGTATGTATCTGTAACGACGTCAAAGAAAAACAAATTAAAGCCGCGATTGCCTCAGGCATTGATACGTTAGACGGTTTAAAAGATACCCTTGATGTAGCGACTTGCTGTGGCTGCTGCGAACCTATGGTCAATGACTACCTTGATGAACATCACGCCAAACTTGATGCGTTGGCTTATGCCGTTTAAGCACTCCTTGCAGACTTTGCTATTATTGATGATCTGCTATCAATAAAAAGCGTAGCAGGGCAGTACTCAATGACAGCTACTATCTGCACTTATTTATCTTAAACTCTCTAACATTCCTTGTTAATTTTATTAAATAAGTGCATGAAAAACCTCGTTAAAATTCTCAAACACTAAAATTCTCAAACACTAAGGCTCGTTATGCGAGTTAATTACGATTCTCAATTAGAATCTTATTCTTAGTTCATATCGTTACAAGCGCCGTTATTCCCGTATGCTACTATATCTGACTTACTTTGTAAGACATTTCGTTGGTTTTAATCTTTACTGATTAGTTTACTAATAGTACTTTCTATATATGTATTATTATGAATGTAGACGCAAATAAATAAAAATACAGGAGTATAGGTGATGATAGGCAGCCCAAAGGTCATTGATTATTTAAATTTTTTATTAGGTGGTGAGCTTGCAGCTCGTGACCAATATTTCATTCACTCTGAGATGTACGCAGAATGGCATTACGGCAAACTGTATGACCGTATCAGCCATGAGATGCACGATGAAACACTGCATGCCCGAGCGATTATCCGCCGTATTTTGATGTTGAGCGGTACGCCTAAGATGAGCGTCAACGAGATTAATATTGGGTCGACGGTTCCTGAGATGTTGCAGCTCGATCTCAATTTAGAGTATCAGGTACAGCAGCACCTTAAAGACGGCATTGCGCTTTGTGAAGCAGAGCATGACTATGTCACCCGTGAGATGCTCGTTGAGCAGCTCAAAGACACCGAAGAAGATCATGCTCATTGGTTAGAGCAGCAGTTACGCCTGATTGATATGATTGGTCTATCCAACTATTTGCAAAGCCAGATGGCAGAAGTGTCTCCTGATATTGTTTAGTATTTCATTTACTAAGCGCCTTTAACACTTGTTAAAACTATCGGTAATAAAATAATAATGAATATAGGGAGAGAAAAATGAAAGGGGATAAAGAGATCACCCGTGCGCTGAATAAAGTGCTCGGTCAGTCATTGATAGCCATCAATCAGTACTTTTTGCATGCGCGTATCGCACGCCATTGGGGCTTAGAGTCGTTAAATGACTCACTGTATAAGCAGTCGATTGCTGAGATGAAATGGTCAGATGAGCTGATTGCACGTATTTTGCTATTAGATGGTCTGCCAAATTTGCAGGAACTCGGTAAAGTGTTGGTTGGTGAGGATGTACCAGAGATTATCGATTGCAATCTGCGTTTAGAGAAGCAGAAATTCGATATTATCACCGATGCAATCACCTTATGTGAGAGCAAGCGTGACTATGTCTCGCGCCAGCTGCTCGTCAGCTTAAAAGACGGTAACGAAGAGTATCAAGACTGGTTAGAGACGCAACAGGACTTGATTAAAGATATGGGCGTTGAAAACTATATCCAATCGCAAATGGATGACGATAAAGCGCCTTAAAATTATAAAAAGTGCTGATACCTGCCAGCGCATACTAAAAAGTCAATTTAAGACCTCTGTTAGTATACGCTGGCATTTTTATGTCTAACGTTTCTGTATTCAAAGTAGATAAATACCATTCGTTTTTTGATGGTTTCAATACAAATACTTAATACAAGCCGCGACCATCTTGAGGTTTAAGGCGTAAAAAGTATAATCCCGAGAGAATGGTGATGATACCGAGTATCCAATAGGTGGTTTGAAATGCCACCAAAGTATCAAGCTCGAAGCGCTCACGCAGCAGATTTAATAACGCTGCACCAAAGGCAATGCCAAAACTAATCGCCAGTTGTTGATTGACAGCCATTAAACTATTACCACTACTGGTTTGCGTGCCTTCTAAATCACCGATGGTAATGGTATTCATCGCACTAAACTGCATTGAGTTACAAGCACCCATGACTGTCAAGATAGGAATAAACCAAATCCAATTTGCGGCATCGTTAAACTGCGCCAAGACAATGATGAGCACACCGATTAAAAAGGTATTAGCCACCAACACCTTACGGTAGGTAAAACGCTGAATGATTTTACTGACCCAAGGTTTGATACCGATTGCACCAACGGCAATGGGCGCAAGCAGCCAACCGGCTTGCGATGGCGAGTATTCAAACACCACTTGTAGCAATAGTGGCAATAAGAAAGGTACAGCGCTGATACCTAAGCGCGTGAATAAGTTACCAGTAATACCGATGCGAAAGGTACGAATATTAAACAAGCTTAGGGGAAATAGCGGTGCTGCGCGGCGTTTAGCATGCCACACATAAGCGCCTATCAATAGACTTGCGCCTAATCCAAGCATCAGACCGTAAAGCCCTCGACCTGTCTGTGGGCCAAATTCTACCGCAAGCGTAAAACCGCAAGCGGCTGCGGCAAACAAAGCAAAACCTGTCCAATCTAAACGTTTGGTATCTTCAAATAACGCCGGTACCAGTTTTTTACCCATGATAAAACCAAAAACGCCCATCGGGATATTGATTAAAAATATCCAATGCCAACTGGTATATTGCACGATATAACCGCCCAATACCGGTCCGACTAAGGGCGCAATCAACGCTGGTATCACTGCAAAGTTCATCACGGTTAAGAGCTTATTGCGTGGATAGGATTTGACCAGTATCAAACGTGCCACAGGGGTCATCATCGCGCCGCCAATACCTTGTACAATGCGCGAACCAATTAAGAAATCTAATGTCGGTGAAGCGGCGCACAATAGTGAGCCAATACAAAAGATGATAATGGCGTATAAAAATACCCGCCGTGTGCCATATTTATCGGCTAAAAATCCGCTAATAGGAATAAAAATCGCAAGGGTTAACGCGTAGCTGATGACCGCCCATTGCATTTTTAACGGTGATTCACCAAGCGCTTGCGCCATCTGCGGCAGGGAAGTATTTAAGATGGTGGCATCTAAAATTTGCATAAATAACGCCACCGCTAGCACATAGGGCAGGTATTTATCTTGGGTTGGGGTTAGGGTTACCATATTGACATCACCATATCTTACGACCATTGTTGCTAAGCGCAGTTTTTAAAAGAGGGATTTAAGAGTGTATTAAAAGTGCTGATTAGAGCGTCTTTTAACTATTTTTAATTATGTTTATAAAAAGCTATGTCTCTAGAAAACTATATTTCTGAAAAACCAAGGCTCTAAAAAGCCGCTAAGGTGTGGGTAGTATAAAAACAACTACCTTTGAGTTAAAGAGTAGCAAAGTAACGGTATACGCCCAGTCATTAGAAATTTACCCTTAAACGCTTTGGCACTCCTTTTAATGACTCTTAAAAATTAGGTTACAAGACAGGGCTTTAATCAAAGCATCAATCCTCGCTATAGTAGATAGCGGTAAAGAGCAATCAAACAACACATAATAAAGCAATAAAAAAGTAGGTAATCTTATGAGTAATGATAATAATCAAGCAAGTAATGATAAAAACAACAACATTCAAAACAACAATGCTAGCGGATATACTCCGCCTAAAGTTTGGAAAAATGACAGCGAAAATGGCGGTAAGTTCGCCAGTATCAATCGGCCAACGGCTGGCGCGCGCCATGAGCAAAAACTGCCCGTCGGCGATGCGCCTTTACAGCTATATTCATTGAATACACCCAATGGCGTGAAAGTAAATATCCTGTTAGAAGAGCTTGCTGAGCTGAATATTAAGGGTGCTGAGTACGACGCCTATCAAATCGACATCTCTGAAGGTGATCAGTTTAGCTCAGGATTTGTCGCTATCAATCCGAACTCAAAAATCCCTGCGCTGGTAGATTATTCTGCTACTGTAAATAACTCAGAGGCGGGCGAGCCTATTGCACTTTTTGAGTCGGGTGCTATCTTATTATATTTAGCGGAAAAGTTTGGTAAGTTTATCCCGATGCAGCAGGGTAAAGCACGGGCAGACTGTCTGTCTTGGCTGATGTGGCAGATGGGTAGCGCGCCGTTCTTAGGTGGCGGCTTCGGGCATTTTTATGCCTATGCTCCTGAACCGCTAGAGTATCCTATCAATCGCTATACGATGGAGACCAAACGCCAGCTTGATGTCTTGGATACGCATCTCAAAGACCACGAGTATATGTGTGGCAACGCTGAGTCTGACTATAATATTGCCGATATGATTATCTGGGCATGGTATGGTCAGCTGGTACTTGGCAAGCTTTATGATGCCGCTGAGTTCTTACAAGTAGAGGAGTATAAGCACCTAAAGCGTTGGGCGCAAAAAATTGCCGAACGTCCAGCGGTTAAACGCGCAGTAGATTTAGCGCTTAAGCCTATTGTTTAAGCGCATTACTGAGTCTGATTACTGAATCTCATTACCTAAGCATGTATTTTAAGCTGTCTATCTCAACGATTATTGACGATAGCCCGCTCATCATATAGCTCAATAAAAAAGGTTAATAGGCAATTTGCTTATTAACCTTTTGCTTGCTATATTCCGTATAATATATTCTTTACTCCAAATATACTTATCTATATATTGAATCAGCACTATGCTTCCGTCTTTACATAATGGTACATTAGTATAACAGATAGAAACATTGGTACGTTAAGATAGCAGCCAACGCCTTAATGGGCAGGTGTTGATATTTATTCTATTAATGAGTAATGATTATGAAGGATAATAATAAGACGACGCGTATATCATCACCCTTAACGAGTGAGATGACAGTTGATTCTGGTCATGCTAACTATGGTAGTGGTAGTAACAATAGTAGCAGCAATAGCAATGCCAATCAGCAGCGCCATAAAAAATCCAACCTCTTAACAGACAGCACTCATCGCACAATAAATCCTATAAAAACAAAAAAGATACCCTTATTGATGACAAAGAAAATTTTATTACCCTTATTTGCAGCCATTAGCACGGCTTTATTTAGCTCAGCGGCGCAGGCTGGTGCGGCTGTTGATTTTAGCAACCAAGACTGGCAAGTGGCTTGCGATAATACCCGTACTTGCCGGCTGGCAGGTTACCAAGCAGAGAACAATAGCGATTTACCGGTGTCATTATTATTGGTGCGCCGCGCAGGTGCCAATGCCACAGTCGATGGCAAGGTCAAACTTGGCGGCGCAAAAGAAAGCTCAGCAAAGGCATTGATGCAGCTTGGCAACCGCCATCGTATATCCTTGTTTATTAATGATAGAGATTACGGAGAAACCAAGCCATACTCGGTGGCGGCAGGTCATGCAGAGCTGACCTCAGCGCAAGTCAACGCGCTACTTGATGCCTTGACTAAATCAAGCAAGATTGAGCTGGTGATTCGCAATACGCGCTGGCAGCTATCGGATAAAGGTGCCAGTGCTGTCATGCTCAAAGCCGATGAAGCACAGGGCCGAGTAGGGACACCAAGTGCCTTTATCAGTACCGATAGCGTAAGCAAATCTAATAGCAGTGTCTTGGCGCCTAAAGCAGCACCCGCGCTACGCTTGGTCACGCCAAACCCTAAAGCCATCTCTAGCAGTAAGAGAAAGTTTGTCATGCGCTCATCGCAGTTAGCAGAGCTGATGAAAACCACCATGAAGGATGCAGATACGGATTGCCCAAACTTAGCAGATAAGTCACCTTGGCGGGTCAGCCGTCTAAATAGCAAGCAGCTGCTCGTACAGCATGATTGCTGGATGGGTGCTTATAACACTGGCATGGGCGCTTGGGTGCTCAATGACACTAAGCCTTATCAACCAACCTTGGTGACGACCAGTGCAACCGATTATAGCAATGGCAAATTAACTTCGGTGCAAAAAGGCCGCGGGATTGGTGACTGCTTATCTAAAACCGACTGGGTATGGACGGGCAAAGCTTTTGAGAAGAGCCATGAAAGCACCACAGGCATGTGCCGCTTGATAGAGGTAGGCGGTGCTTGGCAATTACCAACCTATGTGACAGAAGTAAAAGTGTCACGTACATAATTAAATTGGATGAAAACAGCAACTTGCTTAAAGGCTTGGTTTAACATCAGTTTTTAAGCATATATTTGCAGCTATAGCCCTTATTTTGCTAATAAACAGAAAAAGAGCTACTACTTGCATTTTTGTTATGCTATACTGCGTCGCCACGTTAGCTTAGACTATCGTGAATTATGAGATTGATAACATCGCCTGCGATTTTGGGTCTAGGATGACCATAAGTAATTGTTGCCGATGATTTTGTGTACTTAAATAACCCTTCATATACATATTGAAAAACACGTTATTTTTGACTCATATCTTATCTACGAACCCATATATGGGCTAGATTGGTTGTTACCAGCCTTTATCTGCTTTGGACAAAGCATGGATAATGCGCTTTTAACGAACAAGGATGAGACACTCGGCACTACCACCAAAATACGTCAGACAGCACGAACGCCTTTATAATATTGACAAGCTTTATAAGCTTGGCTTTTGATTGTTAAGCCTTTCTTAGGGTGAGATAATTATTTTATAAATGCAGCGTGGTGAACGGTTATCAGTGGTATGCATCAAGCTTGCTGAATTTACAGCAGCTTATACTTACCAAGGATTACTATGACTGACATCTTATCTGCTATCGCCGCTGAAAACGGCATCATCGAAAGCACTGATACCCCAAATACCGATACTAATAATCAAGCGGCTACTACTGACGCTGCTGAAGAAAACAAAATCACTTTTGCTGAACTTAATATTGCCAAGCCAATTTTGACCGCGCTTGATCGCAGTGGTTATACCCATCCAACACCTATTCAAGAACAAGCCATTCCTTTTGCTCTAGCGGGTCGCGACTTATTATTGTCAGCGCAAACCGGTAGTGGTAAAACAGCGGCATTTGTTATCCCAGTACTTGACCGTTTAAGCCGTGCCACTAGCTTTGACAAATTAACCAAAGCCCTTATCCTAACGCCAACGCGTGAACTTGCTCAGCAAGTACATGACAGTGTGCGTACGTATTCGAAAGATATGCGCGGTTTGTTCTGTGTGCCATTAGTAGGCGGCGCACCTTACAATGGTCAGATTACTGCTTTGAAAAAAGGCGTGCAAGTAATTGTTGCGACTCCTGGTCGTTTACTTGACCATATCAATGCGGGCCGCGTTGACTTATCAAGCCTAGAAGTTTTGGTACTTGATGAAGCTGACCGTATGCTTGACATGGGTTTTGCTGATGATATCAACGATATCTTGAAAGCCGCTCCTGATAACCGTCAAACCATCATGTGTTCAGCAACGTGGGATGGCCCTGTTGGCAAGATTGCTGCCAGCTTCACCAAAAACCCTGAGCGCGTTTCAATCAAAGTTGAATCAGCACACATCGAAGAAAAAGTGTATTACTGTGACGATTTTGATCATAAAAACCGTTTGCTTGACAAAATTGTTTGCGATAAAGAGATGGAACAAGTCATCATCTTTGCTGCGACCAAACGTAGTACTGAAAAATTAGCCAAATCTCTACAAGAGCAAGGCCATAAAGCCAGCTTCTTACATGGTGACTTGCCACAAAGCAAGCGTAACCGTATCGTTCAAGACTTGCGTAATGGTAAATGTAAAATCTTAGTAGCGACTGACGTTGCTGCTCGTGGTCTTGACGTGCCAGCACTATCGCACGTCATTAACTATGACTTGCCACGTCAAACAGAAGACTACGTGCATCGTATCGGTCGTTGTGGCCGTGCCGGTCGTACGGGTATTGCCATCAGCCTATGTAGCATGGATGATCGTCCACAGCTAAACGCTATCAACCGTTATTTAGATCGCAAAATGGAAGTATCGGTCATCGAAGGTATGGAGCCTAAGAAGACTTATGTACCTAGCGAAAACAAAGGTAATGGTCGTGGCCGTGGTCGCGGACGCTCAAGTGGCGGCGGTAACGGTCAAGGCCGTGGTCGCGCGGGTGGTGGCTATCAAGGCAATCCTGCTAATGCTCGTGGTCGTTCAAGCGACAGTGCATCGACTGGTCAACGCGCTAGCAATGACAGCGGTTATCAAGGTAAGCCACGTGATTCATCTGGTAAACCAAATGAGCGTTCAGGTGGCAAGCCGTATCAAGGCAAGCGCAATGGTGCTCCTAGCCGTGGTGATAGCACTGGCGTTCCACGTGGCGAGCGTGCTGCAACGGGTCGTGGTCGTCCAAGTGGCAGCCAAGGTCGCCCAGCTGGTCGTGCTGACAGCCGTGGTCAAGGTCGCTCAAGCGGCGGCAACCGTAGTAACAACTCGTAATATTGTTATCGTGACTGGTCAATAATAGCATTTGATTAAATGCTATTGGTCTAGCCAGTTAACCTAACATAAAAAGCCAGATACTTGTTATCTGGCTTTTTTGTGCGTCATGGTTTTATAGTAAGGTAGCTCTATGTCAATGATAAAACATCGATAAAAAATCAACAATGCGAGATCGTTGCTTGCGCGTCTTTTTCGCCTTGTCTATACTGACAGGCTTTTATTCATCGTGTGCTGCGGAGCCATCTGATGCCCGACATCTCTTATTTAGCAATTGACAATCTGCCATTAGCATTTGGCATAATCATGGCCATTATTGGCTTAGTGTTTTATACCCAAGGGCTGCCCAGTAAATTTTGGCGACGTTTTTATGCGGTGTTGCCGGGTATTGTACTGTGCTGCTTTATCCCAGCCACGCTAAACAGCCTGGGTGTCTTCGCTGATGGTATCGGCTCACAGATTTATGGCTTTACTGCTACCTATCTGTTGCCAGCCAGTTTGCTGCTGATGACCTTATCGATGGATGTCCCTAAAATTTTAGGCTTAGGCTGGAAAGCCATTGCCATGTTCTTTGCCGCTAGCATTGCCATCGTCATCAGTGGTCCCATAAGCTTAGGTATTGCTAAATGGATATCGCCTGAAATGTTTACCGACGATACCCTGTGGCGCGGATTTTCAGCGGTCGCGGGCAGTTGGATTGGTGGGGCGGCAAACCAAGCGGCGATGAAAGAGCTGTTTGGTGTCAGTGATGATTTATTTGGCATGATGATTTTGGTTGATACCACCAATGCCTCATTATGGTTATTGGCTATCTTGGTCATGGCCAAGCACAGCGCTAAGATAGATAAGTTTTTACGGGCGGATAGCAGTAGTATTGATAAAGTGATTGCCGCAGTTGAAAGCTATGAGCGTGACAATGCGCGTCCAGCCACTTTAAATGATTTGATGGTGATGTTTGGCTTGTGTTTCGCCATGGTTGGGGTGGCGCATTTCGTAGGCGGGCAAATAGCAGGCTTCTTTGCCCCTTACAGTTGGGCAGTACAGTATAGCTTTGCCAGCTCATTCTTTTGGATGGTGGTGATTATCACCTTAATAGGGGTGGTTTTCTCCTTTACCAAAATACGTCGCCTTGACCATGTTGGCGCCTCCAAAATCGGTACGGTATTTATCTTTGTCTTGATTGCCGCTATCGGTATGCAAATCAATCTCGCCGGTATTGTCTCGCAGTGGCGCTTGCTACTCATTGGTTTATTGTGGATGAGCATTCACGTCGTGATTATTTTTGCGGTCGCTCGAATGATCCGTGCGCCGTTTTTCTTTTTAGCAGTTGGCTCCAATGCCAATACTGGCGGCGCATCCTCGGCACCGATTGTCGCCACGGCATTTCACCCATCACTTGCGCCAGTTGGCGTATTCTTGGGTATTTTAGGCTATGCGGTGGGCACTTTTGGCGGTTATATCAGTACGCAGATGATGCGGCTGGTGGTGGGGTAAAATTTAGCTGTATGAGTAATAATAAACAAGGCGCTCAATGATGAGCGCCTTGTTGCATTTTTTATTCTTTATTCTTTATTCTTTATACCATTCATTGGTATCGATAAACGCCTGCAAACTTTGGGTTTTAATGAAGGTCAGCTTCTTATCGTAAGTTTCCACTATGTTTTTATGGCTGTTGATGGCATACAGCCTGCCTTCAGGATCATAAAGATTCGTTCTAACATCATGGTATTTCATATCAAGTACCACTTTACCTGATAAATTCATTAAACCTAAATTATTGGCTTCACCAACGGCCTCGCTGTCAGCGCTTTTATCTTTGACGACTGCTAAATAAGCGGGGTAAATAAGAGATTGTATATAATCATATGCTATTGGTGCTACAACGCTGCCGTTATGAGCAAAAATACCGTGTTTGCCATTTTTTCCTACGATGTATAGCAGTAGAGGGGCTTTGTTCTCACCCCATACAGCCTCATAGTTATTTGATAGCCCTTGTAGTTCTAAAGAATCATAAACGGCCGGTATGATGGTTTTACCCTTGTAGTCAATCACCCCGTATTTATCGTCGTTTGTTTTCACGATTATATTGCTTTCATTGTTTGAGCGCTCAATTGCAGCATATTGTGACAAATCACTAATCAGTACTTTGCCTGACGTATCTATTAATACTTTTTTGCCATTTAATTGGGCAAGGATGCTTTCGTTATAGATACGCTCATACATATCCTCATATATAGGCTGAATAAGTACCTTCTTTTCTTTGACGCTGAATAAGCCGTATTTGCCTTCTTTTTCAATCACACTCATATTGTCTAAGTAATCAAGTTTATTATCCACAAATCGATAGTCAGAAAATGGCATTATGATACTGCCAAATTCATTAGTGAGTTGTTGCTGATTGCCTTTGGCAAAGACAATACCGATATTATCCTCGGTTCCATGTGAGTCGCTAAGTGGGGTAATATCATCATAAATAAGTGCTTTTACTGTCTCATTATTATCTGTCAGTAAGCCATACTTATTGTCTTTTTTTACCTTTATAAACCTATTGAAATAGCTGAGTTCATCGTAAATGATGGGTATCAATACCTTGTTGTTGCTATCAACCAAACCAAACTTATGATTTATTTGAGCAATATATGAGCTATTAGATGGGTTGTATAGGGTTGCTCCAAGCGTATTATCCGCTTCTTCAGCGCTTGTAGCCTCATAAATGACTTCCTCTTCAGTACTGGCGTCCTCCTCATTTTTTAATAATTGACTCTCTATTTCATGCAAAGTGTAAGTACTGTCTTCACTTAGCTCAAGGCCATCATAGAATTCACTGACCTTAAGTTTGCTATCAGCACCCTTGGTAACAATACCTATTTTTTGATTGTGGGCGGCCAAGATAGGAGCGTTATATTGGCTATACTGACTGTATAAATAGTCAAAGCTCACTGGTAGTACGATGGCCCCACTATTATTAATGATGCCGTACTGACCAGATTTTTTATACTCATATAAATGGCTGTTTAGCAGTCTAATACTGGCGTCAGATTTTATTAGCGGTACACCTTTACCGTTTATTAGGCTTTCGGAAATAACGGTCTCTCTATTCAAATGACCAATATTGCCAGCGCCTTTAGGAACGTAGGACTTAACACTGAATATCTGCTTATCTTCATTAAAGTTTTCGATATCTATATTTTTGGTAAAGGGTACGACGACTTTTTGATACTGATCGATTAAACCAACTTTGTCCCCTAATTTTGCCTTCATAAACAGACGTTCATTAGGGCAGGTGTCTAGCAACTCTAACTGGTCATACACAGGGGTAATCAAAGTCTGTTTTTTATCATTGATTAAACCGTATTTACCATCTTTTGAAATCATAAAGTAGGTAACGTTATTGGTTTTATCCGCATACATATAATTAGTCTGCATATCTTTATCGAATACTTTGCTAGCAGGATAGAGCCAATCACCTGCGCCATTGGCTATTGCGGTGGCTTCTTTACTACCAAAATACTTGGTTAGATGATAAAAATTATTGTCTAAAACCTCAATAGCATCATATTTGAAGTCTAAAACCATCTTTCCAGTTGCATCAATAGCGCCAAAGTAGCCATGACGTTTGGCGACAATACGCCCATCTTCATAGGCTTTGATGTCATATAACTTGTCTTGAACGACAGTACCTTTATCATCGATAAGCTGATAATAAGCATTGTTGGCTGTTAATGTTAGCTTATGAGGGTGGGCGTTGTTTAGCTCATCAATTTCAATGGAATACAATTTACCTTGATCACAACTACAAGTGTCGGCGTGAGCGCTTTGTGTCGTTGTTATCGAAACGATGGTAAGTGATGCTAACGCTAACGATATGGCTAAGCTTAATTGACGTACCTTAGTTGCAAGTGATTTGGCGTTCATAGTGGTTATTGGCATATTTAATCAAATTTTGTCGGTAGTAGGAGTTGAAATTTACCCTATATACAGATTCATTGGCAATAGCTTTGTTTGATTAATAGAAGATAAACAAACTTTTTATAGCTACATCTGTACACTGACAGTCAAAAACTCTGCACGCACAGTCAATCTATTTTGCCAAAACCTCGCTATAGTGGAAAAGCTTGATCATTAGGATAGATGATAAGCCAGATAAAGCGCGCGCTGAAGGGTAAGGATAAATGGTCATATAGACCAGCATATTCTCTTATTTCTCTTATATAAATGCGCTTATTCTGACCCAAATTTCTCGACAAGGAGTCTTTCATGAGCAACGCTCACCCCTCTATAGATCCTATTACCTTGTCTGTCGTACGTGGTGCCCTAGAAACGGCGCAGCGTGAGATGACAACCACCTTAGAAAAAACCGCCCGTTCGAGTGTCTTTAACTTAGCCCATGACTACAGTAATGCGCTGTTTGATCATTTGCCTGAGATGATTTTGCAAGGGCAAGATATTCCCATTCATCTAGGGTCACTCATGCCCGCCATGAAAGCCGTCGCCGAATATTATGGTGATGACATTCATGAAGGCGATGTCATTTATCATAACGACCCTGTGATGATGGGCAGCCATATCTTAGATTGCTGTATGTATAAGCCGGTATTTTATAAAGGTGAGTTAGTCTTTTGGACAGTCTGTAAAGGTCATGTCACTGATATCGGTGGCCCTGTACCAGCAGGCTATAACCCTGACGCCAAAGAGATATATGCTGAAGGCTTACGCATTCCGCCTATTAAGATTTGGGAAAAAGGAGTCAGACGTCGTGATGTGATTAACCTCATACACAGTAATATGCGCTCACGCCGTAACCAAGAAGGCGATCTCAATGCTCAGTATGGCGCGTGTGCCGTTGGCGAGCGTAATATGATTGCGCTGCTAGACAAATACGGGGTTGAAACGGTGCGTGGTGCGATTGAAGAGCTAAAAAATATGGCTGACCACCATATGCGCTCATTAATATCCTCTATCCCAGATGGCGATTATCATGGCGAGGCGGTGTTAGAAGACTCAGGTCATGGCTTGGGTGATATGACCATCAGCGCTGATATCGTTATCAAAGACAGCGACGTACATATTAAAATTACCAGTCCGCCGCAAGTCCCTTACTTTATCAACTCTTATGCCGGTAACTCGATGTCAGGGGTATTACTTGGGCTAATGATGTTTGCCCAAGTAGAGCCGCCGTATAACGAAGGCTTATATCGCTGTGTGACCGTTGATTTGGGTGAGCATGGCACCTTATGTAATGCCAAAGAACCGGCACCGCATGTCAACTGTACGACCACGCCGATGGAAACTTTAACTGACGCGGTACGTATGGCATTTGAAGCAGCGGCACCTGAGCGCGTTACCGCCTCTTGGGGACATTCATCAGGGATTAATATTGCTGGTATCGATCCAAAAACTGGTGAGCAATACGTCACCATGATTTTGGCATCTATTATTTCAGGGGCTGGGGCCACCCAGCAGATGGATGGCTGGCACGCTTGTGGGCCATTAAGCTGCTTTGGGGCGTTAAGCTCGGGAGATATCGAACTGTTAGAGTACCAGTATCCTATCTTAATCCATAAATATGGCTTGGCAGAAG
This sequence comes from Psychrobacter sp. ANT_H3, assembly GCF_027919975.1. Classification (NCBI taxonomy): domain Bacteria; kingdom Pseudomonadati; phylum Pseudomonadota; class Gammaproteobacteria; order Moraxellales; family Moraxellaceae; genus Psychrobacter; species Psychrobacter sp. ANT_H3. The sequence continues at coordinate 505,633 of NZ_JAQISM010000001.1, read as the reverse complement.
ACAGTGGCGGTGCAGGCGAGTACCGCGGCGGCTGTGGTACGGTTTGGGAAGTTGAGCCATTAGACCATACTATGACGGTTATTGCCTTTGGCGAAGGTCGTCAGCATCCTACTATGGGCGCCGGCGGCGCGGAACAAATCTCACCTGAGCTGAAAGTTGGGCGTCTAGAGATACTACATAAAGACGGGCAAACGGATTTGTATAGAAAAAACACCGTTACGGAAATCACGCCGGGTGAACGCGCGCGGAATACCAATCCGGGTGGCGGCGGCTACGGCAGCTCATTTGATCGCGATATTCAAGCGGTCATCAAGGATGTACAAGAAAGGATTATCTCAATCTCTGCGGCAAAGATTGAATACGGCGTGGTAATTGACTCAGAAACTCTGACGCTCAATGAAGCTGAGACTGAGTACTTACGCCGCCAGATAACCGCATAAAACACACATTGAACTTTCATGATTGAGTTAAGGATGACTTATGAACAACGATTTTCGTATTGGCGTTGATGCTGGCGGGACTTTTACAGATTTTGTCTTAGCAGAAAAAACCGGTGACATTCATTTGTTTAAAGCACCATCGACCCCAGAGGATGGCACCTTAGCCATTGCCAATGGTCTACAGCAAATTGCCAACAAGTTTAACCGTCCTATCGAGGATATCATTCAAGCCTGCGATTTGTGCATAAATGGTACGACGGTTGCACTGAACGCACTGATTCAAATGACGGGCGTGAAAGTGGGCTTGCTATGTACCAAAGGGCATGAAGACAGTATCGAGATACGCTTAGGGCACAAAGAAGAAGGGCACCGCTATGATGCCAGTTACCCGCCAGCGCCGCAGATTGCCACGCGTGATCGCCGCTTTCCCATCCGTGGGCGTATCTTAGCAGACGGTACCGAACACGAGCCGCTAAATGAGCAAGATATCCTCGATGCGATTAAAGTGTTAAAACAGCAAGACGTGCAAGCGGTTGCCATCTCTTTTGTGTGGTCTATTCGCAATACCCAGCACGAACAGCGGGCCAAAGCGCTCATTGAGCAGCATATGCCGGGGGTGTTTGTCTGCTGCGGCAGTGAAGTATATCCGCAGATTAAAGAATATACACGTACGTCAACGACACTGGTTAATGCGTATTTAAGCCCCGTTATGGCGTCTTATGTGCATAAGATTGATGATTACTTTAAAGCGCTCGGGGCTGAGCAGCCGGTCCGTTACTTTCAATCAAATGGCGGACTTGCTGTCGGTAACATCATGCGAGAAAGAGCGGTTAATGCCATCAATTCAGGACCAGCATCAGCACCGCAAGCAGGACTGTATATTGCCAGCGCTTTTGGTATCGATGATATTATCACCGTCGACATGGGCGGTACGTCTTTTGACATCACTATGGCCAAATCTGGCCGAACCAGCCTAAACCGTGATATTGATTTCTTACGCAATCGTATTGGCGTGCCGATGATACATGTGGAAACGTTGGGCGCAGGCGGCGGCTCTATTGGTCATGTGAATAATTTTGGTATGTTAGAAGTAGGCCCACAAAGTGCTGGCGCGACACCGGGGCCTGCCTCTTATGGTAAAGGTGGTGAGTTGCCAACGGTTACTGATGCCAATTTAGTCTTAGGCTACTTAGAGCCCAATGCCGTGTTAGGTGGCTGTGTTACCTTAGATAAAGACAAAGCTCAGCAAGCGGTACAAAAGTATATCGCCGATCCACTAAAAATTGACTTGGCGCATGCAGCCTTTGGTATCAGTGCCATCGTCAATCAAAATATGGCAAACGGCATTCGCCGTATTACCATCGAAAAAGGCTATGATCCTCGCGACTTTGCATTAATCTGTGCAGGCGGTGCTGCTGGCATGCATATTGTTGATTTGGCAGAAGAAATGGGTATTAGTACTATTTTAATACCAAAGATTGCTTCTTGTCTCTGCGCCTTTGGTCAGATCATCTCTGATATTAAATATAACTATCTCGCGACGCAAATGATGCTTATTGCGCCAGATTCAGAGCTACAGTCACTCAATGCCACCTTACATGAGCTAGAAAGTTTGGGCGTGCAAAAGCTACTAGAAGATGGCTTTGCAGAAGATGATATCATCATCGAGCGCACCATGGAGATGCGCTACGTCGGGCAGGTGCATGAGTGTAATGTACTGATACCCAATGGCAAGCTTGATGCCGATAGCGTGCAAACGATTTTGGAAGCCTTTCATCACCGTCATAAAGAGCTTTATACTTATGATGAGCGTGACAATAAGGTCGAGCTGGTCAATATCGAAGTCGCTGTCATCGGTAAAATCAGTAAGCCCAAGCTACCAGAGCTTGCTAAGCAACAAGGTGATATCAGTCAGGCGCAAGTAGGCAGCCGTGAGATGATCATGGATCAAGAATACGAATGGATTGATACGCCTATTTATAATGGTGAGGAATTTGGGGCAGGGGCGCTGATTGCAGGGCCGGCGCTTATTCAAGAGCCAACCACCACGATTGTGATTAAAAAAGGCTGGCAAGCAGAATTGCATGAGACGGGCACTTATAAGCTAACCAAAGCCGCTTAGCTTGCTGTTTTCATCGTTATCGCTTTATAGTTTTCCCATCAGGCATTAAACCTCGTTTAATGCCTGATGTTTGTTTTAGGTATCATATTTAGACATCAGGGTAATAATACGTTTATGATATAAAAATAACCGCCTAGCATCTAATAAAATGCTTACAAATAGCGCTTAGTGTATAAGCAGCGATTACCGCTCATTTTTTATTCATAGAGTATTCAAGGATGAATGCAAGTCGCGATACAGACAATAGCAATGCCAATAGCACAGTAAACAGCGATAGTCTCATAGACATTGTAGGGGACAATTCTATTTCAAATTCGGCAATATCATCACCACTATTAACCCCATTTGCGCCAATATCTTCAACGCCTGCTATAAGCGCTCCTCAAACGTTAGACGCGTTTGATTGGAAGCGCACCATCAATGACACCTATTTTGATCTCAATGTAAGCTTTCGCCAGCCAAGTCAGTTTTCTGGTTACTTGCAACACGCCAAGCTTTTGGATATCGGCGTGTCTCATTATCATGCCAATACCGTACATTATAAACGCAGCTTAGCGAGCAAACAGTCTAGTGACGGCACTAAGGACAATAGTGGCGACGACAGTATTTTAATCACCTTTCCTGTGACCGGTAGCGTCCGTTTTGCGCAAAAAAATCGCCAATTAACCTCAAGCCCGGGTCAGTTCTTTATTGAATTATCAAACTTACCTTATGAGTTTTATCATCTGCAGCAAGTGTCGTTATATGTGATCAAGGTGCCTTTGGCGCTATTAACCCCGCAAATGGGCACTATAGAGCGGCAGTTTGCCCGCAGTCTGTCTATTGATGAAGGGGCAGGCAGGTTGCTGGTTTTTCAAATCAGACAAATATTAGAGCTGATTCAGCAGCATCGATTGGCGGCTTTAGAGGTTAAAATCCTAGAGCAGCAGCTGCTTAACCTTATTGTATTGACATTAAGCGCCCCGAAAGAGGTGATGATGAGTAGCAGCTCGTCCATACAGTCGGTACATCTAAAGCGCATCGAGCATTACGTCCATCAGCACCTAGAAAACCCCGCTTTAACCCCAGCGATGGTCGCTGCTGCTTGTCATATATCGGTCAGATACTTGCATAAACTGTTTGCTGAGTTGCCCTATAGTTTTTCGGAATGGGTAAAAGAATTGCGCTTAAAGCAGGCCAATCATATTTTAAAAACCAAAAGCTACGTAACCATCGATGAAGTGGCGCATAGAGTCGGTTATGGTGACCAAGGTTACTTTGCACGCATTTATAAGCAGCATTTCGGTTATACGCCGCGAGATACTCCAAGCACAGGATAGTCATTGTTATGTACTCTGTCATGCAGTCGCTGTATGATTTGCCTATTAAGAATAATAACCACAGCGCAAGCATTTGTATTTGGATTGGGGAAAGCTGAGATGATCAACGTTATGAATGATGACGTGGCAAAAGTAGAGATATATGAAAGCGCTGATGGAGAGGCGCAGGTAGACGTTCGCTTCGAGCAAGAGACTGTCTGGCTCACGCAAGCACAAATGACCGAGCTGTTTGGTCGTGACCAGTCAGTGATTTCGCGTCATATTGCCAATGCTATAAACGATGAAGAAATTGCTGAAAAAAGCAATATGCAAAAAATGCATATTACAAATTCTGATCGCCCTGTGACGTTTTATGACTTAGATGTGGTTATCTCAGTAGGTTATCGCATCAAGTCCCCTCAAGGTGTGCAGTTTAGACGCTGGGCAACCCAGCGCCTACGTGAATACTTGGTTCAAGGCTATACACTCAATCAAGAGCGCTTTGATAAAAACTCAAGCGAGCTGCAACAAGCATTAAATTTAATTAGAAAAACCGCGCAAAGTCCTGAGCTGAAAACCGATGAAGGTCGCGGCTTGGTTGAGATTATCAGTCGTTATACACAGACATTCTTATGGTTACAGCGCTATGATGAAGGATTGCTTGATAATCCTGCAGGGGAGGATGGCGGTATCTTACCCAGTCCGACTGAGGCGATGGCAGCGCTGACGGATTTGAAAGCGCAGCTGATAGATAGAGGCGAGGCGACTAAGCTATTTGCCAAGCCTCGTGGTGATGGCTTGGACAGTGTACTGGGTAATTTAGAGCAGACGGTGTTTGGCGAGCCTGCATACCCGACCATCGAGAGTAAAGCGGCGCACTTACTATACTTTATGGTCAAAAACCATCCTTTTACCGATGGCAATAAACGCAGCGGCGCTTTTTTGTTTGTAGATTTTCTGCATCGGAATAATAGACTGCTTAATGATAAAGGTGACATGGTTATTAATAACACGGGGCTTGCCGCATTAACGTTATTGGTCGCTGAGTCTGACCCCAACCAAAAAGAAACCTTGATTAAACTAATTATGAATATGTTGTCGTTAGAATCTTGATAAATAGGCTTATTGTCAGCACCATTTAACCCCTTAAAACACATAACGCCAATAATAAAAAGCACAGTCTAACGACGAAATTAAAGGAAATTCAATATGTTTAGCATGATAAAAGACTGGCGCGAGCAGCGCATATTGGCCAACAGCGAGTTTACCCATGCTGACTGGCTGCAAGCGGCCAAGCGTATTGTGATACTTGAGAGGCTAAACGAGGATGAGCTAACACGCTTGTTTGAGCTGGCGACGTTTTTTTTGGCGGATAAGTCGATTACTGGCGCGCAGGGTTTCGAGATTACCGATGCGGTCAAGCAATCTATCGCCTTGCAAGCTTGTCTTCCTATTTTAAACCTAAGCCTTGAGTGGTACGCTGGCTGGTCGGCCATTATTATTTATCCGGGTTCTTACAAAAGCGAAACCACCACCGTGGATGAATTGGGTATCGTTCATGAGGGCAGTCAGCACCGTAGCGGCGAAGCGTGGCTGCGCGGTCCTGTTATTCTGTCATGGAAGGATGCTAAACACTCAGGCGAGCGCGATGGTCACAACGTTGTCATTCATGAGTTTGTGCATAAACTTGATATGCTAAATGGTCGTGCCAATGGTTTTCCGCCGCTGCAAGCGGATATGGATCCTGCGCGCTGGACTGAGATTATGAGCCGAGACTTTGAGGATTTTCAAAGCCATCATAAATCAGGTCTCGACCGTTATGGCGCGACCAATCCTGCGGAGTTTTTCGCGGTACTCAGTGAGGTATTTTTTGAGACGCCGCAAAAGCTGATTGATGCTTATCCTGATATTTACGACATAATGGTGAAGTTTTTTCGCCAAACGCCGCTATGAATGAAAGGTGTCTTGGTAAAAGCGATTAGAAAAACCATACTTACGAGAATATGAATTTCATGAAAAAATTGCTAATTTTAATTTATGCTTTACTGATAACACATACAGCATATGCTATCAATACTCCCTCACAATATCCTAAAGAGCTGCAAGAGTTAGGAGTATATATAGATTCAACCCTCGATAAAGTCCAAAATATACCTGATAATAATGAAGATTTTTGTTCAACTCAGTCAGCTTTTGCTTTCAATATTATGGAGATGAGACAAAAAGGGGTTGATTATAGCGACATTTATCATTTAATGAATATAAACAACAAAGCAGATTTAACTACAAAAGGCATGGATAAACTAGATAGTTATAAGGGCGTTTTTGAGGAAGCGTATGATTATCCAGTATATGAAAGCAAAGAGAATAAGGGTACTGCTACTACCTTCTATATGACCTATAAAAATCATCAATGCTTACTCAGTTTATAAGTGTTTTTACGGATTTTTCAGTCGCTAATTTCTTAATTATCCGTTTAATAGCTTAAAAAACAGATGAAAAGGGCAGTGTATTGATTTAATAACACTGCCCTTTATTGGTTTTTATGACTGTAAGCACTTGTTTTTACAGGTAAAGTTTGTTTAAACCGTCCATTGTTCATTGACAATAGCAACCAGATAACGTTTGCCTTGATACTCATCAAACACTAAGCGTAGGATACGCCAGTCCATACCAGAGTATTGCTCTGAGCCTTTATGATAAAACTCAACAAACTCTGAATTGGGGTAAATCTCTTTTAAGTTATTGATCATACTGCCGTTATGCTTAAACTCATTAACGCTGATACTGGCATTGTTATATTTCTCACCAGCGACCCACGTATCTAAGTATTCTGGTAGCGGAATCACCAATGTGTCGCCAGAGCCATCTAAATCACCCCAAGTAAAACGGATTTTGGCTTGTTGTAAGTATTGGGCGAATTGTTCACGGCTAAAGACTTTATCGGTCTCAGGGCGCACGTAGGCATACATTGAAAAACGTACGCCGCGCGTCGGATGGATATCATTGGTGATGCGCGCAAAGTCGTCATTCGCTAGGGCACGCTGAATACGTAATGCTTGTTGTCTAAGTGTTTGCTGGCTGGCATCAGAGACGATAGGCGCTGAGGTATTACCGTTTTGCTGACTGGGTATTTTGACATTGGATTCAGCAGAAGATGAGCAGCCAGTCGCAACAAGTATGGAGACAAAGCAGGCAGCAGTCGTTAATTTATAAAAACCTGACTGAAAAATATTAAAACGAGATGACGGCATCATAAGAATATCCTTATCGTAGCTTATTAAAATTATAATAGCGGCATTGGACCTGAGACCTAAATAAGTACTGAATTAAATGAGGTTTTGCTCATCAATAGTACTCATAACTGCTCAAAGTTAATAATGGTGCTGTGTAAACAAGGTTTTTGTCCGATAAACCTTACCAACACAATTGTGCAGTAAAGTAGTAGTTTATATGTGTTTTAATGAATATAATACTAAATATTTGATAGCAGATGGAGGACGCCATGCAGAAGACACTATTTTCTATAATGATGCTATTCCTAGGGTTTTCTGCTATTTCTGCGACCGCCAATCTAACAGAGGCCTTACAGACGGCTTTCGCCATGAAAGTCACGACAATCGCTGATATGTACCAGCAAGATGTGAATAATCAGGGTCAAGATTATCCGGTGGTATTACAACAATATGGCAACCAAGAGCTACAGGCGGCCATGCGGCTTGAGCAAGATTACTTTGCTAGAGAGCAAACCTCATGTCATATTGGTTATGACGTGCTGTGGAGCTCCCAAGATCCTGACTATGGGCAAGAGAAAAAGTTTTCAGTGACCACGCAGGGATTGGTTCAAGTCAGCTTGGCGCAAGGCAATGATGTGTATTATGAATTGTCCTGTGATGATTCTACTTGCCAAGTGGCAGACGTTATCTTAGATGAGGACGGTTCATCTTTACGAGAGCATTTGCAAAGCGCTTGTCGTTAACTGAAATCTGGAACCTAAGATACTGATTATAAATGCTGATAAAAATATTTATGAATAAGCACAAATAGAAATCAATGGAAGTATTCGCAAATCGTAGTGTCTAAGATGCAGTGTCTAAAATATTATCTGCTAGACTCTTAAGACCGTTGGTTTGTTTTCGCATAATGTATATTATGTTAAATAGGCTGTTTTAGCGTTAATGATAGCAAGGGTTTTAGATTATTATTTTATTGCGCTATGAATGCCCGGCTGAAATCTAGATAACTTATTTATCTGGTTTATAAACTTACCCATTCCATCTATCATTTATCATCTCAATCAATCATATTAAAAACCCATATCCAAACTAGGCAAAGAGCAACAACTGCTACCTTCTTAAACGCTCAATGAGCCAGCCTGCTATTGGAAATGACACCATCTGCGTCAACGGCACGAGTATTATGGTCTCAATCAATACCACCACTGGCAGACTTAAACCATGAGTCACAGGCTTTAATAACGTTAATACGATTAAGAGCGTCGGATAAAGTCCGACATATCCTACTAATATGCGTATCAGTCTGTCTTTCAAACTTTTATTCATTGCGTCTACCAACTGATAAATACTGACAAATAAAGTATCTTTAAAATTATGATGTGTGTTTTTGAGGCTTCATCGCACCGCTCATAGCAGTTACCTGCTGCGGTGAAAACAAGGCCGTGATCGACCTTGTTTTATGCACTACTTTTTTGACTATTCTTGATAGCGAGGATAATCACTGTAGCCAATGGCAGTACCACCATACATCGTGGCAGGATCTGCCTCATTGAGTGGCCAATGATTGGCTATGCGTTCAGGTAAATCAGGATTAGCAATAAAAGGACGACCAAAAGCAAATAAATCCCCATAACCTTTAGATAATATATCGACCGACTTCTGCACAGTGTACTTACCGGCATAAATAATACGTCCTGAAAACTCAGCTCTGACCGCTTGATAAAAAGGCTCTGGCAAATCAGGCGCATTATCCCAATCAGCCTCTGCAATGGATAAGTAAGCAATGCCCGCCTGTTCAAGTACTTTAATCGCTTCAATATAGGTATGATGAGGGTCTGCTTCTACTAAGCCTAGATACACACGAGTTTCATCCGTGCTGGCAAATAAAGGCGCAAAACGTACGCCTAAACGATCAGCACCAACCACATCACTGACGGCAGCAACCACTTCTTTTAAAAAACGCAGACGATTGGTCAACGAACCACCATATTGATCATCACGTATATTGCTATGCTCAGAGATAAATTGATTGACCAAATAGCCATTGGCACAGTGTAGCTCTACCCCATCAAAACCTGCTTCTAGTGCGTTGCGCGCGGCTTGTGCATACATAGCGACCAATTCACCCACTTCTTCTGTGCTCAGTGCCCGTGGCTCACTTGGGTCGGCTAAAGCGCCCTCGCCTGGACCTGTCTCAATAAACACTTTGACGTTAGTGGCAGTAATGGCAGATGGAGCGATAGGCTGCGCTTGATTGGGTTGTAAGCTGGTGTGAGACACGCGGCCAACGTGCCAAAGCTGCGCAAAAATAATACTGCCTTTAGCATGTACTGCCTGCGTGACTTTTTTCCAGCCTTCAATTTGCGCTGGTGAATGAATACCCGGCGTCCATGCGTAACCTTGGCCACGCGGCTCAATCTGTGTACCTTCAGTCACCATAAAACCTGCTGAGGCGCGCTGTGCATAATAGCTTGCCATTAAATCATTAGGGATATTGTCAGGTTGCGTGCTACGAGAGCGCGTCAAAGGCGGCATCACGATACGGTTTTTAAGGGTATAAGGTCCAAGTTGTACAGATGAAAATAACGCACTGGTATTTTTCATTTTTGGCACATTTAGCATAGCTTGTTTCATAACACTCTCTTTTAAAGCAAACGGATAGGCGTATTTTTTGAGCCACTGAATCTATTTTTAGGTTTAATGGGCTGCTTAAGTAATGTTGGTTAGCATAGAGTTTTATAGGTACAATTAGAAACAAGCCTTTCTTGTTTAGGGTACAACTATTAATGGTAAGTGTTATGAATGGTATGAATCGGCTAGATATCAAGCAGCTTAGAGTATTGCAGGCACTACTTGATCTAAAAAATCTCTCGCAAGTTGCGCGCAAAATGGGACTGACGCAACAAGCGATTAGTGAGCAGTTGCGTAAGCTACGGGATTTGTTTGATGATCGTTTGTTTATTCGTCAAGGTAATAGCATGGTGGCAACACCAAAAGCACTAGCGATGCGGCAACCGATTGACGAGATATTAAAACAGTTGGAAGTATTGTTAGAGCCAGAAGTGTTTACGCCGCAAACCTACAAAGGCGTCTTTACGATTAGTGCAACCGACTATGCGACGCAGGCATTATTGCCGCAGTTATTTAGTATCACACGCCGTGAAGCGCCTCATTTAAAGCTGATAGTGAGAGATTTTGCCTCAGACAATATCAATCAGCTTATTGCGGCAGGTGAACTTGATTTGCTGATTACTTTTCCAGAGTTTATCCCTGATAATTTATCGTATGTGACGCTATTTGAAGAACAGCATTTATGTGTGACGGGTTATAAAAACACCTTTGCAACAGAGATATTCACACTGGCGCAAGTTGCCGCACACCCGCAGCTGGTGGTATCGCCTTCGCGTGCCAATTTGCGCGGATCGCATGATCAATGGTTTGCAGAAAAAGGGCTTAAACGCCATATTGTGATGTCAGTTCCTAGCTTTTCAGCCGTGCCAGATATCCTACACACCACCGACATGATTGCCTTTTACCCTGCGCGACTATTACCAAATAATAAAGTCAAAGAGATTGAAATCGAAGCATTGCCGCCTACCTTTAAGGTAATCGCAGCATGGCATCCACGTACCAGCGACAGTGGTATACATCGCTGGTTAATTGAGCAATTACGAAATTTATAATAGATAAGATTAGCCAATCTTGAACTTGTCTTATTGAGCATTTAGACCAACGCCCTATCTTATGCAACACTGACAGGCGTTGAAATTAAGACCGTCTCAGATTATTTACCTGCTTTAGTCTCATCCCGATATAAGATGCTCTTAGCTTCTGCTTTAAAATCTTGCGGGTTAATTTCTGGCTGAGTAACAATGTCAGGTTTCTGGCTGGCCTGTTTTTCTGAGTCACGGAATAAGGTATTCTGCGCCTCTTGTCTAAAATCATGCTCACTAAGCGTTGTTTTAACTTTTATAGCATTTATGGCATTCATAATATTGATTTGCTCATTACCATTTTGCCTTTCATTTTGTGTCTCATCTCGTGGTGCAATAAAAGTAGGAGTAGAATTAGGGTCGGTTACTAAGTCTGCATTCATTTGCTTAGCAACTGACGCGCTGTTAACTCCTAGTGGTACCTGAGAATTTTTTGAGAGTAAGTAATTGAAGGCAAATACGGCAAGCAAGAAGACAGCGCAAAAGATAGCCATGACGCTGAGAAACTTGGCATGATTAAGCGAGCTAATCTTTCTAGGTTTCTTTGTAGGTATAGCTGTGTCAGCACAGAATAGAGAGGTTGATTGGTGAGAGGTGACCGTTTCGTTAGAATGAATGATATCTGAGGATTGATGGTTCTCGCTCTGCTTATGTAGCTTATGTACCATAGTCACATCAGCTGCAGTATGCTCTAACGATTTTTGCATGGCTTGCTGCTGCATGTAGCGCTCATAGGGCCGACGCATACGCTTTCGACCCTCGATATTCAAGATAACATCATCACTGTTAAAGCTATTGCTAAGCAGCTTTGTAGCGGTATCAGGATTTATGTCATTACTTGAGGGGCTCATAAGTCAGTACCGTATCCATATATATGATGAGCGGTATATATCCGCGTCTTTATATGATGATACGTAACCTATGACACGATGCAACGGTTTTTGGTATGAGCGCTAGGATTAGCGGATAAACGGTATAGAAGCACAGATTTAATGCCTTTTTAGTATATTAAACCTTCTCAATCGTTGGTCTCACGAAATAACGTACTTTGTGACTCTTCTCTAAAATCCTCGTATGTAATAGCTGGCTCAGATGCCGATTCATTTTCTGAATTATTGGTCGTGGCGGCGGTAGATTGACCATCGGCACCTTGTGTATTCTTGGCAGTGTTTTTATTATCAAGGTCTTTATTGCCAGTGCTTGGTACACTGGTTTGAGCATCTACGGTCGACTGATTGCTAGCATCAGGCGTATTACTTGCTGTAGCTACCTTATTGCCCCTGCTGTCACTATTGCTTTTAGGCGTGCCAGCATTAGTAGGTAGCGCCGGCTCAGTCGATGTGTTGGTAGATAAGAAGCCGGTAAAGATAAGGGTCAATACGACCGCTGCAATCAATAATGAGCCAACTACCATCCCGATGATAAGCGGCTTTTTGCTACTTGCCAGCTTCTTATCATTTGCTGGGATTAATATAGTCGAGCTTTGTGTGGCTATATCGTCGATATCAAGGCTTTTAATATCAATACTTTCATTTTTCTCATAGGTTTCATAGATTTCAGAGCTTTCAGAAATGCGATTTGCATCATCTAAAGGCGCTGCACTAGAAAACGAAGATGTCTCTCTGGCAGTAGTGTTATTAGCCTCATATGCATAGTCGTCATCTGCTTCAGTATTTGATGAGTCATTTATATCAGCTATGGCTACACGACTTTTATCCAAACTCTCGTTTTCATCGGAAAAGTCTAAATTAACACCCGTGCTTGTGGCATTCGTTCCCTGTAGACTGCTCTCTTGTCGCAACTCATCTTGCTGGCTAGCAAATAATTCCAGCTCTGCGGCGCTCAAAGGCTCATATGATGACAGCTTATCGGCGTTTTTTAGCGGTTTTAATGGCGCAAGCCTGCCGTCGTTGACATTCGCTTGTTCGCGATTGGTATTATTATCGCTGCTGTCTACATTTTCGACACGCGTGATAAAGCGCTCATAAATGTTGTCTTTACGAGAGCGTCTTCGCGGCTTAGCATTAGCAATTTTCGCTAAATTAGCCTCTAAATCCGCACTTTGGTTGCTTTTTTTATCGCTCATGAAGTGATACCAGAACAGTTAATGCCACGAAAAATAGAAAATTGCTAGAATGAGAGTAAATACAGCTTGTTTGCACGTTTTGTTAGTATGGCTAATTTACATCAATTGTTTGCTAAATTGTAACACTATCGTTACCACACAATATAGTGGGTCGCCTGCTCTCCTTCAAGTATAATTTTACGCTTGTTCCTCCTATTTATATAAAATAGCCAACATATCCGGTTAAATAAGCGTAATAGACAGATGGGCATCACAATATGGATTTAAAACAGCTCAATGCTTTTATTGCTATCGCGGACTTAAGAAGCTTTAGCGCCGCTGCCACCAAAACAGGGTTGTCACAGCCGACGCTCAGCCGGTTGCTCAAGCAGCTTGAGACCGATATGGGGGTGGAGTTGGTTGACCGTTATCATAGACCGCTACATCTGACAGAAGCGGGTGTCTTCTTTTACGATAAAATCAGCGCCATTCTGACAGAAATTGATACAGTTACTAGCATGACCCAACGTTTATCGGCGCCAAGTACTGCCTTAAATATCGGCTTTGTGCCATCGGTGCTGTACGGCTTATTACCCGAAGTCATCGCTAAGCTCAAGCAGTCCAATCCTGATATTGAGGTCAATCTCAAGGACATCAGCTCTTATCAGCAAATCGAAGCCTTAAAAACCGGTGAGATTGACATAGGTTTTGGACGCTTTGCCCATCAAGACCCATGGATTCAGCAGATATTATTGCGTCATGAGCGTTATATGGTGGCGCTTCCTAAAGCGCATGCGCTCGCTCATATTGATGAGCAACGTCTGATTGATTTGGCAAATAACCGTTTGATTTTATACCATCAAACCCACTTGCCTATATCAACGACCACCCAACCTATTAATACGCCTATTAACCATATCGCTGCTACTGATAAAAGTAGCAGCCGACATAAACAGTCATCTAACGAGCAGCCTTCTCTTGAACCGGTGACCGAACCCTTGCTACATCTGTTTGCCCAATATGGCATCTCGCCATTTATGACCACCACCGTCAGTGATTTACAAGTGGCGCTCGGCTTGGTTGCCGCGGGCGAAGGTATTACCTTGGTACCTGCCAGCTTAAAAACGGTGCGCACCGAGCAAATAGTCTATCGACGCCTGCTGCATGAAAACGCCACCTCTCCTATTTACCTGCATACCCTCAAAGACTTTGTCCATCCTAAAATCCCTGACCTGCTGAGCGCGATTTATCAGGTCTATGAGCGCCGCGGTATCACTTATCGCAAGCAAAGCTTTACCTTACAGCGTTAAAGCGCTCTAAATAGCGCCAAATGGCAGATATCGGCGGCGTATTGTGTTATAAAGAACCGGCAAAAAATACCTGCTCAAAACCCTTGATATTCATAAATTATTATGCTAACTATCGAGAATGAGCATGCAAACTATTAGTAATAATAATTAGAATAATCATTATCCTGTCTAGCAGCATTATGCTAAAGTCGAGACAAGACGAATCGTTTTATATTTAGCTATCTGATAAATCGTTTCTCTCATGATCATTGGCAAGCTGACACAGGTAAGTGATAATTTGCCGTTTTAACCATTTCGAGGTATTCATGACCACACAACCACTCAACAACCCGAGCGCCACGGACGATGGCGCTACCGTGACCGCGCAGCGAGAAGGATTTAGCTGGCGGATTTTTGGACCCGGTATCTTAATGGCGACCGCTGCTATCGGTGGCTCGCATCTGATTTCATCGACACAGGCTGGTGCACTCTATGGCTGGCAGCTGGCGATTATGATTATTCTAGCTAACGTGTTTAAGTACCCGTTTTTTCGCTTCGGTACCGATTACGTTTATGACACCGGCGAGAGTTTAATCGCAGGCTATGCCAAACGCTCAAAAGCCTATCTTTGGATTTATTTTCTCCTCTCTATTCTATCAGCGGTGATTAGTACCGGTGCGGTATCCTTGATTGCGGCGGTGATATTAGGCTTTATGCTACCCGCCTCTCTTGGTCTATCCACCATGAGCTTGGCTTTAATCATCGTTGCGGTCTCATGGTTCTTTTTGATTGCCGGTCATTATAAGCTGCTCGATGGCGTGACTAAGTGGATTATGATTGCCCTGACGTCAGCCACGGTAGCAGCGGTCGTGATTGCCGCGGGCAAGCCAACGGTTATGGCGGTGGATTTTGTTGCCGCCTCTCCTTGGAATCTTGCAACTTTAGGCTTCATTGTGGCACTGATGGGCTGGATGCCAGCGCCGCTTGAGTTTGCTGCTATTACCTCGATGTGGACCTCAGCAAAAAGAAAAGCTGATAACACCACGCATCGCCAAGGCTTATTGGACTTTAACGTTGGCTATGCGGTTTCGGCTATTTTGGCGCTGTTTTTCTTAGCGTTAGGGGTGTTTGTCCAGTATGGTTCAGGTCAAGAGATTGAATTGGTTGGTGGCGCTTATATTAACCAGCTGATTAATATGTATACGGCAACCATTGGTGAATGGTCACGACTACTGGTCGCGTTCGTCGCCTTTATGTGTATGTTTGGTACTACTATTACTTGTGCTGATGGCTATGGCCGCGCCAATGCTGAATGCTGGCGTTTGATTAAAGGTCAAAGCGAGATTAATAAGAAACAAATCGCTTTTTGGACCACTTATGCGATTGGTGGCGGACTGGTGATTATCACCTTCTTTACCGGACAATTAGGCTCAATGCTGAAATTTGCCATGATATCGGCGTTTGTCTCTGCGCCTATCTTTGGTTGGCTCAACTACTCACTGGTACGCAGTCATCAAAAAATATCAGCCGGTATGAATGCCTTATCCATTGCAGGACTGATATTCTTAGCAGGCTTTGCGCTATTGTTCCTAGCCAATCTTGCAGGATTCCTTGGTTAATTCTGGTTAAAAGTACTTAGAAAACCTTTTATCATAAAAGCCCTTTTAGCTTAGCTATCAGGGCTTTTTATTTATAAGTCCTCTCATTTATTATTTATTGCCAAAGGCATAAGTAGATTAAAAAACCAAGCTATTTGTAACTAAATGTAAATAATAGTATGGCGAAGATTTTTTAACTTTAGCAATATGAATAGTAATCTCAGTAAATCTCTAAAAATTGGATATAGCTATTCATAATATGAATGCATTTAACTGTATTAATAATTATATTAAGTATTACTAATGATTTGATATAAAACACCGCTTTGTAATCATGGATAATTGGGTATAATCAGGCACAACAATGACACCTTGCCTCATATTAATAAGATTATCCCTCCACGTAAGGACTACGACATGACTTTATCAGCAGGCGCTCGCTTTCGCAGTGCAATGAAACAAAAAAACGATAACAACAAACCGCTACAGATTGCTGGCGCGATTAACGCCTATACGGCGATGATGGCAACCCAAGTCGGTCATCAAGCGTTATACCTCTCTGGTGCTGGCGTGGCCAATGCCTCATTTGGTCTGCCTGACTTGGGTATGACCAGCCTTGATAACGTTTTAGAAGATGCACGCCGTATTACCGATGCGGTTGATACACCATTATTGGTCGATATCGACACCGGCTTTGGCGGCGCATTTAACATCGCCCAAACCATTAAGAAAATGGAAAAAGCAGGCGTTGCAGCGGTACATATCGAAGACCAAGTCGCGCAAAAACGCTGTGGTCATCGCCCAAATAAAGAAATCGTTAGTATCTCTGAGATGGTTGATCGCCTAAAAGCGGCACTTGATGCCAAAACGGATAAAGACTTTGTGGTTATGGCTCGTACAGACGCACTATCTGTTGAAGGGCTTGATGCAGCGGTTGAGCGCGCGGTCGCTTTCCAAGAAGCTGGTGCTGATATGATTTTTGCAGAAGCATTGACGGATATCGAGATGTACCGTAAGTTTACCGATGTACTCGATATTCCAGTCCTTGCCAATATGACTGAGTTTGGTCAAACCGACCTTTATACTACCGAACAGTTATATGCGGTTGGGGTTGATATGGTACTTTATCCATTATCAGCGTTTCGTGCGATGAATAAAGCGGCATTAAACGTCTATCAGCATCTGCTTGATGATGGCACGCAAGAAAAAGTCGTCGATACCATGCAAACTCGTATGGAGCTTTATGACTTCTTAAACTATCATGAGTTTGAGCAAACGCTCGATAAATTATTTGCCGATAGTAAATAAGTAAAGATAATCAAGAAACATGCAAATAAGCCATCAGTGAACATCTTAGCAATATCATTGGTATTCAGTTTTATTGATGGCTATTTAATAATACCGAAACCCTTATTAACGCTTTCTCAAAAAAGCTATCTATAAAAGGAATTTAAGCATGGCAGCACAGAAAGAACTTTCAGGCGCAGGTCTACGTGGTCAGGTTGCTGGCAAGACTTCATTATCAACGGTTGGTAAATCAGGCTCAGGTCTGACTTATCGTGGTTATGATGTATCAGAGCTGGCTGACAAATGCATCTTTGAAGAAGTGGCCTACTTGCTTCTATACGGCAACTTGCCAACCCAAAGCGAGCTTGATGCTTATCAGACTAAATTGAAAGGTTTACGCGGCTTACCTCAAGCATTAAAAGATGTGCTTGAGCGTATTCCTGCGGACGCCCATCCGATGGATGTATTACGTACCGGTTGCTCGATGCTTGGTAACCTTGAGATGGAAACTGACTTCTCACAAGAGAATGATAAAACAGATCGTATGCTGGCGGTATTCCCATCAATCATCAATTATTGGTATCGCTTTACCCACGACAATGTGCGCATCGAAACCGAAACCGACGACGATACGATTGGCGGTCATTTCTTACATCTGCTTAAAGGTGAAAAACCAAACGAGCTGCATACCAAGGTAATGAATGTATCACTGATTCTTTATGCTGAGCATGAGTTTAACGCATCAACCTTTACTGCGCGTGTGTGTGCCTCCACCCTATCTGATATCCATTCTTGTATCACCGGCGCGATTGGCTCATTACGCGGTCACTTGCATGGCGGCGCCAATGAAGCGGCGATGGATATGATTGAAGGCTTTACCTCTCCTGATCAAGCAGAGTCTGAGATGATGGCAATGCTGGCGCGTAAAGACAAAATCATGGGCTTTGGTCATGCTATTTATAGCGAATCAGACCCACGTAACGTCGTTATTAAAGGTTGGGCTGAGAAGCTAGCAGCCGATGTTGGTGATGAAGTGCTTTATCCTGTTTCAGTTCGCTGTGAAGAAGTCATGTGGCGCGAGAAAAAATTGTTCTGTAACGCTGACTTTTTCCATGCGTCTGCCTATCACTTTATGGGTATTCCAACCAAACTGTTCACGCCAATCTTTGTTTGCTCGCGTCTAACAGGCTGGGCCGCTCATGTGTTTGAGCAACGTGCCAATAACCGTATCATTCGCCCAAGTGCGGAATATACTGGTGAAGAATTACGTCCAGTACCAGAGATGAGTGCGCGTTAATTTTTCGTGATATAGAAGGTTTGTAGGGTGTGCTGTCTTATTAATGCGTAAGGCACATCCTACAATTACTTCTCATGCGCTTAGCCATATTTTTCTAATGAATGCCCGTTTTTTTAGTAAAGCTGATTTTTAGCGCTTAATCATCAACGCTAGATAATGCTTTGCTAAAAGAACCTCTCTTTTTATCAAAATTATCAAAAACTCTTTTACGAGTAGCCCTCATTGCAACCAGCCAACAGCGAAAGGTGACTTATGGACAACGCCCTTGTACAACCGATGAATGAACCCTTTAAAAAGCCATTACCTGGCACAGATTTATATTACTTTGATACCCGTGAAGCCATCGAAAACATCGAAGCTGGCGCGTATGACAAGCTACCGTTCTGCTCAAAAGTATTGTGTGAAAACTTGGTACGCCGCTGCCCACCAGAAGACTTAACCGCAGCGCTTAAGCAACATATCGAAGGCAAGCAAGACCTAGATTTTCCTTGGTATCCTGCTCGCGTCGTTTGTCATGATATCCTAGGTCAGACCGCGTTTGTTGATTTGGCTGGTCTACGTGACGCCATCGCTGAGCAAGGCGGTGACCCATCAAAAGTGAATCCAATAGTCCCAACGCAATTGATTGTTGACCATTCACTAGCCGTTGAGCATGCAGGTTTTGAAGAGAACGCTTTTGAGAAAAACCGCGCTATCGAAGAGCGCCGTAACGATGACCGTTTCCACTTTATCAACTGGTGTCAGTATGCCTTTGATAACGTCAACGTCGTACCGCCCGGTAACGGCATCATGCACCAAATCAACTTAGAAAAAATGTCGCCGGTTGTACAAGTGGTACAAAATAAAGCTGGTGAACAAGTAGCGTTTGCCGATACTTTGGTTGGTACCGATAGCCATACCCCGATGGTTGATGCATTGGGTGTGATTTCAATTGGGGTGGGCGGGCTTGAAGCTGAGAGCGTCATGCTAGGTAATCCGTCTTATATGCGACTGCCAGATTACGTTGGTGTTAAATTAACCGGCAAATTACAAAAAGGCATTACTGGTACCGATTTGGTATTGGCGATGACCGAGTTCTTGCGTGATGCAGGCGTAGTCTCTACTTATATCGAATTCTTCGGTGAAGGTGCACGCCAATTAAGCGTTGGTGACCGTGCGTCTATCTCAAACATGACCCCAGAATATGGCGCAACCGCAGCGATGTTCTATATCGATGAGCAAACCATCGATTATCTACGCCTAACCGGTCGTTCTGAGGCTCAAATTAAACTGGTCGAGCAATATGCTAAGCAGACCGGTCTATGGGCTGACGGCATGGAAAATGCGGTTTATGACCGTGTGCTTGAGTTTGATTTATCAGCTGTTGTCCGTAACATGGCAGGCCCTTCACGTCCGCATGCACGCGTATCAACCACAGATTTGGTTGCGAAAGGGATTGCTCACGGTGAAGGTGATAAATTACCTGAACCAAAAGATGGTCTAATGCCAGATGGCGCGGTGATTATCGCCGCGATTACCAGTTGTACCAATACGTCTAACCCGCGCAATATGGTTGCTGCTGGTCTGGTTGCGCGTAATGCTAATAAGAAAGGCTTATTGCGTAAGCCTTGGGTGAAATCATCTTTAGCACCCGGCTCAAAAACGGTAAAAATGTACCTAGAAGAAGCCGGTCTGATGCCTGAGCTACAAGAAATCGGCTTTGATGTGGTTGGCTTTGCTTGTACCACTTGTAACGGTATGAGTGGCGCGCTTGATCCTAAGATTGAGCAAGAAATCATCGAGCGTGACCTATTTACCACCGCGGTACTATCTGGCAACCGTAACTTTGATGGTCGTATCCACCCGTATGCTAAGCAAGCGTTTTTAGCGTCGCCACCACTGGTTATTGCTTATGCTATCGCCGGTAATATTCGTTTTGATATTGAAAAAGACTCGTTGGGTAAAGACCAAGACGGCAATGACGTGTATCTAAAAGACATCTGGTTTGATGATGACGAAGTTGATGCTATCGTTGCCAAAGCCGTGAAGCCTGAGCAATTTAATGCCGTTTATATTCCGATGTTTGATGAAGCCAAAAAAGACACCGGAAAAGCATTAAGCCCACTCTATGACTGGCGCGAGCAGACCACTTATATCCGCCGTCCGCCGTATTGGGAAGGCAAAATGGCGGCGATGAATAAGCTAAAAGGCATGCGTCCATTGGCGGTATTGGGTGATAACATCACTACCGACCATTTATCACCGTCTAATGCGATTTTGGGTGACTCAGCCGCTGGCGAGTACCTTGATACTATGGGTCTGCCTGCGGAAGATTATAACTCTTATGCGACCCATCGCGGCGACCATTTAACCGCCCAACGTGCAACCTTTGCCAACCCTAAATTGCTAAATGAGATGGTACGCGATGAAAAAGGTGACGTTATCCAAGGCTCATTAGCCCGAGTTGAGCCAGAAGGTCAGGTCATGCGCATGTGGGAAGCAATTGAAACCTATATGAACCGCGAGCAGCCGCTAATCATCATCGCCGGTGACGGCTATGGTCAAGGCTCAAGCCGTGACTGGGCTGCCAAAGGTGTGCGTTTAGCTGGCGTAGAAGTGGTTGTCGCTGAAGATTTTGAGCGTATCCATCGTCAAAACTTGGTCGGTATGGGCGCACTACCTTTGCAGTTTAAAGAAGGTGTCAATCGTAACACCCTAAATATCGATGGCACCGAAGTATTTGATATCGAAGGCGAAGTATCCGCTGGCGGCGAGATGACGCTAGTGATTCATCGTAAAGACGGTACTGTCGATAAAGCGCCCGTTATCTGCCGTTTAGATACCGCTGATGAAGTTAAAATGTATAACGCGGGCGGTATGCTCCAGCGCTTTGCCAAAGAATTTATCGATGGCACGCTAGATATTGCGTAAGTGTCATGAGTGTTAAATAATTAAAGAGCCGATGTTGTATAAATTATACGGCATCGGTTTTTTAATAATTGCCATCCTATTATCAACTGACAACCACGACATCAAAAAGCTTGTAAATTATTCAACAATTATTAGGAAATTCGGCATAATAACGATTTATATTTTCCTATTAAGAGAGGTTGTTATGAGCTGGTTCAAATTGTTTATTGCGTGTGTTGTCCTTTATCTTGGTCAAAGTTACTACCTTTTATCATCAAATAATGTAGAAAATTTTTTGGCTGAGCATAACGCCTTAGCTATGCAAGATCCGGTAGCCGCTTGTGATAACTATAGCGATGATGTCGAAGTATCTATTAATCACGATACCGGTAACGGCGCTTGGGAAGTAGAAGGTGGTAAAAATGAGATATGTGGCTATATAAAACAATCTCAGGCAGCACTTACTGTCCTACAAGCCAATACATCAGGTCACCTCGAAAATCTAACAGTGAAGACAGGTTTCCCATGGTCTAAGGCTCATGTGAGCTATGATGAAATCAACGATGTTCAAATAAATACGCTAGGCTCAATCAGCAGTAAAACGCATGATGCTATTGATATTAAGCGCACGCTCACTGGTCTGAGTATAGCCTCAGTCAATTCTACTGGTGGCGTAAACTCACTCGGTAAACCTTAATCATTACTTTTAACCATGCTTTTGAAAATAATATTAGATAATTAATTAAAGGATTTCCCCTAATGACCCAATCAACTTCACAACATACACCTTTAAAAAACACACCAAAATTTGCCCCACAAGTCTCTGTCCCTGCCACCTATATGCGCGGCGGTACCTCAAAAGGTACTTTCTTTAAATTATCAGACTTACCAGAGCGCTGCCAAATTGCTGGCAAGGCGCGCGATAATTTTCTATTGCGGGTCATCGGTAGCCCTGATCCTTATGGTAAGCAAATTGACGGCTTGGGCAATGGCAGCTCTAGCACTTCTAAGACCGTAATCTTATCTGAGTCTGATAAGACAGACCACGATGTGAACTACTTGTTTGGACAGGTCAATATCGCCAAGCCTATGATTGATTGGACGGGAAATTGCGGTAATTTAACCGCTGCGGTTGGCGCTTGTGCGATTAATATGGGCTTGATTGACGCGGCTAAAGTGAAAGCTAGTGTCAGTAATAATACGAGCAACGGCATTTGCGAAGTGCGTATTTGGCAAGAGAATATTAGTAAAACCATTATCGCTCATGTGCCTGTTTACTTAGACGCACAAGGCAAAGTACAAGTGCAAGAAACCGGCGACTTTGAATTAGATGGTGTCACCTTCCCTGCTGCCGAAGTCAAAATCGAATTTATCGACCCGGTTGATTCCTCTAGTGATATGTTCCCGACCAACAATCTAATCGATGATTTTGATGTGTCTGGCTGTGGTCTAAATACCGATAGCGTCAAAGCAACTTTTATCAGTGCCGGTATCCCAACCATCTTTATGAAAGCAGAAGATTTAGGCTTTACCGGTACGGAACTGCAAGGTGATATCAATAGTGATAGCGAAACCTTAGCTAAGCTTGAGAAAATCCGTGCTAAAGGCGGCGTTGCAATGGGCTTATTTAAAGACGTCTCTGAAGCACAAGCCAGTCAGCATATCCCAAAAATTGCTTGGGTTGCCCCTGCACAAAGTTATAGCGCCTCAAGTGGAAAAGCAGTTGAGGCAGCAGACATTGACTTAGTGGTACGTGCCATGAGCATGGGTCAACTTCATCATGCGATGATGGGTACAGCAGCGGTGGCGATTGCCGCAGCAGCAACCACCCAAGGTACATTGGTCAATGAAGCAGCTGGTGGTAGCGAATTAGGTGAAGTGCGCTTTGGGCATCCATCAGGAACGCTTTTAGTTGGTGGTAAAACCGAACAAGTCGCTGGTCGATGGCAAGCCAAAAAAGTATCCATGAGCCGCTCTGCTCGCCGAATTATGGTTGGTGAAGTTTTTGTGCCAAATGATAGTTTTTAGTTAGCAGATTTTAGGCTACCAATTAAAGCCTTTATAATAGCGGTCTATTTATAAAATGTACTACAATCAATGGTAATGATTTAACTGACATTAAATAGCGCCTTAATATTATGAGTAATTCTCCACGCCGTGTTCCTTTAGATAATAAGCCTCCCACTAAGAAAGCAGAACGGGGGGCTTTGCTGTGGTCAATTCTAAAAAGGCTGGGAGAGTTTGCAAGGCCCTATCGCGGGCTTTTCATTTTAACCTTGATATTAACGGTATTAGGGTCGTTTACCGCGCAGGTTAACGCCTTTGTCTTGCAATATACCATTGACACCTTAACCAATATTGTCGATTTGCCCGACCCATGGGTAGAAGGCATAAGACTACTCACGCTGATTAGTGTGATTTTATTGGTGAAAGAGATACTAAACGTCATCATCACCTTTGGTCAGCGCTACTTTGGTGAGCGTATCCGTATTAACCTATCGCGTGATTTGTCTCAAAAAGTGGTCGACCGTATTTTGTCTTACAAAATGGCGTTTTATACCAGTGATGAGAACGCCAGTGGTAAGCTGCAAACCCGTATTGATTTGGGTGTCAGCAGCCTCACGCAACTGGTGCAAAACTTCTTTATTGACATGCTGCCGCTGTTTGCCAGTGCCATCGTGTCATTAATCATTATGTTTAATGCCAATTTTTGGGTCGGTATGGTCGGTTTGGTTATCGTGCCGATTTACTTTTTTGTCAGTCAGCGCCAAGCCAATCGTTTGCAAGGATTCCGCAAACAAATGCGCCAATACCGTGAGACCAAAAGCGGCTTGGTAATCTCGATTATTGACTCTATCACCGTTATTAAGTCGTTTGTTCGTGAGCCGATTGAGTCCGATAAGCACTGGGAAATCCAAAAGGATATGACCGCCAATCAGCTACGTATTCGCAGTATCGCGTTTATGTATAACGCTGGCAAAACCTTTATCGAGCAAATCGGCGTGGTCGTCATTATTGTTTTGACCTCGTATTTTGTGCTCAATGGGCAGATGACCATTGGCGCGATTATGTTTCATATACTGCTGTTTCAAAACGTCGCCGCCCCCATTCGCGAATTGCACCGTATCTATGACCAAATCAATAATGCACTCACTTATGCTGAAGGCTTCTTTGATATCTTGGACGATGACCAAGCGATTGAGAACGAAGGCAAAGTCAAATGCACCGATTTAAAGGGTCATATTGAGCTAAAAGATGTCAATTTCTCCTATCCGAATGGCAAACAGGCGCTGCATGATGTGAGTTTTAATATTTATCCCAATCGCATTACCGCTTTGGTCGGATTAAGCGGCGCAGGTAAAAGCACCATTATTAATTTATTGGTTAAATTCTATGACCCCAGTAGCGGCACTATTTGTCTTGATGGTCGCAATCTAGAAGACTACAGCACCCATAACTTGCGTGAACAAATCGGCTTGGTGCTACAAAAAAACCATATTTTCTCAGGGACCATCGCCGACAACATTCGTTATGGGGCGATGGATGCCACTGATGAGGAAATTATTGACGCCGCCAAACAAGCCTCTATTCATGAGCAAATCCTTGGCATGCCTGAAGGTTATGAAAGTGAGGCCAAACTGCTTTCTGGTGGTCAGCAGCAGCGTATTGCGCTGGCACGTATGTTTTTAAAAGACCCACCGATTGTATTTTTGGATGAACCAACCGCCAGCCTTGATGCCATCGCCACGCAGCAGATTAAGCACAGCCTAGATTTAATTAAAAAAGACCGTACCGTAATTATCGTCTCGCACAATATCTCGCAAATTATCGATGCCGATGATTTGGTGGTGATTGAAAATGGCCGTGTGATGGAGACTGGCACGCACGACGAGCTTTATGCCAATCACGGTAAATACTATGAGATATTCAATGCCATGTCTGATAGTTTGAATTTAGATAAAATCAGTCAAACCTTAAATAGTTAATGCAGGGCGAAATCGTTATAATGCTCAGTCTTTGATGCATTATTGCTATATTTAGAATATTTAAAATTTATATTGTTACCCTATGAACGCCCTTTAAATCGTTAGAAGCTATTTGACTATGACCTGTGAATTTTCTATAAAAACCTTTGATGAGCTGACCACCGTTGATCTTTACCATATTTTAAAAGCCCGCTCACAAGTATTTGTGGTTGAGCAAAACTGCCCGTATCAAGATATGGACGAGGTAGATTTTGATTGCTTACATCTGGTCGCCCATCAAAATGAAGCCTTGATTGGCTATTGCCGCATTATCCCGCCGCAATTTAATCACAAAAGATCCTCGGTTAACCCTTCAGGTCCCATACCTGCGATTGGCAGAGTTTTGGTGCTAGCAGAGCACCGAGGCAATGGCGTTGCCCGTCAAATAATGCTTGAGGCTATCAAGTACTGCCGTAAAAAGTATGGTAAAAAAACCATCATCATCTCCGCCCAGACTTACTTGCTACACTTCTATGAGTCACTCGGCTTTATTGCTGAAGGTGAGCGCTATCTTGAAGACGGCCTTGAGCATGTCACCATGGCTTTGCCCGTCATTAAAAAAGTAAAAGTAAAAAAAGAAAGCTCAGGAATGGTAAGTAGCATCCTCAGCTTTTTACTCTTGATACTGGCGCTTTTATTCATTGTCGGTTTGGTTTATCTCATGATTTGATGGCCGCGCGTCTTTTTACCTTTACCTTGAATAGATTCATCAAAAATTATTAAACGATAAAACAGTCTTACACGACTTCACTGTTGTTCGATATTGAGTATGTTATTTTTGATGGATGGTTGATTAACAAATGGTTTATTAATAGAAACTCTAACTAATAGACCGTTAAAGCGCATCGCTTAATGTTTAATCGCTCAAATATTTGACTCAAGGAAGGAGTAACGATTATGTCTAACACTCAAAATGCCACCGTAGAGAGCAATATTCGTCCAGAGTACGACGATGAGATTCAAAAAATTGCCGATTACGTGCTTAATTACTCTATCGATAACGACTCGCCTAATAGCGCTGATGCTTGGAATACCGCCCGCTACTGCCTGATGGATACGCTAGGCTGCGGACTACTGGCATTGCGCTTTCCTGAATGTACCAAGCATCTAGGACCCGATTGCGATGATCAGATTACCCCTAATGGCGCGCGTGTTCCCGGTACTTCCCATCGACTCGACCCTATCAAAGCGGCCTTCGATATTGGCTGTATGGTGCGCTGGCTTGATTATAACGATACATGGCTCGCTGCCGAATGGGGTCATCCTTCGGACAACTTAGGCGGGATTTTGGCAGTGGCGGACTATATCAGTCAGCAGAATGTCAGCCAAAATAAAGCACCGCTCACCATGCGCGACGTTTTAGAAGCGATGATTATGGCGCATGAGATTCAAGGCGTGCTTGCTCTAGACAATTCATTTAATCGTGTCGGGCTCGATCATGTCTTCCTAGTAAAACTTGCCTCGACAGCGGTGGTTGCTAAATTATATGACTTGCCACGTGAGCGCATCATGGCAGCCATCTCGCAAGCGATTGTCGATGGTCAAGCATTACGTACCTATCGCCATGCGCCAAATGCTGGTAGCCGTAAGTCTTGGGCGGCAGGTGACGCCACCAGTCGTGCGGTACGCTTGGTCGATATTACCCGTCGCGGCGAGATGGGTATCCCGGGTGCATTAACTGCGCCGCAATGGGGCTTTTATGATGTCTTATTTAGCCATACCAATAAAGACTTGGCACTCAAACCTGAAAACGAGCGCCGCTTTACCTTTCAGCGTGAGTTTGGCAGTTATGTGATGGAAAATATCTTATTTAAGATAAGCTTCCCTGCTGAGTTCCATGCACAAACTGCCTGTGAAGCAGCAGTCATTCTGCATCCGCGTATCGACGATAGGATTGATGAGATCGAAAAAATCGTCCTAACTACCCATGATTCAGCCATTCGAATCATTTCTAAAGAAGGCACGCTTGATAATCCTGCCGATCGTGATCATTGTCTGCAATATATGGTCGCCGTGCCTTTATTAACGGGCGACTTGATGGCAGAAAACTACGAAGACGACTATCATGAACAGCATCATATTTTGATTGATGAGTTGCGTCGTAAGATGGTTGTCGTAGAGGATACCGATTATTCAAAAGATTATCATGACCCAAGCAAACGCTCGATTGCCAATGCCATTCAAATATTCTTTAAAGACGGCAGTAGTACTGATAAAGTCGCTGTGGAATACCCGATTGGCCATAAACGCCGCCGTGCAGAAGGCATCCCTGTATTAGAAGCAAAGTTCCGAGCAAGTTTGGCAACGCGTTTTATTGACAGTCGCTGTGCGGATATTTTTGCACTATGTGATGACCAACAACGCTTAGAGCAAACACCGGTCAATGAGTTTATGGATTTATTTGTCGCTAATTAATTTTAAAGCGCATAAATAATTCAGCGCTTTTTTGTTTTTATGAATCGTGTTTTTACCAATCTTTTACCAAGGTATGGACTCACCTGCCCAATCGACAAAACTGCCAGATTGGGCAGCGCTCATCCTATCAAGCACTTCCAGTAAACGCTCGGCGCTATAGGCTGGCGAGAACAGCTTTTCGTCAGCCACATTGCCTTGAAAAGGTGAAGATAACTGGGTATCAACCGTACCTGGCTGCATGACGACCACGCAGACATCCTTTAGCGACCGACTCCATTCAATGCTCAAATTCTTCATACCCATATTTAGCGCCGCTTTACTCATACGGTAGCTATACCAACCACCCAGATGATTATCACTAATACTGCCAACACGGGCGGATATGGTCGCAAAAATGGCAGGCTTGTCGGCGTCACGTTCAGATTTTGCCAGTAATGGTCTGATATGCTTGGCAATCAGCAAACTTGCTAAAGCGTTAATCTGCATACTCTGCAAAAAGAAGCCCGTCTCCAGTTGTCGTAGTGCTTTTTCTGGCTGATTGTGTGCTGTATGTAATAAGCCGACACAGTTAATCACCCAATCGATATGGGGAGTTTGTTGCTTAATATCAGCAATGGCTTGTTCGATACTACCCTCATCGCTCACATCCATCGATATCCAATACAAATTATCTGCCGCAAAGTCAGGCTGACTTTTGTGATAAGTGGCGTATACCCTTGTATTTCCATCACTTTGTTCATTAGCACTCCGTTGTAGTAGCTTTTTCACAATCGCTTGACCAATACCACCGGTGCCGCCAATAACTAAATAGTTTTTCTGGTTCACAAGGTTTTCCTTATTGCTCTCTGTATTATTAGCTGTTGCTAACCTGCATTCATTTTGGCTCATTTACTTTACATTTACTATGATAAAACGCTAAGAATAATAGAAGTTATCGCCGCGCTATATGAGCTACAATAATCACTAATGGGTAGAATACTCAACATTTTTAAGTAAGCATTGACATAATAAAATCATACTTATACTTTTTAACCAACGCTTTTATAGGGATATCATCGCACTATGCTATCACCCCAAGACCAATTGACTGAGCTGGTACGTACGCTTGAGACGCAGCAGCATGTTTTTGCTACTGACCCGCTACTGATTACCGAAAAACTGCAAGGTGAGGATGGAAAACCTATCCAAAAACTGCATCGCCGCGCCTCGCGTATCGATAGTAACGGCGCGCTGGCACGTGTGCTCGGTAAGATTGACGGTCGCATAAAGGGCATCATGGTGGTTATGAGCGTGGTGTGGTGTATCTCAGGATTTTTGGGATTGTTTACCCTACTTCAGACCAATGTGGTTAATTTCTTTTATGTGCTCGTCTGTCTGCTTGGCTTTCATACCGTTATGCTCTTAGGCTGGCTAATGATGACGTTAATCAACCAAGGCAAGCAGTCTTCGAATTGGTTTGCCAATTTTGTCAGTCCTAGCTATCTCATCCGTGGCAAGGATGATGTGACTAAGGCGGCCGTTGACTTGTACGAGCGTCAATTACAGCACAGCGGTATGCGTTGGTATTTGGGACGCTTTAGCCATCAATTGTGGCTCGCTACATTAACCGGTATGCTGCTGGCGATTGTGTTTTTATTGATTGTGCGTCAGTACAGTTTTAGCTGGGAGTCGACACTTCTATCAGATCAGGCGCTTATCACGTTGACTCAGATACTCGGCTGGCTGCCAAGCATGGTAGGGTTTGGTGTGCCAGACAGTACCGCTATCGTTCAGAGTCGCTTGGTAACCGATGCGATGCCGCTGTCTGTCGCGCGGCAATGGGCGGGGTTATTGGTTGGTAGTCTGCTGATGTACGGTATTGTACCTAGAGCAATCGCTTGGGCGTTTTGCGCGTTGATGTTCCGTCGTAAAAAGATGCGTTTGGATATCAAGCAGCCTTATTATCAAAAGATTTTGAATTTTTGGCAGCGTCATGTGGTTGATGCTGATGATTTTAAGGCAGCACCCGCCCCTATCGCCCCAAAAGCGACGGTCAGTACTGGCAAGAAACTGGTGGCTTTACTCGAATACCCATCAGAGCAGGATAACTGGTGGCTTGAGGGTCTGGATGCCAATATTAATGATAATAGTGAGATAGAGGATTTCGGTATCGTTGATGATCGCGATGATATGGACCGCTTGACAAGCTATCTTGATAGGCACCCAGTGCAGGTGTTATTAGGTATTCATAGTAAAGCCCTGCCTGACCGTGGCACCCTACGTAAACTCGATCGTATCGCAGAGCATGCGACAGATGGTCTCATCGTACAACTGCTTGGTGATACCAGCTTGACTGACAATGGTATTAATATTAATGCTGATATTTCAAATAACGATGTTTCAAGTACGGCAGATTTAAAAAAGCAAACATCGGAGCAGGTGGCGGGAAATCAAGATGTTCGCTATCAACAGTGGCAAACCGCGCTCTCTGCTCGAAAAATTGGTTTAGTGGACACTAAGTAGCGTTATGTCCTTAGCTTTACTCAATAGCTTTTATACAAATGATATGGAATCATAAGATGGATAATAATAAGACCAATGGTCAACCCGTCGGTTTATTTGCTGACAAGGCACTAAAAGACGACCCTAGCAGCAACCTAATGAACCCAGAGGCAACAGCATCTACTCAGGACAATGTTAATACCACCCCCATAGATTATTCTGCTGATGAATCTGAAAATCTGACAGCGCGCTCTGGTAAAAAAACCACGATAGCCAGTGGTGCAGCACTTAAATTAGCAGTCGTTGGTCATACCAATACGGGTAAGACCTCTATCCTGCGCACACTATTACGTGATGTCTATTTTGGTGAGGTCAAGAACGAGGCTGCAACCACGCGTCATGTGGAGCAAGCCAAACTAACAGACAGCCAAACCGGTGAAGATTTGGTCATACTATATGATACTCCGGGTCTAGAGGACGCCTCAGGGCTGATGGATTGGCTAGAAGACAATACGGCCAGCCGCCGTGATGGTATTGAACGTTTGCAGCAATTTTTGGCAGCAGACATTGCCCAAGGTGGGGATGCGTTAATTAGCAATGAGGACTATAGCCAAGAAGCCAAAGTTATCCGTCAGTTGCTGGCAAGTGACATGGCCATTTATGTCGTCGACGCGCGTGAGCCTGTACTTGGTAAGTATAAAGACGAGCTGGCTATTTTATCGTGGGCCGCGATACCTGTCATGCCAGTATTTAACTTTACGGACAGTCAGGATGCCAATATCGATGATTG
Organism: Psychrobacter sp. ANT_H3; assembly: GCF_027919975.1. Taxonomy (NCBI): domain Bacteria; kingdom Pseudomonadati; phylum Pseudomonadota; class Gammaproteobacteria; order Moraxellales; family Moraxellaceae; genus Psychrobacter; species Psychrobacter sp. ANT_H3. The sequence continues at coordinate 474,688 of NZ_JAQISM010000001.1, read as the reverse complement.
GCAAACGATGCTCGCCAGACGTAATCTGCATATCTCGACCCGTTTTGACTCAGTGGCGTTTGAATTTGCAGATGAAATGCGCCTATGGCAAAATCTCGCCACCATGCTTACTCACTCGGAGATGCTTGAGCAATTGATGGTACGCCGTACGGAGAACTGGGCGCAACTCTATGATGAGGCCAATATCATCATTGCCGACTTTTTGTTAAATGTTGCATCATTTGTGCGCGAGATTAATGAAGATGATGACCCAATGCCAGTATTGGAACAAATGCAAGAGGCCGTTAGACAAAGTGAACGGGCGATGCAGCACAACCTACTCAATTTATATAAGTTTTATGATAATGCCGTGGCAGCAACACCACTTGAATTACAAGCGTATCAGCAAGACCCTTTTGACCCTGAACTGCTCAAAAGCTATGGTATTCGCACCACATCTGGCGCGGCAGCGGGCGCATTATTAGGCTTGGGTATTGATGCGGCAGCACTAGGCACGACGTTGGGATTGGGTGCCGCGATAGGTGGTATCGCAGGTGGGCTATTGTCTAATACCAGTAGCATCGCTGATAGAATCACTGGGGTAAAACGTTTGTATATCGACCCTGCTACCCTAACCTTGCTCGCCACTCGTGCGATAGATTTACTCACCGCCCTGCGTCATCGTGGTCATGCAGCAACTGATGCCACGCAATTGCTGTATAAAGGTGAGAAATCCAGTATTGAACAGTCGTTAGATGACGAAAGCAACACCGTCACACCATGGCCGACACATAAATTGCCAAGTGAGCTCAAAAAAGCCCGTGGCAAACCGCAGTGGTCGTCGCTAAGTAGCGGTAAGTCTGAACAGGCTCAGTTACTACGCGCAGATATGGCATGGTCGCTGGCTAGCAAATTACAGTCACGTGGGGCTGAATAATACCAGTTGAGTAACAACATTTCTTTATGGGGCATAGTTATATAACTTTTTTTATATAACTATACCTCTAGTAAAGTACTTAATGCACCAGTACCGCGTATATCTGTTTTCTGTAGATAAATTGGATACAGTGGATAATTCGTAAAACTCTTTTCGATATCATGCATTAGCTGCTGCTGGCGCTCGGCACGATGTTGCCAAAACTCATCAGTTTGTGTTGGTGTTATCAGTTGATTGACCACTATCGCTGCTGGCGGCAGTTTACTGTCCTGTAACTGTTCGATAGCGCGTTTGGTCTCTGCCAATGGTAATACATCGGCAGTCATTACCAATACAATCGCGGTTTGGCTACGGTCATGCAGCAATATTCCTGCCTGACGAAACAGCGCTTTGCGTTTTTCTAGTACGGATACTGCTTGCTCCCAGCGGTCAGATTTGTTTGCAGCAAATGGATTTGGCACATCATTATCGATGTCTTTTTGATTGCTCTTTTGATTGTGACTGTCTAAATGGTTCGCGACCGAACGCAATTTAGCTTGCCGCCTTTGCTGTGCCAAGAGCCCATCTGTCCACGCGCCCATCATCTCAGGCAAGACCAATAAGCGCAATGTATGACCTGTCGGCGCGGTATCAAATATGATATGTTCATAATTAGCATCCGCTGCGCTGACTAAATGCTGACACATGGACTCGAGCATGGCGGCTTCTTGTGCACCAGGCGCAGATTTTGATAGGCGTAGGTGCTCACGAATTTTGGGCATCATATCGAGATTGGCATAGGCAGTGATGGTACGCTCAACTTGGGCAAAATGTGCATCGACGATGACGTCAGGGTTTAGCTCGATAGCATCAAGATAAGGCGTTACCGCTGTTTTCTCGTTGCTTAACCGTATATTAAGCACATCACCCAAGCTATGGGCAGGATCGGTTGAGATAATTAAGGTCTTTTTTTGCTGGCTAGCATAATAACTGGCAAGTGCCGCGGCAGTGGTGGTTTTACCCACACCGCCTTTACCACCGACGAATATAATCGGCTGCGTTGCCAGTTGTTCTATTAGTTTGTGCAGAGGACGTAAAGCCATACTGGTGTCTCAATATTGAATCAATTAACAGCAACCAACGTGGTCAAACGGACATCTATCCATACCCATGCGTGTGTGCCATTCGTGGAAATTTTCTAAAAATAATGGCTGCAATTCTAGTGTATAAAAGCTGGCAGGGTTATCAATACCGAGGCTCTCAGCAAACATAAGCAGCATAAAGAAATCTTCCTCATCACGCGCTGCACGTGCCATCGTTTGACGATATGGTGCATTATAAAACTCATTCAGTCCTGCCACAAACCGTTGCCACCACGATTGGTTGTCTTTTAGACGGTCTGGCATGTTTTCTAGGTTATTTGGTGTCTTGTTATCTTCCATGATTTTCTCATACTCTCTTTATTCTTTCTTATCTATCATGCCTATACCATACAAAAAACGCCAGCAATTGCTGCTAGCGTTTTTTTATACCTATGTTTTTTATATCTATCTTAATATCAATTAGGAATCACTTTTAAAGGTTGCTTTTTCCTTTATGTAACGTCCATTCTTTACGCAGTACTGATAAACTCTCAAATGTCACTAAAATCGTGGCTATCAAGATAATAATATCCATAATGATAAGCAGCCAATTACCGTCATTAAAGAATGTTTTTAGCTGAATCAATAACGCAAAAACGGTCATAACCAACAAGAACGATAATGGCGCTAAGGTATACCATACAGGTCTGCCTTTACGTAACAAGATAACAGTCACAATCATCAAGGTTAAAGCAGCCATGAGCTGGTTGGTTGTACCAAATAGCGGCCAAATAATCATACCGCCCGCGCCATCAATGCCACCAGCACCAAATGCTAGTAACAGACAGCTACCAACGGCAAGAAATGTTGCCACCACACTTTTATTTAATACCGGCAGCTTATAAATCTCACCAAATTCTTGGAAGATATAACGTTGTAATCGAACGCCAGTATCCATCGTAGTACCGGCAAACAAGGCTGCCATTACCGTCAGCATCGTCTGTGATAACACCATATCAATGCCAACACCGGCATTTAGTATGGTTGCACCGCCATCAATAAAGGCACCAATCGAGCCGTCGCCAAATTTTTGATAAACGGCTTGCCAGTCGCCAAGGGTTGCAAAGCCTGCGGTTGCCGCAAGTATCGCACCAAGTGCCAGCATGCCCTCGCCCATGGCACCGAAATAACCAACGAAGCGTACATCTTCTTCTTTATCAATTTGCTTGGACGTCGTACCCGTCGCCACCAAACCATGAAAGCCTGAGATTGCACCACAAGCAATGGTCACAAATAATAAGGGCAGCATAGATGGTGTGCCGATTGGCAATGCCGTGTTTATTGCTGGCGCGACAATGTTCGGCGTAGCAATAAAGATGGCAGCGTATAATAAAATCAAACCGACAAATAACTGTAAGCCATTGATGTAATCGCGCGGTTGCAGTAGCATCCAAACAGGCAACAAAGAAGCAATTGCCGCATAAGCAAATAAAATAATAATCCAGATCGCATTATCCGGTAGACCCATAAAGGTCTCAGGTAATACGATAGGGAACATAGGACCGAGATAAATAAGCCCGTATAAAGCGGTGACCCCAATGATGGAGACCCAAACCAGATTCATCTTATAGCGATAAATACACTGACCAATGATAAACGCTACGATTAAAGCGCCCCAAACCGGCAAGACAGAAGATGGGGTTTTTATCATCATATTGGCAATAGCAACGCCAAATACCGCATTGACCATTAATAATAATAAAAAGATAACCACCATCATTAAGCTACGGACACGTGTACCCATGACAGTACCGGCAATAGACCCTATCGATTGACCTCGATTGCGCATACTGGCCCAAATGGCCGACATATCGTGGACACCAGCCATAAAGATAGTGCCTAAAACTACCCAAATGATGGCGGGTACCCAGCCCCAAATAACCGCAATCGCAGGACCAATAATCGGTGCCGCCCCTGCGACCGAGGTGAAATGATGCCCCCATAGTACATATTTATTGGTGGGGATATAATCTACCCCATCTTTCATGGTATGCGCTGGCGTGGGACGACTGTTGTCCAATGCCAAAATTTTGGTGGCGATAAATTTTGAATAAAACAGATAACCGCAAAGCATAGCGGCAACCGCAACCAACAGTACAATAGCACTATTCATCTTATCTCTCCCTAGACAAGTATTAGATAGCCTTATAAGTTCAAGCTTTTTAAAGTAAAATCTTAAAAATATGCTAGATTAGTGGGCGGTGAGCGACTCAGAGTACCCGTTATTAGGCAAATAGAAGCATCTTCCCCATATTATTACTGACCAACAAAGCATGGTATTTTAAGATTAAGGCACTTCATTAATGAGTACCAATTGCCTGAATCCTTTCTTAGTATTCTTTTTAAATAGTAACTGATTTGATGAGGGATGTAACGTTGATAAGACGTTAAAAACAACAAATAAAGGAGTTAGAATGACACACTATTTTGGATTCGTACCTTCAGATAAATTGAAAGAATTAATTATTGAGGCAGAGCAAGTCGTTGAATCAAACGAAAAAGTAGACTATTACCCTTATCGTGACGCCCTGACCCACCAAACGGCGCGTGACCTTACTGATAAATTGTTGGTTGGATTGGTAGATATTATTCCAAACCCTGAGCGCCAAGCCTCTATGCGTAAAATCGTTGGCACCATCGAGCGTGCGACGGATACCCTACTCAATATCTTGTTGGGTAAAGAGAACAATGAAGAAGTGATGCCAAGTTTTCATTTTTTAAGGGATCAAGCGACATTCATTGATAACGAAGGCGTCAAGCGCATCGGTTTTAAATTATCAGATGCAGATGCTAAAACTATTGATGACGGTTTTGCGGCGATTACGCCTGAGCACGTTGATAGAGCGCTGTTTAAAAAAGCACTTGAAACGGTAAACGAAGAGACTTTAACGCATTTTATCAGCCGCTATGCTGACACGTTAAAATTGGGCATGATTAAACGCAAATCTGTGCCAATGGCAAAGGCAGCTATCGATAAAGGCATGTCTATGGCATTAAACAAGCTATTACCTGACTTGCCGGACAGCTCTTTGAACCGTTTGGCCAATTATTATCGTCCTTTTATTGTAAAAAAGCCTGAATAACGAATATTATATTTTTATTAAGACTGTAGTGTTGGGCAAATTTGCTAAAATTTGCTAAAATAGGCGGCACTTTTATCGAAGGCGCAACTCATGACCCAAATCAGTAATCAAGAAATCGAAAAAACCCTGCGCAACTCAGAGTGCCTTATCAGCAGTATTGAAGTAGCCGCTGCTTATGAGCGCCTTGCCGCCCAGCTCAACCTACATTATGCCGGTTTAAACCCAATCGTTATGGTCGTTATGAACGGTGGACTTATCCCAGCCGGTCAATTATTGACGCATCTGACGTTCTACCATCGCATGCATTATATCCATGCGTCACGCTATCGTGATAACGAAGGCACGAATGAGCTTGATTGGAAATTTAAGCCTGATGTGAGCATCAAGGGCGAACACGTCTTATTAATTGACGATATTTTTGACGAAGGTATTACGCTAAAAGCCATCGTTAAAGAATTGGGTAAAGAGAATCCTTTATCTATCGAATCTTGCGTGTTGCTTAATAAAGAGCACGATCGCAAGGTTGCAGACTTTGACGTTGATTTTGTTGGTATCAATGTCGCAGACCGTTATGTTTATGGCTGTGGTATGGATTTCCATGGTTACTTGCGTCATTTGCCTGGTATCTATGCTATTAAAGAAGACAAAATCTAGTCAGTCTTTGGTTGAATGTTTTGAATGTATCGCATAATAAAAAAGCACCCACTGGGTGCTTTTTTATTGCTCTGATTGTAGTCAGGGGCAATTAAAACTGTAATGCCAAACCCGTATGACGCTCAGTGGGTGTCTGGACGGCCTTTTCCAAAGCAGATTTCGTACTATATATGGTTACCTGTTTTTTGGCACGGGTCACAGCGGTATAAATAAGCTCTTTGCTCAGCAATCTTGCATGACTATTATCAAAAGTAATGCCCACATGATCAAACTCAGACCCTTGCGATTTGTGAATGGTCATCGCATAGGCGGTGGCAATCACCTCTTCATTAAGCAGATTGACCGCAATCCCCTGCTTTTTATTTTCAAAAAACACTTCGAGTCGACTACGCTCATTACCAGTTTGCAAACAAAAACCAATATCGCCATTAAACAATCCTAGCTCATAGTTGTTTTGAAGAACCATAACGGGACGACCATGAAACCATGTGTTTTGACCCAGTGGTAGCTTAAGCTCAGTGAGGTGCCATTGAGTAAGGTAATTATTAATATAATGGTCGCCCCACTCGCCATTATGGCCGGCAGTTAACACCCTGAACTGATTAAAGGTTTCCATTAATGAAGCAATGGTATCTTTAACTGATTCTGGCATGGATTTTTCTATCGGATTTATCAGCAACGATCTAATTTTATTTATGTAGGGATGGTAGTTTAGATTGAGGTTTGAGATATCTTTATTTTTGCTTAGGCTATTTTCTATCTTATTATCTAGAGAAGATTCTGTTTGTAAGGTGTTGATGCTATTCACATATTGAAAGCTCAGTGCCTTATCATGCTTTAACAACTGCCAAATAGCATGAGTATCTGTCTCTGCCTTGTTGATTTGATAAGCAAGCTTGCCGATACCCGAGTCTGCTGTAAATCGACGACTCTCTGTTAGCTCTGCATGAATGGGTTGTAATAGTGGAATACGGCACAAGTCAGCCAATACCGCCCCTGCATCTACCGCTGCTAACTGGTTCGCATCTCCTAACAATATGAGCCTTGCGCCAGGCTTTACCGCACTCACAAGATAGTTCGCCAGCTCAACCCCTAGCATCGATGCCTCATCGACGATGATAATATCTTCGCCAAGTGGACTATTGGCATCGTAACGCGGTCTGCCCGTCCGACCGATACCTAACAAGCGATGAATGGTTTTTGCTTCTTGCAACTGTAGCTCAACATCCGCTGCGTCTAACGCCGCCTGCAGAGACTCTTGCATGCGCTGTGCAGCTTTACCAGTTGGTGCTGCTAATGCCAAGCTGGCACTGTCAGTGCTAAATCTAACGCTTCCAGACGCATCTGCCCCACTCTCTGTTGCCTGTTGCAGTGCAATCACTAGTTGAGCAACGGTGTAGGTCTTCCCCGTGCCTGGCCCACCAGTAATAATGCTAAAGGCGTTGTTATTAGCGACATTAATTGCCTTTATCTGATGTTCATGAAGGTTTTCGGGTATTGCTATCTCTAACGGTGTTACCTGCTGCTCTAAAATAGTTTTGATGCGCGCGGCTAAGTTAAACTCAGCTTGCCAAGCTCGGTGTAACCAAAAAGTGATTGCTGCGTTTTGTTTATCAGCCTCTTTGTTATTGATAAGCTGATAAACGATAGGTTGATTATTTCTGCTTAGGCTATTTTTATTCTCATTATTGCTCACGTTATCGTTAAGACCAGCAAACAAAGTGTGCTCATCGATTAACTTAGCAAAAGACGTTAAGTTGCTATTTTTCAATAACTTATAAAGTAAGGCAACGGCATCGAACCTTTTAACCAACATCTCTTTTTCATGATTACTCAGTGCCAGCTGCGCCCATAACTGGTCTTGTTTAGCAAATAAAGTCTCTAGCAATACAAATATTGATGGCTCAGCTGTAATATCGACCTCTGATTGAACCTCTATTTGAGTGTCAATCAAGGCAATAATCGGCGTTGCTAGCATCTCTAACAGCTGCTGTTGCCAAGCATATAGTGTCACCAGCTCGCCATTGATTTGACCGCTCAGCGGTACTTCATGCTCAGTTTCCTCAATGGTGAGTACAGTATGTCCCTCTTCTAAATGCGTGGCCAACATAGTGAATAAAGCCGTAAATAAGCCACTATCTGGTGTTTTATCTATTTTTACACTATCAGTATTATGCTTGGCATCGGTCACGCTATACGCGAAATGCGTTTGCTGACGGCGCAGCAAAATATAATCACTGATGTTGCTGGCCCAGCTTTCTTGTGAACTTATATCCGCCCTGCTCTTATTATTATTCATAGATTATTACTCATGGTATGTGTTTCTCTATATTTATAGGATTAATCGCTATAGTAATTTGTTGCATCAAATTCGTGATTGCATGCATTTTGTATAGCCTGCTAACTGGGCATGCCAAACAACGTATCTAAGGCTTTAATAAAATCAATAGGAATGTCCCAAGTCACCAATCCATAGCGGGCACTGCTTATTGATTTATGCTTTATTGAATTACTGTGCATTAAGTTGCTACCGTCAAGCGTATTAGCCTCTTCTGCTGCCTTAATAGCTAACGAGGCAGCTGGATCATATACGCCCCGTAAAAAGACATACTCCACCGCGCCCAAATACTTATCTTCATTGCCTGCATAGTCATTAATCCGCATCGATAAGAATCGATGCAACGCCACCTGATAAATCGCTGCTTGCAACCAATATCCTGCTTTGGACATTGCTTGCCTGAGAGTTGTTTCGTCATAATTGCTTAGGCTATTTCCTAAAAAATTACTCTTATAATCGACGACGTAATACTTGCCAGCATGCTCATACACCAAATCGATTTCACCACGCAAATAACGATACAAATGCGCTTTGTTTTGCGGAACAAGATTGACGTGTTTATCGGTTTCATTAGGCAGGTACTGTTGAAAGAGTCTATTAATATCTTGTGCTTTAAAACGCTCTGACAGCCCCATATTGAACTCTAATTCAGCGAACCTCTGACTTGCATCAATAGAGCGTAACGGTTGATTGGATGCTAATAGCGGCGTATGTAGCACCTCTTCAATCCAGCCAATTAAAGCCTCATGCTTGGTAGCATCGATCGAGTCAGGATTAAATGAACCCTCATCACTTTGCTCTTGCTTCTTCGCTTGTAATCGACGACTTTGGGTTTCGGCACTACTATACACCAGTGGCAGCTGATAGCTACTGATGGCTCTATCGATAACCTGAGACCACTGGGATTTATTGTTAAAATCAATTTTTTCAAATATCTCATGCAGAAATGTACCAGCATTGGCACCTTTCACAAAAGTAAAACGAATATCATCCTCTAGCTTGAGACTTAACTCATCGACTTGCTCAACAAACTCATTATTATTCAGTGATGGCACAACTGAAACCGAAGTTTCGGTCATATCAATATCTATCGCATCATCAATACGCTCATCCATGATAGCCATTGTCTGCGTTGATTCGTCTAGTTGACGGGCTAAAGCGGTAAAACTGGTCTTAGCCCAACCATAAAAGTAATTAATTTTCATAACTTCTGAAAAATCATCATACTTAATAGGTTCGGTTTTGGGCTTCATAAAATCTGGCGTTCTATTATCCGCTAATGCGCCTGCTTTAGCGGTAGCACAATTACCGTTATAGAACTCATTGACCTTATGCCCTCTAATCATGCCTATGGTACCTTTGAGTCTATCAGGCAATTCAAATTTTGGTTCTGGTGAGTCAAACCAATAGAACACCGGCTTTAATTCAAAACCTGTTTTGTTATGGGGATCTCGCAGCACCACATAAAGCTGCTCACTGGCGCGAGTAAATGCAACATAACCAAGCCGGCGCATCTCATCAAAGCCCTCTTGCGTCTCCATATCGGTATAGTAGCCCTCTGTGGTCGCAGAGCCTTGTACAGGCGAGAATCGGCGCTGATTGCCTGTCGATTGCTGAGCTAGCACTGACTGATTTTGTTGAATAGCGTCTTGTTGAGTATCATCTTGCTGGCTAAGGTTTTGTTGCGCGTTATAGAGATACAATCCATATTCTTCTTTATTACCTGACTTCCTACTGGCATCGCCCATACCCAGCACATAAACAATAGGAAACTCTAACCCTTTTGATTTATGAATAGTCATCAGCTGCACACCAGACTCTGTAGGCAGCGGATACTGCTTGGCCCAATCACTGCTAGGCGCGGTATCTATATTTTGTCTAAACCAGGCTAGTAGCTCGTACTCACCCATGCCGATAGCATACTGTGCCAAGATATCCATCACATGACGCAAATCCATAATATGACGCGCGCCTTCTGGATGCGCGGCTAATGCTTGCCAAACGCCTTGCGGCTGTACAGGGCTTTGATCTAACAAGTAATGCATGGCCGATAATATGCCAAAGTGCTGCCACCGCTGTGTGCCTTCTTTTAAATAGCTAATAAAGTCTTGATAGCTTTTCTTATTATCAATGGCTTTTGTATTAGCGCTATTTAAATCTACAGCCCCTGACTCATGGTCGGTCATCATGGCTTTGATATCTTTTATACTCAGGCCATACAAATGACTGGTCAGCACCCGATTAATCATGTCATGACGATACGGATATAGCATGGCACTCAGCAGCGCTGCCACATCCTCTGCCATGACGGTTTCAAAGATACTGACATCACTGGTGGTCAAGGTCGGCACATTGAGCTTTACTAGCTCGTCTTCCACCCGTTTTAAATCTTTTTTGGCACGTGCCAGCACGCCGATATCGCTAGGCTGAATCGGTTTGCCTTTTAATGTCTGACCACTGCTGAGTAAGGTTGCAATATGACGCGCTGTGATTTCATGCTCATCGTACTCAAGCTCCTTGTCTTTATCATAAGGCAGGTGCAACACACTCACTGGCTGAGCAGAGAGCACGTCACTCACTAAATCGCTATTTAGGTCGCTGGTTAGTATGTCTGGCTCATTACACCAAGACAGCTGATTTTCTTCTTTATATGCTTTGATGTGCTGGTAATAAATCCCTGTACCTAACTGTGCGAGCCTATTCTCATTAGTCACAGGCGCAGGCATACCAAACCAGCAATTTAGAGCATTAATCACACTGGCGTTTGAACGGCGGTTAATATCGAGCGTCCAAAGGCTGCTTTTGTCAAACTGGGCTTTCATATAATTATAGTTGGCGACATCACCACCGCGAAACCCATAAATGGCCTGCTTAGGATCACCCACCAACAACAAAAACTCATGGTTGGCTTTATTGCTAGTAGCCAGCTTGTCATTGGCCGACGGTTTACGCTTCGGCAGATAGATGCTTTCAATCATAATGGCTTGCTCGCCATTGATGTCCTGCGACTCATCAATCAATGCCACTGGATAGTGATGACGAATATAACGCGCCAGCTTCTCTCCTTGCCGACCCGTTAATGCTTGGTTTAAGCGTACCATCTGCAAGCTAAAGGTGGTTTCACCGCGCTCCTCTAAGATAACCGGCAGCCTGTCACGTACCGCAAGTATGATATGACGATTTAGATTAGCCAAGACACTAACTATGTATTCATCAAGCTTTTTACTTTCTTCAATATACCGTTTAAAGTCCCGAACTACCTGCAACTCATTGAATATTAAATTAACTCTTTCACCATCTTTTGGCTTGTAAAACTGTTTGCCTATATCATCAGTTTTCTCAAAAGCTTCAATTAACTTTCCAGTATAAGTTTTTTTGTCTGATATGAACTTATAAGCGGCTGGACCAGACTCTTCTAACACTTGAATGATTTTCGGCCAAGACTCTCTGTTATTCTGCAACTGTCCTTTGGGAACTTCATAATATTCGCCGTCAGGCTTAAAGAAAACATCAAGCTCATCGCTGCGCTCAATGATACTGTGGATAAGCCGCTCATAACCCTCAAAAGAAAAATTACTGCTTACAACTTCATTAATCGGCGCGGAAATAAAATTCAGCGACCGAGTCACATAACTTTTATGATCGCCAACCGCCGTCAGCTTACCTTGCTGATCCATCAATGCATACAATTTAGGCTGCTCATGATACAGCCTACTTTGAAACTGACGCAGCTCATCATGAACAATACTGTCCGTCACTTGCTCAATACTGCTGTCTTCAATAATAGCCATGCCTTGCTGATGACCGGTCTCGCTACTGTATTCCTTCAACCATTTTTGCGCCAAGCTATCGAGGGTACCGACAAACAGCTTATCCAAGGTGGTTAATACCAACGCCGTACGTCGAATGGCTTCTGTCATAGGATAGCTGTAAACATGATCAAGCAAGTAGCCGACCAGATGCAGATTGATAGGGTCTTGCATGATGTCATCTAAGCGCGCATATTTAGCCTGCGCGACCAACCAATCCTCACGATCTTTTTTTGCTTGTGCACACTTTTCAGCAGCGGCTTTTTTGTCATGAACGTTGTTATAAACAATGTCTTGATTTAATTCATCAGCATCTGTTTCAGCGTTTGAATCCGTGCTTGAGTTCTTGCTCGCCTTTTTATCACTATCACTATCAGGTGTCACCTGTAGTATATGCGGATACAAATTCTCTTTATTAGCGGGGTCAGCACTCAGGCTACTCACCCATTGCAGCAGCTGATAAAAATCCACCAAACGATCATGAATGCGCTGACGCATCTCAGCAGCCGCGGCGCGAGTAAAGGTAGTCGCAATGATTTGCTCTGGCGCACGCCGTGCTTCAATCAACAGACGCAGTACAATGCCAGTTAGTGTCCACGTTTTACCAGTACCGGCTGACGCTTCGATAAGATGCCGACCCGTCAATGCAACATCAACCGCTGGTATCACATCCGCCTTATTCTTAGGCTTAATCATGTCGTCATTCGCAACCTCACTGTCAGTCATACCCTGATATGTATCAAATGAGTGAAGCGATTCACTCAGGTACTCATCACATGAGTGTGGCTGGGTAGAAATGTCCATCATGTGAGTGGTGGCGGTAAATTCTGTCATAGGGGCGTACACTTTTTATTATCAATTAAGCCAAGGGCAAAAAACGAACCGTTTTAAACAGTTTTAAGTAACCAGCTAGCCTGCTAACTATCTAGACCAACTAGCGCTGTGAACATTGGCTCATACAGCAGCTGTGCTAACGTCGTTAACGCTGCTGATAGGGCTTTAAACGCGTCTTGATCACGCAGTACATATTGCCAAATGGCATGCTGCGAGCAGGTATCGTATACCGTGTCTACGTGATAGCTAGGTCTTAACCAATCTGAGAAATCTGCGCGTTTTGGCCAATAGCGGGCAACCTCGTCTTCACTCTCTGCCGCTTTTGCGCACTTATCAAGATAACTGAGCGCATATTCTGGCAATAAGGTAATCGGCACTTGACCGACTAGCTTGCCAAACATCGCCCACTTTATTAGCTCAGCTACGGCATCTTCATACAGAATTGGGTTTAGCTTAAAGGCGGTTACTTTTTCATACTTTTTGACTTGTGAGCTTGGCTTATTAAAACGCCAAATACTCACGCCATCATTTAGTGCTACCTGCTCCGCTGTCGTGCGCCTGGCAACTTGCCAATACAGATGCGACAACCAAAACTTGATTAAATGCTTAGGGCTAGCAGAATTGGGCAGTATGTTTAACCACTGCTTGGGAGATTGCTCGGCATAGGACACGCCAGCCTGTAGATTAGCGCGATGGTTATTAGCATCTATTACTACTGATGTTGGTATTGATGTTGGTACTAATATCGGTACTGAGCCTTTTATCTTAATGAATTGGGGTAATAGCTTCAGTAATGGCGCATTATCAGCATGATTTAGCACAGCCGCTAGCTCTATCTGAACGGGATGCTCGGTGGTTGGGGTCAGTAGCTGCAAACCACCTATCTCGCTTGCCTCCAATATCTGAGCATCATCCAAACCATTGTCCAAGCCATTAGCAACTAGCTGCTCTTTAAATTCCTGACATTGCTGCTGCAGTTTTTGTTGTTGATTGGGCAAGGTCGTTTGGCGCGCCACACCTGCTGGCATGATTTTTTGATACATCAATATTGGGCTGTCTTGCTGAGCTGCGCTATCAGAATTGTTATTGGCGGCATCGCTCGCCAGCTCATTAATCAAATACTCTTTAATCTGATAGGTCGTCAGATTGTCTAAAAATAGCGGCTCTTGATGTGCCATCGCTTCCTCACCCTGCACCACATGTACCTTTTGAGTACGCAAAAATGCCTTGGCAGGATGACGCACTTGATAGGCCAATACCCCTTCAACGTCTATCTCTCCAATATTAAATACAGTTTCGGAAAGTGCCTTTTTAGTAAGGTCATTAATCTCACCAGAATCACTGGAGACAGCTGTCGCTTCTAGTGACAGCATCTCAGCCAATGTAGCTAAGGTTTGATTGTCTACTTGTCCTAACTGACCTAGAGATTGACCAAGCAGCTGAGCGATTGATTCGTACTGTGCTTTGGTAGGCAAACCAACCAGTTCTGCATGCTCACTAAATGCTCTGCCCTTTAAGGTATGAAACACCGCTTGCCAAAGCGGCGCAGGCGGAAACTGACGTTTTTGCGCAAGCTTGGTTTTGCGCATGGCTGTATTTAAAAGAGCATCTAACTCATCTGCATTATCAATAAGGCTGTTGTCTTGAATATTATTTTCAGTGTGGATAGCTGCGCTTTCATTCAAATTGAGCTTAGGAGTGTCAGACGCTTGCTCACAAACATCTGCGTCTTCAATATCGGTTTCAAACAAACTCTCATGAAAAGGCAAAGCTGGATGCTCAGTCACCAGCCACTGTTTAATCAATTTAGGTAAATAGCGTTTGAGGCTCTCGGTGGTAGAGTCAACATTCTCAGGTAATGTGTCTAACGCTTCAAGCGAGTTTACCTGCCACTGCACCTCGCCTTGCAAAAACTGCAATAGCTCACTGACTGGGTTGGCTGGCAGGTGCTCGTGGGTGTCCGTCAAACTTTGACCGTTATAAAATATCCAGCAAGCACTGCGCGCACACAGCAATGCATCTAAAAATGCACCATTATCATCATCTTCACTGACTCTATCACCGCGGCGGGAATTGGTAGCTTTCATCAAATCATAGCGATTATCAAGATCACGCCCAGGGAATTCAGAGAGATCCATATTGAGCATCACCACCAAATCAAAAGGTACGTTCCTTAATGCACCAAATCGACCAAAGGTAATCACCCCAGTCGGCTCGGCACTGACCTGCTGACTCTCAAGCTCCGCTTCAATACTGTCCAGCATAAAGCTCAGCTTTAATGGCAACTGCTCAACGCCTGCCAGCCTTTGTTCTACTTCTTTTTTGTTAGCATTACTGACACTATCGCTACTGGCGTACTGTCTATAGTGACGATTGGCCCTCAGGCTTGATTTAAAGCCATTCATAGCGTTATAGATGGCGCGCATCGTACGGGTCTGATCGACATCACCAAAATAGCGGTGAATGACCTGTGTCTCAATCTGATCGAGCCAATCCTCTGCTTTTAGTTTTTGTGTATGATCATCACGGCGAGCGGTCAAGCCCACATAGATACGACAAAGCGCTTCAACAATCATCGCATCGTTTAGGCTCACTTGCGGTAGCGGCAAACTCATCTCTGGCAAGGCAGTGCTTGGCCAATCTTCCTGTGCCAAAGGATATAAGCAGTCGCTCAAACTGGCCTCTGGCATCACCAGACCCAAAGTTAATCTATCTAGCGCTTGAGCAAAGGTAAATCGGTAGTCATAGTCGTTGCTATCTAAGGTTTGTTTAAGATGCCATTCATCAAAGCCGCGGATAAAGCCTGCCTCTACCAGCAAATCACAACCACGGCTCATCTGGTCATGGGTTAAGCCAAAACTTTCATACAGCGGTGGTAGCATTAACCAATCAAGCACCTCTGCCGCTTCAAAACGAGCACTATGGCTGCCTAATAGCTTATAAAAACCAATAATGGCTTCCCATAGCTGACGAATATCCGCATCGACAACACCCGTCACCTTTGCTGGCAGGGTCAAACCGTCTTGACCTTTACCGCTCACAAAAATAGAGCTGATCAGCGCATGGTGACGCTCAACATCGGGCAGCAAC
Organism: Psychrobacter sp. ANT_H3; assembly: GCF_027919975.1. Taxonomy (NCBI): domain Bacteria; kingdom Pseudomonadati; phylum Pseudomonadota; class Gammaproteobacteria; order Moraxellales; family Moraxellaceae; genus Psychrobacter; species Psychrobacter sp. ANT_H3. The sequence continues at coordinate 458,843 of NZ_JAQISM010000001.1, read as the reverse complement.
ACGACAATATCGGATATATGGCGTTTTTTCTCACCAAGTTTTAATGGCTCATTGAGCCAGCGCCCAATCATGATACGCAGTACTTCAAGTTGACGCTGCAAACTATGACACGAATGAATGCTTAGGCTATTATCTTGCACAGACATTCCCCAAAAACGCTCCTTCTCAAAGCGTTTATTTTCCAATACTTCATCGTCATACCATGGTGTACCTTGCTCGTCTTGATCAGAGTCGGTCTCTAATTGTTTACTGACTGCTTGCGAGACTTTTGCTGCGGTTGCTTGCTGGGTAGACTGCTCATCCAGCATCAACACATCATTTTGCAAACGCCTTAATAAACTTGGGCTATCTTGCACATAGTGAGCGCTGTCATCAAAGCCAATACCGAACTCGTCGCGCAAGTCATCATTGTTATCATCGCCCTCAGTAAAAATATCCTGCCACTCGACGAGTGCGTCTTGGTATTGCTCATTACCCGATAAATTAGCAAGCATGGCAAAGGTATCACGCGACTGTTTACCCAAACGCGACAGCAGACTGTGACCATAATCACGTAAAAACACGCTTTCAGGGTTAATAATCTGCTGACGCTGTAGCCACGACTTATCAACAATATCTGCCCAGAACAGCTTAGATGGATTGTAGTGCAGCAGTGTGATATCTATGTATTGTGATAAGCGCTGTAAAAAGTCGAGCTCGGTTTGTGGCAATTGCTGAATGGTAAAAATACGCAGTACTTTGGGCAGTTGAGCACGCTCATTCGCCTTGTTGTCTTTTAAGGCTGACCAAAAGGTATCTTCAAGTGCCACACGGTGCTGATGCACATCGGCAAACAAATGCGACCACAAGAAACGCTGCGCGACCTCTAACTCTACATAGTGCGCCACCAACCACTCAGGCGTGCCACGCGCATACTTATCAAAGCGCAGGGATAGTGCATCCTTATCCGCTATCAGCGCATCCACATTAAGCGGCTTATTATGTGACCACAGGTCTAACCAGTCCTCACGATGGGTTAAATAGCGGTTAAACACCCTCGCCAAATCACTTGCCAGCTGCCAAATACGTGCATCTTGTTGCGCTTTATCCTCTCGTACATTGTCTTGTTGAGCATTATCTTGTCGTGCACTGTCCTGCTGAACTTCCTCTTGCGGCTCATCAATCAAAGACGCTAGCAACGGATGAACGGGGTGTTTTTCATCCCCTATAATTGCCTCTTGGTAATAAGTCAAATAGCCAAATAAGCGCCACTGCATTACCGTTGGTGACAGCACTGCCACCTCAGGCACATTCAACGTTGACGCTTCAGGGTCTTGCTCTAATATATAGGTGTTATGACGGCTCAACACATCCTGCATCAATGTCCACTGATACTGACCCCAAAACGTCGTCGTCACTAAGGTGCTGATACCCGCTTGACTTGCAATAGACTTATCTAGCCAATCACCAAGTACCATTGACGGCACAATGACCACAAACTCTTCAAAAATGGGTTGGTTTTTGGACTTATAAGCCTCCAACAACTGCTCAACCAAAAGCTCGGTACGATGGGACTGAATGATTTTAAACATAAAGAATAGTCTGATTGAATTGATAAGGTGAATAATAAAATGGCGTTAAGAAAAAGTAACATTAAGAAAAATTAACGTGGAGAAGTATGGCTGACTATTATAGCGCCGTCTTTATAGTAGCTTCTCAGTAGACAGCGCACATCGATGGCGGTTAAGAAATGCGACAAGCAGTACTCACCAATCTATGTTTCTAGGTCGTTACTGGACTGTATTTCTGCTAGCATACTGAGCGTAATCTAATAGATAGCCGCATAAAAATAATAGCAACGGTTAACGACGAGCGACTTATTAATAATAAGCCTAGGAAATTGTAAAATAAGCGGATATTAGTGTGCCATTGATGCTGGTTATTTACCAGTCTATTCATCGCGGCAGAAGTACCGCGCGACAGTCAGTGTCGTGCTATTATGGCGCTTAATTTGCTAGAAGACTATTTGTCTGCAAAACAAGATGTTGTTATTTTTATTGATTGTCTTATACCGCTGTTTACCGTTGTTGATACTTAACTATTTAATCTTTTTATATTGACGAGATACTATAATACTATGCCTTTGCGTCCCATTGATGCCATCTTTGTCCATCCTAAACGACGTTTATATGTTGTATACTATCGCGGTGAGCTGTGGGCACTGCCGCGCATGAAAATTGATGATAGGTCATGGCAAAACAGACAGCCCTATACCGATGATAGCAGCTCGCTTTATTTAAGCATTCATCAAGCCATTAGCGACCCCGTGCTCGCCCAAAAACTGCGTACTTTAAACTTGCCAGCGGCGGTGCGCGGCAGTACGTTACCACGCTTTGAGGCATGGTGGGAGACAAATGGTTTTAAATGGCTCAAAGATAAGCTTGCGACAGGTGAATCGCCTTTAGCCGCGCACCAAACGGTAGCGCCCAAAATAGCAGTGGCAAAAGCGATTGACAAGCAGACGGTTTCCCCTTCAAACTACCAAGCTGCGCCGTTAAATAACGCTAGCAGTATCAAGAAAAATAGCAGCATTAAACAAAAAATTAGCGAGCAACAAACAACAGCTCCTGCTGTAGAAGCGACAGATATTTTTGCTGATATGCTGGCTGATTTGGCGGATGAGGTGTTAAATCAGCACGAGTAAATTTGCTACCATTCGTTATTCATTTAAATCACTGATTACTTTAACCAGAAAAAGAGCGGTAACTTATGAGAGACTACAAGCTGCTATTAGCCGGGCTTATTTTACTGCTGCTGATTATTTTTATCGCCATCTTTACTTGGTTATGGACCAGCAATCGTAAAAACATGGATCCTCTGCCTATTATGGCAAATGATAATGATGCATCAACGGCGACAGCGGGTGATGAAAACGCCATTGCCAAAAGCACCTTGCATATACAAGCAGAAGACAGGATACAAGTGCCTTTAGATGCTGTTATCACAACCTTTCAATCACGCTATCCGCATGTGCAGATAGTCACAAACTATGTTAATTCCGCTGCCCTTCTAACGCTATCTGACAGCGAATTTGCCGACAGTCATCGCACTGACGATGAGCGCGCATCTTATGTCGTGAATACCGATATAATTATTGCTAATAGCAAGCTGTCAAAAGAGCGCCTATCTCTATTGCAAGAACAATTAAAGGCGGCTCAAGATAAGCACAATCAAAATAAAGGGAAAAATAATAGCGTTCAAGAGGAAACAGCGGAAGATGGTCTTAATGAAAATAATGAGACTGATACTGAAGTGGCAACTCAAGCTAAAAGTGACAATACCGATACCCGCAGCCTTATCTCATTTAGCTATGCGTTACAAGATACGCAAGCAGTAGATGGCGTTGTATTGACGCAAAACCCTGCTGCTATTAATTTTAGAAACTTTTTGCTTTCAAGTACCGGACAAGACATCTTAAGCCAGCATGATTATAACAATATTGACGGCTATAAGAACGATATGGATGATTTATTCAAACCGAGCTCAGGCGCCAAACAAGCAACAGGCGAGCTGAAAGTAGATGTCGCCGACGCCCTTAGCAATGGCAAGTGAGCATAAAGCCCGCTGCTTAATGATTACTCATTGCTTTTGTAATTGGTTTTTTCTACAATAGCACTCCATTACGCGCTTATAGCTCAACAGGATAGAGCAATTGCCTCCTAAGCGATCGATCGGGGTTCGAGTCCCTGTAAGCGCACCATCGAATACAAAAAACCTTGTAGCGTAAAGCATACAAGGCTTTTTTATGTCTATAAGCTGATGTTACAGCAACTTATAATTTTCTTTTGAGTGCCAATTAGTTTCGTAGTTGATCAAGCATACTCTGGTATTTGTCTTTCTTATCGGAAATTTTACTACGTTCCTCTGCTGCATTAGGCACTGACTCTTTAAAGTTTTCTACCTTCTTATCAAAGGCTTTTAGCTCAGCTTCTACCCCGTCTACAAGCCTATTAAGCATCATAGCAAGGGCTTTTTCAGAAACTTCATGCGTCATGTTAGAAGCTTCAGAGGTAAAATCATCTTTGAGCTTAGACGCCCATTGATATATATGATCTATCGTTGCGCTGTGTTTATCATCTTTATCAGATTTACCAGAAGTCTCTTTTTCATTAGCATCAGATTTGCCGTCTTTATCAGAGATAAACTCATCCTTAAGCTTAGACGCCCATTGGAAGATATTAGCTATCGTCGCACTATACTTGTCATTTTTTTCAGACTTATCATTTTCATTAGATTCGTCATTTTCATTAGTTTCATTAGATTCATCTTTTTCGTTAGATTTATCCTCTTTGCTAGTTTGATCTTCTTTAGCAGATTTACCCTCTTTATCAGATTCAATCTGTTTTTCGGCATTGTAATCTTCAAAATCACCGTCTTCATACATTACTTTATCGCCTTTTAAAACCTCAACACCCGTCACTTCATTATTTGAAGGCGCTTCCGTTGTATTTTCAAGCGACTCTAGAGCATTCTTGATGTTATCGTTATCAGTAGGCTGGTTTAACATGATTTCTAATCCTTGTTATTGAAGTATATTTACATTCAATCATAAGGCAGTACCATCTTATATTGCGTATCTCAATGTAGATTGTTTTGTTCTAAATTGGTTAGAAATGCTGCGGGAACATCGGTTACTAATCCAGTCATTGGCTACTGGTTATTACACAAACGCGATTGCGGCAAGTGACAGAATTTAACCCTATTAATCAATCCAATGTTTTTGCTTAGCATAGGCAAGTTGTGCGGGCGTATCAATATCGTATCTTAGTTTATGATTATCAACGGTACTGATTTGATTGGATGGCAGCGCTCTAATCAAATGCCGCAATCCTTTATCACCTATCAAAGCCGATTGCCAGTTTTTAAGACGCTCGTAATCAATGACAATAGGTAGACCAATAATATCGTGTTCATTGGCAATCTTAGAATGATGGTCATCTAAACGGCTATAACTACTAGCAACGACAGTGTGTTTACCTGCCAACAGCTTGCTCAAATGTGCGCTGTCCAATAAAACTTGATCAATGCCCATGATTAGTACCGAATTGACAGATAAACCATCAAACGTAGCTAAGGCTTGTATGCCAATGGATAAACTTTCGCCTATCCCTTTTTCGGGTGATGAATTCGTTACTATTTTAATCAATGAGTGGAGACTATTTAGCTGATGGGTTAAATCAGCAATCGAATCTAAAATCGCTGACTGGTTTTGAGGAACCACGATCATTATAAGGCTAGGCTGAGTCAGCATAGCAAGGCGGGTCATATAGCAAATTAGCGACTCATTACTCTTATTTAATAACTGCTTTGGTTGACCTAAGCGTCGACTCAGTCCGCTTGCTAAGAGAATAACGGCATGACTATGACTATGACTATGACTATGACTATGACTATGACTAAAATTACGACTATTTGTAATAAGCATCTATCTCCTCTCTTGCCTTAGCGATGTTTATGACTATGATTATGCCGGTGTTTGCACATCAGTTTTGCTATGCTGTTCTTGGCTGCTAGGGCTCATGGTTTGAGAGGATTGATTATGCATTACCGCACTCATTTGCGCCATGATACTCAGTGCCAATGCTTCTGGTCCATCTCCGCCCAATTTATAGCCGATAGGATAATGCAATTTATCAATACCATCCGCTAAAATATGCGGGTTAACGCTTGTCTCACCAATCTCTCTGATTAAGCGTTCAGTACGATAGCGAGGCCCTAATTGCCCAATATAATGATAGTGAGCAGAATGCTTTAGTAGCACGGCAAGTCGAGCGCGGTCTTGGGTCAGACTATGAGACATCACAGCAACGGCGGCGCCAGCACTGAGCTTAAGTAACGAGTCGGTATCATCCAAGGGTAAACATAGCACGCTATCTGCTTGGCTAAAGCGCCGACGCGTCGCATATTGCGGTCGACTGTCTATGACGGTGACATGCCAGTCTTGCAGCTTTGCCATTGTCACTAATGGTATAACATCATTGCCTGCCCCGCAAATCAGTAATCGTATTTGTGGGCAAATCCGCTGCAACAACCACTCCGTTTGACCTGCTTTTAACACTAATTCGGCCCCACTCTCATACTGACGATTAGCTGTAGCTTGTAACTCTAAATCGTCTGACAGCTCAACATATTCAGCATCTTTTTTATGAAACTGATGCTTTGATAATTTTCTAATCGCTTTTAACAACACATTATCTATAACAGTATTCGCGTCGCCTGCCACGTTGTGGTTCAAATATATATCCGTCAGACTGCCTGTTTTTAAATACGTATCTAAATAAATACGGCTACCAACTTGCAGGTCGAGCGCTCCGTTTTCGCTATTATCCGACCTCATAAGAGTGGCAATCGTTACCGGTTGCTGAGTGTGACGAACCTGACGAATTAAATCGAGTAGAGGTATTGCTGTCGCTAAACGCTCAAACAACACATGCACTCGTCCATTACAACCTAAGCCAAAATTAATCTCGCCCTCTAAAAAATCATCTTCAGACATATCCTCATCTTTAACACTAACGTCTTTTACAACAGTCGAATCAGAATCGCTATTTTTATGATATCCAATGTCATCGCCTGTCTGGTAGACCTGCACACTCGCGCCATGACGAGTTAACCAAAAGGCACGTTTGATAATATGCGGCTCAAGGCAGCCACCACTAATCATCCCAACCGACCGCCCATCAGCGCATATCAGCATCATCGCACCCGGCTGCCGATACGCCGAGCCTTCTGTACGCACCACAGTGGCTAATACGGCATCAATGTTTTGTTGTATCGCTTGTGTGGCAAGCTCTAGGATATCAGCGATTTGATTCATAATGCCTCTTATCAACTTAAAATATAGACTTAAAAAAACCTTAGAGAATACGTTAAAAAAACCCGTTATTTAATCGGGTTTTTCAGCGAAACAAAGTAAGACAGTATTTGATAACAATCAATCTGGCAGTTGGTCAATAAGTTTATCTAAGGTAATTGGGAAATCGCGAATACGAATGCCAACGGCGTTATAGATAGCATTGGCAATCGCTGCCGCTGCGCCTGAAATTGCCGTTTCACCAATACCTTTGATGTGCATCGGATTGGTATAACGGTCGTCTTCTTCTAGCAAAATAACTTCTAGTTGCGGTACATCAGCATTGACAGGAATGTGGTATTCAGAAAGGTCATGATTACACAAGCGCCCGTCATGCTTGTCATGGATAACTTCTTCCATCAACGCCGAACCTATCCCAAACACCATACCGCCATAGCACTGTGAAGTGGCGGTTTTGTGATTAAGAATACGCCCAGCGGCGAAAACACCTGTCATGCGCTTGACTCGAATCTCACCCGTCACTCGGTGCACAGCGACTTCCGCAAAGTTAGCGCCGAATGAAGATTGACGATGGGTTTTTTCATTTTTACCCGGTTTAATCTCGCCTTTAGCACTGAGCTTTTGGTCGTCATATTGCGCAACAATATCGGCTAGTGAATAGCTTTTAGAATGACTAAAATCATAGCTACTTTGTTTAGCTTTCTGTGTTTCTGGTAAGAGCTCCAATACAGATACAGGGAGAGACACGCTCGTCTTTTCTGCTAACTTCTCTACAAGCTCGGTGGCGGCATCCTTACCAGATTCAATGATAGTCTCTGTTACTGTCGATTCATGCTGTCCTATTTTGCTAATCTGCCCATCATGCAATTGGATGGTGTCAGAATATAGGCCGACTTTGTCTGCCAACATTTCGCGCAATTGCTGGCAAGCCAGATAGATACTGCTTCCTGAGCTTGCTGCACCCATACTACCGCCAGAACCAACGGCTGGCGGCAGACTGGTATCGCCAAGCTTCATCTCAACATGGTCGACCGGTAGACCCAAAAGGTCAGCAGCAACTTGGGTAAATACGGTATAAGAGCCCGTACCAATATCGGTCATATCCGTCTCAATAATAGCTTTGACGCCAAGCTTTTTTGAGTCATCAACTTGTAGGGTTGCTCGTGCTTGAGAGAGTTTTAACTGATTACCACGAGCAGCGGCGGCCATACCAATACCCATCCACCAATCTCCTTCTAAGCGACTGGCAGGCACGGTATTACGCTTCTCCCAACCAAACTGCTCAGCCCCTTTTTCCATACAGGCAATCAGTTGCCGAGTTGAAAAAGGTATCTCTTTACTGGGGTCTTGCTTAGGCTCATTACGGCGGCGCAGCTCTATCGGATCGATATCTAACTGAATGGCCAACTCGTCCATCGCACATTCAACAGCAATTAATCCGACGGCCTCGCCAGGCGCGCGCATAGAACCTGATAGGACTTTATTAACATCAACCATCTGATAGTCGACCTGACGATTTTCGCCGCGGTATAAATAATGCGTAGACAACGCTGTGGGCTCAAAGAAGCTCTCGCCGGGTAAATTGCTAGTGACGGTATTATGAATAAAGGTATTAATAATACTGTTTTTATCGCAGCCAATGCCGATACGTTGACGCGTATCTGAGCGTCTGATGGTGGTTTCCATGACTTGTGGACGAGTCATCACAATCAATACCGGACGCTTGAGCTCTTTTGCAGAAATTGCTGCGGCAATCGATTCAGGGGCGATACCAAGTTTACTGCCGAAGCCGCCGCCAACATAACGCGCTATCAGTTGTACATTATCTGGATCCAAATTTAAGGCATCTGCCACTTGTTGTTTGCAAGATGACAACATCTGGTTGGAGGTATACATGATTAACTTGTCATCCTCCCAATAAGCCAATGTGGCATGTGGCTCCATGGGCGAATTACTTTGGCTTGGCGTATGATAAATCTGATCAAACGAAACCGCTGACTCTTTAAGTCCTTGCTCCGGATGCCCCTGTTTGTGATTTTTATCAGAGCCTTCCGCTTCATTGACTGAATGGGCGTTTTCTAACGCTGCCTCAAAATCTATGACGGCATCTTCTGTCTCGTCTTTATAAGTCACCTTGAGGGCTTTTGCGCCTTCAGTAGCCGCTTCAAAAGTTTCAGCAATCACGGCAGCTATTGGCTGACCATGATAAAAAATCTCGGCCGCGCCCTGAGTAGGAGCTTTTTTCTTTCCGCCTTGCTGAGCGTTACGCAAAAAATGCTTGGGGTCAGTGACCACTTTAATAATACCAGGAAGCGCTTCTACTGCACGGCTATCAATGTGCTTTACCTTGCCTTTAGCAATGGTCGCACCCACTAAGACGCCGTAAACCTGCCCTTCAATATAAAATTCTGCGCTATAAGGCGCTTGTCCACTGACTTTCAAGGAACCGTCTACACGGTTGATAGGTTTACCAACCAATTGACTGGCAGTTTCATCAAACAGAGAATCAACTGGATGATCCATGGTCATTTTTTTGGTAGGTTCTGATGGCAGTACTGAGTCCAATAATGACATGATTATGCTCCCTTAGCCGTCAATGCGCGCTGAATGACTTGTTTTAACAAGCGCCGCGTCAGCGATATTTTAAAGTCGTTTTGACCACGACCCTTAGCATCTTTTAATAATAAATCTGCCGCTTGCGTAATAACATCAAGGTTGCCGTCTGTATCCGTAAGTAAGGCTTCAACCGCTTCATTACGCCAAGGCTGAGTGCCAATACCACCAAATGCTAAACGTACGGTTTCTAAATTCCCTTGAGCGTTGACGTTGATTACTGCCGCGCAGGACACTAAGGCAAAGGCGTAAGAGGCGCGATCGCGGACTTTATCATAGGTGTGCATCCCTTTAATGGGCGCTGGGAGAACAATATGAGTAATCAGCTCTCCCGTTTCTAAAACGGTTTCAATGTTTGGCGTATCTTTTGGCAAACAATAAAAGTCTTTAATCGGAATCTGGCGCGTGGTGCCATCTGCTTTAAGCGTCTCAATAATGGCATCAAGTAAGCGCGTCGCTACCGCCATATCTGATGGGTGCTGGGCGATACAATCGTCACTCGTCCCTAAGATGGCAAGTGGGCGATTTTCCCCCTTGATAGCGGGACAACCAGAACCAGGATTGCGCTTATTGCATGGACTATCTGGCTGATAAAAATAATAACAACGGGTACGCTGCAATAGATTTCCGCCTGTGGTTGCTTTATTACGCAGTTGCCCTGATGCCCCTGCTAACATTGCCCGCGCTAATACAGGATAGCCTGCAGTGACTAAGGGATGCGCGGCCAAGTCACTATTGGTGACTAAAGCACCGATGCGCAAACCTCCATCAGTAGTAGGTTCGACTGCTGCTAATTCAAGGCGTGTGATATCAACCAATTTTTGAGGCGTCTCAATCTCAATTTTCATTAAATCTAATAAATTGGTGCCACCAGCAATAAATGAAGCGTCTTTAGGAGTAGCAAACATCACGGCTTGTTGCGGTTCAAGAGCACGGATATATTCAAAGCGTTTCATGAACGTTCTCCTTTAGCACTGGCAGCATCGGCATGGGCAGTCGGCTTTACTATGGACTGATTGCCAATTTGTGTTTCGCTTGGCGGTGGTGACCAAATACCGCTAATAGTTAGAGCAGCTGCCTCATTATTGCGTGTATCGTTAATCACTGAAGAAGAATCTGATAGTTGGTTTTCGAGTACCTGTGAGATGGCTTTGATAATATTAGGATAGGCTGAACAGCGACAGATATTGCCACTCATGCGCTCAGCAATTTCTTGTACTAGCAGCCCATTGGGATTTTGCAAATCAGTAGTGACATGACTTGGCCATTGTTGCTTGACCTCTTCTATCAATGCCGTTGCTGAACAAATTTGCCCAGGCGTACAATAGCCACACTGAAAGGCATCGTGGTCTTTAAAAGCTTGTTGCAACTCTGATAGCGATTCAGGTAGTCCAATACCTTCAATGGTGGTAATCTCATCACCATCGTGCATGACCGCCAACGTCAAACAAGAATTGATTCGTCGCCCATTAATAAGCATGGTGCACGCACCGCATTGCCCATGATCGCAGCCTTTTTTGGGTCCGGTGATATGTAAATGGTGGCGACAAACATCAAGTAATGTCGTTCGCGGGTCAAGAGTATCAAACTCATAATCTTGCTTATTAATCGTTAATGTTAAGTTAGACATGCTGGCTTCCCGCTGGCAAAAGATAATAAAATCTTAGAGGGTAAGTCGTCATTAGTCTACAAACGATATGTTATAGCAATGTTATTAATGTACAACGGACGTAGTTTTAGAAAACCCTTTTTTACTGTTAAATTTATCCCAGTCATCCCATAGCTACGAATCTCTTGATTTTATTTTGAGCAGATTTTATTAGATTTATTTCTCTTCAGAGGCGCGTTGTTCTTGAAGTTTTGCTAGTGTCTCAATAAAACTCATAATTTGAGAAGTACTCATGAGATAAGGATTAAATTCATGGCTTGCTGAGAACTTCTGCATATATTCTTTATTTTCATCGCTCGGCGTTAAGTACTTCATTGACCATTTATCCCAGCGCTGTTGTTCAACCTCACGACAATCAACGATCTGAAACGAAAAATGGCGATTGTCCTTGATTAACTTTGCCAACAATTCATTAATAACAGGTCTTGTACCCTCAATACTCTGGAGAAAATAATCCTCATTCATCACCAATACGCCACTAATACCATTGCGCTCATTGTTCCGTCGCGCTTGCTCAAGGATTCGTGCTACTTCGATATTCGCATTATCGGTGTTATAACGACTGATATAGGTTAGGCGCAAGATAATACGCTCGCCATGCTGGGTATTTAGAGTATTTGTTTCTGGAAGATTGGCCAGCTTTGGTTCCATCATTAGTTTCCTTTTAATAAACGATTATTGTCATTTGATTAGTTATGACTACTTAAGACACCATAAGGCTAATACACCATAGGGAACAAGGTTACTGGCTATAATCATAAAACCTGTATAAGAGATGTAGGTCAAACACAGGATTATGTTGTCTGGCATTCATTCTAAGCGCGTAAGCTAATGATTTTCATGTCTTTTAAACCATTTATCATGACGTCTTTTATTAGCCTCATCATAAATGGTGATACGTTACTGGTAGCTATCTTAATCAGCTTTTGGTGATTTGATAAAAAACGATATCACCAGCCCGAAAACCGCTAAGACAATGCCCAAAATAAATGCCGTTTGTACCCCAGCGGTCAATGACGTACTTACTAAAGACGGATCTGACGGATCGGCAACCGTCTTTAAGAAGTTGCTTTGCGAAGTAGACATTATCGTGATGGCAAGCGCGGTTCCAATTGAACCCGATACTTGCAGTAAGGTGTTTATCAACGCGGTTCCATCTGGATATAGGTTTTTTGGTAGCGCATTTAGACCATGGGTTTGCACCGGCATCATGACGAATGTTACGCCAATCATAAGACCTGAATGCAAAAAGATGGCCATAGGAATAGTAGTTTCGGTAGTCACATTCGATAGCTGCCACAGCATGATAATCATAATGATAAAGCCCGGTGTCAGTAGCCATTTTGGACCATACATATCATAGACACGTCCTGCGACTGGAGATAGGATGCCATTCAATGCGCCCCCTGGCATCAGTATAAGACCGGCCGTAAGCGCCGTTAAGCCAAGACCAATTTGTAAATATAAAGGCAGCAGAATCATACTTGATAAAATAATCATGAATGTCGCTGAGACACTTAATAAGGCCAAGGTAAACATGGGATATCTTAAAGTGCGCAAATCTAACATGGGCTTATCGAGTTTAAACTGTCTTGATGAGAATATGATAAGGGACATGAAGCCAATTATCAGGGTGCTAATGACAATTGGACTGCCCCAGCCTTTGTGTCCTGCGACACTAAAGCCGTATACGATGCCACCAAAGCCAATCGTCGATAACAAGATTGAAAGCACATCTATTTTAGGTTTTGTCAGAGTCGTAACGTTCTGCACAAAAAGCAGTCCATATACCAGTGAGAAAAGCAAAAATGGAATAAGCAGCCAAAGAATCCAATTCCAACTCAAGACCTCAATGATTAACCCCGCAGTGGCCGGTCCAATAGCCGGTGCTGACATCATCACCAGCCCAACCAACCCCATAATGGTCCCTCTTTTATGAATAGGGAAAATCACTAATACGGTGTTGAACATAAGCGGAATTAATAAGCCGGTGCCGATTGCTTGAATGACACGGCCTAGAAGCAGTGCACTGAAAGTGGGTGCCATACCGGAAACTATCGCGCCGGCAATGGAAAATAGCAGTGATGCCACAAATAACTGCCGAGTACTAAACCACTGAATGAGTAGTGCGGACACGGGAATAAGTATTCCCATCGTCAATAAGTAACCTGTGGTTATCCATTGCACTGTCGAAGAAATGACATTGAATTCAATCATTAAATTGCCAAGCGCCATATTTAAAGCTGTTTCGCTAAATAATCCGACGAACCCTGCGATTAAAAAGGCGATTAAAATTGGGATTGGTTTGATACCGGTTTGACTTTGTTCCATTGCAAGGCTAGACATTAAAACTCTCTATGATTATTAACAGAATCAATTTTTGATACGCTAAGGGGGTATTTCTCAGTAAATTATTTTATAAATAATGAAGGGATTTGCTCTGCGATTGTTTCCAGTGGTTTGCCGCTTTTTATCGTTAACGCTAGCAGGATGCCGCCTTCCGTCAGTGCATGGAAAACGGTGGCTAAACTGGTGGCTTGCTCCTTGGGATAGCCTGCTTCAACAAACTTCTCTGTATAAAGAGATTGCCAATCCTTAAAAGTCGCTTCACACGCCAATCGGATCGGCTCGCTTGTAGAGTGCTTTTCTCCAGCAATGGTGCCAATCGGAGAACCAATCGGATCACCACCATCACCGAATACTTTCGATAATTCATAGACATAAGCTTGCAAGGCCTCGATTAGATTGCCAGTAGCTAGATTAGGAGCACCATCAAAAACACGCTCAATATCTTCCATCACCAGTTTTTTGGTATTTTCAATCGCGGCAATGGCCAACTGCTCCTTGCCTTCTGGAAAGTAATAATATAGCGAGCCTTTGGGAATCCCGCTCTCTTCAATGATGTCGTTAAGCCCCACGCCGCAATATCCGCGTACCTTAAAAAGACGTGATGCCGTCTCAATGAGAACGTCCTTTGATTTTACTTTTTTGTTCATTTCCAAACCCTTTTTTAAAATTATAACAACTGGTCTATTAGTGAGCGTATGGTAGAGATGAAACCAACCTATGTCAATGTCTTAAAAATATGACAATGGTAAATACCCTCTGTATTCTGTATACAACAAAAAATACAAAAAAAACACCCAACCAAGTTGAGTGTTTTTTATCTTAAACATAGATATTAATTTGGAAGCATTTCTAAAGAAGAAATGACATTGGTCATTTATCATGCTTGGTCACTTTCCATTCTTGGTACTATAAGCGTTCAAAATTAATATAATGTCATTCTAGTATTTTCTCTATACAATCGTTTTATCAGCGTTCAGTAAACGTACCATGAACACGTTAAATATAAAATTTGCGCTTAAGTCTAAAAATTCACAACAATCACAGCAATCACTATTACGCTTCAATAATGAACGTATTAACAGCCCCTAAACCTTTTTAATAGAGAGTATTCAATTCAATGATAGAGCTTCTAAGCGATCCTTCGATATGGCTTGGTTTCTTCACACTGGTTAGTCTTGAGATTATTTTAGGTATTGATAATCTCGTTTTCATTGCCATTCTCGCGAATAAGCTGCCCCCGCACCAACGCAGTAAAGCGCGCAATCTGGGTCTTGGTCTTGCATTAATTATGCGCTTAGGCCTGCTGTTTGTGATGTCATGGCTCATAACTTTGACTGAACCTGTGGTGAGTTATGGCACGTTTGATTTATCGGTCAGAGATTTGATATTGATAGTCGGTGGCTTCTTTTTATTACTCAAAGCCACGCTTGAGCTACATGAGCGCCTAGAAGGTAAGCTTGAGACCAATAATAATAGCAAAGTCTACGCAGGCTTTGCCGCGGTCGTTGCGCAAATCGTTATCCTAGATGCCGTGTTCTCGTTTGATGCGGTCATCACAGCAGTCGGCATGGTCAAGCATTTAGAAGTGATGATGGCCGCGGTTATTGTGGCGATGGCGGTAATGGTTTTGGCCGCCAAAACCTTAACGGAATTTGTCGGTAAGCACCCGACTGTCGTTATCTTATGCCTAAGCTTCTTACTTATGATTGGCTTTAGCTTGATCGTTGAAGGCTTAGGCTTTCACATTCCAAAAGGCTACTTATATGCCGCCATTGGTTTCTCTATTATTATTGAAGCCTTTAATCAATTCATGCAGCGTAACCGTACGAAATATGAGAGCGCCATTCCGCTACGCGACCGAACCGCAGATAATATCTTAAGACTGATGGGCGGCAAAACCGCTAATCACGAGGAAGAGTCGCTCACAGAAGACGATACTTCAGTACAGACCATCCCTTTTGCAGAAGAAGAGCGCTACATGATTAGTGGGGTGCTGGCGCTTGGCGAACGTGATGTTGAAACCATCATGACGCCGCGATCAGAGATATCTTGGGTGAATATCGAAGGCAGTCTAGACGAGATTCGCGAGCAAGTGTTATCCACGCCGCACAGCTTATTACCTATTTGCCAAGGACAGTTAAATAAGGTGCTCGGCGTCGTACGGGCCAAAGATATCTTAGCGGCACTCGACAAACAACCTAACGATATCCATCTGGCTCTAACGCCTTTATTCAGCAAGCAGCAGCCCGTTTTTGTCTCTGACACCATTGATAATTTGCGTCTTATCAATTTACTCAAGAATGCCAAAGGTAACTTGGCCATCGTAGTCGATGAGTATGGGCAAGTGGCAGGACTGGTGACGCCTTTGGATTTATTTGAAGCGATTGCCGGTGAGTTTCCCGACGAAGATGAGACGTTAGTGATTTTTAAACAAGAAGATCACTGGATAGCTGAGGGTACTATTAGCTTGGATCAGTTGCGCCTTGAACTAAATGAGCCAAACCTCTTGGCAGATGCCGAGCAACTGACCATCGGTGGCTATATCAATTTTAAACTCGATGGCATTGCGCAAGTGAATGAACACGTCAGCAGTGAAGGTTATACTTTTACTGTGTTAGAGATGCTGTCCGCAAGAATTCTTTTGGTCAAAATTGAAAAAGAGCTCAGTCAATAAAATTATCAATAATATCAATGATTTATATAGCTAGCGCTAAGCGTGTTAGCTATAACCTTAAAGACTTCCCTTCCGTTTTATAGTCAGTTCAGCATAAAATCGATATGCTAATCGATACACTACTAATTACGTGCGACTGGTATAAGTTTTCCTTGCTTGCTGCTATCACAGAGGTTACGGAAAATTCATCCCAGTCGCACTGTATCTGTTTTAAAGTGAAGCCACTTTATTAGCTCCCACCAAATATATTGCTAGCCTATAGCAATATCCGCACTCTAAAAAACATCTAAATAATGCCTTAAAAACTAAGGCTTTCTGCTCATCTTACGTTTTAACACTGCCCATCTTTATACTTTCTTTATACCCCACCGCGTTATCTTGACAACACTTTTATACCTCTCTCGGCATACTGTTGCTATTAAGAAGTAAGCAATAAAGAAGTAATAAAAGATCAGTCTAACCATCGCTGATCTTCATTATTCATGGTTCATTGTGCATTTTTGGAGAGTGTCATGGAAGTTTTTGCAGGGTTTCTAGCCCTCGGTTTATTCATCTATTTGTTATATGTGCTGATTAAACCGGAGGCATTTTAATGACAATATATGCGCTATCACAGCTGATTATTTATCTAATCATTCTATTTACTTTAGGGTATTTTCTATCAGGTTACCTGCTGCAAAGGATGCAAGCCCCCGTCTCTCGGCTTGAATCTCGTATTTTTACGACGCTGGGTATGATCGGTCAAGATACCAAAGGCAACCCTGCTTTTGGTATGAATTGGAAGCAGTACGCTGGCGCCATTGTGCTATTTAACCTCATTGGATTATTGGGGTTATTTGTGTTGCAGTTGGTGCAAGGACACTTGCCGCTAAACCCTGCCAATATGTCAGGCGTCACGTGGGATTTGGCAATGAATACCGCCATTAGTTTTATCACCAACACCAATTGGCAGGCTTACGGTGGCGAAAGTAGCATGAGCTACCTAACCCAAATGATGGGTATGTCGTTGCAAAACTTCTTATCAGCCGCAACCGGTATCGTGGTGGCTTTTGCCTTAACGCGTGGTCTGGTATTTAAAAAGAGCGCGCATCTGGGTAACGCTTGGATAGATTTATGGCGCTGTAATCTTTATATTTTGTTGCCGATAGCAGCAATTATAGCCGTGCTGTTGATGAGCCAAGGCGTCATACAAACGCTATCCATGTATACCGAGGTGCAGACCTTACAAGGTGAGTCGCAAACGATTGCTTTGGGCCCTGTTGCCTCGCAAGAAGCGATTAAGATGCTCGGCACCAACGGCGGTGGCTTTTTTAATGCCAACTCTGCCCACCCGTTTGAGAATCCCACGCCCTTTTCTAACTTGATCCAAATGTTGGCTATTTTCCTTATCCCAACGTCGCTTTGTTTTTGTCTTGGCAAAATAAGCGGCAACCTAAAGCAAGGTATCGCAATCTTAAGTGCTATGACGGTCTTGTTTATAGCGATGTATTCTTTGACCGTCAGCAGCGAGCTTGCCGGCAACCCTTGGTTAGCGTCACAAGTTCAAGGCCTTACCGATGCGAGTGTGAGCGGCAACATGGAGGGCAAAGAAGTGCGTTTCGGCATTGTTGCCACGTCACTGTTTGCCACGATTACCACTGCCGCTTCGTGCGGAGCGGTCAACGCCATGCATGATTCATTTACGCCCCTCGGTGGACTGAGCACCATGTTGCAAATGCAATTGGGCGAAGTGGTCTTCGGCGGTGTGGGTGCAGGCCTCTACGGTATGCTGCTATTTGCCATCTTAGCGGTATTTATATCGGGGCTGATGATTGGCCGTACTCCCGAATATCTTGGCAAAAAAATCGAACCGTTTGAGATGAAAATGGTGGTCTTGGGCTTATTGGCCGCGCCAACGATGGTGCTAGTAGGCACCGCTATTAGTGTGATGACGACCAGTGGGCAAGCCGGTATCTTCAATCCGGGTGCTCATGGTTTTAGTGAAGTGCTCTATGCCTTTAGCTCGGCGGCCAACAATAATGGCTCTGCCTTTGCAGGCTTGGGTGCCAACTCTGTGTTTTATAACTCCATGCTTGGGCTGGCGATGTTGGTTGGTCGCTTTGGGGTCATTATTCCGGTGCTGGCTTTAGCAGGATCGTTGGCCAAGAAACCCAGATTAGAGGTTAATAGCGGCACCTTGCCAACCACCACGCCATTATTTGTCGGGCTTTTGGTCGGCACAGTGCTGATGATTGGCGCCCTGACCTTTGTCCCTGCTTTAGCGCTCGGACCCATCATAGAGCAGATTTGGATGTTGGGAGGCTAGCCGATTGAGTATAGGCAAGCATTAGACGAGTCGTTATTTAGTTAGTTGGTTAACTTATTACTAATAACGTGGCTCGCTACCCAATAGTGAATCGACACATTTTATGATTACGTGAGGAATACAAAACATGAGCGTTTTATCAGACACTAATACACAGGCTGCAAATTTACAGTCGCAGCAAGACCCCAATCATTCAAACTTACCCGAAAAACCAGCGCAAGGCCTCCTTGACCCTGCTTTGATCAAGCCCGCCCTAAAAGACGCTTTACTTAAGCTTGATCCAAGAGTGCAATGGCGCAATCCGGTGATGTTTGTGGTTTATATCGGCTCGCTACTGACCAGTATCTTAGCCATTACGATGTTGATTCAAGGGCAAGCTGGCATTGTTTTTACCCTATCCATTACCTTTTGGCTGTGGTTTACCCTGTTGTTTGCAAACTTTGCAGAAGCGTTAGCCGAAGGGCGTAGTAAAGCCCAAGCTGCCAGTCTCAAACAGGCACGTCAGGATGTGCAAGCTCGCAGGCTTGCGGGCATTGACAGGCATTCTGTACCTACCATGATTCAGGCAACTGAGCTTAAGCAAGATGATATCGTTCTGGTCAATGCAGGCGAAATCATTCCTGCTGACGGTGAAGTCATAGAAGGTTTAGCCTCAGTTGACGAATCGGCAATCACCGGCGAATCTGCACCGGTGATTCGTGAAAGTGGTGGCGATTTTAATGCGGTGACAGGGGGCACTAAGGTGTTATCTGACTGGTTAATAATACGTATCACCCAAGCTCCTGGACAAGGGTTTTTGGATCGTATGATTGCCTTGGTAGAAGGTGCCAAACGCACTAAAACGCCAAATGAGATAGCGTTGACCATTTTATTGGTGGCGCTAACGCTGATATTTTTGCTGGTATGTGTGACCTTATTGCCTTTTTCACAGTTTGCCGTGCTGTCTTCGGGCAATGGCGAGCCGATATCCATTGTCGTCTTAGTGGCGCTGTTGGTCTGCTTGATACCGACGACGATTGGCGGTCTATTGTCAGCGATTGGCGTGGCGGGCATGAGCCGGATGATGCAGGCCAATGTCATCGCGACCTCTGGGCGCGCGGTAGAAGCGGCAGGCGACGTTGATGTTTTGCTACTCGATAAGACCGGTACGATTACCTACGGCAATCGACAAGCGTCACAATTTATACCCGCACACGGGGTGACAGAAAGTCAGCTTGCGGAAGTGGCGCTGATCAGCTCATTAACCGATGAGACACCAGAAGGTCGCAGTATCGTCAAGCTTGCCCAAAGTCGATTTGATATTGATGAAAATACATGGAAAGCAAAGCCGTTTGACACCATCGAATTTACCGCTCAAACCCGTATGAGTGGCACCGATATCGAGCAGCGCCATATCCGTAAAGGGGCGTTTGATGCCATCGTCAAATGGGTAGAAGCTCAAGGCGGTATCTTACCTACTAATCTACAGCAACAAGTAGAAGAAGTCGCGCGCCGTGGTAGTACGCCGCTACTGGTCGCCGATAGCCAGCAGTTGCTTGGCGTCATCGAGCTTAAAGACGTGGTCAAATCCGGCATAAAAGAGCGCTTTGCCGAGCTGCGCAAGATGGGCATTACCACCGTGATGATTACGGGCGATAACCCTCTGACGGCCGCGGCCATTGCTGCTGAAGCGGGCGTCGATGACTTTATGGCAGAGGCAACCCCTGAGCAAAAGCTTGAGAGAATACGCAGCTATCAGCGTCAAGGTAAGCTAGTCGCCATGACCGGCGATGGCACCAATGATGCACCGGCACTGGCGCAAGCGGATGTGGCTGTCGCTATGAATAGTGGCACTCAAGCAGCTAAAGAAGCGGCCAACATGGTCGACTTGGACTCAAATCCGACCAAGCTGATTGAAGTGGTGCAAACCGGCAAGCAGATGCTGATGACTCGCGGCGCACTGACGACATTTAGCTTAGCAAATGATATCGCCAAGTACTTTGCCATTATTCCAGCCGCCTTTGCCAGCACCTACCCTGCGCTTGGGGTATTGGACATTATGCGACTGGGCAGCCCTCAAAGCGCGATTTTATCGGCTATTATCTTTAACGCATTGATTATTGTGTTTCTCATTCCACTGGCGCTGCGCGGCGTGACTTACAGACCTGATTCTGCCATCAATCTATTGCGGCGCAATTTACTGATATACGGCTTGGGTGGGCTGATTCTTCCCTTTGTCGGTATCAAAGTAATCGACATGCTCATTAATGCCTTGCACTTGCTATAACCAACGATACGGATGACGACTATGCAACCTAATAAATCTACGCAACCTAATAAATCTGTGCAATCTAGTAAGTCTATACAAGCTGCTTCTGTTGACTCTAAATACCAACAGGCTGATGAAAAAAAGGCTGATGAAAACAACTTTTCTAAATTGGACAATTCTGTATTGGAAAATAATGCTGCCCGTATGCCCATGCTCAAGCCCGCGCTATCATTATTTATAGCCTTGGCACTCATTTTAGGTTTATGCTACCCCCTATTGATGACCGGCGTTGCCCAAGTGACCATGGCGGATAAAGCCAATGGCAGCTTGGTAGAACACAATGGCAGCTTAGTGGGCTCTGCGCTTATCGGTCAGCGCTTTGATCAGCCAGAATATCTATGGACGCGCCCCTCAGCAGCAGGAGACGGTTATGATGCCGCGCAATCTTCGGGGAGTAATTTGGGACCTTTAAATCCTGAATTGGTCACTGCTGTCGAGGCACAAGTACAAAGACTAAAAGCCGCTGATCCACAAAACACCGCGCCCATCCCTCTTGATTTGGTCACCATGTCGGGCAGTGGTTTAGACCCGCACATTTCACCAGCGGCAGCCGAATGGCAAGTCAACAGAGTGGCGCGTATACGTGGCATCAGTGTTGAACAAGTCCAAAAAGCCATCGATGAGCATACAGAAGCGCGACAATTCAATCTGTTCGGCGAACCGCGCGTGAATGTATTGGCGGTCAACTTAGCCTTAGATGAGATGGCAGTCGTTAAATGAGTCAACCCATTAATCAGCAGTGAGCATCAGCATGAGTGAGCAGCGCCCCAATCCAGAAGATTTACTGCAGCAGATAAAGCAGCAAGAAAATACGCGCAGCAGAGGTAAACTAAAAATCTTCTTTGGGTCATCGGCAGGCGTTGGCAAGACCTATGACATGCTCTCTGCCGCCCATCGAGATCAAGCGCATGGGCTGGATGTCTTAGTCGGCATCGTAGAAACTCATGGTCGTAGCGAGACCGCAGCATTGTTAGATGGATTGACAATACTGCCGTTACGTCAGGTTGAGTATCGAGAGCAAACCTTGGCAGAGTTTGATATTGATGGGGCTTTAGCGCGGCATCCAGATATTTTATTGGTTGATGAGCTGGCGCATAGCAATATCCCAAGCTCCAGACACCCAAAACGCTGGCATGATGTTGAGGAGTTATTAAAGGCAGGCATCAGCGTCTATACCACGGTGAATGTTCAGCATTTAGAAAGCCTGAATGATGTGGTCAATCAAATCACCGGGGTGGTGGTACAAGAAACCATCCCCGATTGGTTCTTTGATCAGGCTAATGAGGTGGTATTGGTCGACCTGCCAGCCGATGAGCTATTGTCGCGACTGCATGATGGTAAGGTCTATATCCCAAGCCAAGCAAAGCACGCGATAGAAAACTTCTTTCGAAAGGGCAACTTGATTGCCCTACGCGAGCTGGCATTACGCCGAACTGCCGACCTAGTCGATGCCGATATGCGAGATTATCGCAATCAATCGCGCATTTCATCCATCTGGAATACCACCGATCAATTATTAGTAGGTATCAGTACGCGCGCCCATAGCGAGCGTCTTATTCGTCACGCCGCACGACTTGCCAGCAGCTTACACTCGCAGTGGTATGTCATCTATGTCGAGACACCGCGAAATGCCTATGAGCTGTCCAAAAATAAGCAAAGTATTTTAGAAGCATTACGCTTAGCAGATGAGTTGGGCGCCAAAACAGAAATCATCAGCGCCATTAGCGTTGCTGAAGGCTTGGTCAGTTACGCCCATCAATTTAATATTGGACGTATTATTATCGGGCAGAATCACTCTAGGTTTTATTACAATCAATCATTGATCAAGCAAATCTCACAGCAGGATATCAATTTAGACTTGATATTGGTCAATCAAGCTACACAGACAAAAAATCTCAGTAGCAAGCGACAACTGCCTACTTGGGATATGGCCGCCCTAGCCTCTAAAGACAATCGCATCGGTTATCTGATGGCCGTTCTAGGTTGTACGCTCGTCACCGTCAGCCTAGTCGCCCTCACTCGCTGGTTTGATTTAGCCAATGTGGTGATGCTGTATTTGTTGGTCATTGTGTTCATCTCGGTCCGTTTTGGACGTGCCCCTGGTATCTTTGCAGCGCTCTTAAGTGTCATCAGCTTTGATTTGTTTTTTGTAGAGCCTAAGCTTTCTTTTAGCGTGAGCGATGTACAGTACTTAGTCACCTTTGCGGTGATGATTGTCGTCTCATTGATTATTAATAACTTAGCGGTTGGGCTGCGCTTTCAGGCGCAAAATGCCCGTAGACGTGAGCAACAAGCGATCTCTATGAGTCATTTGGCACAAAGCCTCAGTGCGGCGCGCAAAAATGAAGAGATCATCAACCAAGCCATTATTTGGCTGACCAAACATATCGCTAGTAAAGCGCTTATAGCGATGCCCAATGCTGACGGTAAATTGACTGTCGTCTCAGAATCGAGCATCCCATCAGAGTTCAATTGGAATGTGACCCAATGGGTGTTTGATCATAAGGAA
Organism: Psychrobacter sp. ANT_H3; assembly: GCF_027919975.1. Classification (NCBI taxonomy): domain Bacteria; kingdom Pseudomonadati; phylum Pseudomonadota; class Gammaproteobacteria; order Moraxellales; family Moraxellaceae; genus Psychrobacter; species Psychrobacter sp. ANT_H3. The sequence goes on along the minus strand of NZ_JAQISM010000001.1, from coordinate 435,563 downwards.
AGCGCGGGTCTAGCGACGCATACGCTGGCCGCCAATCCTATGCACTATCGGGCGCTTGCGACTTCAAGTCAGGTACTGGCGGTATTGGCACTGATGCCAACCGACATCGATAACTTTAATCAACCGGAACAACAACGTACCCTAGATGTCGCCATTGCCCAAATTACTTTGGCATTAGAGCGCGTTTATTATGCCAAAGTCGCACAAAATGCCCTTATCAAAGTAGAGTCAGAACGTCTGCGCGGCTCGCTGCTATCCGCCTTGTCTCACGATATTCGCACACCCATTACCGTGCTATCAGGATTGGCCGCTTGTCTTGCCAGCCAAAACCTAGCACCTGCTGAACAAAAGCAGCTGGCTATCGATATCGAACAACAAGCCAACGTCATTCAGCGTTTGGTCATCAATATCTTAGATTATGTGGCGCTACAATCTGGCGGTATGAAACTCAATAAGCAATGGGTAAGCTTAGAAGAGATTATCGGTAGTAATATACGCCAACTCGAACCGTATCTACAAAATCGGCAAGTCAAAATAGACGTAGCCAGTGCAGTCGATTTTATTTATACCGATGAATTAATCTTGGCGCGGATTTTAAATAACCTGCTGACCAATGCGATTAATTACACCTCAGACAATGCAACTATCACCATTCAAGCGACACTCACTAATCAGCACAACACTCAAAACCTACAGAATAGTAAAACCATGCAAAACAATAAAACTTTGCAAAGCTACCAAATAACGGTAACCGACAACGGTCAAGGGCTGCCAGTAGGGATGGAAGCGCACATATTTGAACGTTTTACCCGCGGTGATAGTGAAAGTAATACAACAGGACTAGGATTGGGACTGGCGCTCAGTAGAGACTTGGTTCAGCACTTGGGCGGCACACTTAGCGCGAGCAATATACAACCGCACGGCGCGCAATTTGTTATAGTGCTACCGTGGCAGCCTTTAGAAAATCTAGATATATTTGATGATAAATTTACATCAAATGTGACTCAGATAGATACAAGCATAGATGCAAACATAACTACAAATATAGCTACCAGCTCAGAAAACTCATGAGATAAGTTTTTTCAACATTATTAGAAACTTGGGCACAGTCATTACTTCATTATTTCATTACCTCATTACTGCCTCAAGCTTCCCTTATAAGTAGCAAATACCCTACCATGAAAACCATCTTAATCATTGAAGACGAAGCCCATATCGCCCGCTTTATCAAATCAGCGATGGAGCAAGAAGGCTATCAAGTCTACGCTGCCGATAGCTCGCAACGCGGGTTAATTGACGCCGCCTCTCGCCGTCCAGACTTATTGATATTAGACTTAGGTCTCCCAGATGCGGATGGTTGTGATGTCATCGCAGATATTAGGGCGTGGTCATCGCTGCCTATTTTAGTACTGTCGGCGCGCAGTGATGAGCAAGACAAAATCAAAGCTTTAAATTTGGGCGCCGATGATTATTTGGTAAAACCCTTTAGCATGGGCGAGCTAATTGCTAGGGTCAACGCCCAGATGCGCCGCTGGCAAGCCGGTTATGAGGCACCGGTTGTATTAGCATTAGGCAATGTCAGTATTGATTTGGCACAACGGCAAGTCAAGAAAAACGGTGAAGACATTCATTTAACCCCGATTGAATATCGCTTACTGACCGTACTCATTAAAAACGCCGAAAAGGTCATGACGCATCAGCAACTGCTAAACGAAGTCTGGGGTAAAGGTCACAATCACCAAGAGCATTATGTACGCATATTTATGTCAAATTTACGCCAAAAACTAGAGAACAACCCTTCTAGACCTAGTTATTTCTTCACTGAAATTGGCGTTGGTTATAAGCTGCATATTCCTAAATAGCTATCACTATCAAATATTTACATTATTGAAACTTCCATTAATTAATGATTTATAAATAACAGTTATCCTATAGGGCTAAGTTGTTATGAGCGCTATAGGCATTAAATAATAGGGTTTATATGTTTAGACAAAAACCATTGATGCAGTACTCAAGCCATGGACAGAGTATATTTATCCTGTCCCATTCTATCTAATAATGCGCCAACCTCTGAACTTGGCAAAGAAGCCCTTAAGTCTTTCAGAAAAATTCAAAGCCTCCGATTCTGTTACCTCCTCGACATGATGACGAGCCGCCAGTACCGGCTGTTCTAGCAATTTTTCGTGATGATCAAAAGCGCGATCCAGACTGATACTCATGATAGAGAAGTTGGTCGGCCGTGGTAGACAACGATATACCTGACCTTTATTAATTAAATCAATGACCATATGGGCATCTTTGAATTCAGTCAACATAAGAACCATCAAATCTGGCTGGATGTTTTTTAAGGCATAAACAATGGGGGTAATATTTTCTTTATTGAGCGTCGAATCCGTAATCGTGACGCCAAAGCGTTTTTTTTGTAATAACTTTGCTGCCTGTTCAAGGTTGCTGGCCCAACTCACGGTATAAGCACTCTTAAAGTGACTTTTTATTTGCTGATAGACGCTATCGTCGTCATCTAATACCAATATATTACGATTGCTATCAGTGCCACCACTAACTTTTTGAGTATCATTACCTTGCATAGTGTTTTGGGTGATTTCTTGTGTTTGCTGAGCTATTTCTGTGGCTTTATTGACGATTTGTTTAAGCTCATCATTCTGCCATGGCTTTGTAATATAACGATAAATTTCGCCCTCATTCACAGAGTCAATCACTGCATTCAAATCAGCATAACCGGTCAGCAAAATACGCAGCGTATTTGGTGAGGCCGCTTTGATATCACGTAACACTTCTGTACCTTGCTTATCTGGCATGCGTTGGTCGCTGATGACCACTTGTACCTCATTCTGGCTGACATATTCCATTAGCTCAGTGGCATCGGTAGTAATAAATACGTCATGTGACTGGCGAAAATGCATTTTTAAACTGCGTAAAATGCGTGGCTCATCATCGATAAAAGCGATTTTTGGTTTTTGCATGACACTCTCTTTAAATAAGTGATGGGAAGTCTCTTAACTTTCAAATAAGGCTTGTGAAGGTTTAGGTTCATGAGCGCTAGACTGTATCGGTAACTTAATAGTAAACGTCGTGCCCGCGCCAACGATTGAGCTAACCTCGATGTATCCACCATGTTGCTCGATGATTTGTGCCGTAATGGCCAACCCTAGCCCCGTGCCATCGCCTGCTTTTTTGGTAGTAAAAAACGGCTCAAAGATATGATTTAAAATATGCTCTGCGATACCGACACCATTGTCTATAATGCGTACCACAACATGTTGCTGCGCCTTATCGATAGATGAGCTCACTTGTAATGTCCCTTTATGATCACTCGGTATGGCTTGGGCGGCATTATTAAATAGGTTTAATAGTACTTGGTTGATTTGCGAAGGATTACATTGAATCGGTGGCAGCTCGGCTAGATTGGTTTTGACGTCTAGAGTTTTTAAATTATTGCGCGCCATAATCAATGAGGTATTGATGCAATCATTGATATCGACATCTTTTACTTTGGATTCGTCCAGTCGAGAAAAGTCGCGCAAGCTGACTACCAGCTCGGCAATCTGATCGACGCCGTAAAGTCCATCTTTAATCAAATCGGCCAAATCCTCACTGACCTCATCTTCTTTAATTTCCTCGCAGCATTGTAAGGTTTGCTCTATCAGTTGCTCGACTTGTTCTTGATTAATAGTTGGCGCTTTTAAGGCATGCAATAATTGATCGGTATGCTGTAGCAATTCATCAAAACGCACGAGATTATCACCGACCAGCTCCATATTACTTCGCACGTAGCCCAGCGGTGTGTTGACCTCATGCGCCACGCCCGCCACCATTTGACCTAATGTAGCCATTTTTTCGGAACGCACCAGATGCACTTGTGAGGCTTTTAACTCATCCATGGCTTGCTGCAAGTCTTGCGTACGAGCGGCGACTTGTTTTTCTAGATGGACATTGATTTCAGCAAGTGCGCCTTCATTTTCGACGACGCGGTCGATCAATTGGTTGGTCTGCTCACTGATGATTTGAATTTCGCTGACATTTGAGTGTGGCAGTTTAAGCGCGCTTAATTGTTGATATTTTTTTTGTTCAATCAATGCGCCCATATCAGCCACTGACTGTGCCATGTGCTTTAGCGGCCGCGTAAAGTAGCGACGGAACACCCACGCGGTCAACAACAGGATAGGAATAAAACCCAGTAGCATGGTTTGAATCAGCTGGTTCGACAACGCGTTTGCCACTCTCATCATGTCATTATTGGGCTTGACGATGACCATCTTCCAATAGGTAAATGGCATACGAAACACGAAGGCGGTGGCGGGCTGCTGCAACACAAAATCATTGGGCACAGCGATGGTATCGACCAAATGACTGTCTACCAAATTAAACGTTTGATCGATATTTAACAGCAATAATGCTGAGAGCAATTTGGACTCTTGCTCGCTGATTTTATTCAGATTGGTCGTACTTAGAATACTACGAGCAGCGAGCGTATAGCGGCTTTCATCTTTAGTTACTGCCTCATCTATCAGTGTCTGATTAATGCTATCTAGACTGTCCGCAATAGGGGCAAAGCTAGGGTTGCTCTCAGCTAACTGCCGTGCCGTTACGACCTCGCCCTGACCGCTATCTTTAGTTGCGTGCATAACCATCGACTGATCTGGAAAGGTCAAAAACCGATTGTCCAAGTCCACTAAAAAGACATAACCACCGAGCTTATCTTGCCACTTTTTCATCGCCTCGCCGAGATTATCGAGTAATAGATTAAAACTCACCACTCCATCAAAAGCCTGATTACGACTGTCATACAGAGCCTTGGCGCAAGTCATCATCGGCTGATTACTCACCGGATCGACATAGGCACGACTCCAAACACAGTGATCATGACGCGCGTACATTGCAGGAATGTACCACCAATCACGATAATAGGGATTCGGGGTTTGGCGCGCTTGATTGTAACGCTCTAATGGCTGCATGCTGCCTGACTCATCACGTGACCATACAAACGACTGGCGTTCTCGACCCTCAGCGTACATATTTGGGTCAAACCATACGCCGCCGCCTACAATGCGTTGATCCATTTGTTGCATGAGATTGCCAAAGGTTTCTTTATAAAGGCTGTCTTGTTTTGGTAACCCGCCCGCCATCGTACTGGTGGCTTTGGCCAATCCGTCGACATGGTTGATACTCGCCATAATGCTATTGATGGCTTCATTACCTGTTTCAACCACTGTCTCTGAGGTCATCTCCAGTATGCGCGGCTTGGCTTGGGTTTCGATGACCCAGTACACCAGCAAAATAATGAGTAAAAAAGCCAATGTTAAAATAATCAGTATACGGGTGGAGATACTACCAAACCGATCAATAACCTTCATAAACACACCTGATATCTATGCGCTAACTGTTATCAACAAATCAGTGAATGACTAAAGAGATGAGTGATACGCAACCGCTATTTATAGTGAGCTCAAGAATACGATGCCGTTATGACAATACGATGACAATAATCGTGTTTTACCGTATGGTAGCTATTGCATCGTTATTCGCGGCAGCCATATCTAACGCTCACATGCTATTAGCATCATAAAAACATCATAATAATTTGAACAATCGCTCAAAAAACATTACAATCCATAAATACAATATTTGGCGGTTTTCTTATGCCTATAATTGAGCAATCGCTCAATATACAGCAAATTTTGGACTCAGTATTAACCTTTCTAAGCTTAGAAAAGCCGCCAGTCATTCTCAACCAAAAAAATGATATATAACCACCCGTAATGAAAAAGTAGATTATAGTAAGACTAATGACATCGCTACGTGCTTATAAATAATACTTTTTAGATTCTATCGCTGATACCCTTTGCATTCTTATTTATCCGGACATTTCATGATTAAAAAGATAGTTTTACTATTAGCCGTATTGATGTTAGTGATTGGCTTTTTTTATTTTGACCTAAATCAATTATTGACGCTTGACGGCTTAAAAGGGTCGATGGCGCAATTTAACGACTATAAAGCGCAATCACCGCTATTAGTTATCGGTGGGTTCTTTTTGCTTTATGTCGTCGTCACCGCCCTATCCTTACCGGGAGCTGCTATTTTGACCTTGGCAGCTGGGGCATTATTTGGCTTATGGCAAGGCTTACTGGTCGCCTCGTTTGCCTCCAGTATTGGCGCGACACTCGCCTTTTTAACCTCACGTTATTTACTGCTTGATACGATTAAGCAGCGCTTTCCTGAACGCTTAGCAGCCATTGATGCTGGCGTTGAAAAAGAAGGCGGGTTTTACTTATTTACCCTGCGCTTAGTGCCGATATTTCCGTTCTTTTTAATTAATTTACTCATGGGCGTCACCGCAATTAAAGCGAGGACATTCTACTGGGTAAGCCAAGTTGGTATGCTCGCGGGCACTTTTGTATTCGTTAATGCCGGTACACAACTGGCGCAAATTGACAGTTTGTCAGGGATTTTATCGTTTAATTTGATTGTCTCATTTGCGTTGTTAGGTTTCTTCCCATTAATAGCAAAAGGCATATTAAATATGCTAAAAAAGCGCCGCGTCTATAAAAACTATAACAAACCTAAAAAATTCGACCGTAATATGATTGTGATTGGCGCTGGTGCTGGCGGGCTAGTCACCAGCTATATCGCGGCGACCGTCCGAGCAAAAGTGACATTAATCGAAGCGGGCGAAATGGGTGGCGACTGCTTAAACTATGGCTGTGTACCTAGTAAAGCTTTGATTAAAAGCGCGAAAGTCGCTGAACAAATGCGCCATGCTGAGCGTTATGGTTTAGACAATACGCCACCAGAGTTTTCATTCAAAAATGTCATGAGCCGTATCCATAAAGTCATCGCTGATATTGCGCCAAATGACAGCGTCGAGCGTTATACGGACTTGAGTGTCGAAGTGTTAAAAGGCTACGCTAAATTTATCGACCCATGGACGGTAGAGATTGCGCTAAACGATGGCGGCACGCAAACACTAACCGCACGCTCCATCGTTATCGCGACTGGCGCGCGTCCATTTGTACCAGACCTGCCAGGCTTGGAAGAAACCGGCTATGTGACCAGCGACACCATATGGAATAAGTTTACCGAATTAGAAGAAGCACCGAAAAAACTGGTCGTACTTGGCGGCGGGCCAATCGGCTCTGAGCTGGCGCAAGCCTTTGCACGTTTAGGCTCCAATGTGACCCAGATTGAGAGAGGCGCGCGTCTCATGAAAAAAGAAGACGTGGAAGTCTCTGAATTTGCACAGAAAGTCCTCGTCGAGAGTGGTGTAAATGTCTTAACCTCGCATCAAGCGATTCGCTGTGAAGCCCGCGATGGTAAAAAGTTCATTATCGTTGAACCGCAAGGCGACAGTACCGATAAGCAAGACAGTCAAAACAAGCAAGAAATCGCTATTGAATATGATGAATTGCTTTGTGCCGTTGGACGCAGTGCGCGTTTAGAAGGCTATGGCTTAGAAACATTAGGGATTGAAACTGAACGTACCATCGAGACCGACGACTATTTAGAAACCCTCTACCCCAATATTTACGCTGCTGGTGATGTCGTTGGTCCTTATCAATTTACTCACGTGGCCTCCCATCAGGCATGGTACGCGGCGGTAAATGGTTTGTTTGGACATCTAAAGAAGTTTAAAGTAGATTATCGCGTGATTCCGTGGACGACTTTTATAGACCCAGAAGTCGCACGCGTTGGACTAAATGAGCAAGAAGCTATCGAAAAAGGTATCGACTTTGAGGTTACCCGCTACGACTTTAAAGACTTAGATCGTGCGGTGACGGAAAGCGCCAACGATGGCTTTATCAAAGTCATTACCCCTAAAGGCAAAGATAAAATACTTGGCGTGACTATCGTCGCTGAACATGCTGGAGACATCATGCCGGAGTTTATACTGGCGATGAAACATGGCTTAGGGCTAAATAAAATACTCGGCACCATTCATATGTACCCGACATGGGCGGAGGGCAATAAATACGCGGCTGGTGGATGGAAGCGCAATCATGCGCCTGAAACAGTATTAAACTGGCTTGAGAAATATCATACATGGCGTCGAGGTTAGTTGAATTTTTATCAACTGCGCTGAAAATATATCATCATAACGGAAACTTAAATGTACGTTATTAAATCTTTACCAGCTTTGCCAACGCTAAAAAATCTAAGCCGCTACAGCACCTATGCTATGGCTCTTAGCGTTTGTGCAGTTATTTCTTCAAGCATATCAGCAAGCACTGCCTCACCCACTACCGATGACCTTAATCAAAATTTATCATCTTGGCAGGAGATAGAGGCGCAAGGTAAAAACCAAGACGTTTACTTTTATGCATGGGGCGGTGACCCGCAGATAAATGCTTATCTACAGTGGGCCGCCGAAGAAGTGAATGTCAAATATAATATTAATATGGTTCATGTCAAATTGAGTGACACCAGTGAAGCCGTTAGTCGCGTACTCGCGGAAAAATCTGCCAACAATAATGATGAAGGCAGCGTTGATCTCATCTGGATAAATGGCGCCAACTTTGCCACTATGAGTGAGAATTCATTATTACATAAACAATGGGCGAACAAACTGCCTAACTTTGCCTTAACCGATCCAGAGAATAATCCTGCCGTTAACTTTGATTTTGGTGTACCAACCAATGGTATGGAAGCGCCATGGGGACAAGCCTCACTGACCTTTTATTACGACAGTTTATCAACGAATAAGCCACCAACCACTTTAAATGAGCTGGTCAATTGGACGGCGCAAAACCCCGGGCGTTTTAGCTATCCAAAGCCACCTGACTTTTTAGGAATGAGCTTTTTAAAATACGCTTTAGTCATGCTGCACGAAAAGCAAGATGCTAAAACAGGCGAAAACACAAAAGCACAGCTCAACCTGCCAGCCACTGAGCAAAATACAGAAATGATATTAGCCCCTTTATGGGCGTTTTTAGATGATTTGCATCCCACTCTATGGCGCAAGGGTGAGCAATTTGTGCAAACGGGCGCACACATGCGGCGCTTGGTCGATGATACCGAGCTGAGTTTGGCCTTTACTTTTTCTGCGCCTGAAATTCCTGCGGCCGTGCAGCGGTATGATTTACCCCAGAGCATTCGTAGCTATGCAATGAGTGATGGCAGTTTGAGTAACACGCATTTTGTGGCCATTCCTTATAACGCCAGCCACCAGCAAGCCGCACAGCTGGTCGCCAACTTTTTGATGAGCCCAGAAGCACAAGCAAAAAAGCAAACGCCTGCTGTGTGGGGTGATAAAACCGTACTCGTCCAATCTACGCTTGACCCTGAGCAACAAGCGCTATTCAAGACTAACAAACCCCATCCGAGCGCCCTACCGGTTGACGCGATAAAACGTACCGTAAATGAACCACATCCAAGCTGGGTTGATGCCATTATGCAAGGCTGGCAGGCGCGTTATGGGGTCAGCCCATGAGTAAAGATTCTAATCATAAAACGGCTGATGCAAGCACTAGAACGATAGATCCTTATAAAACAGACCTATTTACGCGCATTGTATCCTTGAGTCCGAAATTTTTACTGCTACTGCTAATATTACCGGTACTCGGTGGTTTGGTCAGCGTGCTGTTACCTGCCTTTAGCTGGGTGCCCGCACTTGAGCAAACGACCGTTAGCCTACAAGGCTTTCACGATCTGTGGCAGACGCCTGGTCTTATCCAAATGGTAGCATTAAGCATTGCGACTGGATTAATCAGCACGCTATTCGCTTTTGTCATGACTTTAATGATATTGGCGGCATTTTTTAATAGCGTTTGGCTGACCCGTATTGAGCGTTTGCTGAGTCCAATCTTGGTCATTCCTCATGCAGCAGCATCCATCGCTGTTGGTTTTTTAATTGCGCCTTCTGGTATGTTTTCACGGCTTATTTCACCGTGGCTAAGCGGTTGGGAATTGGCACCAGGCGGTATATTTCCCCATGACCCCTATGGCATCAGTATCATTTTGGGTTTAACCTTAAAAGAGCTGCCGTTTTTACTACTCATGGCATTAGGCGCTTTGGCACAACCTGAGCTTGGTAAAAAGTTACGCCAGCAATATAAAGTTGCGCTAAATCTTGGTTATTACCCCATCACTGCCTTTTTTAAAGCCGTCCTCCCAATCCTCTATCCTTTTTTACGTTTGCCTGTCTTAGCCGTGCTGGCCTATGCCAGTGCCAGCGTAGAGATGCCATTGATACTCGGTCCAAACACGCCGCCAACGCTCGCGGTTACTATCATGCAATGGTTTAACGATGTTGATTTAAACTTACGTATAAAAGCCTCGGCAGGCGCATTATTACAGCTGGCGTTGACGGGTGGCTTAATCGCCTTGTGGCTCGGCGCTGAGAGAGCGATAAAAGCTTGCTTTAATGGCACATGGATAAATGGCAAGCGCAACTATGCCGATGCACTCTGGCAAAAAATCACCGCCGCGTTGACCACTGTGGTGATTGGCTTTATTTTTCTGGCGCTCATTGGTCTGGTCATGTGGTCAGTGGCTGGTTTTTGGCGCTTTCCAGCCGTATTGCCAGAGCAGTTGGTGTTATTACATTTTCAAAGTGCCTTTACGCAAATGAGCACGCCATTATTTAATACCATTACGATCGGTATCGTGAGTACCGTATTTGCCATTGTGCTGACATTGTTATGTTTGGAAGCCGAACAACTAAGTAAAAAGTCTCTTTCAAAATTTACCAGTTTAATTATCTATTTGCCGCTGTTAGTGCCCAGTATTGCCTTTTTATTTGGTTTGGTGTGGCTACAGCAATTGGTAAATAACCAAACGGCGTTTTTTAATGTGGCATTTACGCATCTGCTTTTTGTGCTGCCTTATGTGTTTTTATCGCTTGCCAGTAGCTACAGGCGTCTAGATCCTCGTTTTGCTCATGTGGCTGCAAGCCTTGGCGCGACGCCAGCAAAAGTATTTTTGCAGGTGAAGTTACCACAATTGTTTGCACCGATTTTGATTGCTATCGCCCTTGGTTTGGCTATTAGCTTTGGTCAATACTTGCCAACGTTGTTGGCAGGCGGCGGACGTATCGCCACCATCACCACCGAAGCTGTGACTCTCGCAAATGGTGCCAGTAGGCGCACCAGTGCGGTGTATGCCATCATCCAAATGGCGTTACCGTTAATTGGCTTTATATTGGCGTGGGTATTGCCCAAATATTTCTTTAAAAGTGGCAGCAACAGCAGGCGTTAAAACTGTTTATTTTGAAGAAAATCATTTTTAATAGTACTGGTTTTGAATAGCACTAATTTTGAAAATACCTAATAATAAAAACGCAAATAAAAGGGCCTTTGATGCAATCCTCTTTACAGATAAAAGACTTACAGTTATATCGACAAGGCACGCTACTCCTCAGCCTAGATGAGCAGATTGCTGGTGGTGAAATATTGACTGTCATGGGCCCATCTGGCAGTGGTAAATCGAGCTTATTGAACTGGCTAACAGGCACCTTACCAAATGGTTTTACCGCTACTGGTGAGGTCTGGTTAAATGATAAAAATGTAAGCCATCTGCCGGCGCACCTGCGCCATATTGGGGTACTGTATCAAGATGCGCTACTGTTTTCGCATTTATCAGTAGCGGGTAATATTGCTTTTGCGATGCCTAAAAGCAATAAGACGGGAGATAGAAAACAGCGTAGTGAAAAAATAGAACAGGCGCTTGCACAAGTTGGTTTAGTAGGCATGGGAAATCGTCATCCCGATAACTTATCAGGCGGGCAACAAGCACGAGTGGCGCTACTGCGCACCTTGCTCAGCGAGCCAAAAGCGATACTGCTCGATGAGCCTTTTAGCAAGCTGGATACTCAGCTAAGAGTAGATACGCGGCAATTGGTATTTGAGCAAATCCGCACTCATAAAATCCCCGCTATCATGGTCACGCACGATCATAGCGATGCTGAGGCCGCAAAGGGTAAAGTTATTCATTTAGAGCTATAGTTTTAGGTCTATAGTCTTAAACACCAAAGCGAAATATAAAAGGCAAGCGCATGCTAGACAAGTTTCTTACGCCCATGATTAAGCCGATGCTAGCCCCTGTGGTAATTGTATTGCACAAACGCGGTATTACGGCTGATCAACTCACGGTGACGGGCTTTTTAATCGGCATGTTGGCCTTACCATTACTTGCGTTTGAGCTTTGGTATGGCGCACTGGCAACGATTGCGCTGAATCGCATTTTTGACGGTCTTGATGGCGCGCTAGCTCGCCATGCACAGCAAAGCTCAAGCGCAGGCGGCTACTTAGATATTACGCTCGACTTTTTATTTTATGCAGCAGTTCCGCTGGGATTTATCTTGGCAAATCCTGCACAGAACGCCATTGCTGGCGCTTTATTACTTGCTACCTTTATCGGCACAGGCTCTAGCTTTTTAGCGTTTGCCATCGCGGCGGAAAAGTTTAAACTGGATAAACCACAGTTTAAATATAAAAGCTTTTATTATTTGAACGGTTTGACGGAAGGCACTGAGACTATTGCGCTGTTTGTTGCCTTTTGCCTTTGGCCGCAGCACTTTGTACTACTCGCAGGCATTTTTGCCATGGCCTGCGCGATTACGATTTTTACCCGTATCCATGGTGGCTATCATACCCTCAAGCAGCTAGAGACTGATGCCATAGTCGGTTCAAAATAAAAGAAAATGGTCACAATATCCTGCTGGTTTAAACCCTCAAGAGGTAAGTAATGACTAACGAAGTATGGTGGCGGCTTGGGTTCTTTTTGAGCATTTTAGTGATTATGATGCTGATTGAATGGCGCATGCCTGCACGTAAAGCGCCGATCAAAAGTAGTAAACGCTGGTTCGCTAACTTTGGCTTGGTGTTTGCGTCATCCGTTATTGCTCGTCTAGCCGTGCCTGTCGGTCTAACGGCTGTGGCACTTTATAATCAGCAGCATAAAATTGGCTTATTCAATATTATCGATTTGCCAAGCATTGTTGTCATCATACTAAGCTTAATATTGCTCGACATCATCATTTACTGGCAGCACCGATTATTCCATCGCGTGCCTATTCTGTGGCGTTTGCATAAAGTCCATCACGCTGATGCACATGTTGATGCCAGTACAGGTCTGAGGTTTCATCCTATTGAAATTATTTTAAGCATTTTAGTGAAGCTTATTGCCGTCAGCTTGTTGGGCGTTCCTGCCATTGCAGTGCTGATTTTTGAGATTGCTCTAAATGGCTTAGCGATGTTTAACCACGCCAATATTCGTTTGCCGCCCGCAATTGAAAAGCCTACGCGCTTAATATTAATGACGCAGATTTTGCACCGTATCCACCACAGCCAACGCGTTAGTGAAACCAACTCAAACTATGGTTTTAGCGTTATTTGGTGGGATTGGATTTTTGGTAGTTATAAAAGTGAAGCAAAAAAACCTGATAACAAGCTAGATATTGGCTTAAAAGATTATCCCTCACCTAAACAGAATGCTTCGCTTTGGGGATTGCTCGTGATGCCGTTTAAAGGCCATTCATTTAAACGCAAATAAAGTTTTGCGTTCATCTACTCATCCTTGAATGTAAATCACACTTACAAATAAATGAGCGTTCATTCAATTATAATTTGAGCGTTTGCTCAAAATGATTTATAGTGGTCGCAGTTGTCGAGCTACTTAATAAAATCCTATCTACTAAATTGAGCGTTCACTCAAATATAGGTGATTTATTTCCTAGTATCTCACTTCATATGATTACTACAACCATTCATTAATTACGATTAGAAGGACTTTTATATGACTGAATTTACCCTACACGACAAAAACACCGCTCCAGCAGAAAGCAAAGACTTGCTTGATGTATCTATCAAAGCGTTTGGTATGGTACCTAATCTACATGCCGTCATGGCTGAAGCGCCTGGCTTGCTTGAAGGCTATCAGCGCCTGCATCAGTTGTTTTTAGACAGCAGTTTCGATGATGAAGAAATCACGGTCGTTTGGCAAACCATCAACGTCGAGCATGAGTGTCACTATTGCGTCCCTGCCCATACAGGCATTGCCAAAAGCATGAAAGTAGATGACGCGATAACCGAAGCCTTGCGTAACGAGACACCATTACCTACTGAAAAACTAGAAGCGTTACGCGATTTTACGCTATCGGTCGTTCGAGATCGTGGTAATGTTAATGATGATGCAGTGCAAGCGTTCTTGGATGCAGGCTTTACTAAACGTCAGATTTTGGAAGTGGTTCTTGCAGCGGCGCAAAAAGTGATGAGCAACTACACCAACCATTTGGCCAACACGCCAATCGACAAGCCTTTCAAAAAGTTTGAATGGCATAAAGTAAGCTAGTAAAAGATTGGTTAAAGGATAGCTAAGCTAAAGATTTAGGTTAGTCTTAGGATTTGGCTTTGGCTTTGGCTCTTTAATAGTAATAGCATTTGCGGCTGTATGGTAATCATCATACAGCCCTTTTATTAGGATAAAGAACTATACCTTGGTATGTTATTGTCTTAGCTTAGCCATCAAGGCGCAGCGCTTCTATAGACAATGCCATATCTTCAGCCAATGCATGTACTGCCTCGCTATCGACATCACGCTGGGCAAAGGCACGTAGCCCCATGACTTCAGCCTGTAAGCGTCGCCCTAGTCTGGTCGCATCCAGCGTACTATCCAGCTCACCAAGTTGCTGCGCGGCACTAAAGCAATCGATAAAGCGCGTCTCCATACCTGCCAGCAGCATTTCAACTTTTTTTAGCGCTGCTTGTTCACGAGCGCCAAGCTCGAGCAAGCTTTTGACCAACATACAGGCCTGACTTGGCAGCTCCTTGTCCCGTATGCCGCCGAGCTGACGCACATAAGCGGCCAATCCAAGCAAAGGCGATTCGTGATGGCTTAATATACGCTCAAGCTCCGTCAGACCCAATCGAGCATAATAATCCAATGCTTCTTGAAACAGTCCATCTTTACTGCCAAATGCAGCATAAATGCTCCCTGGACGCATATCGAGTGCTTCTTCAATATCTTTTAAAGATGTGGCATGAAAGCCTTTTTGCCAAAAAAGCTTTAGCGCTCGCTCTAACGCTTCCTGACGGTTATACAGTGCGGTACGTGACATAATATATTCCCATGTTTAAAAGCCATGACCTCAAATGATGAAATAAGCACGGCTGTACTATTTGAGTAATTACTCAATTTTATCTTGAATGATTACTCAAGTCCAGTTAAAGTAAATTGAACCAATTCTGCAATTTTACCCGTAGTCAGAACCATACACCTTTAGCTATAAAACTGCGGACAGCATCTATCACGATATATAGGAGCCTTTATGCCCTCTAATCCATCGCCCTCAGTCATCGTATTCGACGTTAATGAGACGCTGCTCGATATCGATAGCCTCGCGCCTTTATTTGCTCGACTATTTGGTGACGATAGAATATTAAGGGAATGGTTTGCCCAATTGGTGCTTTATTCGCAAACCATGACATTGTCGAATCTTTACACTCCTTTTGGCGAGCTTGGCGTTGGTGCATTACAGATGACAGCCGATATACATAGCGTTACGCTGACAGATAGCGATATTAATGAATTTAAGCAGCGTATGAATGAGATGCCAGCGCATCCTGATGCTGCACCAGCCTTAACCAAACTACGTGACGCAGGGTTTAGGCTAGTAACCTTGACCAATTCAGCCACTAGCGCGTCGCCTACGCCACTTGAACAGGCAGGATTAAGTGAGTTTTTTGAGCAGTCTTTTAGCGTTGAGACAGTAGAAAAATTCAAGCCTGCACCTGAAACTTATCAGATGGTGGCAAATGTATTATCTGTAGAGATGGCAGACCTCTGCCTCGTTGCCTGTCATCTTTGGGATACGATTGGCGCACAAGCGGCGGGCTGTCAGGGAGCCTTTGTCACGCGACCTTATAACGCCTTACTGCCCGCAGCTAAAGTACCAACGCCGGACTTCATAGCCTCAGACCTTATTATCCTTGCTGAAAAAATTATTGCTAAAAGTCAAACTTCGTAAAAGACTTATGCCAAGCCCATTAATATAAAACGTCAAAGGATAGCACCATGCAATCAGATAATAGCCAAAAACTTCGCGCCGGCACTCCATTTCCTGACATACAGGTACAAATGCTAAATGGTGAGATAAAATCGTTAGGCAAGCCTGAAAATGGTCACGATTGGAAATTGGTAGTGGTTTACCGCGGTAAGCATTGTCCCATTTGTACCAAGTACCTCAATCAGTTAGAGACAATAAAAAGCGCATTTTTTGATACTGGTGTCGATATCATTGCCATATCAGGAGATAGTAAACAGCAGTTAGAGGAGCATTTGGAAAAACTAACTATCAGCTTTCCGATAGCTTATGGTTTGACGATTGAGCAGATGCAGACGCTAGGTCTGTACATCTCTGACCCACGCTCAGAGAAGGAAACCGATCATCCCTTTGCCGAGCCTGGGGTGTTCGTGATTAATGCTAAAGGGGAAATTCAAATCATAGACATCTCGAACGCTCCGTTTGTCAGACCTGAGCTTGAAGCCCTTGCAAACGGCTTGTCTTTTATTCGAGAACACGACTATCCTATTCGTGGCACACATGAGTGATGATATGCGTAAAAATATAGAAAATGCTATGTTTAATTAGCTTGGTAAATCTTATAGCTTGGATTAACGTTTTAACAAAAAGGTTGCTAGCACTATATCCTATCCAGTGTTAGCAACCTTTAGCTTAGAAATTATATTTGGCCATTATTTCAACTTGCTGACCTTCTTTTACTGATGATAAGGTCTTATCACTGCGATCTCTCCATTCAATACCAAAATCCAGATCGGGTAAATAATTATAGATAAGGTTGATGCTTTTCACATTTACAGAGGTATCAGACGCATCATCGACATTAATCTCACCATAACGCAGGTTACTAAAAAGCTTCTCGGTAAATTTGTGTCTATAGCCTACCGTAAAGCCAGTTTGCGATATAAGCTTGCCGTCTTCTGCGTCACAATCTGAAGCGCCGGTCGCCCCAAGGACTTTTCCGACACATACTGTAGAATAAGCTCCCATCCCTTTACCGTTGTATACGCTCGCATGTAATGAGTCATTACCCAGTTTGAGTTTACCCGCCAAAGAAGCACCGACGCCTACATCTGAATCGTTTCCATTTTTAGCCTCACGTGCCGTGATTGCTAAGTTATAGCTCAGATCAGATATGTTATTTTTGTAGCTGACCACCATATCAGGCAGGTTGGCTTCATCATAAACAGGGTCTTGAGCTGTAAAACGAAGCCCCTTATGAGTGTAATGTACAGTCAAATCTGGACGAATATCAGCGCCGCCACCAGAGATGGTGCCCAATCCCGTACCTTTAAAGTCGAGCTGCTCAGTCAAAAGTGGGTAGACCGCTAAGAACTGGCCATTCCATGTCTTACCTACGGTCAAATCATCGAGCTGAACATACGCATGGCGCAGCCGTAAGTCTGAACCACCATTTGCCGCATTACCATAGAAATCCCCTTCAATAAAACCCGTTAGTTTTTTATCCTCTACGTTCTTGGTAGTTTTTAGATTAATCCGAGTTTGCCGTGCATTTCCTTTGAACTCAGACTCGCCTTCATCTGGAGAATAAAAGATACCTTCGGCTTTAACATAACCACCGATACTGAAAGTGGTGTCCCCATTTGTGACAAGCTCTATGGCTTGTGCTTGTACGCATGCCCCAAGGACAGCCAAACCAAAAGACAGTTTTTTGATATAAAGCATGATCTATACATTCCTTGTTTTGTTTTAAAATCCATTTCAATCCTTTTAAATCTCTACTGCTACCGCATTTTTTAGTATTATAAATACCAGCACCATATCCTTATATAAAAAACTTGCCTCCTGATTTAATTAAAACTTTCAAAAGCAGTAATCGCGGCTTTTTTTGTTTCATCGATATTTTTCTTTTGTCCGCTGGCTTTATCAAGATATACCAACACGGACTCAGCCTTAGCAACGATGCTATTTAACACGGTACTATAATAGGTATATTCATGAATCAAACTGGCATTGCCGATTTTCTTCACTCGAACCCCAATCCACAAAGTATCGGGATAAGTCACCGGTTTGAAATATTGACAGGATGATGCTGCCATGACTGAAAAGGTATTTTCATTAAATAAATTTAATTGACTATTATAGTAAATACGAGCGTTTTGGGCATAAGTGTAATAGACCACATTATTAACATGACCAAAGGAATCCATATCGCCCCACTCTACTTGTTGAGAATAGATAACCGCAAAGCCATGCATGGGATGGTGTTTGTCTTTATTAAGCGTCTCTTGTACTTCCGGTAATATAGCTAAAGCCTTCATAGTTTTCTCGTCTCGTCATACCAATAAACATACATGTTATTAATACACACGTTAAAATTATCAGTAAGCTTAAATGATTGTTTTAAAGTCATTGAAAGACCTTTTTAAATTAAATCAGTTTTTCTGCGTACATCATGCGCATTCTTTTTTTATCAAGCTTACCCACACTGGTTTTTGGCATTTCCACTAAAAACTTGATTTCACTTGGCACGCCATACTTTGGTAAATGGCCTTTTTCCACGGCTTGATGGCCCAAGGCTAAAATATCTTCCGCTTTGGTGTCTACATATTCAGGTTTTAAAACCACCAATGCTAAAGGTCGTTCGCCCCATCTTTCATCTGGCACTCCAATCACGGCAACATCAGCGACACTCGGGTGAAAGGATAAAATGGTCTCAACTTCAAGCGAGGATACCCACTCACCACCAGACTTAATCACATCTTTTAGTCGATCCGTAATGCTTAGAGTACCGTCAGAGGAGATAGAGGCGATATCTTGGGTATGCATCCAGCCACCGCGCCATAGCTCATTGCCAGCATCTGAGTTTTTGAAATAGCTTTGAGTAAGCCATGGTGCTCGAATCACAAGTTCCCCTGTCGACTCACCATCCATTGGTAAAACTTTGCCGTTTTCATCCCAGATTTCCATTGAGACGAGCATAATCGGTGAGCCAGACAGACAACGATAATTAAGCTGCTCTTTCATTTCCATCGAGTCAGTTTTATCATCAAATACCGCTCTCGATAACACGGGACAAGATTCTGACATGCCAAATCCAGACATAAACTCAATACCGCTTTCAATGGCCGCTTTAGCCAAACCTTCATTCAGCTTTGAGCCACCGAGTAACAACTTCAGACCATCAAACTTACGTCCTCGTGCGGCCATCTCTTTTAATAGCATCTGTAAAATCGCAGGAACACCATGTGAAAGCGTGACTTTGTGCTGCTCAATTAAATCCACCAACATTGGGGCTAGATAGCGCCCCGGATATACTTGTTTAAGCCCTATCATGGTTGCCCCATACGGCCAGCACCAAGCATGCACATGGAATAATGGCGTCATTGGCATGTACACATCATTGTAGCGAGCGCCTTGACCTTCGGCATTTAGCGCGGATGCTAGCGTACTCGCCAGCGTCTGTAATACGATCTGTCGATGGGTAAAGAAAACCCCTTTTGGGTCACCCGTCGTGCCACTGGTATAAAATGTGGTGGCGATGGTGTTTTCATCGAAATCTGGAAAGTCGAACGCATCGCTGGCCGCCGCTAGCATGGCTTCATACTCACCTTCGACATAATCTGGCATGCTAGCTTGCTCAGTTTTTGTACCGTTTTTTGTATCGTCTTCGCCATACTCAGCATCATCAAAGCCAGCATCATCAAAGCCAGTATCATCGAGCCAAATAATCTTCTCAATAGAAGGCGCTTCATGACGGTAATTTTTCGCCATTGGCTCAAATTCAGCATTTAAGAGCAAGGCTTTGGGTTTGGCGTGGTTGATGGTATACAGCACTTTATCTTCAGCCAAGCGTACATTGACCGTTTGTAAAATCATGCCAGACATCGGCACGGCAAAATACGCTTCAAGGTAACGATGACTGTCCCAGTCCATAACCGCAACCACGTCACCTGCTTGCAAACCCATGTTTTTAAGGACGTTTGCCAAGCGATTAACCCGCTTAAAAAATTCAGCATAGGTATAAGTAACCTTATCGGCATAACTAATGGTTTGATCAGTAGAGGCAATTTTTGCACGGTTTAGCAGCTGTTTGATAATCAAAGGAAAACCATACGCTTCTTGAGCTTGCTGGTAGTCCTCATGTTTGTTAAGTATAGAAGTCATTATTGTCGTCCTTGATAATAAAATAGTATGGCGAGGGCAGTAATAGTAAAGGTAGCTTAAAATACTTAGACTCGTTCTATCACCATGGCAAGCCCTTGCCCAATGCCAATACACAAACTAACCACCGCGTATTTTTCGCCCGTACGCTGTAGCTCACGCGCCGTACTTAACGCAAGTCTTGCGCCTGATGCACCCAGCGGATGTCCGACGGCAATCGCACCGCCATTGGGGTTGACACGCTTGTCATCAAAATCGATGTCTAAACCTTTTAGACAGCCGAGTACCTGCGAGGCAAATGCTTCATTAATCTCAATGATGGACATATCATCAAGGGTTAAATCAGCGCGTTTCAATGCCAGTTTAATGGCTTCAACAGGTCCTACGCCCATAATATTAGGCTCAACACCCATAGCACCAGATGACAGAATCTTGGCAATAGGCTTAAAGCCCAACTTTTCTTCTGCCTGCTTTGAGCCAATAATCAGCGCAGCTGCACCATCATTAATACCTGACGCATTGCCTGCTGTGACGACACCTTCGTTGTTTAAAGGCTTAAGTTTTTGTAACGCTTCAACAGTAGAGCTGGCACGAGGATGCTCATCATCCAATATCGCTTTTTCTGGCAGTTTTTTACCTTGCGATACCATAATTGGCGTTATTTCATCGTCGAAAAACCCAGTTTGTTTGGCTGCTTGGTACTTAGCTTGTGAGGCTGCTGCGAATTTGTCCGCTTCTTCTCGAGTGATACCGTATTTGCGAGCCACATTATCACCCGTTTGCGGCATGCTATCGCTACCAAACTGTTTTTCGATGATAGGATTGGGGAAGCGGCTGCCAATGGTGGTATCAAATACTTTAAATTCACGACTAAAAGGCTGCTCGGTTTTGGCAAATACAAAGGGTGCGCGGGTCATTGACTCAACGCCACCTGCTAAAAATATATCCCCCTCATTACAAGTAATACTACGAGCGGCATCGATAATGGTCGATAGTCCTGAAGCGCATAAGCGATTGACGGTTTGACCGGGTGTTTTGACATCTAACCCTGCTAGCAGCGCAGCATTACGGGCGATATTGCGTGAGTCCTCACCGGCTTGATTGGTATTACCAATCAATACTTCATCAAAGATATCGTTAGGCAGTTGGTGCTTTTCGACCAAAGCTTTCATTACTGTCGCAATCATGTCATCGGGACGTACGGTGGCTAATGCTCCACCATGGCGACCAAAAGGGCTTCTTAACCCGTCATAAATATAGGCATCTAACATAACTGTTCCTTGTTGTGTTTTGAGAGTTTTTCTGAATAAAATATAGGGCTTAGCAACTGTACACTTGGGCGCGCTAAGTCATTAATAAGCCATTAGCTTGAATAATTATTTTGCTGAGTAAACAGTGAAACACCTAGGGTGGCGCGGCGTTGCAGCCATGGGCTAGGACGATAACGTGGATCACCCGTTAACCCATGAATACGCTCTAAGATAAGTAAGATACGCTGGGCACCAAGCTCGTCCCCCCATGAGATAGGACCATACGGATAACCCAATCCAAGCTTGACGGCATTGTCAATATCCTTTGGTGTGGCAATACCTTGCATCGCGATATCACAACCTAAATTAATTACCATGGCAATAACTCGCTGCGCCACAAAACCCGTGCTTTCGGTAATTAGTGTGGCATCGATAGCAACATTTGAACCCTCATCCGAGCTTTTATCGAATTTATTACTTCTACCAAATAGGGCATAAGCTTGCGCTATAAAGTTATCTTGGGTGACGATACTTGGCATCAACGTACGATGCTTGGATAAGTCAGTCAGCATATCGATGGCTACCGCTTGTTTAGGATTAACCTGATAGCGAATAGCCGCATTGGTCGTATCGTCACCATAGATTGCCAGCAATATTAAACTGTCAGGGTTTGGCTTATCATTGTCGTCGATATTGATGCCGTTAGCGTTTAGGTAATCAACCAGTTGTTTTTTATCTTCTACCAAATCCGCCCCAATCCAAACTGAGAGGTTTGAGATATCAGAATCTGTCTTAAAAGGTAATTGTTTAGATGTATCTGCTACAACTTTTTGACCACCTTTATACTTATAAAAACCTTCACCAACTTTACGACCAAGCTTTTTTCCTATTAGCATCTGACGGGTTAAAGGATGCGGACGATAGCGCGGCTCAGAATAATACTGGTTATAAACAGACTCCATAACTGGATGCGATACGTCGATACCGGTGAGATCAAGCAGCTCAAACGGTCCCATTCGAAAGCCAGCCCCTTCACGTAAAATAAGATCTATATCCTCAAAACTAGCGACTCCCTCGCCTAATATTTTTAAGGCTTCCGTGCCATAAGCTCTGCCGCCATGATTGACAATAAACCCGGGGGTGTCTTTTGCCACCACCCCTAAATGCCCCATGCGTTTGGCTAGAGTTGTAAGCGTTTCTACTACTGATTGTTTGGTAGAGATGCCCGGAATCACTTCAACGATTTTCATTAGCGGCACGGGGTTAAAGAAGTGAAATCCTGCTACGCGCTCTGGGTGCTCACAATCGGAGGCAATCGCGGTCACTGCTAGTGATGAGGTATTGGTTGCCAAAATCGTCTCAGCAGGAACAATGCTTTCTAGTTGTTTAAAAAGCTGTTGTTTTATTTCTAAATTTTCGACAATCGCTTCGATTACGACATCTACCTCAGCAATTTTGGCTATATTTTCAATCACGGTCAGATTAGCTAAGGTAGACTGTAGTTGCTCGTCGTTAAATTTACCTTTAGCGGTCAGTTTTTCGAGGGTCGCTTGAAGAGATTGGCGTCCTTGCTCAGCAGCTCCTGCCTTGGCATCAAATAAAAGTACTTGAATGCCCGCTTGCGCTGCGATTTGGGCGATACCCATACCCATAATGCCTGTACCAATAATGGCCAATGTGTTCACGGTCATAATAATCCTTTATATGCTCTCTTTTTGAAAATTGATTTAGCTATGCCTATGTTTGTCTCAACAAGCTACTGTCCTTTGTATTCAGCACTACGTTTTTCCAAAAAGGCTTTCGCCCCTTCTTTTTGATCTTCAGTATCAAACAAAATCTGAAAGGCTTTACGCTCTAGAGCCAATGCGCCTTGTAGCGGCATATCCACCCCGAGGTTGGCAACTTCTTTGATTTGAGTTAAAGCAATCGGTGAATACCCTGCGAGTTGTTCAGCGATTTCAATAGCACGTTTGATAGTAGCTTCATCTTCGACCACTTCAGAAACCAATCCCATTTGATCCGCTGCATCAGCACTTATCATGTCGCCCGTTAATATCAGCTTCATGGCTTTATGTTTGCCAATCACGCGAAACAGCCGCTGCGTGCCCCCTGCTCCTGGCATCAGCCCTATTTTGATTTCTGGTTGTCCAAACTTAGCCGACTTGCCAGCGACGATGATGTCAGCATGCATAGCAAGCTCACAGCCGCCGCCAAGGGCATAACCATTGACCGCTGCAATAATCGGCTTACGGCAATTGGTGATGGCATCCCAATAACGTTCGCTATGACGGAGATACACATCAACCGTTTTTGCGGTTAAAAAGTCATTAATATCAGCGCCCGCGGCGAACACTTTGTCACCACCCGTCAGCACAATAGCTTTAATCTGAGGGTCATCGTTTAATTGGATAAAAATATCTGCCAGTTTCTGACGTAATTCGGTATTTAAAGCATTTCGAACTTTAGGACGATTAAGCCTTATCACGCAAACGCCATTTACTTGCTGCTCAATTAAAATTATTTGCTCTTCCATGATGCCATCCTTTAAATAGTGTCCTTTAATTTAAACAGTGCCTTTAAGCAAAATACGGCAATCCTTAAAACACCTTAAAATTGTGATAATTAATACCGCATAGCGATATCTAGTGCCAATATATACTGTTTATTTCCATTTGTGAAGAGAAAACCCCAGTTAAATTCAGAAATAAACCCTAAGTCAAAGATATTTACTCTTAATAAATACCGCATTGCGGTTTTTTAAACCAAAAGTATTGTAATTTAATAAACTATCCATTATGCTGTTTGTTCGAATTAACCATAAAGTCCCTATTAGCAATATTAGATATTATTTCAACAAGGAAGAACTACATGATTAGAGATAAGGAAGTACTCGACCATATCGTCCAAACTGTTCGTCAGTTTGTAAACAACCAGTTGATACCGAAAGAAGATTGGGTAGCAGAAAACGACCGTCTGCCAGAAGAGATCATCAGCCAGATGCGTGAATTAGGGCTGTTTGGACTGACCATTCCCGAAGAGTACGGCGGGCTTGGCGTTACTATGGAAGAAGAAGTCACACTGGCATTTGAATTGGGACGCACCTCACCCGCTTTTCGCTCATTAATAGGGACAAATAACGGTATCGGCTCATCTGGTCTTGTGATTGATGGCACCGAAGAACAAAAACAAAAATATCTGCCAAGACTTGCCAGTGGTGAAATCATCGGCTCTTTTTGCTTGACCGAACCAGAGTCAGGCTCAGATGCTGCCTCACTCCGAACCACGGCTATTAAAGATGGTGACAACTATGTACTTAATGGCACCAAGCGTTATATAACCAATGCCCCTCAAGCGGGTATATTTACCGTCATGGCACGTACTGACCCCGACAATAAAAGGTCGGGCGGTATTTCAGCATTTATCGTTGAGAGCGATACCCCTGGTATTACGCTTGGCAAAATTGACAAAAAAATGGGGCAAAAAGGCGCTCATACCTGTGATGTGATTTTTGATAACTGCGTCGTTCCTGCTAGTGCTTTGATAGGTGGTGTCGAAGGTGTAGGTTTCAAAACGGCCATGAAAGTCCTTGATAAAGGACGCTTACATATCGCCGCCGCAAGTACCGGAGCAGCTACTCGAATGCTAGACGATGCGCTACGTTATGCGGTGGAGCGTAAGCAATTTGGGCAACCGATTGCCAACTTTCAGCTTATTCAAGCGATGCTTGCTGATTCAAAAGCAGAGATTTATGCGGCCAAATCTATGGTATTAGATGCTTCACGCCTGCGCGATGAAGGTAAAGACGTCGTTACCGAGTCGTCATGTGCCAAGATGTTTGCCACTGAAATGTGCGGCCGCGTCGCTGATAGAGCGGTGCAAATTCATGGCGGTGCTGGTTATATCGCCGACTATGGTATTGAGCGTTTTTATCGTGATGTGCGCTTATATCGTTTATATGAAGGGACTACTCAGATTCAGCAAATCATCATTGCTCGCAATATGATTAAAGAGGTGAGCGAGTAGTTTTCACTTATTTAAATGCTAGTTATTTGATTAGTAACAGGTATTTACATTATTAAAGCGTATTGAGGTATTTGCTGGGATGCAGATACCTGAGTAACGTCACTATACCCATATGCTCATAGTCTTTTACTCTCACAACAATAAGGATATAAATTGTGAAAAGTGCCGCTATAATTTCAAATCCGAGCTTAATTCCTGTGCAAAAACAGCCTTGGAAATTGGCCTTCTTTTTTTGTTTTCTAGTTTTATTATGTGATGGAGCCGATATTGGTATTCTCGCCTTTACACTTTCAAGTATAAAGCTAGAATTTGGGTTGACCAATGTACAAGCGGGTGCTTTAGGCAGTTGGTCCTTATTTGGCATGGCCATCGGTGGGTTTTTCGGTGGTTGGGCCTGTGATCGTTTTGGTCGAGTGCGTGTGATCGTGCTTGCGACAGCGCTCTTCTCCCTTCTGTCTGGCTTTAGTGGTTTTGTGCAAAGCTATGAGCAGTTTGTAGCATTAAGATTCACCGCTTGTTTGGGTCTTGGCAGCTTATACATTGCTACCAATACCTTGATGTCTGAGATGGTACCTACCAAACATCGAACGACGGTACTTGCCGCATTGATGACAGGTTTTACCTTAGGGTCTTTGGTTATCACCAGCATCTCAGCTTGGATTATTCCAAGTTATGGTTGGCGCACACTATACCTGTTAACGTTTTTACCTATTATTCTATCGATAGCTATGTACTTTCTTATACCTGAACCAAATTCTTGGAAAGCGGCACGTGCTCTTAAACTCAGTGGTGCAAAAGATTCGCTACAAAAACCTGAAAATCCTTATAAAGCCATATTTGAAAATCCCAAACATCGCATCATGTTCATCTTATGGTCAATGAGTTCAGGTCTTTTACTATTTGGCTATTTCGGAGTCAGCAACTGGCTACCTTCTTACCTAGAAACTGAATTGGGCATCAAATTTAAAGAGATGGCGCTATATATGGCGGGCACTTATCTGACCATGATGTTTGCTAAAGTCGTGGCAGGTCTAGTGGCGGATAAAATTGGGCGTAAAATAGTCTTTGCATTCGGTACTATGGGTACGGCGCTCTTTATTCCAGTATTGGTATATTTCCATACCCCTGAAAACATCGGTTGGCTCATGTTAACCTTTGGTTTCTTATACGGCATCCCTTATGCTATCAATGCCACCTATTTAACAGAAAGCTTTCCTACTGCTATTCGAGGTACTGCTATTGGCGGTGCATTCAATATCGGACGCTTGGGTTCGGTTATTGCACCCGTCGCCATTGGTTATATGGCCATGCAAAACTCTATCGGCGCAGGTTTGTTGCTGATGGCAGGCGCGTACTTCTTATGTGGTCTTATCCCAACCTTGTTCATTAAAGAACAACAGTACGACCCACAAAAGGCGTAATATTACTCAATATATATACCGCATAGCGAAATAGCTTATAATAACTGTGTTAAGAATTTAATGGCATCTTTAATATAGTATGATTAAAGATGCCGACTACTATTAGCCTAGAATCCTTTTTTTGATTATAAAGTACGGTAAATAGTGCGTTTACTATCATATTTATATTAACTTGATTGAGATTAAAAATAATATATGACAACTAAAAACCTTATGGATGAAGGCACTAACAATACAACGCATATTGAATTGCTAGAGCCCATTGCAGAGATGAGAGATCAAAATGACAGGCAATTTGTCACCGCTTTGGCTCGAGGACTTGAGCTGCTGCGTTGTTTTACCCCGCAGCGTCCTTATCTTGGCAACCAAGACTTAAGCCAATTAACAGGGCTTCCGAAAGGCACAATCACGCGTCTCACTTATACCTTAGTCAAGTTAGGATATTTAAAGCAATCGACGAACAGTAGTAAATATCAACTCTCTGTAGGTGTGTTGGGATTTGGCTATACAATGATGGCGAATATCTCTATCAATAATTTGGTCACGCCGTACATGGAAGAGCTGGCAGATTATGCTAACAGTGCCGTTGCTATGGCAACTCGTGATCGCCTGACGATGGTATATCTCAATGTCGTACAAGGCTCAAGCACCACTACGATGCGGCGCAATGTCGGCTCGTACTTACCTATTCATTTAAGCTCAATGGGAAGAGCATGTTTGGCTAGTATGCCGCAGGCGGAGCAAGAGTTCATCCTTGACGCTATTCGTACTAAGCATAAAGATGATTGGCTAAAAATTAGGCGAGGACTGGACAAAGCCTTTAAGGATTATGATGATTATGGGTACTGTTTTTCGATTAGTGAATGGCAAAAAGACGTCAATGCAGTTGCCACGGCCTTGATGCATCCGACTGAAGGTCTACTGACCTTTAATTGCGGCGCACCAAACTTTGTCCTTAGCCGTGACAAACTAGAGGAAGATATCGCCCCGCGTCTGTTGCATATGAAAAACAGTATTGAAGACAACCTTTATATCAGCTAAGACGGCACTATTGGTTGTTAATTGGCTATGGATTCAGTGATTATGGATTCAATGACTATGGTCGCGTATATTTAATATCCCTATTCAATTTTCAATAAATATATAAGCCACTTTATATCAATTATGCCCTGCTTTCCATGCACCCATAGAGCCGAGATAAATATCAAGATTATCGAACCCTCGGCTTGCTAGCCACCCAGCGGCTACCGTCGCCCGCGCGCCACTGGCACACATCAAAGTATAGTGATGACTTTTATCAAGTTCGTGCCAGCGCTCGTTCAGTTGACCGACATAAATATGCTGTGATCCTTCAATCGCTGTGGCGGCGCGCTCGTCAACGTCGCGGACGTCAAGCAGTGTCCAGCTATCTTCCTCTTTGCCTTTATTATTCATCAAACGTGCTTCAACCTCAGCGGTGTCAATCATAGGGGTTCGTTGCATCTCCTGACCCTGAGCCGCTGCCGGTACTACGCCAATATAACCACCCATAATATTATCAAAGGCGATTCTTACCAGATGCACCATTGCCGTGGCAAGCTGCTCCTCATCTGAGGCAATCAGCACCATACTTTCCCCTTCACGAATGAACCAGCCCGCAAAAGCAGATATCATGCCGACAGGCAAACTCATTGACCGCGGAAAATGACCAGCAGCATACGCCATCGGCTCGCGAATATCGATTAGATGGTCAGCCGTGCAGCTTTGAAGTTGCTTTAGCGACAGATGACGCGGGCGCATGACCGGCGGTGGCGCCTCACCACCTTCCATATTGAGCCGCTCCATTAGCCTAAAATACGGCGGCTGATAATGGTTCTCACTGACTTTAAACTGAATAAAGGCCTCACGATCCGTCATCTGTAAACGTGGGTTATTAGACCTCTTGCAAAAGTAGCAGAGGATTTTACAATAACTAATACATTCACAACTGGCTAAGAACCATGCCAAACATAGATAAGCTACTCGAACAAAATAACGCTGGCTTCAAACGCTACACGGGCATTCATAAAGCGACCTTTTATGAAATGCTTGAGGCCATGCAGCAGCATGAAACCCAAAAGACCAAATCAGGTAGACCAAGCGTGCTTAGTCTTGAGGCGCAAATATTACTGGCCCTTACTTATTGGCGTGAATACCGGACGCTGTACCACATCAGTATGGACTTCGGTATTCATGAGTCTTCTGCTAGCCGTATTATTCGTAAAGTAGAATATGTTCTTATCAATTCAGGCAAGTTTGAATTACCCAAAAAGCTGCCTAGTAGAGTCGATGACGACATCAATTGGTCAGTCGTGATTGTCGATGCAACCGAAACCCCTATTGAGCGTCCAAAAAAAACCAAAGAGACTACTATAGCGGCAAGAAGAAACAACACACCTTAAAAGCGCAAGTGATCGTCCACTGGAAAACAGGCTTAATATTAGATGTTCAAACGTCCAAAGGGTCAATCCACGATTTTAAGCTGTATAAAGATACTTGTCCCGACTGGCTTCCTTGTGACACTAAGCTATTAGGGGATAGTGGCTATCAGGGCATTGCAAAGTTACATGAACAGAGCTTCACCCCCTTTAAAAAGCCACGTGGGGGTCAATTGTTAGAGCTCTGCAAACAAGCCAATCAGTATCTCGCTAAGTTTCGCATTATGGTTGAACACAAAATAGGCTTAATCAAACGGTTCAAAATCGTGGCTCATAAATATCGTAACCGTCGTCAGCGCTACGATCTTAGAATGAAGCTATTCGCCAGTATTGTTAATTTCGAGCTTGGCTTATGACTTTTGCAAGAGGTCTATTCACTCTCTCATGGCCGACAGTAGAAAACTCGCGTTCTGCCATGCTTGAGCCGCACACAGATCCCGCACCATGAGCGGGATATATAATCGCCTGATCCCCAAGCGCCAGTATTTTTTGTAGTGAATCATACAGTAGACCCGCGACTTCCTCGCGCCGTTCAGGATAAAAGTCAGTTCGACCAACATCTCCCACAAATAAAGCATCACCTGTAAAAACACCCACCGCCTTGTCTGGATAAGCAGTATCGAATAGCGCGTAGGCAAGGTGATCATCGGTATGGCCAGGCGTTTCTAGCACTTGAATATTAAGCTGACCAATGATGAAGCAATCACCATCACGTACTGTTTGAGCATAGACTATGGGCTGTTCAGGATTAGGCCCATGCAATACGGTCGCCCCTGTCATGTCTGCTAAAATGGGGGCGCCAGAAACCAAATCTTCATTGCGATGGGTTTCAAATATATGGGTGATTTCAAGACCTGCTGCGCGAGCTTTCTCCACATAAATCGCGCAATCACGACGTGGATCTATCACCGCCGCTTGCCCGCCTGATCCCACTAAATAAGACAGATGAGCAAGACCAGGTGTTTTTATTTTTTCGAGCAGCATAGCTGTCTCCTTGTTTGAGATAGACCAATTTTCAACCGCAGATTACATTTGATTTTGCGCAAACAGATTATTTTAAATAATCAGTTCAAAATAAAGCATTTTTTATTGGTAAACCTCGAATTTGATAAATGATTAGCTGTTTTTAAAGCTAGCACGAATAATTGTCATATATCAATATACAACAACACATATTAACAATTCGCCTTTCATAATTTCTCTTTCGTAGTTGCTCTTTCGTATCTAGAGCCAAGGCTAACGACTTGCGGAAATTTAGAGTTTTTTACGGTATTCTCAGTGAAGACATGTCTATCGAAAATGGCGTCTTTAACGCTTTCTTATATTTTTACAGCATTCTCATTAAACTATCTTAACGCTTTCTTAATAACATCAAGCCTATACTCTTATTTAAGTGCCAACTCCTAACCATCTCCTAGACTAGACTGGCTAAAAGCATCGATTACGCTCGTCATTTATGGATGAATACTTACGGCTAAATACTAAAAGGAAGCTGGCGATGAGCACTATATTAAGGAATAAAAAATTAGAGATTAAAAAAAGCCGCTACTTACCGATGTTCTTAATATTATTAATTATGGTGAACACCATAGGCGGTAGTTATGCGGCCAGTTATATCATTAATCCGAATAACACAAAGGTAAGCTTTGCCATTAAACGTTTTAAAAGTCCTGCTATGACCGGCGGCTTCTATCAGGTCAAAGGACAATTGCAATACGATGCAATTTTAAAAGCAGGTGATATCTCATTAATTATACCTATTAACTCTTTGGATACGGGCAGTAAGATTTTTAGCAAAAGTTTAAAAGGGGTCGATTTTTTCGATATAGAGCGCTTTCCCTCTGCTCACTTTCAATCCACCAGCTGGCACTTTAATAAAAGTAAGGTGACGCGTGTAGATGGCAATTTAACCTTACATGGTGTGACCCATCCTATCAGTCTTACCGCCAATGCATTCGACTGTTATCTAAGCGCTACTGCCAAAAATGAGGTTTGTACTGGGGCGTTTTCCACCACGATAGACCGAACCAAGTGGAATATAAATAAATATTCATGGTTTGGTCTCAGCAAAAATCTTGATTTAGACGTTGAGGTTGAAGCGATGAAACAGTAGCTATTACGGGCAAATAGTTTTATTTTAGTAAGAGCAATCAAGGATGATTGACAGGCATTATTTGCTTAGGGTTATAAGGATATTATGAAGCCACTTTCTATCACGATGTCAGCATTGGCATTCAGCTTGATTCTTAGCGCGACCTACAGCCCTGATTCGAGCGCTGCTATGGCTAAAGATATCGACCCTTCTATAACTGACTTGCCTGCTAGAATTAGCTTGCCTAATGTCAGCCCTAGTAACAGCGATTTAGCCAATCGCGGCGCTTATGTGGCGCGAACTGCCGACTGTATGGCTTGCCACCGCGAGGATTACAGCGGCGGCGTGGCCATCGAGACGCCTATCGGCAATATTTATTCGACCAATATCACGCCGTCCAAGCGCTATGGCATTGGCAACTATACCGAAGCTGACCTTAAGAAAGCACTACGCAAAGGTCGCTCTCCTAACCATCATCTGTATCCCGCTATGCCCTATCCGTCTTATCACGGTATGAGCGATGCTGATATCAGTGCCTTATTTGCTTATTTTCAGACTGTTCCTATCGTCGACAAACCGCCTGAAAAAACAACTCATCTACCTTTCCCTTTAAACATTCGCAGCTTAATGCTGGCTTGGAATCTTATCAATGTGCCCGCTACCGAGAATCGTGATGATCTGACGCCAATTCAGCAGCGCGGCGAGTATCTGGTTAATAACCTAGAGCACTGCGGTACTTGCCATACGCCGCGCAATCTCACTCAAGGTCTTGATAACGCTCGCTATCTCTCTGGTGCGCCACTCGGTAAATGGTTCGCGCCTAACATCACCCCTGATAATGAGACTGGTATTGGGCGTTGGAGTGAGCGCGACATCGTCATCTATTTGCGTACTGGCAAGCTTGATAAACGTGCTTATGCAGGTGGTCCTATGGCGGAAGCGGTTGCTCATAGTACGCGTTATCTTACAGATACAGATTTGAGCGCAATGGCCAATTATCTAAAAGTCGTACCCGCCATTAAGACGGATGATTATTTGATACCCGTCAACGTTGCAAAGCTGCCAAATCCTATCAGCCCTTCTATTACTTATAACTTACTTGAGCAAAAAGACTATCTGGCCGAGGCAAAAGCTAATGCGACCCTTGCTACTAGTAGCGTAAGCAACAGCTCTATTAATAGTAGCGATTCGCCAAAATCTTTATATCTCACTCACTGCGCTAGTTGTCATGGCGTTGACGGTTATGCGCAGCCTGATGCCCGTTATGCATCCATCGTTGGCTTAAGTAGCATTCGCCGTGCTAAGCCTGACGCGCTTATTGGCGTGATTGCTTTTGGCGCAAAAGGTGCCTTTAATACGGCGCCCAAAATGCCCGGTTTTAAGAAAGACTTAAGCCATGCACAGATAGCCAGTATTGCCAATTACGTACGCGTCAATTTCGGCGGTTTGCCTAGTAGCGAAGTCACTGCTGCAGAGGTTAAACGCATAATCAAAGAGAAAAGCTAAACCTATAGAGACCCAAACCTCCCGACTTTCTCATTGCGTTACTACTTATGATAAGCCCGATAAGGATGATTAAATGAAAGACTTGCTGTCCTCCCCGACACGGCGACAACTGCTCGCCATGATAGGTAAAACCGCTGGCGCAACCGCTATGTATCAAGCGATGACTGCATTAGGTTTCGCCTCCGAGTCGAGTTTTAAACAAGAGATAGAGCTGAAAGGCGCACCTGCTGGCGCTAGCATCGTTATCCTTGGTGCAGGATTGGGCGGGCTTACAGCAGCTTACGAGTTACGTAAAGCAGGTTATAAAGTGACGGTACTTGAATACCAAAATCGTGGTGGCGGACGCAGCTGGACGCTAAATAGCGGCGATAAATATACCGAGCTTGGCGGTGAGGAAGTCACTTGCGACTTTAAAAAAGGCAATTACTTCAACGGTGGACCTTGGCGATTACCGGTGCATCACTACGCGGTGTTTCATTATTGCAAAAAGTTTAATGTCGCCCTGCAACCATTTATCCAAACCAATGACCGCGCTTATTTGCACCGTACCAATCATTTTAATGGTGCGCCGCAGCGCTTGGGTGAAGTGCAAAGCGATATTCGCGGCTATGTGTCTGAGTTATTATCCAAAGCCGTCAATAAAGGCCGCTTAGATGATACCGTTACTCAAGAGGATAAAGAAAAACTATTAGAAGGTCTTAAAGGTTGGGGTGTGCTGGATAATAATTATCGTTATGTCAAAAGCGCCGAGACCAGTAAACATCGCGGCTATAGCGTTTATCCCGGTGGCGGGCTCATGCCTGCTGCCAAGCCTTCAACACCGATACCGATGCATAAACTATTAGATTCAGGCATGTGGGCGGATCTCTACACCAATTATACCGTTTACGTGCATCAACCCGCGATGTTCCAGCCTGTTGGCGGTATGGGGAAAATTGGCGATGCTTTCACCCGCGAATGCCGAGATATGATTACGTTTAATGCCAAAGTCACTAAGATCCATCAAGATGAAAGCGGCGTTACCGTTGATTATGTCGATACAGCTAATGCTAAAAGCAGTAATTCTAATAGCAGTAATTCTAATAGCAGTAATTCTGAAGGTAGCACTAAAAGCATTCGCGCTGATTGGTGCATTTGCAATATTCCACTGTCGGTATTGACGCAAATTGATATCAATGTCTCAGAGCCGATGAAGCAAGCGATGGCGGCTGTCCCTTACGATAGCTCCTTTAAAGTCGGGCTTGAGTTTAAACGGCGCTTTTGGGAGGAGGACGAATGGATTTATGGCGGCATCACTTATACTGATCTGCCGATTACCCAAATCTCTTATCCTTCCCAAGATTTATTTACCTCAGGGTCGGGCGTGTTACTTGGCGCTTATGGCTTTGGCGAAGCGTCTTATAAGTTTAACTCCTTAACGCCAAAAGAGCGCATTCATGCCGCGTTAGAGTATGGCAAACGCATTCATCCGCAATATACCAAAGAGTTTCGCTCGGGTACCTCAGTCGCTTGGCATCGTATCCCTTGGTCACTTGGCTGCTATGGGCTTTGGAGTGAGTCAAGCCGCGAGCAATATTACGATACGTTATGTGCCATCGACCACCGAATTGTATTAGCAGGCGAACACTGCTCGCACATTCCTGCTTGGCAAGAAGGCGCCATACTCTCGGGTTTAGATGCCGCCAAACGCTTACATCAAAAAGCCAAAAAACTGGGCTAGTTTAATAAACAACTTTTAAAATCATTGGTTAGCAGACAGTATTTAGTCAGTATAAAATTAAGGTAAGCAGGCATGATAAAAGTAAAATCAAAGCATTTAAACTTATATAAGTCATCTCACTTGCCGGTTATATTAATAATAAGTGGCACGGCTTTTATATCAGGTTGTAGTCAACATACTAAAACCAACGCTCCTACCATTGCTAGCCTGCAAGCAACGGCGATGGTCTTGGATGACAGTTTTGACAATCAGGCCAGCCGTAATAATGGCGCTTGGGGCGCGGTTTATATGCCCAAAGAAGAACTTACTCGCCCGCCCATGAATATCGTTGATGTCAGCTCGATAGCAAAGATGAGTGATGATACAAATTTGCAAAAGTGGCTAACCAAATTTGAAGGCAGCGCACAAGGTAAAACGGGGTTTTTTAGTAATGATGGCAAAAAACTTTACGACGACTCTTGCGCAGGCTGTCATATGTCTAAAGGCGAAGGCGCACAAGGAGCGGGTTACTATCCGCCACTCGCGAACAACAGCAAGATGCAGTCTAAATACTACATTATTAGCGTCGTCATCAATGGCTTGCGCGGTATGCCCGCCTTTCATAGCATGATGAATGATGAGCAAATTGCAGCGGTCACTCAATATGTACACAGTGATTTAAATGGTTTTACAGATAAAGTGACTGCTGCCAATGTCGCGCAGCTGCGTCATGACTTCCCGCCGGGTGCAGACCCTAGTGAATAGTTTTATTATAAAAACAGCTTCATTAAAGGAATATAGCGATGAAAGGGAATATGGCGATGAATAAAAAAAGTGGCGTTTATCACTGTATTGTCTGTGGGCAAAATTATCCTATAAAAGCCCTTACCCCTATAGGCACCATACGACAGGCAATTACAGAAGACATTTTACATGATTTCCCTGAATGCTTACCTACAGATTATATTTGCCAAAATGATTTAAGTAAGTATCGAATGCAGTATGTGCACTCATCGCTAACGTCTGAAAAAGGTGAGGTGACCGTTCTTGAATCTGAATTGATTAAAAGCATGCAACAGCATGAACTCATCACCAAAAATATTGATAAGACTCTAGAGCAAAAATGGACTTTCGGTGAACGATTGGCAGATAAAATTGCAACCTTTGGTGGTAGTTGGTCATTTCTCATCTGTTTTGCTATTTTTCTAGCCATTTGGATCATCGTCAATACTGTGGTGATGGTCGCCCGTCCTGCTGACCCCTACCCGTTTATTCTATTGAATTTAATATTATCCTGTATCGCTGCCATTCAAGCACCTGTCATTATGATGAGCCAAAACAGGCAAGAAACCAAAGACAGATTGCGCTCGGAAAATGACTATCAAATTAACTTAAAAGCTGAGCTTGAAATCCAACACTTGCATGAAAAATTGGATCATCTTTTAATGCATCAATGGGATAGGCTCGCTGAGATACAAGAAATACAACTCGACTTATTATCTGAAATGAGCAAAAAGCAATAGGACAACCTCAATAAAAGCTATAACTCACCAGAAAACTGATAACGATCGCCTGCATGCCACATCTTCACAAAGGTCAATACTTGACCAGCCGAATAAGTCTGACGACACAATACTAACGTCGGTGACTGCGGGGCAATCTGTAGTGCATCAGCAATCTCATCAGGCGCTGCTAAAGCTCGGATAGTATAGCTACCACGCTCAAGCGGACTTTTAGCAATCAGATAATCGCTGGTATTTACCACACTAAAATCTTGCTCAATAAATTCTGGTACTTTTGTCGCATCGACCCAGCGCTCTTCAAACTGTATCGGCTGGCCATCCGCAAAGTGGATGATTTTTACTTCATATAAAATCGCTGCTTCAGCGCTATTAGTATTGTTATCAGTGTCCTTTGAATCATCACCCTTAGAATTAGAAGAAAAGGCTGCTTCATCAATATCAAACTTACCACGCATCTCATCGTCTAACATGCTCGCGGTAATAGCGCGTTTGCTCAACACTTGTGCCTGATAATCGCGATTGGCCGACTTTAAATCTTGAGCAATATTGCGCACTTCTACAAAGGTATGATTAAACTGCTGCTGTGCGACAAA
Source organism: Psychrobacter sp. ANT_H3 (assembly GCF_027919975.1). Taxonomy (NCBI): domain Bacteria; kingdom Pseudomonadati; phylum Pseudomonadota; class Gammaproteobacteria; order Moraxellales; family Moraxellaceae; genus Psychrobacter; species Psychrobacter sp. ANT_H3. The sequence goes on along the minus strand of NZ_JAQISM010000001.1, from coordinate 398,839 downwards.
TGTCCCCGACCCTTGCCGACGCTCTAATACTCGCTCCTCGCTTAGTTCTTTTAGGGCGCGGTTTACTGTCATTCGCGATACCCCAAACTCTTCTGCCAGCGCCATTTCGGTGGAGATAGCTGCGCCCGCCTGCCATTTTCCAGAATGAATATTATCTAAGATTGCGTTTTTAATCCGCTGATAGGCTGGAACTTTTTTTGTCATATCACGCTTCACCTTTGTCATGCTTATCTTTAACCACCGACTGCAACTATGCAAGTGCTGACATAATATCATGACAATAATCATAATCACCATGAGAGCAGCCAATCGAATAAAGCAGTGTTATAAATAATTTAGCTACTGATAAAAAAACGCTTGCATGAAAAAATTATCTTTGATAATTTGTATATACAAATTAATAATACCACCAAATAATGCTGCCAACAAACGGCAACTAGCAAACTGTATAAACAATCACAAGGATTTGAGCATGACTACCGATAATGGATTGAGCAGAAACGCCACCAGCAACAATAATAAATTCACCCGCCGTGACGAGAGTCGCAATATCGCTGCGCCCACTGGTAGCACATTAAACTGCAAAAGCTGGCTGACCGAAGCCCCTTATCGCATGCTGCAAAATAACCTACACCCTGATGTGGCTGAAAACCCAAAAAGCTTGGTCGTGTATGGCGGTATCGGACGCGCAGCCCGTAACTGGGAAAGCTATGATCAAATCCTCGCGTCACTCAAAGAATTAGAAGACGATGAGACACTATTAGTGCAATCTGGTAAGCCTGTTGGCGTCTTTCAAACTCATGAAAATGCGCCGCGCGTATTGATTGCCAACTCCAACCTTGTCCCGCGCTGGGCAACGTGGGAGCACTTCAATGAGCTCGATCGTAAAGACTTATTTATGTACGGTCAGATGACTGCCGGAAGCTGGATTTATATCGGCACTCAAGGCATCGTCCAAGGCACTTATGAGACCTTTGTTGAAGCAGGTCGCCAACATTATGACGGTAGCTGGGCAGGACGTTGGATTTTGACCGCAGGTCTTGGCGGTATGGGCGGCGCGCAGCCACTAGCCGCGACCTTTGCTGGGGCGACTTCTCTAAACATCGAGTGTCAGCAGTCTAGTATTGATTTCCGTTTGCGTACTGGTTACGTCGATAAGCAAGCCGACAATCTTGACCATGCTTATGAGCTTATTAAACAACATACGGACGCGGGTGAAGCCGTCTCAATCGCGCTACTTGGTAATGCGGCAGACATCTTGCCTGAGATGGTCAAGCGCGCTAACGCAGGCGAGATAAAACCTGACTTAGTCACTGACCAAACCTCCGCTCATGACTTAATCAATGGCTATCTACCAAGTGGCTGGACAGTTGAAGAATGGAAAGCGGCACAAGAAAATCCAGACCAACATGCCGCATTAACCAAAGCTGCCGCCGCGTCTTGTGCCGTACACGTGCAAGCTATGCTAGATCTACAAGAAATGGGGATTCCAACGACTGATTATGGCAATAACATCCGTCAGGTGGCATTTGATGAAGGCATAAAAAATGCCTTCAACTTCCCAGGTTTTGTCCCTGCCTATATTCGTCCGCTGTTTTGCCAAGGTAAAGGGCCATTCCGCTGGGTCGCATTATCAGGCGATCCAGAAGATATCTACAAAACCGATCAAAAAATCAAAGAGTTGTTCCCTGAAAATCAGCATATTCATCGCTGGTTAGACATGGCGAGAGAACGCATTCAGTTTCAAGGTCTGCCAGCGCGTATCTGCTGGTTAGGTCTTGGTGAACGTGATAAAGCAGGCTTAGCCTTTAACGAGATGGTCAAAAGCGGTGAATTAAAAGGTCCTATCGTTATCGGTCGTGACCATTTGGATACTGGCTCTGTTGCCAGCCCGAACCGCGAAACAGAAAGTATGAAAGATGGCTCAGATGCGGTATCTGACTGGGCACTATTAAATGGCATGCTCAATGTCGCAGGCGGCGCCACTTGGGTGTCATTGCATCATGGCGGCGGCGTTGGTATGGGTTATTCGCAGCACTCTGGCATGGTCATCGTCGCAGATGGTACCGATGCCGCTGCTAAGCGCTTGGCGCGAGTACTGGTCAATGATTGCGGCTCAGGAGTGATGCGTCATGCGGATGCAGGTTATGAGCTGGCCATCAAAACAGCAAAAGAATATGGCTTAAATCTACCGATGATTAAATAGAACAAACCACTTTTACACTATAAAAATAAATAATTATATAACTAGGATAACTCGTATGACCACTATCAAAAAACTAACCCTATACCCACGCCAATTAAGCTTTGAGATGTTGCGCGATATTTATGAGCGACCTGTCATATTGACACTACCTGAAAGCGCTTATGAAGCGATAAATGCCTCACATGAAGATGTACAAACGATTATCCGCCGTAATAAGAGCGCTTATGGCATCAATACCGGTTTTGGTCTGTTGGCAAAAACCCGTATCAGTGATGATCAGCTTGAGCTACTCCAGCGTAACCTTATCGTTTCTCACTCGGTGGGTACGGGCGAAGCGCTGCCAGACAATGTAGTTCGGCTAATTATGGTGATGAAAGTTGCCAGTTTAGCGCAAGGCGTTTCTGGCGTTCGCCGCGTCGTGGTCGATAGCCTACTCGGTTTGATTAACAATCAAATTACGCCAAATATTCCGGCTAAAGGCTCAGTTGGTGCCTCTGGTGACTTAGCACCTTTATCGCATATGACGCTGGCCATGATGGGGGAAGGCGATGTCTATGTTGGCGGCAAAAAAGTACCCGCTGCTGATGCGTTAGCGCAGCATGGTCTTGAGCCCATTACCCTAGCGGCCAAAGAAGGGTTGGCATTAATTAACGGTACGCAAGTCTCAACGGCACTGGCATTGCGTGGTTATTTCTTAGCACGAGATTTACTTGAGACAGCCACCATCGTCGGCTCCATGTCTATTGATGCAGCCAAAGGCTCGGATGCCCCATTTGATGCGCGTATTCATGAAGTGCGTGGTCATCATGGTCAAATTGAAATTGCCAAAGCGCATCGTCAGCTGATTAAAGGCAGTGCAATCCGCGCCTCCCATAATGGCGAGCAAGACGATAGAGTACAAGACCCTTATTGCTTGCGTTGCCAGCCACAAGTCATGGGCGCTTGCCTTGATATCATCAATCAAGCAGGCAAGACTTTATTAATTGAATCTAATGCGGTAACCGATAACCCACTTATTTTTAACAACGATGATGGCCCTGTTGCTATCTCAGGTGGTAACTTCCATGCTGAGCCAGTTGCCTTTGCTGCAGACATTTTAGCCTTAGCGATTGCTGAGATTGGCTCTATGTCTGAGCGACGCGTGGCTTTATTGATTGATGCAACCTTGTCAGGCGGCTTACCGCCATTCTTAGTTGACAATGCTGGGGTGAACTCAGGCTTTATGATTGCTCATGTGACGGCAGCGGCTCTGGCATCAGAAAATAAGTCTATCGCCCATCCAGGCAGTGTCGATAGTATTCCAACCTCTGCCAACCAAGAAGACCATGTATCGATGGCAACCTATTGTGCGCGCCGCCTATATGAGATGGCGCAAAATACCGCCACCATTATCGGCATTGAGCTCTTGGCTGCTGGTCAAGGTATCGATTTTCACCGTGGACTAGATACCTCAGAGCCGTTACAGACAGCGCATCAGAAACTACGCGAGCAAGTGACTTTTTATGATAAAGATCGTTACCTAGCCCCTGATATTGAAGCAGCAAAACAACTAGTATTAGATGGCACGCTCACCGAGTATTGGCAGTCACTGCGCAGCGATTGGTATGAATCTAAGTAAAAGGTATCACTCTAAATAAACGCTTTATTGTATTAAAGGAGGTCGGCAATGAGCATGTCAATGACTGGGACTGGCACAACCGTTAGCCACACTGCAGCTGATATGAGTCGGTGGACAGGACGTGCAGAGCCGTTTGAGTCTATGCGCGCCCGCTACTGGTATCAAATAGCACAGCCTTATGCCTTTGATAGCACCAGTCAGCAAAACGGCCAGCGCATTGGGCTGGTCGGTTTCGCTTGTGACCAAGGCGTCAGACGTAATCAAGGACGCGTGGGTGCACGAGCTGCGCCGCCCTTGATTCGTCAGGCATTTGCGGCGCTGCCGGTCATCGCTGAGTTACAACAACGCTTTGATGGTCAATTACCAACCCTGCTGGGTGATGCTGGCGATATCCATTGTCATGATAATGATGATTTTGCCGAGCGTACTCTGGAGCAAGCCCAAGTAAAGTATGCCGAGAAGATAAGTCATATTATTAAGCAAGGCGGACTACCTATTGGTCTTGGTGGTGGTCATGCCATCGCTTACGGCAGCTTTTTAGGATTGTGGCAGGCGCTGTCATCAGAAACCTATAAGTCTACTAATGACGTTAGCAATATCGAAAACCATGTCAAAAGCAATGTTGAAAATGATGCGAGCACAATGCCTACCATCGGGGTGATTAACTTTGATGCGCATCTGGACATTCGTCAATCTGATGTCGCCACGTCTGGTACGCCATTTCGCCAGATTGCCGAGCACCTTGATAAACAGGGTCAGCCATTTCACTATTGCTGTATCGGCGTCAGTCGGTTTTCCAACACTGCCGCGCTCTTCGACCGTGCTGAGCAGTTAGGCGTACACATTATCAGTGACGAAGATTGCACCAATAAAAAATGGAAAAAAATTGATGCTCAAATAGAAAATTTTATTAATGAAGTTGATGTGGTCTATTTAACCATTGATATGGATTGCTTGCCATCGAGCGTCGTTCCTGGTGTCAGTGCGCCAGCGGCCTATGGTATTGAACTCAGCTTCGTTGAGCGCGCGGTCAAACGTATCATGGCATCAGGCAAAGTAAAGATGGCTGATATTGCCGAGATTAACCCAACCTTTGATATTGATGGACGCAGCAGTAAAGTCGCCGCTCGCCTCTTGGCGACTATTATCGAGCAGCATTTACTCATCACAGAAACGCACTAGCTTCAAAATAAGCAGGAGCACATCATGGCTAATACTACAAATCCTACAGACCAAACGCCTATAAACAATTCCACCCTGACATCATTTGACCACATTATTATTAATGCCAATCTCGCCACCTTTTCAGCGCTCTACGGGTTTGATATTTATAGCGACAACCAAGAAAAAACCACCCCTTATGGTCAGTTAGAAAACGCTGCTATCGGTATCAAAGACGGCAAAATTGCATGGGTTGGTACGCATGAGCAAATAAAGCCGCACCTAACCCATTATAAAAGCGATCAAATCAAAGACGTTAATAGCAACTGGGTCACGCCCGGACTCATCGATTGCCATACCCATATCGTTTATGGTGGTAACCGCAGCAACGAGTTCGAAGCGCGATTGCAAGGTGCCAGCTATCAAGATATCGCGGCACAAGGTGGCGGCATTGTCTCAACCGTTAGCGCCACCCGCGCAGCAAATGAGGAAGAATTGTTTGCGCAAAGTGAAAAACGTCTGCTCGCGCTCATTAAAGAAGGCGTAACCAGTATCGAAATCAAATCTGGTTATGGACTGGATTTAGAAACTGAGCGCAAAATGCTAAAAGTCGCCCGCGCTCTCGGTGTTAAACACAACATTCATGTTAGCACCACTTATTTAGCCGCCCATGCGCTACCGCCAGAGTATAAAGACAATGCCGATGACTATATCGAGCAAGTTTGCCAGTGGTTACCAATCTTGCATAGCGAGGGCTTGGTCGATGCGGTCGATGGCTTTTGTGAAAACATCGCTTTTACTGCTGCGCAAATCAAGCGCGTCTTTGAAGTCGCTCGTTCATTAGATTTACCAGTGAAGTTGCATTCTGAGCAGTTATCAAATATAGGCGCCAGTGCTTTGGTAGCAGCATACCAAGGGCTATCAAGCGACCATCTTGAACACTTAGTAGAAGATGATATTAAAAAAATGGCCGCAAGCAACACAGTTGCCGTGCTATTGCCAGGTGCTTTTTATACGCTACGTGATACCAAGTTGCCACCGATTGAAGAATTGCGTAAACACCAAGTTCCGATTGCCGTTTCAACAGATTGCAACCCTGGTACTTCCCCATTAACGTCGCTGTTATTAGCGATGAATATGGGCTGTACCCTATTTTATTTAACCCCTGAAGAAGTATTGGCAGGGACGACCGTTCATGCGGCACAAGCGTTAGGTCTAACCAACAAAGGCAAAATAGAAGTGGGTTACGATGCTGATTTGGCATTATGGGATATCGCGCGCCCTGCTGACCTTGCTTATCAAATGGGGCTAAATCCTATTGCAGGTATTATGGTTCAAGGTCAGTGGCATACCTAAGCAAAGTAATAACTGAACGCATAATATATTCTTAAAACCGTCGTTTAAAAACACAATAACCAATATACTTGCATCCTTATTCTCTATAAACAGAGAAAAGAATATCAAGCATATTGGTTTTTTTGTTGAAGATTAAGAGGATTCTTAAGTGCTACTACTGTTAAGTGCTACTGCTTACGGTATCAAATGACTCAGCCAATATCACATCGCCATCTTCACGCGTAATCATGACCGTCGCTGAGCGCGGGGTACTGCCACCTGTAACGGCGCCCCAGCTGTTGCCCGGATGTTGAATATTAATAAAGAGGGTTTTAAAGTCTGGTGTCATGGTGATACCAGTCACTTCGCAGCCCTCAGGACCGACGAAAAAGCGTTTGATATTGTCATTGCTGGCAGGCATGCCGACTCGGGTTTGCTGCCCTGCTGAGGTGGTCATAAGCGAACCATCACTGACTTTGCCCGGTAGTGCCGCAAGCAACATACAACTGCTGGTATCCGTATAAGCGCCATCATCTGTCTGAATCCATAACACCCCGCGTGGATCGAAATACAGTCCATCTGGCGACGATAAATCGTTATTGTCATTTAGCTGTGATAAGTTCTCCGCTGACAAATCACTTGGCGAAGCAAACAGGTAGATATCCCACTCAAAACTTGTTGCCGCATGATCGCCACCTGCTTCTGCCCAGCGAATGATATGACCATTGTCATTACCGCGCGCTTTGCCGCCAACTTGATAGCTGCGTGGATTCGACGCTGAGAGCGGTTGATCATCACTTACGCCGCGATATTTATTATTGGTCAAGGTCACATATACCTCACCCGTTATCGGGCTGACCGATACCCATTCAGGTCGATCCATCTTGGTCGCGCCGACGACATCAGCAGCGGCACGAGCAAAGACTAACACCTCATCTTGTCCATGAAACGGCAAGACAGTATTAGAGGCATCCAGTCCATTTTGACCATGGACAAGTGCTTTCCACGCCCCGCTGCCATCTTCATTAAAAATAGCAACATATAGCGTGCCATCGTCCAAATATTTATTGCCCGCTTTTAAGCCGCCACCGATATCAGCATTTGACCACATTGACTTGGAGACGAACTTATAAATATATTCGCCACGGGCATCATCGCCCATATAAAAGACCACGGGTTTACCTTGCTCAACAGGCGCATAGGCACAGTTTTCATGAGCAAAACGACCCAATGCCGTGCGTTTTTGCGGTATAGAATGTTGGTCAAAAGGGTCAATCTCGGTGATATAACCAAAGGTATTGAATGCATGACGGTGGTCATCGGCAGCGCTGGCACCGACGGCGGTCATATCCCAACGTGAAAACTCGTCAGGGATTGCAGCATCTTTGGCATCAGGCGTATGCCACAGATATTCCCAACCGGGGAAATCCTCTGTCGCCCCGTAGCGCTCACGACCGTAGTGGTATCCAGCGCTCAATTGATTGGCATCTTGTCCACGGGCAAATACCCCTAAAAAGTTCTCTTCTGTGGTCAGATAAGTGCCCCAAGGTGATAATCCAGCACCGCAGTTATTATTAATGCCGCGAGTTTGAAACCCTGTCGGATCAAACTTGGTCTTAACCAAATCAGAACCCGCAACAGGACCTGTTAATTGGGCAGTCGTACTACTGGTAATGCGGCGATTATATTTCGAATTGGGTACCATCTCATAACCCATACCATCAGCGCGGCGGCGCATCTCAACCACAGCGACCCCATGACAGTTGACCTCGCGGCGCACGTCACTTGCGAGGCGACGATTTTTAAAGATGGGCGCAGCGTTACTATCTTGGATGACATGATAACCAAACGGACTCAGCTCACTACTGTTTACATACTCATGATTCATGACTAGCAGACCATTTTCTGACGCTTTGGCATCATAAGCGCCGCCCTTTTTACCAAAGAACCACATGCCGTCATGGTTGTCACCCATACGCCACTCAAACGACTCAGCGGACTGCTCTCGATTGTCTTTCCAATCATCGATACCAGATATCAACGGCATGCCTAGTGGTAATATCATCTCGGCTTTATAACCTGCTGCCACGCTCATCGTGTCAGCTGTTGAATGTGGTACGGCCGTAAACTTCAAAGTCTCAGGACGTTTTAAGTCACCTTGCGCAGGAATAGCGGCACTGTTATCGTCGCTGGGTTTAACAGGTAAATTGCTATCATCATCGTCGCTACAGCCGACCAAAGGTAGTGCGCCAAAAAACGCCGCCGCCGTCAATCCTGTGCCACCTTTTAGAATACTGCGGCGATTCATACGGCGATTAATAATGGTTTGAAAGTCGATATTATCAGTCGGGTTAGAGTCTTCAACAACTTCGTGCGCAAGCGTTTGCTTGTTATTCAATGAGGTCATGTTCAGTCACCTTGTTAGGCTGGATTTAGTAGGCTGAGTTGGCATAAAAAATATCGCGGCGTTATCGTTGTAACGACCAAAATACGATTTATGTTTGAGTCTACTGAAACTCCATGACAACTTGATGACAAATTTTTAGATAATAATCTTTAAAAAACCATGCTGTTTTTGATATGTTAATCTAAGCATATAAAGCGCTACGTTATTTATATTTACGTCTTAAGAGCAACCTTCGACCAAATAGATAGCATCTGGTAACCCAATATCAATACTTTCGACCTCTCCCTTTAATAAACTTTGCTTGTTTGCCGTCCACTCTGTTGAGTTAATTCTATAATCATTAAGCTTTTGACCGCCCTTGATATGATATTCAATCTGTATGGGCAACTTGTCTTCTTCATTATTCAGCTTGATGTTTTCGGCTTTTAACAACTCTCCGAGTTGTGGCTCTTTTAGCACCTCGAAGTTAACGTTAGCAATCAGGCTATAGCAGTCACCATCAACCGCATACTTATCGACTTCATAAGTCAGCTCGTTATTATGCGCTTTCATCACCTCTGTCACTGCATCGCCAACATGGATGTCTGTATAAAAGGGTATGTTTGGATCCTGAATAGCAATAAGAGCAACTTTGTTATCGATGATTTGATAGAGCACAGAGGCACGTTTACCGTACTCTTTATCCACATAGTTCAGTGCTGGATTACTGACGTAATAGCATTGCTCGTTGTCAGTTTTTTCTTTGGTCAGTCCTAGCTCATTTAGTAATTCAGGGGTAATAATCTGCCCAAAGCTAAGCTCTTGGTAGCCTGATGGATTGACGGTTTTATCATTGGATAACTTTTCTGCTTCGTTATTCTGTGCTTTATCCGCATTAGCAGGACTTATAGGCGCAGGATTTATAGAACTAGAATTGATAGACGCATTATCTTTCTCAGCCGTATTTTTATCTATATTATCCGTTTGCGCCGTGGCATTATCATTATCATTTGAATTTGCAGGCTGCAAGTCACATCCTGCCAGCAGTTGCGCCGTACCGAGCAATACAGTAGTAAATAGTACTGTTTTAATAGTTGCTAAAGATGAGCCTTGGATAAAATCTAACATGGCAACTCTCCTAAATTTGGATTATCCATATTAATAAAGCATAAACAGTCACCTCTACAAAACCGGCGTACCCTGCGTGCTAAAAGCAAAGCCTTTATTGCTAAAATTACCAATCATTACCGCCTCAATGACGGGCTTGACGGTTTCATCTATGCCTTCGACTTCAATGATAAACTTTGCCCCAGAGCCCCCTTTATCCTCTTCTTTTTCGACGATATAATTTAACGTCGCCATGGCTGGCAGCTCAATAGGCTCTTTTAAATACGACTTTACAAGGTCGCCATCGGTACTGTAATAATCTATCTTATTAATATAGAGTGATTTTTTTAAGGTGGTATTGCGCACGCTCAAAGTTGCTGATAGTAAAACCTTACGATTATCCCTATCGGTATAAATATCTGAGTAAATTGGCACATAAAAGGTTTGTTTATAGCCAAACTGGCTGTGATCGACTTTTTTAGACCGCTTCTCAAGCTCTTGAATGGGGTCTTGATGCTTCTCTGAAAACATGACATTTGGGTTTTGTTTCGACTCATCACAGCCGCTGAACAGCATGAGACTGGCAAGACATAGCACGGATATGCAGCACTTATTCATAACGTTATCCCTAGCGATTAGTGTACTTTAACCCCTACACTACGTAAAAAAGTATTGATATGTTTGTTAGCGCCATATACCACTAGCACATCATTTTCTTGTAGCACTTGCTCTGGTGTCGCTAGTCCCTGAATACTGGGTTTGCTTCGCTGACGGCCAAAGCTGTCTTCATAATGCTCATAGCGCATGGTACTCAATAGCTTGATATTAAACTTATTTTCTAGCTGTAATGTCGCTATTTGTTTGCCAATCAAAGGAGCAGGAATAGCAATCTCGACAATACTAAAGTTGTCAGTCAGTTCAAAAGAATCAACGAAATAACGCAATGACAGCCGTTTTGCCCAGCGCATCGCTGATTCTTTTTCAGGATGAAAAATATCGTCAACCCCAATCGCTTGCAGTACTTTTTCATGTAAGGGGTTGATACTACGACTGATTAAGCGCTTGGCTTTTAAAGTTTTAAACAACGCCGTTGCCATAATATTGGCCCCTTCGTTTTCCCCAATCGCCACCACCACTATATCGGTATCCATAATAGGCAAGCCATTGACCGTATATTCGTCGGTGGCATCCATGCAGATAGTATGAGTGATGGCTTCTTTATAAGCTTCAACCTTTTGCATGCTGCTATCAATGGCGATGACTTCATGACCTTGGCTCGTCAACGCCATGCCTAACGAAGAACCAAAACTGCCCAAACCTGCAATGATGTATTTCATAATATTCCTTGTCACTCATGCCACCGTAAAAGCAGCAATTGCGACATGTTTAGTTAATGCCTAATGAGTTATAAACTATTTTTTTAATTAACATTTTTTAATTAACATTAAGTTAATTGATAGTAATCTCTTCAGTCGGATAACGATAGTTACGCTGATATCTGTTTTTAAGTAAGGCAATAAATATCGTCAACATCCCCACCCGCCCAACAAACATAATCACCGAAACGACAAGTTTGTTAAAGGTCGATAGCTCGGTGGTTAAATTTAAGCTCAAACCAACCGTGCTATAGGCAGAAAAGCATTCGAAAATGACTTTAATCAAATCAAGCTCGGGCTGATCGTAGCTGATAAGGGTGACCCCCATGCCAATCACAAATAAAGACAGCCACATAATGGAAAACGCCCGGCGGATAGAGATGTCAGCAATCTCGCGCTGAAACACTTCAACCTTGGTCTGACCACGGGCTAAGCTCAAGGTGTTTAACACTGCAATGGCAAAGGTGCTGGTCTTTATACCGCCGCCGGTAGAATTTGGTGAAGCACCAATCCACATCAAAAAAATCGTCAGCATAATGGTCGGAAACGCAAGCGCATCCATATCGGCAATATTAAAACCTGCGGTACGCGGAGTGGCCGCCGTAAATAGCCCTGTGATTAGCTTAGCGTAAAAACTCTGATGCTCAGCAAGGATGCCGTTATATTCAAATAGCATGACCCCAACCAGACCAATTAACAATAACGCACCGGAGGTAATTAACGTAATACGGCTATTGATACTCAGTAGCCACGGCTGATAGCCGTAACGTGGATCATTTTGGAAAATTGCCCTTTGGGCACGGTGACGCAGAAAGCGCAATAGATTGACGACAATGATAAAACCCATGCCGCCAAATAAGAAAGTGGTACTAATAATAAGCTGTAAAGGATAGTTAAAGCGCAGTGACTCATCGTATAAGCCGGCGCTAAAGGTCGAGAACCCTGCATTACAAAAAGCAGAGATGGCATGGAATATCGCGAAAAACAGCCTTTCTGCAAAGCTCATCCCGGGTAAATCATAGATACTAATATAAATCAAAATCGCAGCCAGTGCCTCAACCCCAAAAGTCACATATAAAATGGACTTAAGGGTGGTGACCATATCGCCCATCCTTCGTGAAACGTTCATTTCACTGATACTAAGCTGCGTCTCATAACTGACGCCGCCCTTAAAAAAGTAACTAAAGTAGGTCACAAAGGTCAGAATACCCAAACCACCAATTTGAATCAGCCCGATGATAATCAGTTGCCCAAACGTCGTAAAACGGGTCGCCGTATCCACCACAATCAGCCCTGTCACACAGACCGCACTGGTGGCCGTAAATAGCGCGTCGACAAAGGATATCGGCTCAGTGGTGGCATTGGGCATCATCAGCAGCAATGCTCCGACCAATACCACGGACAAAAAACTTAAGATAAAAAACTGACCTGGGTTTAAAAAAGCCCGATTAAGGCTGAAATTATTGTCCGATATCTCACGGATAAAGGTGACAAAAACAGCAATCTTAATCGCAATAAAACCATCTACCGGCATCGATAATCCGGAGCGCGCCAGCTCAAAGAAATGCACCGCCAATAGTACAACAATAGCGACACTGGTTAGTAAATCGAAAACCGCGACTTTATTGACCGACAAGCGCGACTTTGAGCGCATATAGCGCCCTACCGTGGCCACAAAACCCAATAAAATAATCGTTAAATAAAAAATATGAAAAATATGCTGTAGCCATGTCGTGAGCGTAAAACCACTATCGACTAAGGCAATTCCAACGCCAATGGCGCCAATAACAATCGTGAACTTATTCAACAGCCGATACGGTAGGGCTGGATGCATAGCCTAATTCCATGAAAGGAGTAACGATAATACTTATACGCCTTTTTTTCGCCATCCACTAAGACTGTTTTTAAAGAATCGTAACCAGTTATGACATCTTTTATGCTTGTCTTTTGTTCAATATCTAACCTCGCAGCCTTTATTGTGAATACAATTATTCTGCACCGATAGGCAATCTATATTTTTTGAATAAAATGATTAGTATTTCAAAATCGATACTAAGCACAGGCGTCATATAGATTTGCTTAGCCTTAAAACAAAAAAGCTTTCAAGCTATATATCTTATAGCTTGAAAGCTTTTTTAGCACTTATTTACAGCACGTGTTTACAGCGACTCTTTATAACAGTTATTAACATCAGACATAACGTAAATTATTGTTAGCTCGACTTATATAGAAACCGCGCTATTTTTTACATATTTAAAATACTGTATCGGGAAAATCTTGTCATAAGCCCAGTTATAAGAGAAGGTATAAGCCAGATAAAATCCAACCAATGACGCATCCATAATAAAGGCTTGCCATAAACTAATGCCAAGATACCATGAGACCATGGGCAGATATAGAAGCAGCAGACCACCCTCAAATAGCAGTACATGAAGCACTCGAATCGCTGGGGTCTTAAATGTGCTGCGTTTAAACTTTACCATGCCTTTATCAAAGACAATATTGAAACCGTAGTTCCATATAGTCGCTATGATAGAACCTACAATGGCAATAACACCGATATCTTTTATGTCAAAATCAAAAAAGAAGCTCATAATGGGAATGGATAGTATTAATGCAATTATTTCAAATCCAACAGCGTGACGTATACGATCTCTATGAGTTCGCATGATTAATCCTTATAGAATATACATTCATAGTACTTAGTTGACTCTATTGTATCTGTTAAACTAATAGATCAAAGTTACTGTCTATAGGAAAAACCGATACATGAACTTTTCTTTAGAGCAACTACAAGCATTTGTGGCAACGGTAGAGACTGGCTCGTTTTCGGCAGCAGGACGGCGGCTTGGCAAAGCACAATCATCGGTTAGTGCGGCGGTGGCAAATTTAGAAATCGACTTGGACAACGTGTTATTTACTCGAAATAGTCGCTATCCTGAATTGACGGAGGAAGGTAAACGGCTGCTAGCTGAAGCGTATTTAATACTGGAGCGCTGCGAGCATTTCTTCGGGGTGGCCAAAAGCTTAAGTGAAGGTGTCGAAAGCCGTTTGGTGCTGGCAGTTGATGATCTCTATCCATCAGAGTGGCTGGCGCGATTGCTCGATGAGTTTGATAACTTGTTTCCTACTGTGGAGTTAGAATTGCTGCTGCCCATCATGGAAGATGTTAGTCGTTTAATTTTAGAAAAGCGCGCGGATCTAGGCATTATGTGGAGCCAAGAGGATTTGCCATCGGCTATTAGTTTTCATACCTTAGGCTGGATTCCGCTTAAGATGGTTTGTGCGCCTGAGCATGAAATAGCAAACCGAGTGGTCAGCTGGGAGGACTTAAAAAGATACCGTCAGCTCATTGTTGCAACGCGCAACGAGAGTAAAGAAAAATCACGCCTACGGGTTGCCGCCGATGTATGGTGGGTTGAGAGTCAGTGGGTGATTATTGAGCTGGTGCAACGTAACCTTGGTTGGGCGTTGGTGCCTGAGCATATTATCGTTGATGCGTTAAAGGATGGCTCTTTGGTATCACCAAAACTGGATTTTGATAAGCACAGTTGGCCCGTTGCGGTTGAGCTGATTTGGCATAAAGAAAAACCGTTAGGTAAGGCTGGCACGTGGTTAAAACAGGCGGTTATTACCTTAGACCAACAGGCATAATAGCCTTTCTTTATAGCTATCAATCAAGGGCTGATACCCTATCAATTATTCATTCGTCAAAACCATAAAAAGCCCTCTTCGCTATTTTTACATAACGTAGAAGGCTTTTTTAGTTTTCTAGGTGACTCTGCCAGTATTAGGCTTTAAGAATAAGATTACTCTATAGATTGATTTTTAAATCAACTGTGCCAAATCAGTTAATTTATCCAATACTATATCTGGCAAGGACTTTTCAAGCTGTGCTTTGGTTTGCGCGCCAGTCAACACGCCTATACATAAGCCACAATTGGCATTTTTCCCTTCTTCAATATCGATGCCACTATCCCCTGCTTTTAACACTTGTTTTGCATTTTCAATACCAAACTTATCCATCGCGAGCGTAATCATGTCTGGCGCAGGGCGACCATTCACCACATCATCAGCTGTAATTAGTGCATCAATCTCACGACCTACTGACCACCCTAAAATGTCTAATATCTTATTGGCAGTCTTTGCGTCATAGCCCGTATTTAACACCACTGTTCTACCACTGGCTTTTAGCTTATTAAACAGCTCCAGCATGCCATCAAAGGTAGCCAAAGTATCTGCTGTATAAGCCTCTCCCAAACTGGTTTTAAAAATCGTAAAGGCTGTATCGGTAAGTGACTTAATATCATCCTCAGCGATGTCCAATTCATTCAGTATATCGCTGATCGCTTGGCGTTTTTCCTTGCCAGCGCCAAACTCTAAGCAGATATCCAAATCAACTTCTTTATCCACTTTATCGTCATCGCTAAGCGCTTGATTGATCGCATCACGTACCATTTTATAGACGAGATTGTCTTCATTGACAGTCGTGCCTGCCATATCGAAAATACATAGTTTGATATGATCGAATGGTTCTTTAATACTATTAATATCTGTACTCATTATTTTGACTCCAATACGAAATGAATTAACTCTTCACCAAATGCAAAGCCTGTCGATGCGCCAGTGCCGCTAGTGACAGAACCGACAACCACGCCTTTTTCTGGTGAGGCTTTAAAAACCACGTTATCACCGCTGGGATAAACCCCTAACCAATGCTGCACGATATCAATCTCGCCAATATCCATCACTTGATGGAACTCGTTAATGATTAAATCATCAAATCGCACATCTCTAAATGGCAGCTCTCTATCGCTATAATCATGGCTATCACCAATGATGAGAGAGCCATCGGCGGATTGCACCACAATCAGATGAACGCCTGCTTTGCGCTCAGCTGACTGAATACTATCCAGCAATGAGATTAACCTTTGGGCTTCAGGTAATTGGGCAAATCCATCATAACGAGCAAAGCTTAAATCCGACATCACCGCAGCATTTAGCTTAAATGCTTTTTTTGGCATGACACGCATCATATTGAGCGTGCAAAGTTTGGCCTTAGCCTGCGCTAAAGTCTCTGGATATAAGCTATGCAAATCTGTACCGGGACAGACCACACAATGCTGTGTATGCAGCGTACCACGACTGGTATGAACGATAGGTAGCTCGATGGAATGCACAGTGGTTTTATTATAAAAATCTACGCCATGCGCTCGACTTAGCCAATTCGCCAGTTTGCCAATGGCGGTTTTTGATTCGACTCTAAGCTCATGAGGACTATATAACACCCCCAAACCGTTTTTAAGATAAGGTGCGTTTTCTGTTATCTCAGCTTGCGTCAGCAATCGACAAGACGCGCCCATCTCTGTTTGTAAAAATGCTTCAGCGACATCCATCGCTTCCGGGCGCTGAATAAGCATATGCAAGCCACTATGCTCGACCTCGATGCCTGCTTTGGGTGCAATGTCTGCCCAGACATTACGCGTATGCATGGCTCGCTGCCAATGCTCGCCACTTTGCTGCCCACTCACGGTGACAAAACCGAAGTTACGTACTGAGGCATCTTTATTTTGTGATTCACGCTCGACCAATGCCACACTCAGCCCTTTTTTAACCGCAGCATAAGCGCTGGCAAGGCCGACAATACCACCACCAACTATCACCACATCGTATTTTTTTTCAGACAATTTGCTTGTTAACTGCACTTTGATGTTCCTTATTCTTAGAATGTAAAATTAGAACTTATATCTCAAATTTAGCCAGCCCTGGTTGCAACGCTTATAGCTTTTGACCGTGGAAAAATGCCCTGTGCTTATCTAATAACTCAGCGGTAAGCGGCTCAGCATAGGTTTTTACATTTTTGATTTGGTTCTCAGATGCAACAGTTTCACCGTCATAGATGATATTTGGATATATTTCTAACAGTTGCGGTCGCGCATTTTTGACGATGATTTCGGCCATTTTCATCGCATTCTGATTGGTTTTATCGCCTTTATCGATGACAGCCACCGACTCACTCAGCGTATAGTTACCTTCGCTAGGATCGATGTAATCAATAGGCAGTCCTTCTGCTTTATTAACGACTGCTTGATGACGCATGCCAAAGCCAATAGGCACTTCACCTGCCATTACTTTCTTCAATGGACCTGAACCTGATAATTCTAGATTTGGTCCGGCGTTTTCACGAATATTATTCATGATGGTTTGCCCCTCGGCATCCATGCCATAGGCAGCAGTGATGTCTTGAACAAATAACCAACCGGTCGATGAGCCATTGGGATCAACCATGGCAAGTTTATTTTTATAGATGGGTTTTGCCAAATCTTTGGCACTGGTTGGTCTAGGCAGGTTTTGCGCGGCCATCTCTTTGGTATTTAAAATAATCGCCCCAGTAAAACTTAAGATGGGTGCATAGTAACTAGGAACCGCTACTTGGGGATTGACCTCAAAGCTGACATCCTTAAACATCGAATGTTTTGCCTGCGCGCTCTCTAGATAAAACGAGCTCATGGTGACCAAATCTGCTTCTATATTCTTACCTTCGGCCAATAAACGCCCGCCAAGCTCACCGGTACCAAAGGATTGAAATATGTATTGCCCTTCATACCCAGCTTTATCTAATACCGCTTGGATGACTTCTACCGCTTCTTCGTCGGCATTGCTATAGATGATGACCTCCTCTGCGCTATTTCCCTCTGAAGAAGCTGAACTACAGCCGGTCAAAATAATTCCGCACGTGAGACCTATCATTAACGTTTTAAATGAAAACATTTTTTATCCTATAGATTTTATTGAGTTTTAATGATTAAAGTTTGATTTGTATAGTCGATAACTATGCTTAAGTCGTCGTTGGCGCAACAATCGTCCTGTCTTGTTCTTTCGGTGTACCGTAGAGTCGTCGGCTATGTATATGACGAATGATGGCAAACAGTATCAAGGCGCAGATATTGGTCAGCAATATCATGAGCGATAAGATAAAAATCTCATCAAAGCGCGCAAAGTGCTGTAACTCTACGATTTTGGTGGTGAGCACCATGGTTTTGGCACCAGAGATAAAGATAACCGCGCTAATCGTTACCATGGCACTGATAAAGTAGAACGAAGCGACTTCAATTAAGGTAAAAAATGAATTGGGAATCACAATGCGCCGCAGGGTCGTAAACCATGAATCGCCTAATAAACTCGCCGTCGTCTCCCAGCCTAAGTTCATTTTAGCCAGTGCGTTTTTACTCATCAGATAAGGGGTGGCGAAGTAGTGAATGATGTTGCTTATCACGATAATAAAAATAGTATTGGCAATTGCTGAGCCTGAAAACATCATAAGATAAGCAATTCCCACGACCATCCCTGGTACCGTATTGGTGACTAAAGCTGAGCTCTGGATACTGAATTTACCGATTTTGAATAAACTAGAGCGCTCGCACAACAGCGCTGAAAAGTAAGTGATTAAGGTGCCAAAGACAGCCGTCAATACCGCTACGATGAGTGAGTTTTTATAGACCCGCATGAGATTGGCAGATTCTAAAACCTTGCTGACGGTTTCCGTGCTGAATTGCATTTGATAAGGCCATGTCTTTATCCACGGAATGATAAATATCACCGCAAAGACCATCAGTAAGCAAAACAAGATAACGCTCGATAATACGGCTAATACTCGGTCTTTGGTTTTAGAAGAAGGCAGATCGATATTTTCAACCGAATCGTAGCGGATATTAAAGCGCGCGACATACCAGAGTATGGCAATACTCAATACCGATGGAATGAGCATAAACAGTGCGACCACCGCCCCTTTTTCAAACGAAGGAGACGCGCCTAATATTTGTGTATAAAGCTCAATAGCGATGACTTTATATTGCCCACCAATGGACGCTGGGATACCAAAATCTGTGAAGGCTAAAAAGAAACACTGAATCATTGCCGCCGCAAAAGTACCAATCAACGGGCGAATGACCGTCATATCGAACTGGCGCAGAGACGAATCGCCCATTAACTCCGAGACGATCACGAACTTTTTATCTAAATATTGAAAGGTATTATTGAGTAATAAAAAGGCGATGGGTAAGGTGTAAATGGTATAGCCAAGCCACATTCCTTGAAAGCCGTATATATTTTCAAACAGCTGAAAGCCGAGTATTTGGGTCAATAACCCTTGCTTACCAAAGGTATAAATAATAGCAAAGCCATAGGTCACCGTTGGCAATAACATGGGCAATAGCGCTGCAACTTTAATGACCTTTTTAAAGCCCTTCGGTAAATTAGTCCAATGCACGGTATAAGCTAAGATGAAAGCCAGCATGGTGGCACTCAGAGCACTTACCGTCGCCACAAGAAAACTATTAAACATCACCTGTTTAAAGCTATCACTACTTGCGATACTTTTATAGTTATCTAAGCCAATGCCATCGCCGACATTTAATGATAACGCCAGCATTTTACCTAAGGGTACAAACAAAAAGGCGATGAATAAAATCGTCACAAATAGCCAAATGGCTTTTGCTTGGGGTGGGTTACTAAGCTTCATAAACGTCCAAAACAATCAAATGGTCAGGTTTTTACTGAATGACAGCTATAGTCAGCCTCTCAGTTGCCGATTCAGTCACTGTAAGCTTCTACAAGATTAGCCTTTCACCGTATCTTTTGACTTTTGCTTATCATGGACAGTGATAACTTTAGAATCAGTATGACGGCGGCTAATATCAGCCTCATACTGTCCATAGTTTTGGGTTTGAGTGTATTTACTTAGCGGATCAGCTTCAGATATACCGTTGGCAAATAAGCTTAAGATATTGCGACGTTTAATATTGAGCTGATTTAGAATGAAGTTGGTGACGAAATCATTGGCAGGGTTGTGTATGATTTCAGCGGGTTCAGCGAATTGCGCCACTTTGCCATCTGATAGCAGTAGGATGCGATCAGATAACGTCATGGCCTCTTCTGGGTCATGAGTGACAATTAAAGTAGTCAGCTGATAGCGCACGGCAATCTCACGAATACGCTCTTTGACGGTTTCCTTAATCACCCCATCTAATGCAGACAAAGGCTCATCCAACAGTAGTATTTTGGGTTTCATGACCAGCGTACGTGCCAGCGCAACACGTTGCTTTTGACCGCCTGATAGCTGATGAATACGCTTATTTAGATGCGCCTTAATATCAAGTAAATCGATCAATTCATCGACTTCTTGTTGTGTACTGACACTAGGATTGTTACGCAAACCGTATTCGATGTTTTGTTTGACATTAAGATTGGGGAATAACGCATAATCTTGAAAGACGATATTAAAGCCTCTTTGTCTCATAGAGACGCGGGTAATGTCTTCGCCGTTATAGGCAATACGGCCGCCGCTAATGTCAGTTAAGCCCAAAATCATATGCAGTAAAGTAGTCTTGCCACAGCCGGATGGCCCTAAGATTGAAACTATCTCACCCGTGTTAATTTTGAGTGAAAGATCCTCGAATATCACCTTATCATCATATCTCTTTGTAACGTGTCTTAGCTCTAACATATCCACTCACCTAATCGCTTATGATTAAAATTTAATTGTTTATCTTGGATAGGTCAGCAGTGTATCTAGCAGATATGACACTTCGATGAAAAAAATGATAAAAAATCGCGTAAAAGGTTTTTGCATTTTTTGTTTTCTTAGTATCAACAACCCATTATTTGACCCCGTCACCTTAACGTCTTCTTAACAAGCTAGTTGTTAATGTAAGGAATATATATTCCCTATAACTCTGTTGAGAAGTCTGTGTATGTTGACACTTCAAGCACTTAGCACCAATGCCACTAAAGCTGATACCAAAAAAAGCGTCATTAGCAGATACTTAAATCGTGAGATTCATCTTAATTATCTGATTATTATCGTTGCGCTATATTTGGTGGCTACTGCCAATATGAGCTTTTTTCAGCAAGTGTTAAGCATTTATCCTTTTAGCAGTAATATTGGCTTTATGATTTCTATCACAGGCTTACTGTTTGGATTGATATGGCTAGTGCTGCAACTATTGTGTTATCGGCCAATCGCAAAGTTAGTGCTGATTGCGATGGTATTAATAGCTGCAATATGTGGTTATTTTACCGATGGCTATGGAACGATATTTGATCATAGTATGCTGGTCAATAGCATGCAGACCGACCAAGCAGAAGCGATGGGCTTGATGGCACCGAGTTTTTTTGTACGCGTTCTTTTATTAGGAGTATTGCCAGCTATTATCATTGCTAACATTCGTATCAAGCGTACGCCTTTACGCCGCGCATTATGGCAACGAGCGCTTACTTTGATACTCTCTATCCTATTAATAGCCATCTGCCTACTACCCTTTGGCGACCAATACGCCACCTTTTTTCGCCAACATAAAGTGGTGCGTAGTTATACCAATCCTATTACCCCTATTTATTCTGTGGTCAAACTTGGCACTGATTACGTCGATGAATTGCGACGTCCTGACACCTTAATCCTGCATGCAACAGATGCCAAACGCACCATGCCCGTCGCTAGCAATAGTACAGCTACGGCAAAACCTAAATTGATGGTCTTTGTCGTTGGTGAAACGGTTCGCGCTGACCATATTGGCTTAAACGGTTATCAGCGCGAGACTATGCCGCTATTGGCTAGCCAGCCAGATATTTATAGCTTTAAGCATGCAACCTCTTGCGGCACCTCTACCGCTTATTCGGTTCCTTGCATGTTCAGCTATGCTAATAGAAAAGATTACGATGCCAGTAGTGCAGACTATAATGAAAACGTGCTTGACACCTTGCATAAACAAGGCGTCAACGTTATTTGGCGCGACAACAACTCTAGCTCTAAAGGCGTCGCCGATAGGGTGACTTTTGAGGACTATAAAACGCCTAAACTTAACCCTGATTGTGATGGCGAATGCCGTGATATTGGCATGCTTAATGGCTTTGATAAACTGGTAAAATCAGAGGCATCACCAGTAAAGCCCGATACAGTAAATTCGAATACAGTGCCAAAAGATACACTTATCGTATTGCATCAAATGGGTAATCACGGTCCTGAGTATTACAAACGCTATCCTAAAACCTTTGAAGTTTTTAAACCCGTTTGTATGACCAATGAGCTGTCTAAATGTGATGGTCAGTCGATTATCAATGGCTATGATAATGCGATTCGTTATACTGATTACTTCTTGAATAACGTTATCAATACGCTAAAAGCTTATGAGCAGGATTATGATGTGGTGATGGTATACATCAGCGATCATGGAGAAAGTTTGGGTGAAAACAATATCTACTTGCATGGCTTGCCGTACAGTATGGCGCCAAATGCTCAAAAGCAAGTGCCGGTGATTGTCTGGTCACCTGCGAGTAATGGCATCGATAGCACTAGCAGCAATAAAAGCAGTCTTGCTAACATGATTAAGCAGCCCGTATCCCATGATTTTATTACCCCCACCTTACTTGGCTTTTTTGGTATCACGACCGATGAGGTAGCTGCCGCACCGACTTTTTTTAAGGCTACCAATTAGACCTTTTTAGGATTTTTTAAGACTTTTAAACCTATTTTCTTAGCGCCCTGTTGGCATTTATGCACGAGACATGTATGTACAAGATACTCGTTATTGAAGACAATCCTGATATTGTCGCCAATATTTACGCTTTTTTTGAGCCCAAGGGCTTTGAGCTGGACAATGCTCATAACGGCATTAGTGGTTTGACGCTCGCCTCGAATAACCGTTATGACGTTATCTTATTGGACGTCATGCTACCGGGTATGGATGGTACCAAACTGTGTAAAAAGCTCAGAGAGGAGCTGCATGATAAAACCCCCGTATTGATGCTGACCGCTCGCGATACTATTTCGGATAAAGTGGCAGGCTTCGATAGTGGCGCGGATGACTATCTGGTCAAACCCTTCTCATTGGTTGAATTGGAATCACGCATAAAAGCCCTGATACGCCGCCATCAAGACAGTCACTTTGAGCACAGTATCACAGTCGGCAAACTGTCTTTAAATACGGAAGTACACACGATTGTTCGTGAGGGCAAACCTATAAAACTGACGCCAACTGGATTTAAGATATTACAAATACTGATGAGCGCGGCGCCGCGAGTGGTCAGCAAAAACGAGTTAGAAGAAAAAGTATGGGGTGAGGATATTCCAAGTAGCGATGCGCTGCGAACCCATGTGCATAGCGTACGCGCACAAGTCGACAAACCGTTTGATAAAACGATGATAGTGACTGTGCCTGGGATTGGTTATCAAATTATTGATCCGGACAAAGAATAAAAGACGATCGTAAGATTGATAATATTAAGCGACTCAACGCTATTCTGATTGCTCTTGCTACTCTTTCATCTCGTTCTACCTACTGCTTGTCATTAAGAAGTAAATACCATGTTAGTAAAGACAATGTTTAGCATCGACTCCATCGCCAATAAATTTCGCATCTCCTACTTTCTGTTTGCCTTGTTGCTTTGCGCCACTTTCGTCAGTATTTTTATGTATGCTGAAATGAAGCTTGAGCAAGAGTTGGTCAAAGCGCGCTTGATTCAACAATTGGCACTCAGTGAGGAGAAGGAAGGTGAGCAGCCGGTTTATATTGCCAATCCCGGTATCAAAATCTATGACTATGATAGTGCACCTGCTAATCTAAAAGCCTTGGCAACTGATACGGTGCAAGAAACGCTGGTCACTGTAGATACCGAAGCAGGCAGTATCAACACCAACTTGCATTTTTTTCTCTATCATAAAAACAATCACAGCTATCTTTTAACCTATTTAGAAGACAGTGAGTTGGTGATGGAAAGCTATCCTGTTTTGGCCATATTTGAGCAATTAGAAGACATATTTGCCAACGCCTTAAAAGTTGCTGTTATTTTAAGCCTGCTCATTGCTGCGATATTCTCTCAGCTGTCCTCAAGGCAAATTACCAAGCCTTTATTAGACTTAAAACAAGCCGTAGAAACCGATCATCAAAACTTAACCCAACTGACTCATCTGCCATCAGAGGTTGGCGTTTTGGCTCGCGCCATTGATGAGAAGAACCAAAAACTTGAGCAGTACTTAAAGCGTGAGCAATTATTTACCGGTGATGTCAGCCACGAATTGCGCACGCCCTTGACCATTATTATGGGCGCATCAGAAGTACTGGCATCACAATTGGCCGACGACAGTCACTTGAGCGAATTTACCAATCGCATTAGCAATACCGCCAAAGAGACCTCTGAGATTATCACCGCTTTGCTATTACTCTCTCGTGCACCTGAAAAACTGGACACACCGCAGACGTCTATCAATAACATTGCTGTTAATGAAGCTGAGCGTTTAAAGTATTTATTACGCTACAAGTCAGTCACGTGCACCGTCGTAGCTGAACAAGAATATTTCACCTACGTACGACCTGAACTGCTAAAAATGGCACTAGGAAACTTGATAAAAAATGCCTTTCAATACACCGATGATGGTGAAGTAAGGATTACGATTGATGCTGAAAAAATCACCGTCACCGATACAGGTCTTGGTATTCCTGAAGCCATGATGCCATTGCTATATGAGAGATTTGAGCGTTTAGAGTTACCGCATAATGATAAGCAGTCGGATAAGATTGAAGGTACAGGTTTAGGGCTAAGTATTGTGCAACGCATCATGACGCATATGGGCTGGAAGCTGACCCACCAAGCCAATACTACAGGCGGCAGCACCTTTAGTATTTATTATCAATAGTTGTCTATAAAGCTTAACGCTTTCTTAATACGCCCTATTTTATACTCAGTGCTCACTGGTTCCATTTACTCTTTTTAAATGGTTCGAAATCTACCATATGCACTGATTTTAACAGACTATTAAGAATCCAATATGAACCAAGTCAACCCCATTCATATCAATAACAATCAAACAAACCCCCATTCTAAAAACTCAGAAATGCCTCATACTTTCATTGTAGCTGATAACTTTGCCAGTCATGCAAAAGGTAAAAAGGGGCTTTCTCGTATCGTTAACGCCGCAGGGTATTCCTTAGATGGATTTAAAGCGGCTTATAAATTTGAAGCAGCGTTTAGACAAGTGCTATGGCTCAATCTAATCTTATTCACTGTCATTATATTTATGCCTTTTGGCACCAGTATCAAAATGATGCTAGTCATCGCCTCGTTTTTATCTTTGATTGTCGAGCTTATTAATACCGGTATTGAAGCCAGTGTCGACCATACGTCAACGGCAAAGCATCCCTTAGCTAAAATAGCCAAAGATGTCGGTTCGGCGGCACAATTTTTGGCGTTACTGCTGTTATTTGTCTTATGGTCAATGGCGTTAATGAGTGTGGTACTTTGAAAGCCTATTCAGCTAATTGGGTCTGGTTAAAGCTACTGTGTTTAACCATTATTGCAGCGCTAACATTTGAGCATAGCGCGTTAGATGTGTGTATTAGCGAGCTCTTCTATGTAAATGGGCATTGGCTTTTAGAAAAAGGCGCTCAGCCTTATGCCTTTATTTTTTATGATGGACCCAAAGCTTTGTTGATTGTATTGGCGATTTATTTACTGATTGTGTTAATCATTAGATATAAACAACCTGTCGATGCAAACCTGTCACTAAACACCGTAAAACCTAATAGATTGATGATTCCCCTATCAGCTCGGGAAATCTGTTATCTACTGACTATTATTATCTTAGTACCCACCAGCATTGCCTTATTAAAAGGTGTCACCCATGTTAGCTGCCCCAATCATTTGACGCTGTTTGGTGGTGAGCTGCCCTATCTTAACCTTTGGCAAAATATGGTTGCGAACACGCCAGCCAAGTGCTTCCCAGCCGCGCATGCAAGTGCAGGGTTTTCTTTATATGGATTAGCATTTTTACCTACTCTGCATAAGTATCGCTATAAAATATTTGCAGCGGTCACTGTTTTAGGCTGGACAATGGGGCTGTACAAGATGCTCTTTGGTGACCATTTTTTCAGTCATACCTTAGTGTCGATGCTATTGTCATTGACGATAGCTTGTGCGCTTGCCAGCATATTTTTTAAAAGGTCTACTACTCATTAATTCCCAGACTAAGATAATTTCTTAAAACGCATTCAATTAACATCAATAAATTCTGGCAACGCAAACTATTACTCCTTATACCCTCCATCAAATACTCCCTTTTATTACTCAAATTTTTATTGCCCTCTAAGCTCAGCTTAAGGTTGGTTTGTTTTAATAGTGCTAACAAAGGCTATTTACAATAAATCTAGCCTCATCGCGATAGACACGTTTATTTTAATAGCGTGTTATCGCCAGCAAATAAACTGACTATTAAGCGGGGTATAATGATGGGCCAAAACAATCATAGTGGTATAACCAACGACGCAAGTGAAGCCTTTTCACAACCGTCAAAAACGAAGCAAGTAAGAGTTTGGGATATCCTTGTCAGAATCACCCATTGGACAGTCGCTATTGGTGTTATTGCAAACCTATTGTTTACAGAGGACGGTAGCGATCTGCACGCATACGTTGGCTATACTGTCGTGGGGTTAGTTGTCATACGTTTATTATGGGGCTTTGTAGGCACACGCTATGCTCGATTTAGCAGTTTCTTTCCTACTCCTTTACGTATCAAGCGCCATTTATCAGCATTAAGCGTCCGTCGTACCGATAAACAGCATCTTGGTCATAATCCATTGGCCGCTATTATGATGCTATCATTATGGGCGGCGATTATAGGGCTTGGAATCACAGGCTATCTGTTGGAATCAGGAATGATGGGTAACGAAGATTTTCTTGAAGAGGTGCATGAATTATTAGCAAATAGCTTGTATCTATTGGTTCCTCTACACGTTATCGCGGCGCTTGTCATGAGTTACTGGCAACGACAGAATCTGATTAAAGCCATGATTACTGGTAATAAGACCATAGTAGATGAACCCTCTAAATCAGAATAAGAAAAATGATGGAGCATAGCATATGGCACGTATATTACTCATAGAAGACGATAGTACTATCGCCGACGGTATTATTCTGGGTTTAAAAAGTCATGGCATGATGGTCGATTGGTTCGATAATGCAAAGCAAGGTGAGCTGGCATTACAAGATAATATGTTTGATGCGGTTCTGTTAGATTTAAGCTTGCCGCAAGGCGACGGTATGACAGTATTAAAAAACTGGCGCGGCAAACAGATAGATACCCCTGTATTGATTATCACTGCTCGCGATGCCATCGCCAATCGCGTGGCTGGACTCAATGCAGGGGCTGATGACTATTTGATTAAACCCTTTGCCTTGGATGAAGTTATCGCTCGTCTGCAAGCACTGATGCGGCGCAGCCAAGGACGTAGCCAACCTGAAATTCGCTACGGTAACGTGACTTATCAGCCTCATAGCCAACAACTCTACCATCAAGGCAATCTTATTGAGCTTACGATTAAAGAGGTGGCAATACTAGAGCAAATGCTGACGCATCCTAAGCAGATTCACAGTCGGGCAAGCTTAGAGGACAAGCTCTATGGATGGCAACAAGATATAGAAAGTAATGCCATTGAAGTACATATTCATCATTTACGCAAAAAGCTTGGCAATGATTTTATTTTAACCAAACGTGGGGTGGGTTATTATTTAAATCCTACCTACAATCATCTATAGTGATTT
Organism: Psychrobacter sp. ANT_H3; assembly: GCF_027919975.1. Taxonomy (NCBI): domain Bacteria; kingdom Pseudomonadati; phylum Pseudomonadota; class Gammaproteobacteria; order Moraxellales; family Moraxellaceae; genus Psychrobacter; species Psychrobacter sp. ANT_H3. The sequence continues at coordinate 371,060 of NZ_JAQISM010000001.1, read as the reverse complement.
AAAAGCTTAAACTTAAACTTAAACTTAAACTTAAACTTAAACTTAAACTTAAACTTAAAATCATAAAATCCTCCGTCACCTTTTGCCCTGTGAGCCTATGAAAAGTATCCAACAACGACTACTGACGTCCTTATTGATTGGACTGCCTTTGCTTTGGTTACTCACCTCCAGCTTTATCGCCTGGCGACTGTGGCATGAAATCAATGAGATGAATGACACCCAAATCACGCAAGTCGCCCGTTACTTAATCGGGGTATCTGCTGACGAGGAACATGATGACGACGATGACGACAATGGTAACGATGACCATAAGAAACAGTCACGCGCTGCCAAAATATATCACTTAAAAAGTAAGCAGCTATCCGGTGATCTTGGTGAGGCTGAAGATGATTACATGGGGTTTGCCATCTGGAATAAAGACGGTCGGCTGCTCATGGCGGACGAAAATGGGCAGTCATTTAAATTTCTCCCCGATCAACATGGCTTTTTAGAAGACCATCATCATGCCTATCAGCGCTTAAACCCTTTTAACCATCAATGGCGCTTGTTTTATATTCACGATGAACATTCTGATAAGCACGAAAGCCGCGTGATTGCGGTTGGTCAAAACCTTGATTCTCGCCAGAAAATGATTGTTGAGACTATGTCGGTGCAGCTACTGCCTATGCTGGTTGGATTACTGGCGTTCATGGGTCTCGTCGTTCTACTCATTCGCCGTGGCTTTAAACCTTTAACAGAGGTCAGCGCCGAGCTTGAACAACGTCAGCCACAAGATGACAGCCCCATCACAGCAGATGTCCCTAAAGAGATTCAGCCTTTGGTCAGCGCCTTAAACATGTTATTTGTAAAAGTAGCTGACACTTTAGCGCGTGAGCAACGCTTTACGGCTGATGCGTCACATGAGCTACGAAGTCCGCTTGCCGCCTTAAAATTACAAGCGGATTTATTACAACAGCAATTATTGCAACTGTCAGAGATAGAAGACGATAGCCAACTGTTCTATCACACTCAAAAAATCAGTGAGGGTATTGAGCGCGCCAATCACTTGGTTGAGCAACTTTTGACGTTAGCAAAAATAGAGCCACAGCAGCACCTGCCTGCTGAACAATTAGAAAAACCTGATTGGCTGGCTTTAACCGACGAAGTACTTAGCGAGGTTAATCGGCTAGCACGGGAAAAGCATATCCAACTCAAACGCACGGTGCTGTGTGACCATCCTGCCGATATTTTACCTATTCTAGTAAACCCCACCTTATTCAAATTATTAATTCGCAACCTCTTAGAGAATGCCATTCATTATTGCCCAGAAGGTGCTTTGGTGGAATTACAGCTAGATATAAATGCTATCCGAGTGCTCGATAATGGCAATGGCGTCGCGCCTGAGCAGTTAGCACGGCTCAGCGAACGCTTTTATCGACCAGCCGGTCAAAGCCAAATGGGCAGCGGCTTAGGTCTATCTATTGCTAATCGGATTGTCGAGCTACATAACCTGAACTTAGCATTTGCCAACCGCCCTTCTCCAGAAACCGGCTTTATGGTCACTATCAGTAAATAAAGCCGCCTTGTCTTAAGTTTGAGTTAATCTTCACCGCGTATGCTACTTGTATTCCCTCATGATTTCATACGGAGTACAACTTATGAGCCTGCCACTATTAAAACCCTTGTTATTGACTATCGGTGCCTCTTCACTGGTCTTCTTTGGCGGTGTTATCGCATTAACGACAGCATCATCAGATTCTACTGATGTCTTATCAGCGGCAAATATTACCAATCAGCTGACTGCTGCTGTTAAACAGAACACTGCTATTGAGCCGCTATCGGCTGCGATGCTTACAAGCGACCAAGCAATCGCCTTAGCCAAACAAAACCTTCCTAATTCAACCCTACAAGCGACTCCAGAGCTGGTTAACTACAACGGTGCCGTCGCCTATGAGGTGCGCTTAGATACCAACACCACTTATATTGATGCCAATCTCGGCTCTATCTTGAACCCTGTTAACACCAGTGCTGCCTTTGTTAATGACGACTATTCTGATTATGACGATGACGAAGATAAATACGAAGACCACGACAATGATGATGCGAAACACCATAAGAAAAAGCATAAGGATAAATACGATAAAGAAAGCGAGCGTCTGATTGCTACGAGCTATAAGCATGATAACGATGAGGATGACTATGATGATTAATTCTAAAGTACCTGCTACTAAAGCCACTCATAAAAACCTGAAAAAAGCCGATCCTATTGCGACGTTTAAAAATAGCATTCTCATCGTCTCGGTCGTTGGCACCATGGCAGGTTGGCTCATATTACTTGATCAAGAAGCCGATAGTTTACCTGCCAGCACCGCTATTCCTGTCAGCACTAGCATCTCAAACCCTAACGTCATAGTGGCTCAAACCCCAAGTGGCGTTGATATCACGCAATTAAGACAAGTGAATGAAGTAGAACGCCCAGCGGTTGAAGCGATAGCGGTTGTCGCTCGTACCCGCTCTTCTCGATAAATAAAAAATGATGGGCTTAAAATGATGACCAATCGTGCAACTAAGGACTTCTTATGCAAGCAAACACCAACAGCAGCACGCCACAACTAGCGACCTTTATGTTGCCGGCGATGGGTTGTCACGTCCAAATCAGTCTAAATATTACGCAATTAAGCTTGCAGCAAACGCAAGGCAACACAGACCAAGAGATAGTCCAAAAAATTGACCAAAAAGTCGCTTTGGTTAAAGCTTATGTAGAAGAAAAACTGCTGCAGTGGGAGCATATATTCAGTCGTTTTGATAACACCAGCGAGCTGATGAGACTCAATAGTCATACCAATCAATGGACAGATATCAGCCCAGAATTGTTTGCTGTTTTAGAAAGCGCCATTGCTTTTGTGCCAAAAACCCAAGGCTTAGTCACCCCAACATTACTAAACACCCTGTGGGATATTGGCTATAAACACTCATTTGAGACCTTAGCAAAACAACCGACGCCGTCTGTGCAAACTGCTCAGCCGACTTTGCAAGATACTTCTGATGCTTCTAAAAACGACGCTGCCAATCAATCCATAAAAAATATCAAGCTTCGCACGTCAGCTCATGGACAACACAAAGTATGTCTCCCGACTGGCACAGCTCTCGATTTAAATGGTTATGTCAAAGGATGGTGCGCGATGCAATTGGCCGAATACATCAGTCAACGCTCTGACTGGCAATTGCCTTGTTTAATTGATATGGGAGGCGACATAGCGATTGGTGTGCCAAATGAGCAAAAATTTGCCAAACCTATTACATGGGCCATTGCTATCGCCAAACCCTATATTGCTGATAGCCAGCAGGTTCAAGATGAAGAAGATATCGCCATTATTCATATCAGTGCGGGCGCTGTTGCAACCTCAGGTCAAGACTATCGCCGTTGGTGGCATAAAGGCCATTGGCAACATCACTTGATACACCCTTATTATGCTTGTCCTGCAAAAAGTGACGTTTTAAGTGCCACCATACTTGCTGATGATACGCTGACCGCAGAGGTATATGCCAAATACTGTGTCATCCTAGGCGCGAAAAAAGCGCTGCAATGGCTGTCCGAACAGCATATTGCCGCCGTATTAGTCGATACTGATTATAAGGTCACGGCTTCACCCGTCATTCATCCAAACTTAATTGCCATTTAATCCATAAAACATATTTAAGTCGTTACTATTTAAGGTTTTACTATCTTAAGTTGTTACCTTGATTGGAGAATAGCCATGCATACTGACTCTCACCCTGATTCTAGCAATCCCTTGATAGTTAAATTAACTAAGAAAGTCTTTCAGGCGCTATGGACAGTATTTATTTTAAGTGCTGGCATAGTCGGCGGCGTTTATGCCTTTTCGTTGTGGGGAGAAAGCCTATCGCAAATCCTTATGACCACAGACAAGCACTTTTGGTATCTGTCGCGCGCAAGTGGTGTGATTGCCTATGCTTTATTTTGGTTGGCAGTTGTTTTTGGTTTGTTGCTCAGTACGCGCCTATGTCGGTATTTTAATGCGGCAAAAGTATTTGCATTACATCAATATTTAAGCTTGCTCGCCGTAGGTTTTGCTACTTTTCATGCGGTTATTCTATTGGCTGATAACTATATGAATCTGAATATTTGGCAGGTATTATTACCGCTTGGGTTTCAGACTGACCGTATCGGTGTCGCATTAGGACAATTGGGATTTTGGTTTCTATTCATCAGCGCGTTTAGCTTCTACCTTAAAAAATACATGGGTCAATCAGCATGGCGATGGTTGCATTTTTTAACCTTTTTAGCTTATATGGGCATTAGCATCCATGTGTTTATGGTGGGCTCTGATAGCCGACTGCTAGCGCTATTATTGTTTTATGCCGGTAGTCAGACAGTGGTCTTTGTACTGATTGCCTATCGTTTATATGCGTTAAGGCAAGTTAGCTAATCTCTGAGCAATTTACAGGGTAAACTGTAATACTATATCCTTGGTTTATTATTTTTGCTTAGTTATTTTTGAGGTTATTTATGTCCCTTTCTATTCATGATGAAGTGCATTTAAGCAACCGTAGCCAGTGGCTCAGAGCAGCCGTTCTCGGTGCAAATGATGGATTGATTTCTACCGCCAGTTTATTGGTTGGTATTGCTGCGGCAAACGCCAATAGCCAGACTTTACTACTGACGGGGCTTGCGTCATTGACTGCGGGTGCTTTATCAATGGCGGCGGGTGAGTATATTTCCGTGTCATCACAGGCAGATACTGAAAAAGCGGACTTGGCAAAAGAGCATCATGAGTTAACACATAACTCTGAGCGCGAGCTTCTTGAGCTGACAAGAATTTATGAGCAGCGTGGACTTGAGCAAGACTTAGCCCATCAAGTTGCCGTGGCTTTGACTGAGCACGATGCCCTAGAAGCCCATGCGCGTGATGAGATTGGTTTGACTGACATAAGTACCGCCAAGCCACTTCAAGCCTCTATTGCCTCTGCCCTATCATTCATAGTAGGCGCCATCGTTCCTGTTATGGGTATTCTGCTATTGCCAGCAGAGACATTAGTATGGTCGTTGGCCTCGTTGACTGTCGTAGGCTTAATTTTACTTGGTGTGGTATCTGCACGCTTGGGCGGTGCCCCTATCATTCCTGCTACTGCTCGGGTAGTAATATGGGGTGTACTAGCTATGCTGGCAACTTCGTTTATCGGCGGGTTGTTTGGTGTCGCGGTTTAACTTCTGTCTTCTTTACTATAACCTCTCTTATACAAGCAAAGAGAGGTTCCCTAGTGAGGACTTGAAGGCTCGGCTGTGTAGAGCTGACATCAATGGTCTTAATTATTTAGGCGGTCACAGTGTACTCGGTAGTGTACTTATCGAGATGAAATGCACCCAAGCTAAATCTCTACGCCAAGCTTGGATTGATAATAGTTTAAAAAACTTTCTCCATGGTATAGGCTCTTCCATATTTATAATGGACTAAAAATCAATCATAAAAGGATCTTAAGAAGTGACAGATTTTATTAGGGAGGTGGCGATTGGAATGTTTTTGTCTTGGCATATAAAGGACCACCCGTTTTGGACGAGTTTTTTAAAAGGATACTATGTTGGATTTGTCGTATTTATATTATTAACCTTAGTACGCATATTTAAAGACGAGGCTATCTTAGAGACGCTTAAACGAGATATCGTGATATTTCTTATATTAGGCACTATCGTTTCATCAGTACTAATAGTTTTTACTTTCATTAACAAGTATTGGCATCCAACTCAAAGGTGAATATACCCCAAGCCTAATGTAACCACCTAGTAAGAGCTAAAAATGTAGTGGCATAACAAACCCCTACAGTGCACAAGAAGTATGTATTGGTGAGGCTAATCGTTAAGCTTCATAAGTCCTAAATTCCTGTCGATTGAGCTAATTTACATTAAATCGTGATCGGTGCGCTATACAGGCATCGATCTGGCAGATATAACTTCAACGTATATAGGCTGAGCATATAATTCAAGGCTATTGATATCATGCACTACTTCACCGTTCCTACTCTTGTGAAAAGTAAAAGTTGCAAACCTCCTAACCTCATCATCTTGAAAACCTATTGTTATATTAACTCTCTCTAAAGGAAAGTCTATAAGCCATTTTTTCTTGAATTTGTTAGAAAATATGATGGACTGGATGAACGGGTCTTGGTCTGTAAAATCTTCTATATGAAACCTATTAGTAGAAACTTCATAACCCGAAAAATCAGTAAATTGTCTTTCAATCTTATGTTTTTCAATTGAACAGCGAGCATAGCTTGAAGGGAATATTTTTTCTAGAAAAACGCAGTCACCTATCGGTAAAAACCCTTCTTTTAAGATAAGGTCTAACTCCTTATCTAATTTGCCTTCTCGTATTTCACTTTCATTAATATCTAAAAACTCTTTCATCAGTAGATTGGTGTAAATCATAGCTTTGTCCTAAATGTCATATTAATCCAGTGCTGGCTTTAATTTTCTCTATTTCAGATAAAGATAATTGAGTCATAGCTATGATACATAACTCTTTACTATTATTAAAACCTACTACTAATCTATCATTTATAATATACGACTCCACTTTGCAATAACTAATTGAAAATCTTACAGATATATAGTTATTTCCTAAATCGAGATAAAGATCTGAATCAAGAGTATCTATAAAATAGCTATCTAAGCACTTATTTGATTTTGTAATATCAAAAATTACAATACCTTTAGTCAGTGCATAGTCAGGAATTTTAAAAGAACTATTAAGTCTCTTAATATTTTCTCTTTTAATCACTGTCAAGGTACAACTGCTCATTACACCCTCTTCCGCATTAACTCCAATTTCGAGCAATGACCTTTTTCCATCACCGTATCTAAAATATGATTTTTGAAAGTTTGGCTTGCCGATATTTATATCAAAGGGAATATAGTCATCAAATTCGATGGAAACTATTTTATTATCATTGCTAATACTTTTGAACTTTAACAATTTATTCTCCTATTTATATAGAGCATACCCCAACTGAACCATTTATTTCACCCTTCACACCTATTAACAGACCACTTAAAACAGACTGGTATAATGGAACCACTTATATCACGACAATAAGTAGAGACTTGTGCCATTTGTATCTCCCTCCCAATCCTTTAAATTTATAGATAATAGACCTCTTACAAAAGCCCCATTCTATTGATTTCTAATAACAGAGTTTCAAAGACTGGCGACGACTTATGCAGGAGATCTAATAAAATATATGATTTAAATATGACACATCAATAATTAACGCAAATCATCAACGACCGCCAGCATTGCAACCAACGAGGCTTCACCTAGCTTAATTGAACGCTCTGGTGACCAGCCTGTATCTGCATCAGGTACATTATCATTATCTTTAAACGGCATCTCTAAGGTATTGGCCAGACAATCAAACCGTTCCGCTACCCAGTGGGTGGCGATGGTCATATTCGCGGTGCCCGGCGCATCGATGTCATAGCCAAACTCAGACTGAAAATCAGCACTGGCGAGCTTTAATACGTCTGAAAACTTATCACGTAAACGCGCAAGACGGTCGTTATAACTTGGTGTGCCTTGCGAGCCGGCTAAGAACACATAAGGCAGCGCTTCATCACCGTGCACATCATAAAATAAGTCCACACCCGTTGCTTCCATCTTATTAATGACATGGAACACCTCAGGGCTTTTCTCTAAGCTTGGATTCAACCATTCACGGTTTAAATTCGTTCCGACAGCATTAGTACGTAGATGTCCGCGCACACTGCCATCAGGGTTCATATTTGGCACAATATAGACGTTCGCCTTTTCTAATAACAGCTTAGCAGTGGCGTTATCACTATCTAGTAAGCTATATAACAATCCTTCAACCAGCCACTCAGCCATCGTCTCACCCGGATGCTGGCGCGCCGTAATCCAAATATTGCGTTTGCTCTTATCACTACTGCTATCACCATCAGCAATTTTCACCAAGGTTAAGTCGCGCTTATCAAGCGTTTCGCCTAAATGCTCTACACTCACTAATGGGTGCATTTGTACGGCTGCCAATAAGTCTTGATGACGCTCATAACTGTAAGGAGCAAAATACGCAATTTGAATGGTGTCGCACTCAAGCTCTGCCACTATGGTTAATTTGCCGTCTTTATAAGAGGTTGGCAGACGGAACCAGTACTCCCGATCATAGGAAGCAACCGCTTGGTAATTCTCCCAGCCCTCAAGGTATGACGCCGCCCCTGCATTGACAATATTGAGCACATATTGCTCGCCAATCTCACCTGATAGACGAAAGTTAAACCACTGGAAAAACTCTTCACCAACGTCTGGACGAATCGCTAATTGGATATCTTTTTTATCTTCTAGACTAATAACGTCAATATTACCTGCGTCAAAATTTGCAGTGATATGCATAATCTTTCCTTAATGGTTTTTTGTAAATTTAAAGACTTATGTTAAAAAAACTTATACTAAACTCAATAGGTTGTCCATCATAGTGTAACGGAGTTTATGGCACACTCGTGATCAAGTTTGGTTGCTTATTATAGCGCTTGTTCCTTTATTATTAGCTTGATTCTTGGTTTGATTCTTGGATTGCTTATAACTAGAAACTAAGAGAACACTGCAAACCCGCACATTCTCGAACATCAAACACATATTAGCTTGTAGTAGACAGTCTATTTCAATAATTCGTGCGCCTTAGAGCAAAATCTGCTGCTCTATTACCAAAGATAAATAAAGGAATATATGTGACTTCAGGAAGAAGCGCCAGCGTGCATAGCGCACCTATATACATCTCACCCAAGCACTTTGCCGATTACTTATCGCCTCAGCAAGGCTATTGCCTATTTTTGGATATAGATGGCACGCTTGCAGATTTTACCTTGAATCCAAAAGACAGCTTCATTCCTACTACCACCCTAACACTTTTAGAAAAAATACAAAGTCATGGCGTCAACATCGCAATTGTCACCGGACGCAGTCTAGCTGAAGCAAGGCAAATGCTGTCTCCTATAAAGCTGCCGATTGCCGCAACGCATGGATTAGAAATGGCATTTGATGGTATCAGCGCCAGCCTTACACAAATTGACCTCACCGAACTGACCGCCATTAAGCAGGCTATTCGTCAATCTTGTACGCCTTACGATGATTTGTCGATAGAAGATAAACCTTATTCTATTGCCCTACATTATCGGCAAAATCCTGTGTTAGCCGATGTGGCTTATAGCATTATGTCAACGGCGTCAAAAAATCATGCTGATTGGTTATTAAAACAGGGCAAATACGTGTGGGAGATAGCGCCCAAAGAGGCCGATAAAGGCACTGCAATTTTAACCTTATTAAAACAAATGCAGACCAATGATACTCTTTGCCCTATTTTTATCGGTGATGATATAACCGATGAAGCAGGGTTTATTGCCGTACAAAGCAGCAAGCGATTCATAGAAAAAAGCCATTTAATCAAAGGCATGGGTATCAGGGTAGGTAACGAGTACCAGCAGCCAACGTGCGCCCATTATTATGTCAATAACATTCATGAAGTAACAGTTTTACTTGAGCGCTTTTTAACTTTTTGTCAAAAACGCAGCACGCTATTGTCTAACCTAACTAATTCCAATGTTCAGATAGTCAGCAAACATTCGAGGCAACTGATATGAGCCGTTTAATCGTCTTATCTAACCGAGTAAAGATGCCCGATAATAATCCTATGGCAGGCGGGCTGGCAGTAGCGCTGCAAGATATATTAACGGGCAGTTCAGTCATCTGGATGGGTTGGAATGGTGACATTATTGATAGCTCTGATGCCGGTGAAATCAATAGCTTTAGCAATTATAAACAAGCTGCTTTAGCAAGTTCTTGTATGCAAGGAACGCATACCGAAACTACTTATATGACCACCGCCCTCACCACCCGACAATATCAGCATTTTTACTGCGGATTTGCCAATAACGTGCTGTGGCCAATGCTGCATGAGCAACCTAAGTTAATTAGCCAAGCACCAGAGGACTATGCCGGCTATCAAGATGTAAATCGCCTGTTTGCTCAACAATTAAAGAGCATTATTCAGCCTGACGATGTGATTTGGGTGCATGATTATCATTTTTTAAGTGTGGCTTATCATTGTAAGAAACTTGGAATAAAAAATCGTATTGGCTTTTTTTTACATATTCCGTTTGCGCCATTAGCCTTTTGGCGACAGCTTGCTCAAAGCTGTGAGCTGATTAAACAGCTTGCGCATTATGATGTGCTTGGCACCCAAACTCAGCAAGATAAAGCCCATTGTCTTGCGGTTTTGCAACATTATTTAAAAGATAGCGTTTTAGAAGACAACGTTTTAGAAGATAGTCTGGCAAAAAACAGTCTTTTAGATTTTTTACCCATCAACGTTTTATATTCCAAACAGTCTGTTACTAGAGCGCATACTGCATCTGGTACGCAATTGAAACTTCATTTAGAGTTAAAACCCCAGCATGCTTTAACAATTAATGCCTATCCTATCGGCGTCAATGTCACAAAGATTCAGCAGCAGGTTAGCCATGTATTCCCGCCTTTATCCTTATCATCTACACAGTACACTCAACGGAACGATACCGTAAAGCCCATTTCACAGCGTATTATTGCGGTTGATAGGATTGATTATTCCAAAGGTTTATTAGAGCGTTTTTCGGGCTATCGCGACTTTTTACAGCAATATCCAGCCTATCAAAATCGGCTGCAATTATTACAAATCGCCTGCCCTAGCCGTTTAGATTTACCGACTTATCAGCGACTTTATAAGGAAGTTAAACAAGCGGTTTATAACGTTAATCAACAATTTTCGCCTAATACAGATTCTTGGCAAGCAATTAATTATAGCGAAGAAGTATTAAGCCATGAGACCGTGATGACGGCATTTTGCCAAAGTGATCTCGGTTGGGTAAATTCGCTGCAAGACGGTATGAATCTGGTCGCCAAAGAATATATTGCTGCCCAAAATCCTGATAATCCTGGGGTGTTGATGCTATCACGTTATGCCGGAGCCGCCGAGCAAATGCAAGCAGCGGTCATTATCGATCCGTATCAGCCAAAAAGTATCATAGAGGGTTTGAATACTGCCTTAACGATGCCACTAGGAGAGCGAAAATCCCGCTATCAGATGTTATTGCAAGGATTGCAGCAAGATAACTTACATGCTTGGCAGCAAAGCTTTTTAGACGACCTATATTTAGATAACTTATATGATAATAAAAAACATCAAACAGACAGCGATTCCTCAGAAGCCGTCCAAATGTCTGGCTCATAAAAATAACTAGGAGACCCTTATGCTCGCGCTCGAGGCAAAAAACCCTTTACTGTCAGACATAAAATCTGCCATAGAAAATATCATATTTACTGGCAATCAAGCCAATGGCAGTATGGTTAGCACAAACATTATTTCTATAACCGATAAGCTGCGCCATGAGATATTAAAAATCTTAGTGAGCTATAGCGATAAAATTCCTCATCCTGCCAGCGGCACTGAAGGCAATAAAGAAAACAAATCCCGAACCAATTCACGTACTTTGATTCGTTGGCAAATTTTGGCTTATGTGGCCAGTATAGATTTAACGATTGCAAAATGGTTTGAATCGCATTTAGATGCCCTAAGCATTTTACATGAACTGGGCTATGAGCAAGCAACACAAGGATTATGGGCAATTTGGGCAGCAGAGGGTCATCCTCTGAGCTATCAGCAAGACAAAGTCCACGGCAGCAAAGCTTGGTGTTCGGGGGCAAATATCGTTGACCATTGTCTAATGACCTATCGCGATAAGGATGGTCAGGCGCAATTGCTTATGGTGGATATGCAGCAAGATGGCATTAAGATTGATAATAGTGCATGGCAAGCAGTCGGCATGCAGGCTACTGATACGGCAACCATACATTTCGATGAGGTAGTAGCCAGTAACGTTGGCGCGGCAAATGCGTATCTAGAACGCGTGGGATTTTGGCATGGTGCGGCTGGCGTCGCTGCTTGCTGGTATGGCGCGGCGACTTGTCTCGCCAGTTATTTAATCAGCGCTTATCAGCAAAAGCCAAACGATTATAAAGCCATGTATTTGGGACGAATTGGCACGGCACTGGCTGTCACTGAGCAATACTTTCATCATATTGCTGAGTTAATAGATAATGAACCAACACAAAGTCATGAGCTTGCCATCCGCCAATTAAGGTCAAACGTTGAGCAAGTAGCGCGCGAGGTTATAGAGGTCGTCGGGCAAGCATTGGGCGCCGCGCCCTTTTGTAATAACCCTCATTTCGCCAGATTATCAGCCGATTTGAGCGTATTTATTCGCCAAAGTCATGGCGCTTTTGATTTACAGAAAATCGGTGAGCTGTCTAGTATGTTATCCAGTGAATCCGCTAGCACACTGACTAACGACGACACCAGTGACTTTATAAATAGGCAGGAAAATATATGGCAACTGTAATTCCTAGTAAGCCAGCACCTATAAAAAATAACCATCCGATTGTTGGCGACCGCGTTATTGAAGGTGATGGCACCAGTTGCGACGCTTGGCAAAATTGGTCAGGACTGCAAAGCATGCTGCGCTTAAATGTAGCGACAACCTTTCCAGCGCATCAGCGGGTTTGTATTTTCGCGCCGCATCCTGATGATGAGGTTTTGGGCTGCGGTGGGTTGCTACAACATTTAGCCAATAATGGTAATCCAATCCTACTGGTCCATGTAACCAATGGCACGCAAAGCCATCCTGACTCGCAGATTTATCCTCCAAAAGCGCTTGATATTATCCGTCCACAAGAAAGTATCGCAGCGTTAGAGGCGTTGGATATATCTCATCAAGTCAAGGTTATTTCTATGCATCTAACCGATGGTGATGTATTTGCTGAGCAGGCACAGTTTCACCAAAAATTAGCAGCCATTATTCAGCCTGATGATATTTTGGTAACGCCGTTTGTACACGACGGGCATCCTGACCACGAGGCGACAGGGCAAGTGGTCGCTGCATTTGCTAAGCAGCACCGTTTAGCCTGTTATCAAGTGTTAATTTGGGCGTGGCATTGGGCAAAGCCTGCTGACAGCCGTATTCCTTGGAGCTGTGCTTTCAAAGTAGATTTAACGCCCGAGCAATTGCAGCGCAAAATCCAAGCCATTCATTGCTTTACCAGCCAAATTACCGTTGATGAAAGTACAGGCAATCCGCCCATTTTATCGGCTCAAACCATTGCCAGAATTAGCCAACCATGGGAGGTTTATTTATATGAGCCAACACTATAAATCAACGCCACCAATGGATTTTGGAAAACCCTCAATGGCTTGTAAAAATGAGACGACTGACAGCTCCCATACTGATACGCAAATGCAAGCTGTCAACTATGCAGAAACCTATTTTGATGCCTTATATAGTGGCAATAGCGACCCTTGGCAGTATCAGACACGCTGGTACGAAAAGCGTAAACGCGATATGTGTCTAGCTGTGTTGCCACAAGCACAATATGAAAACGCCATTGAATTAGGCTGTGGAAACGGCGTATTTAGTGAGTTACTTGCCAGCCGTTGTCAGGCCTTATTAAGTATGGACGGTAATAAACAGGCGGTGCAGCTTGCTAAGCAACATTTGGCAGAGTCCGCGCATGTAAATGTCATACAAGGAGTCATTCCTGACGAATTACCGACTGCTCAGCCAATCTTTGATTTAATTATTATTAGTGAAATTTTATATTATTTATCGCCCAATGATATTGAGACAGTTATTACTTGGATTAAACAAAACCTTGCTGTGGGTGGCACATTGCTATGCTGTCATTGGCGTTATGCCATTGAAGGCTTTGTGATGACGGGTGAAACCGTACATCAACGTTTATGCCAAGCGTTTAATAAAGGAAGTAATGAGCTAGAACCTAAGCAGGGACAGCACATCGATACTAAAAATTCAACCTTTACCCATCAAAGTAAAATTATCGATAGCGATTTCTTATTAGACGTTTGGCAATACTCTCCCGAATCAGTCGCCATGCAAGAGAACTTGGCATAAGAGGATATGACACTCAGCAAAACAAGGCGGATATATGGATGATATGAAAATTGGCATTGTCATTCCTGCTCATAACGAAGCGATGACTATTACTAAGTGCTTAGCATCGGTGCAAACTGCCATTGAGCAGCTGCCCTCTACCATTACCGCGACTGTGCTTGTCGTGCTTGACAGCTGTCGCGATGATACGCTTGAATTGGTTAAAAGTGTTCAATTAGAAAGTGCTCAAGCTAAAAATACTAAAATCGAAAATGCTGACGTGAATTATCTATGCTGTGATTACCAATGCGTGGGACAAGTACGGGATTTAGGCATTCGTCATGCTATCGCAGCTGGCGCGACATGGCTTGCCTGTACAGACGCTGATTCAGTCGTCACCCCAGATTGGCTGATACAGCAAATCACCCATATCAAAGACCAGCCTACCGATATGATATGCGGCGTAGTAAGTGTTGATAGCTGGGCACATTTGACGCCGCAAACGCGCAAAGATTATATGGCTCATTATCAAGATAAGATGGGACATCGTCATATTCATGGGGCAAATTTAAGTTTTAGCGCTGAGTCTTATCTTGCCGTTGGCGGTTTTGCGCCATTAGGGTGTCATGAAGATGTCGATTTGGTAAAAAGGTTTGAGAGTACAGGCTATGCCATCACCTGGAGCAATCGCGTTCGAGTTATTACTAGCAGCCGTTTGCAAGCTCGAGCAACAGAAGGTTTTGCCGCGTTTTTAGCCAATTTAGAAACTAATCATTGACAGTCATGTTTAAAAATCCTGCTAACGGCTACGAGTTTAGCAGTTAGCCTATAGGAGCAGAGCGAATATGAGTGGCGGGGAAAACGGCGCTAAATGTCGAGCCTTTACCTTCTGACGATTCAATTTGTAAGGTCGTATCATATTGATATAACACATGCTTCACAATCGCCAGCCCTAGCCCTGTGCCGCCTGTCGCACGACTGCGCCCGCTATCCACTCGGTAAAAACGCTCGGTCAATCTTGCAACATGCTCCGGCGCAATCCCAATACCATCATCACTGACGGCAAACCGACAGCCTTCTGCGGTCCTCGCCCAACTGATGACGATATTACCTGCTTTTGGCGTGTATTTAATCGCATTAATCACCAAATTGGATAACGCACTGTTCAAATACATCTCCGAGCCATAAAGACCATCATAGGTATCTATCTGTAAATGCAGCGTATGGCCATATTCTTGGTTATAAGCCTGCGCGTCATCATAGACATGGGTGAGCAGCTTGGTCATATCAATATAATGCAGCTCATGTGTCTCTTCGATTTCAATCCGAGACAGCAGCAGCAAGTCATTGACCACTCTATTCATGCGCGCAGTCTGCTGCGTCATTAACTCAAACCCGCGTCGCCATTGCCGCGGCATATCTTCCTGATCTGAGAAATTCTCCAGATAGCCCATCAGTACAGTCAATGGCGTTCGTAACTCATGCGAGACATTTGCCACAAAGTCGCGGCGCATTTGCTCTAAGTGTTGTAAGCGGGTCACATCATAAATAATCAGCAGCTTTTCATCGCCAAAAGGCGTGAGCTCACATTTAAGATAACGGTTAGGGTCTTGCCATGACTTCATATGTACACCATCATTGGGTGTCACCATACTCTGATAGTATTGCCGAAACTCAGGGACATTAATAAAGTCAAAAATACTTTTGCCATGATCCGCTGTCTGCAACAATAATAAATCTTCGGCAGCCTGATTCCACCACTCCAAACCATCATCGTCATTTAGCAAGATAACCGCATCTCGCAGTGCGCGTAAGGCACTTCTGATTTTTTTCAGCTGGTCGGTGGAGTATTGCTCGATGTCCTGTTGCTCAATGTCCCTTGGCGTTATCATGTTTTTCTCTCTTCTTTATTATCAGTATGATGCTTAGCACTTATTCTTAGAACTGACTATTCTTAGCACTGACTATTCTTAGCACTGACTATTCTCAGTACTTATGCTTCTTAGTTCTTATTATTCTAAATATTTATGACTCTGAGCACTGAATGTTCTTATCACTGTTTCCTTGCCTTATAAACTACCTTGTAAGCTGCCTTGTAAATAATGGGCTATTTTTCAAAATCGATAGCGTTATTCAACCAGACTCGAAAACCGATAACCGGTACCGCGAACCGTTTGAATCAAGGCACTACAATCATAAGGCTGTAGTAATTTTCGTAAACGCCGGATGTGTACATCAATCGTGCGATCTTCGATATAGACATTGCCGCCCCAGACCTGATCTAACAGCTGGGTGCGCGTATAAGCACGCTCGGGGTGACTCATAAAAAACGCCAGCAAGCGATATTCTGTCGGCCCGATATCAATGACTGTATTATCCGCGGTGATACGCTGACTTTTGGGATCGAGACTAAGCTTGCCTATTTCGATTGGCTTATCGCTACTAAGCGCACGACTACGGCGTAATACCGCTTTGATTCTGGAGATTAATTCACGCGTTGAAAAGGGTTTGGTCATATAGTCATCAGCGCCCGCATCAAGCCCATGAACCTTGCTATCCTCTTCACTTTTGGCGGTCAGCATAATCACCGGTATCTCAGCCAGCATCTCATCGCTTTTAAGCATGCGGCAAAAATCAATACCACTTTTATCACCCGGCAACATCCAATCTAGCAAAATCAACGCCGGTCTATGATCCACCACTTGCTGATGCGCCTCTGCGACGTCAGCCGCTTGTAAACTCTCAAAGCCCGCCATCTCTAGCGTCATTACCACCATCTCACGAATTGCAGGTTCATCTTCGACAATCAAAATCTGCTCATTGCGCATACCATCGCCTCATTATTGAAAGACAAAAAATTGGAAAACAAAAATACTAAGCCCTTATCAACGCCTGCCCATTAAACGGCTTAATTATGACAGTTTGATGACACAGTGACTCGCTACGTTAAATGCTGTGCCTTAAACACTGCACCTCACCTCAAACACTGTACTTTCAGCCCTATACTTTAAACGCTGTGCTTTGAACGCTTAGCCTTAAACCCTTACGCCCCAAAAAAACCAACGGCTCATCATAACGAATTTTGCGCTAGATAGCAGCTGCAATCCCCTTAAACGACTGCTTTATTAGGCTGGGTTTTTAATTGACCGACTTTTTTCATAAAAATGTCTTATTTCATCAAACTGTCATATTTGCTCGGCACAATGTGCTCATTGACCACCGAGCGTCTTTGCAGCAAAACCTTGCTAACCAAACATCGTTAGCAATACATTACTAAAAACCTGGGCAGCGACATTGTTATTCATAAATGCCCCATACTTAAATCTGATTACTTTTTAGGAGAAATAATGCGTTATTCATTAATGGCTTTAGCAGTCGCGAGTACCTTTACCTTAGCTGCTTGTAATCAAACCCCCAATAGTAATGAAAGCAATGAGCCGGCTACTTCGGCGCAATCAACCACCGCCTCTACCGACAGCGCAAACGTTCAGTCGACAGACAATGTATCGATGAATGTGTCGATGAATATCACCGGCGCAGGCGCCTCTTTCCCGCAGCCTATCTATGCTAAATGGTCAGATGCCTACAATAAAGCAACAGGCGGTCAAGTGAACTATCAGTCGATTGGTTCATCGGGTGGTATCAAACAAATCGTCGCAAAAACCGTTGATTTCGGCGCCTCTGATGCGCCAATGACGCCAGCTGAATTAAACGAAGCCGGTCTGATTCAATTCCCAACTGTTATCGGCGGCGTGGTACCTATCGTCAATATCGATGGCGTTGCACCTGGTCAATTAAAGCTCGATGGAAAAATGCTCGCTGACATCTATCTTGGCAAAATCAGCAACTGGAATGACCCTGCCATCGCAGCCATGAACCCTGATTTAACCCTTCCTGACGCTGCCATTACCACAGTATTCCGCTCAGATGGTTCGGGCACAACCTTTAACTTTACTGATTATTTAGCCAAAGTGTCAAACGACTGGAAAGACAGTGTTGGCGTCGATAAAACCGTGAAATGGCCAACCTCAGCAACCGGTGCGGGCGGTAAAGGTAACGAAGGCGTTTCAAGCTATGTGACGCGTATGAAAAACTCTATCGGCTACGTTGAATATGCCTATGCTAAGCAAAATGGCATGTCACACGTTGCCCTAAAAAATGCCGCCGGCAACGTCGTGCAACCGTCTGCGCAAACATTCGCCGCCGCTGGTGACATCGATTGGTCAAAGCAAGAAGGCTTTTATAAAGTCATCACCAACTCTGAGACCGACCAAGCATGGCCTATCGCTGCTGCGACCTTTATCTTAGTCCACAAACAGCCGCAAGATGCTAAGCAAGTGGCAGGCGTCCTTAACTTCTTTGATTGGGCTTATGCTCAGGGCGATGATGATGCGATGAGCCTCGATTACGTGCCTTTTTCAGATACGGCCGTAGCTTTATTTAAAGCAAAATGGAACGAGGTGGTCGACAGCGAAGGTAAGCCTGTCTATACCTCAGCACAGTAGCTCGAGGCTTATTAATTCAAAGCTTATTAATTCAAAGCTTATTAATTCGAGGCTTATTAATTCGAAAAGAAGCAAGTCGAGAATCAGCTAACTAATGCCATCAAGCAAATACTGAAAAGCGTGTTTGCTTGGTGACGTCTTAGCCGTAATGAGCTTAATGGCTGGTCGTTAGATGACACAGTTTATTACGGTAAGACGCTAAAGCTAAAACCCCTAAGGTTTTTTACAATCAAGCTTTCACACTAGCAAGCGTTAACACCATTCATCATTAACATAATGAAAAGTTAGAGCGATAAACAACAGAGGCTTTTATGGCAGACCTAAAATCCCAACTGGCAAAACAAAAACGCTTTGACGCGGTTTTTGTTAATGCCACCAAAGCATTTGCAATTTTGGTGCTCTTGTCGCTTGGCGGCATCATGCTGTCATTGATTGTCGGCGCATGGCCAAGTATCACTGAGTTTGGCTTGGGATTTTATACCAGCAATAACTGGGATACGGTGAACGATCAATACGGTGCACTTGCCCCCATTTACGGAACAGTGGTCACCTCGCTCATCGCTATCTGTATCGCCGTACCAGTCAGCTTTGGGATTGCTATCTTTTTAACGGAACTTTGTCCCAATTTTTTGAAAAAGCCATTGGGTATTGCTATCGAGCTGCTGGCAGGCATTCCTTCTATCATCTACGGCATGTGGGGCTTGTTTGTCTTTGCGCCGTTTTTTGGTGATCAAATTCAGCCTTGGTTTATTGAAAATATTGGCCCCCTACCTATTATTGGCAAGGTTTTTACCGGTGCGCCGATGGGACTGGGTATGTTTACCGCCTCATTAATACTGGCAATTATGATTATTCCCTTTATCGCCGCCACCATGCGCGATGTTTTCTCTGTGGTGCCAGACCTGCTAAAAGAATCGGCATACGGCATGGGCGCCACCACCTGGGAGGTCATGTTCAAAATTATCTTACCTTATACCAAAGCAGGTGTGGTTGGTGGCGTGATTTTGGGACTTGGTCGAGCGCTTGGCGAGACGATGGCTGTTACCTTTTTGATTGGTAATGCTTTCAATATCAGCCCAAGCCTATTTACCTCTGGGGTGACTATTACCTCAGCGCTGGCCAACGAGTTTGCCGAAGCGTCAAGTGAGCTGCACTTAGCGTCATTATTACATTTAGGGTTAATCCTATTTGTCATTACCTTTATCGTTCTATCAATATCTAAACTCATGCTCATGCGTATTGACCAAAAAGCAGGTAATTAAACACCCTATTTTAAAAGCTAACAAAGCAAATCAAAACAAGCCTAAACAAACTAAAACACGTCATTTGCAGCCATTATTTGACCTAAGAAGGACAAACACTTCATGACTTTAGCACCAGTCACTACGCAGCCAAGCCAGCCTTCTGTACGCTTTGAAGACCGCTACAACAAGCGTCTTTATAACAAGCGCCGTTTTATCAATAGATTGGGACTTGGGTTTGCCTTATCAGCGATTATATTTGGTTTGTTTTGGCTCATTTGGATTTTGATTACGCTGTTTGTTGAAGGCTTTCAAGGTCTCATCGAGATGCCTGTCTTTATGGCAGATACCCCGCCACCGATGGGCGAAGGCGGTCTACGCAATGCCATTGTTGGCTCAGTGATGTTGGCTTTTTCGGGCTTGGCGATTGGTGCCCCAATCGGCATGATGGCTGGCATTTATTTAGCGGAATTTTCACATGGCAGTATGCTGGGTAAAGTCACCCGATTTTTAAACGATATTTTATTGTCGGCCCCATCTATCGTGATTGGTCTGTTTATTTATGCCTTGATGGTCAAAGGACAGAGCTTTTCGGGTTGGGCCGGTGCATTGGCATTGGCGCTGATTGTGATTCCTATTGTCGTGCGTACGACGGAGAACATGCTAAACCTAGTGCCTAATACTTTGCGCGAAGCTGCTTATGCACTCGGCACACCAAAATGGAAGCTGGTCAGTACCGTGACACTGAAAGCTGCCAAAGCCGGTCTGACTACCGGTGTGCTGCTTGCTTTTGCGCGTATTACCGGTGAGACCGCGCCCTTGCTATTCACTGCGCTAAACAACCAGTACTTTAGTACCGATATGAGCCAACCGATGGCCAACTTACCCAATACGATTTATCAGTTTGCCATGAGTCCTTATGACAACTGGCATGCACTGGCTTGGGCGGCGGCGCTGCTCATTACTGCGACAGTATTATTCTTAAATATCGCCGCCCGCTTTATCGGTGGCAAAGACTATAGCAGATAATTTAAGGCTAACAAACGCACAGTTAAGAGCAAAAAAACACCCCCATTTAACAAAACTTTAAAACAGATGGATACCATTATGACTGATGTATTAGAGAGAAAAGCGACTAAGCCGATGACAGATACTAGCAGCAAACGCCGTTTACTAGATGACGCTATGTTTAACCATGGTCAGCATAAACAGCCAGATATCGCCCATCTTATCAAGCAAACCATGGCAGACATGCCTGATAACATGCCACCTGCCAAGATTACCATTCGCGATTTGGACTTTTATTATGGTGATTTTCAAGCGTTAAAAAACATCAATATCGATATCCCAGAAAAAAAGGTCACCGCTTTTATTGGTCCCTCAGGCTGCGGTAAATCAACGCTGCTACGTACCTTTAACCGTATGTATGACTTGTATCCGAGTATGCATGCTGAAGGTCAAATTACCCTTGATGGCCAAAATATTTTGGCCAAAGATATGGATGTTAACTTGCTGCGTGCGCGTGTCGGTATGGTTTTTCAAAAGCCCACACCCTTCCCGATGTCTATTTATGACAACGTCGCATTTGGCGTCCGTCTCTATGAAAAGCTCAGCAAAGCAGAGCTGGATGAGCGTGTCGAGTGGGCACTCAAAAAAGCAGCATTATGGCTGGAAGTCAAAGACAAACTTAAAGCGTCAGGATTGTCATTATCGGGCGGTCAACAGCAGCGACTTTGTATCGCCCGCGGAGTAGCAACAAAGCCTGAAGTCTTGCTATTAGATGAGCCAACGTCAGCGCTCGACCCCATCTCTACTGGCGCGATTGAAGATTTGATTACCGATTTAAAAAACGACTATACCATTGCTATCGTCACCCACAATATGCAGCAGGCCGCGCGCGTCTCCGACTACACCGCTTATATGTATTTGGGAGACATGGTAGAAATGGGTGAAACAGATCAAATATTCACCAACCCAGCACAAAAAGCGACTGAAGATTATATTACCGGTCGTTATGGCTAAGTCGCTGTTCGCTTAAAGCAATCATTTCTAGCAGTCATTTATCACGCTACTCATTTTGGCAATATTTTTATGAGCAACACCAATACGATTAAGGAAGCAAGCATGGCGATAACGGCAAAGCATTTATCAAAGAGTTTTGATAATGACTTACATGACGTGATTGAGCTGTTTATGCAAATGGGTCACATGGCAGCAGAGCAAGTCATGGTTGCGACACGCGCCCTGATAGCCGCAGATGAGGCGACCGCAAAAAAAGTGATTGAAGACGACCATTTGATCAATCAGCTAGAGATTAAAATCGATGAGCAAATTATTTTGTTAGTCGCTAAGCGCCAGCCAGCCGCCAATGATTTGCGCTTAGTGATGGCGCTGAGCAAAGGCATTGTCGACTTTGAACGTGTCGGTGACGAAGCAGAAAAAATCGCCCGTATGGCCTGCCAATTGATTGAAGATGGCGCGTCACCAAGAGGTTATTCAGAGGTTCAGCATTTATCCAATCAGGTACGCTTGATGCTGCTCGATGCCATTGACGCCTTCTCAAATATGAATCCGCAGCAGGCATTTTCAGTATTGCAAAGCGATACCGCGGTCAATGAAGAGTACCAATCGGCCACGCGTGCCTTGATGACCTATATTATGGAAGACAGCCGCCATGTGTCCAAAGTGATTAATATACTATGGGTATTGCGCGCCCTAGAACGGGTGGGCGATCATGCTCGCAACATTGCTGAGCTGGTTATTTTTTGCACCAGCGGTAAAGATGTGCGGCATACGGACTTTATGCAAGTCGAACAAATCGTCCAGCAAACCACTGATGCTGGCATGAGTAATCAGAGTAAATAGCTTGCTGACGCCATTTGGATGACTGTCAATTGAATGGAGGGCTTATTCATGTCTTTATTTGCTTTGGCTGAAAGGCAATTAACTTAAGTATGCACACGCTTTAAGCAATTACCTGCCACGCAACAACAAACGCTGCTAAGCTTTTTAAACAGCATTTAATGGTCATTATGACAATTATAAATCACTTATTGTAAATAGCCGTTTTTAGCTATGATATTCGGCGGCAACTCGGTTTCGCCCAAAGCTTCTAGCAAATTAATCTCAATAGTACGTGATAAGGCCGTCAGCGGTAATTGGTTGGCAGCCAAACCAAAAGGCTCTTCCAACTCTTCACTTAGCGCATCCAAACCAAAAAAGGTATAAGCAATGACCCCGCAAATCAAGGGCGTCACCCAGCCTAAAGAAGAAACCAAACCAAAAGGCAGCATAAAGCAATATAGATACGTCGTGCGATGCACCAGTAGCGTATAAGCAAACGGCAATGGTGTGCTATGAATACGCTCACAAGCGGACAAAACCACCGTCATCGAATTTAGGCGCTCATCCATATTTTGTATCATATGCTCTGACGTCAAGCGCCGCCGCCGACAATAGCCAAGCTCCTTACCTAGCAGACGCAGTAGATAATCTGGCAAATTTTGTGCTTGCTTCATGCTGGTATGATGTATAGGTTCTACAAAACGCTCGACATCTTGCCAAGGCGAGCTGTCACGCAATCGATGACGTAAGGCATGGGTAAAAGCGATGCTTAAATACACCAATCGCCGCTGGCTATCTCGCCCCTCCTTATTTTCTTGCCCATTCTTACTTTCATCATCTATATAAGACAGCACTTGACGGGTAAAGCTGCGCGTATCATAGACCAATTGCCCCCATAGCCCACGAGCTTCCCACCAGCGCTGATAACTGGCATTATTCCGAAAACCTAGAAACAACGATAAGGCAATCCCAAGCAAGGTAAACGGTGCGACGCTATAAGAAGAAAAAGAACTGGGAAACCCATGCTGAATATTGGTGATAAAGGCACTGATCAGACTAATGAGCAAAATCTGCGGATAGACCTTTGGCAGGATGGAGCCACGCAAGGTAAAAAGCAGTTTGATGGCGCTGGGCTTTTGCTTGACGATCATTTTAACGTCCTAACGAATGGTACTTATAGAAAATAACTGTGATTTTTTGCAGGACGAAATGATAACAGACTAAGGAGGTATGAACAGTAAAAACACCTATTAATCCTGTTTTAATTGGCTAGTAGTTCTTATCGCCCATTCATTCAATAAATTTCTGCAAAATCATCGGTTGTTATAATGATGTAAGGATAGCAGGCGCAGGGATACACAGCAGATGTTATCGCTTAAAAATTCGATTATAGTAGATAGGTCTATCACTTATTAATAAATTGCAGTTAAATAAATCGAGGGAATATACCATGAAAAAATTAGGATTACTTGTCGCTGTATCGGTAGGCTTAAGCGCTTGTGCGGGTGGTATGAACGGTGGCACCACACCGGGCAATTCAAATAACATTGTCACTCAATATCCCGTTGAAGCAGCCATGCTCAATATTTATACTAAAGCTCGCAGTCAAAGCCTAGTGGCGACCGTCGGCAATCAAACGGCCTCTGCGGATATCAAAGTTACGCCCAAAGGCAGTATGGTCTTTAATAATAAACAAGTACAAGGCGCTGAAGTAAACACCATCAACAAAGTAAACAATCAAGTCACTGATCAATCGGTCGCTATTAATTACTTTACCCTCAATCCCTTGGTATTCCATGGTTTCACTGACAGCTCAGGTAAGTATTCGCTGTCGAATCAGACCACAACCATTCCCAAAATGGCAACGGTTGGCTCATCAAGCAAATTGATTACTGAAGACGTTTACGCCGATAGAAGTATGCGCAAAAAAATAGGTACTTATAACCAAGATTGGTCTTTGACCAGAGACAGCAATAATACCGCGTGGTTTTGTATAGAAACCTCAGGCAATCTGCTGCTCAATAACGATCCTAATGGCAGCTCGTCAGAATGCTATAAAATCAATGCGCGCGGCGATATCTTAGACAGTAAAGTAACCATCAGCCAGCCATCTACTAATGGCGCTAAAACAATTACCTTTACCAGTCGATAGTTATCATATTATCTGTAAAGGGCTATAGTTTTACTAAAACTGAAATAAAAAGAGCTGCAAACAATTTGCAGCTCTTTTTTTTGGACAATTTACTCTCATCTTACTCTCATCAAAAACCTGAACATTCAAAACTTGTTCGTCAAAAGCTTGAGTTATCGAAGTATTTACTGCACGCCATCTGCTGGGGTTTGATCCAAATTTGCATTACTCTCGTTGACGGTTACAGTGTCATCGGCTTTCTGCTCACCATCATTACCCGACATTCCATCTGCGGTCATACCGGTTTCGACAACTTCAGTGCCTTCTTCACTCGCCTCGTCGACGGCCACTTCATCTGCCACTTCGGTCGAATCTGCCGCCACATCTTCTCTCTCATTACTACAAGCCGTAACGCCGACAATACTGGCAAACAATGCGATCCATAACGCCTGCCGCGCTTTGGTTAA
The DNA here is from genome assembly GCF_027919975.1 of Psychrobacter sp. ANT_H3. Lineage (NCBI taxonomy): Bacteria > Pseudomonadati > Pseudomonadota > Gammaproteobacteria > Moraxellales > Moraxellaceae > Psychrobacter > Psychrobacter sp. ANT_H3. The sequence goes on along the minus strand of NZ_JAQISM010000001.1, from coordinate 345,888 downwards.
TCCTACATTTGCTGTTATTTTATTCATCTTAATCTCCTTGATAGCTCTCTAAATATTAAATGCCTAATGAGGTTTTTGTGCTAAAAAACCTTTATGAAATATGAATAGTCTAAAATAAGCACGATTAAGACGACCTTATGCCATAAACTTGGCAGTAAATAGAAGCTTCTTGTGTGTTTTTATTAACTATTTATTAAGATAAATAAAATACTAAGCCTGTACAGATTGCGCTCTGTCCTCGAGCTGCTCTCAGATAAACGCATTAAATGACGGACTTTTAGCAATATTTAATACATACTAAGCCCGTAATTTAGTACAAATAATTTTGATAAATGCCCGTATGATTTATTGTTTCTTTATTCCAACCTTGAGCGAGTCTTTACAATGGATCAAATGAGTGCATGGGTACTCGGTATCATGGCAAAATTCGGTTACTTTGGCATTATTTTTGCCATGTTTGCTGAAAACATCTTTCCGCCGATCCCTTCTGAAGTCATTATGCCAGCCGCTGGCTTTGCCGCTGCCAAAGGCGATTTAAGCATTATTCTGGTGATATTAGCCGGTACGCTTGGGGCGGTGCTGGGGGCGGTGCCTTTATACTATGTGGGTCGCGTATTTGATGAGCCGCGTTTGGTCGCATTTACGGAAAAGTATGGTAAATATCTGTTTGTAAAGCCTGCTGATATCACCGCGGCAAATGCATGGTTTGATAAACATGGCAAGATGGCAGTGTTTTTTGGACGTATGGTGCCGGGGGTGCGCTCGCTGATTTCTATCCCAGCTGGCATGAATAGAATGGCGCTATTGCCCTTTTTGGCATTGACGGCTTTAGGGGCTAGTATTTGGACAGCGATATTGGCTTTAGCGGGCTATTACTTAGGTCAAAACTATGACGCCGTCGCCGGCATGTTAGCGCCTTATTCCAAAGCAATCGGCATACTGATAGTGGTCGCTGTGATTGGTTTACTTATTAAACGCCGTTTATCCAGTCAAGAAAGTACGAATGATAAAAACAGTAGTAGTAATAGTAATGAGCGTTAAAAAAGCTTCTCTTACTCTCGAACCAATAATTACGCTTGATTAAAAGGTTAAAAACTCTCAACGTTTAGACTATTCAGAGCATTACTTTCTAGTACACTAAATTGTAAAAACACCTAACTAAATTCATAACTCGCCAGTACAAAAAGCGTGAATAAATCTTACTGGAATAATTCGCTTATTCTATAACATTCATTTAAAATGAATTTTATAGAAGCCAATTTAGAAGCTCGCAACTTTTATAATGTTGTTATTTGATTTTTTTGTTTTGATAGTGATGTTTGCTTTTCATCACAATTAACATTGGGATGATTAGAAGAGATAAAAATCGAGCTTTGTTAAATGAGCCACTTATTTTTAATTTTTGGAGAGCCTTATGCGCCTTTTTAATTCAACATCTTCTGAGCATCAATCACTTACCTACTCTAAGCTTGCCCTAGTATGTCTACTCGCTCTTGGCACAGCAGGGATGGTTGGTTGTGATAAATCAACCCCTGATGATGATGCTACTGCAACCACAACAGAGACTACTCAAGCCAAAAAGGATAGCAAGGCGCCAAATACTAAAAATGGTGAGTTACCAGTGATTGACGCTATTATCACCCATGCGCCTGATGTGCCTCCACCCATCGATCGTGACTATGCAGCAAAAGTCATCGTAAAAATGGAAACTGTGGAAAAAACCATGCGCTTAGCGGATGGCGTTGAGTATAATTTCTGGACGTTTGGCGGTCAGGTACCAGGACAGTTTATTCGCGTGCGTCAAGGTGATGAAATTGAGTTTCATTTGTCAAATCATCCTGACTCTAAAATGCCGCACAATATTGATTTACACGCCGTGACAGGTCCAGGGGGCGGTGCCGCCTCTTCCTTTACTTCTCCTGGTTATACCTCTGAGTTTAACTTTAAAGCATTAAAACCCGGCTTATACGTTTATCACTGTGCAGTAGCGCCCGTCGGCATGCACATCGCAAACGGTATGTACGGTCTGATTTTGGTTGAGCCAGAAGAAGGCTTACCAAAAGTTGATCGTGAATTCTACGTGATGCAAGGCGATTTCTACACCAAAGGTAACTATGGTGATAAAGGGTTACAACCTTTTGATATGGAAAAAGCGGTGAAGGAACAAGCTGACTACGTGTTATTTAACGGTTCAGTAGGCGCTCTAACAGGTGAAAACGCGCTTAAAGCGAAAGTTGGTGAAACGGTTCGTCTGTTTGTCGGTAACGGTGGTCCTAACTTGGTTTCATCCTTCCACGTCATCGGTGAGATTTTTGACAAGGTAAATATGGAAGGTGGTAGCGCTGAGAACCATAATGTTCAAACCACGCTTATTCCCGCAGGTGGCGCGGCTATTACCCAATTCAAGGTAGATGTCCCAGGTGAGCTTGTGATGGTTGACCACTCTATTTTCCGAGCATTTAACAAAGGGGCACTTGGTATCATCGATGTCGAAGGTCCTGAAAATGCAAAAATCTACTCTGGAAAAGTGCGTGAAGAGGTCTATTTACCTGAAGGCTCAGCGGCGCAAAGCATCGGCAAAACCAATGCACCGGCTCCCGTAGTGACCGCTGCCAACAAGCAAGAAAGAATTAAAATGGGTGAGTCTGTTTACGCCAGTAACTGTGCGGCCTGTCACCAATTAAATGGTGCTGGTATACCAAAAGCTTTCCCACCCTTGGCCAAATCAGACTACCTCAACCAAGACCCCAAACGTGCCATCAATGCTATTTTGCATGGCTTGACAGGCAAAATCACCGTCAACGGTGAAGAGTACAACAGTGTCATGCCAGCGGTCGCCTTAGATGATGAAAAAGTCGCTAACGTCGTCACTTATATCATCAATAGTTGGGGCAATAAAGGTGGTGAAGTCACCTCAGCAGATGTCAAAGCCGCTCGTAAATAACCAAATATTCTATCGTTACATCAAAACGGTGTCTGACTCAATCAGAGTTTGGCACCGTCACTATAAATAAAGCTTTAAAAACAGAAAGCTTTGATAGTGGTTGATTGACTAAATGGCTCATTAACTAAATGGCTAAATGAATAACGGCTTGATTGACTGCTATACGCCCCGCCCTTTTTTGGGACTACTAGGAGATTAGTTATGTTATCGATTCACATCACTAACACTCACAAAAGCAACACTCGCAGCATTAAAATTCACAAAAACAAAACTTTAAAAATTAACACCCAAAAGATTCTGAATACGACTGCTCGCCCGCTAGCACTGTTATTGGTCGTTAGCGCACTGACCGTAACAACAGACTTTGGGTTTATGAGCACACAAGCGCAAGCAAAAGAGCTGACCATTCAGCCCGGTACTTATCGTCCGTTATATTTGAGTAAAAACTCACCGTTAGTGGCAGTCGATACATTCAAAATTGATGAGTTACCAGTTACTAACATACAATTTTATCAGTTTTTAAAAGAAAACCCAAAGTTTCGCCAACGGGCGATTGCGCCTATTTTTGCCGATGCCGGTTATTTAAAACACTGGATTAATACCAAAGATATCTCTGTCCCCAAAAAGACTGATTTTCGTCAGCCTGTGGTCAATGTGTCATGGTATGCCGCCAATCAATATTGCCGCGCTCAAAACAAGCGCTTGCCAACCGTTGAACAGTGGGAATATGTCGCACAGGCTTCTACGACCAATAAAAACGGTAGCTTGGAGACCGGCTACAACCAACGCATCCTTGATTGGTATAGCAAATCATCTGGTAGCAAAGACCAACTTGCTGATGTCGGACAAAGCCCTGCCAACTATTGGGGCGTAAAAGACATGCACGGTTTGATTTGGGAATGGACAGAGAATTTTAACAATAGCTTAGTCACTGGCGAATCACGTGCCGACAGCAACCTGAACCAACAGATGTTTTGCGGCTCGGGCGCAGCAGGTGCGGTCGACCCAAGTGATTATGCGGCATTTATGCGTTATGGTTTTCGCTCAAGCTTAGAAGCCAAATACACGGTTAGCAGCCTTGGTTTTCGTTGCGCTAGTAATTAATTTACCTCAAAAAAGCGCCCTTTTAACATATTACCCTTTTAACCTAGCGCCCTACTTTTTATGCTCAATTCAATTTAATGGCCTCTAAGGATTGTCTTATGAAAACAATAAAAACCATGCAAAATACAAGATTGCAAAATACAGCGACTCACCTATTGTCTAATGTGGCTCATGCTATCAAACTGACTATGACTGCAGGACTATGCATTGGCTTACTCGCTTGTAGCAATCCTGACGCCCCTAACTCGTCGTCAACACAAAACAGTCAACCTGATCCTACTTCTGAGTCTAGAGTAGCGAAAGATGCTCATCACGATACGAAGGACATAGATCATAAACAGATGAATCATACCGATATGAATGCACACGAGCCTGCAGAAGCGTTAGGGCAAGATTATTCTATCTATCAGGCAGGTGGCGACTGGACAGACCATCATGGCAATACCTTTGAGCTTGGTAAGTTGCAGGGTAAAAATCAAGTAGTGGTGATGGCTTATACCAGCTGTCAGCACACCTGCCCTATCTTAGTGCAATCGATGAAACAGATGTATCAAGAGATGACGCCTGAAGCGCGTGCGCAAACGGAGTTTTTACTGGCGACATTAGACACTGAGCGCGATAGCGTTGAGGTGATGAAAAATTTTGCTGCACATAATGATCTTGGTGATAACTGGCGCCTGATTCGTAGCGATGAAGCCAGCACCCGTATGCTTGCCAATACCTTAAATATCAAATATCAATTTGCCGATAATGGCGATATTAACCATTCCAACCTGATTTCCGTGTTAGATAAAGATGGTCGCTTAGTCGCCCAAGGCGTCGGTGTTGCCGACTCTGGCATTAAGCCGTTGATTGAGTATTTAAACAGCCACAGCTAAAAATCAAAAAGCTTACCTTTTAAATGATATTGTAAAAGCTGTAGTTTTAACCTTTACCTTACTTTTACATTTACCTTTATTTTAAAGACAAAAAAACACCGTTTATCTGCTAGCAGACAAGCGGTGTTTTTAATGGTGCAATCAGCTATGTCGCTGATTCTAGCTTTAAGGCTTTAACTAGGTATTTAATGAAGCATTTAAACTGCTAAAGCCAAACCTTTTTTGACGCGCATATCACCGGTTTCAACATAACGTTGATGCCATGACAATGCTTCACTCAAGATATGAGGCGTTTGCATACCAGCAGTCTGTGCCGCGCGATCATAGTAATCTTGCAGCATAGGACGATAATCAGGATGGGCGCAGTTATCAATGATTTTTTGCGCGCGTTGACGCGGTGATAAACCACGCAAGTCAGCCAAACCTTGCTCAGTGACAATAATCATCACGTCATGCTCAGTATGGTCAACGTGTGACACCATAGGCGTGATGCACGAGATAGCGCCACCTTTGGCAACCGATGGGCTTACAAACATTGAGGTAAAGGCGTTACGAGCAAAGTCACCAGAGCCGCCCAAACCATTCATCATGTTGGTACCCATGACGTGGGTTGAGTTGACGTTGCCATAAAGGTCACACTCAATCATCGCATTAATGGCCAACACGCCGAGACGACGCGAGACTTCAGGATGGTTGGTGATTTCTTGTGGACGCAGGATAATGCGTTTGCGCAATTCTTCAATATTAGCGTTAAAACGGTCTAATGCATCTGGGCTTAACGACATGGCAGTCGCAGAAGCTTGGGTCATTTTGCCTGACAGAATCAAATCTAACATACCGTCTTGTAATACTTCGGTATAGCCGGTTAGATTTTCAAATGGACTGGCTTGCAATCCTGACAATACCGCATTGGCAACGTTACCGACACCCGACTGGATAGGCAATAAACTGGCTGGCATGCGACCTTTTTTTACTTCTTCATGGAAGAAGTCAATGATATAACCGGCAATTTTGGTTGAACATTCGTCAGGATCAGCAAATTTGCTATTGCGGTCTGGTGAATCTGTTAAGACCACGGCAACGACTTTATCTAAATCACAGGTCAGGTAAGGCGAGCCAACACGCTCACCTGGCGTGGTGATTGGAATCGGTTTGCGATACGGCGGTACACCGATGTCATCAAAAACATCGTGCATGCCTTCTAACAGAATATTTTGGCGGCTGTTTACTTCAAGGATAATCTGGTCAGCATTATCTAACCAAGCATTATTGTTACCGATAGAGGTAGAAGGAATCAGGCGACCGTCTGGTAAAATTCCAGCGACTTCAACCACCGCTATATGCATGTCACCATAAAAACCAAAGGTGCTTTGCTGCGCGACATGGGATAAGTGCATATCGAAATAATGCGTTTCGCCAGTATTGATTTGTTTACGGAGGGCAGGTTCTGACTGATAAGGCGTGCGCATCTTGATACCGTTGGCGTCAGCCAATACACCATCACATTCTGCGGCAGTTGAGGCGCCGGTTAACAAACCGATTTTGAACTCTTCGCCGCGCGCTTGGGCCGCTTTGATACGCTCTGCTAATGCGGATGGGACGGCTTTTGGATAACCTGCTCCCGTAAAACCACTCATTCCAACATTCATATCATGTAAGATAAAGGTAGCTGCTTGCTCAGCAGACATGATTTTTTCACGCAAACCTTCATGACGGACGCGCTCTTCGTGGTTAATTGTACTCATACCTTATTTTCCTAGTAACTTCCCTATTAACACCAAACCCTCAGATTAATAAAATAATGAGACGTTTGATACCGAACCAACGATAAAATACAATAGAGCATATTAACAACTTTACGATAAAAAACAAGTTGATTGTCTCATGTTTTAATATTAGCACTTAAAAATTCATACTTATTTATTGACAATCGTTCACTATTAAAATAAATATTCGTGTTCATTTTTTAAAGCCTTTGAATAAAGCATTTCTTTTTTCTATTATAGAAGCTGCTTATTTTTCGTTTTTTATCATTTATAATGAATTCATATAACTGTTGTAGATTAAATCGTCTTATTTATTTATCGTTAAAATTGCCATACAAACAAGTCTAGTCATACAAAATTCAGTGTGACGTTTGTCTCTATTAACAACTCAGTACGACAAGCTATACAATCCCAACCTGACGCATAAACCTACTTTTGCTAGTAAACTGAAACAGTTAGCGAATAAAAAATCTTTTTCACATAACAATGTCTTTAAAAAACGATAATAGTAAGTGTAAAAAGATATTCATTTTTAAATAAATATAAAACCACTAATTATTAGTGAATAAAAATCACAAGACAATAACTTGCTACTTTCAAATAAAAAGTGATTGAAAAAATTATAGATATCGCGTTTGTAATTAATAATAAATGAATATTCGAAACTACTAAGACAGCCTTTTATTGATTAAATACTAAAGTCTATTGTTATTTAACAAATGATACATAATGGAATATTGTTCTATCTTTAAAATGATTTTATTTAACTTTAAATTTTTTATCGTTTACAAGCCATACCTTTGCTAGAACGTTGATAAGAAGTTGCGACGATATAGACACTGTGCTTTAAGCATGCACGTTGCCACTGAGATCAGCTTTTCAAAATGCTTAGACTACAAAGTGCACGGTGAACTGAGAATCTATGTCAGCAAAGCACCATTTAAGATATTGCTCTGTGATTTTGCAATGATACGATTTAAGGTAAGATGGTAGTCAAAGATGAATGATTGGCGATTTAATTGAAAAGTAGATGCTTACCCTGTCTTAAAAAAGCATTCTATCAATAAACCTGTTTCTCAAAGTATAAATGCAAATCTAAGGACAGATTATGATAACGAAAGAGCACGTTTTGGCTTGTATTGATGGCTCAGCAGTGACTGGGTCAGTATGCGATTATGCGGCGTGGTATGCAAAAAAGCTGAATTTAGCGGTGGGATTATTGCACGTCAGCGATGTGGCAGCATCGGTCAGACGCGACTTATCAGGAGCCATCGGCATTAACAGCCGCCAGTCTTTGCTCGATGAGTTATCAAAGCTCGATGAACAAAGGGCAAAAGTCGTAAACAGCTATAGTAATGCGTTGGTACAAGATGCAAAAAGTCATATCCAAAGTAACTTTGCAGGCGTGACCGTCTGTATCTATCAACGCCGCGGTAAGCTGCTGCCAGCGATTGAGCATTTTCAAGAAAAAAACCGTGCTATCGTCATGGGTCGCCGCGGGGAAGATCATAAAAACAGCCGCATCAATATCGGCAGCCAAATCGAAACGGTTGCCCGCGCCTCAAACGTACCGGTGTTGATTTGTTCAGAGAAATTTAAAGAGCCTCAATCATATATGGTGGCGTTTGACGGCAGTAAAACCGCGATTAAAGCCATACAGATGCTTGCAGAGAGTAACCTTTTACAAGGCTTGCAAGGTCATATTGTGATGATCGGACATGATAATGAAGCATCTAAAAAAAGCCTAGAAGATGCTGTAATCCAAATGAGAACCGCAGGCTTTAGCGTAGACTCCCATCATTTGCCACAGCTTGATGCGGTTAACGGTTTACTTAGTTTTCAGCTTGAAAATAATATTGATATTATTGTGGTTGGGGCTTATGGACGCTCTAAGCTCCAGCATTTGTTTTTGGGTAGTACAACGACAGAGATTATCGCTAGCACCCTATCGCCTGTTATTTTAGTGCGTTAGACATTTGATAACACAGACTTTAATGTCATCAACCTTTATAGTCAGTGAAAAGTAATATCGATACATCACGCGCTGCTGATATCAATTTTTCTTGCTTGCTGTGCCTGCGCAGACAGAGGCTACAAAAAATTGATATCAGCAATACCGTAGCGTTTTTAGGGTATTTTGACTATAGTTCACAACGTTAATTTTTATTGATTTAATTCAATATCCTATATTTTATTAGTGTCCTATACTTTATAGGATAACTTCCATCCATAAAAAAGCAAGGCATCAGATGCCTTGCTTTTTTTGTTTTACTTATTTCACTTTACCTAGTGATTCAATGACTATTTAGCTTGGCAGCTTAATTTAGCTAAACTATCGGGCTAACCAATTAGTCAAAGTGGAAGCCTGCGCCGATTGCAGCACCTACGTTCCCTTGGGTGTCCGCTGTACCATTCAGCTTCATCACCCAACGTCCATCATTAGACATTTTCGAGAAGCCAATCGCAACGGCACTTTCACCATTATAGGTTGCGATACCACCACCTATCATGGGTTTACCGCTGATGAACGCTTGTGGCAATGAAGACATGGCCATCGCGGCTGAGATACCTGCGTTGGCATCATCTTCGACTTCGCCAATTTTATAGCCAAGCTCATTAATGCTGTTACCCAAACCTCTGCTAACAGCGTCTAATTGCCCAAAGTTCACAGCGTCTCTAGGTGCCATGCCATCTGCAACATTTGTCACCTTAGTACCAGCGGCATTGATACCGGCAGCCGTCATACTAGGGGCCGTTTCGGCATTACCTGCATAGATGCCAGCGGCTGTCATACTTGGGCCGTTTTTAATAGTAACACCACTATTATTAACCGTCGTATTACCAGTCGTCACGCTCTCTACGTTGATATTACCGTTCAAGTCAAACTTGATGCTACTGCCTTCAGCGGTGGTCTTAATGTTATTACCACCTTTGAAGCTGAGTACACTACCATCACCGATTGGTTTATTGATGACGGCACCGCTGTCGGCTCCAAAGTTGAGACCAGCATCGATTTTATCCTTGTTGGCTTTGATGTTGGTGGTATTGGTAGTGATATTCGCAGTATTCGTTACGATATCAGCTGTGTTTTTGGTGATGTTGGTGGTATTGGTTGCGATGTTTGTCGTATTCGTCGCAATGTTTGTAGTGTTGGTTTGAATGTTTTCAGTCATGACAACCTCGCCACGCTTGATAGAAGCAATCGCACCATCAATACTACCTTCGCCAGTACCACCGATGTTGTTATTGGTAAAGGTGCCAGTTGCAGGATCATAAGTTGTGTTACCACCTATAATACTGCTAATACCCATACCTTGAGCATAGAGCTGACCACCATTGATAGCATCTTTACTATCTGCAGCAACGTCACCACTCACAACGTTTGTAATCTTAGTATCAGCAGCATCAATGCCAGCTTTAGTGATACTAGGTCCTCCTGCGATAGTTAAACCCTCGTTGTTTAGGGTGCTATCACCTGTTTGCACACTATCTACCACAAGGTTTTTGTTTAAATTAAAGCTGACATCATTATGGTCTGCTGTTTTGGACACTGTAATATTGCCGTCAGTGTTGTTTAGATCAACGCTATCACCAGCTAGCACTTTGCTAGCGTTAGTAGCTTGAGCGCTGACATTCCAGCCTTTACTTAATGCAAAGGTGGTAGCCTCTAACTGTCCAACAGTTGCAGCGTCAGTAGGATCAATACCTGCCGCGACGTTTGTGATTCTGTTGAAACCGTTGTTTAGACCACCAGCACCTAGAATAACGGTTCTACCTGGCTCGTTACCTACAAAGGTAAAGCCGGTGTTATTCATGATGCTATTACCCATTTGCATACGACCCTCGTCGCCTAAGTTCAACTGGTTATTCAGTTTAACTTGGACACCAGTTGCCGAAGCAGTGGTAGTGATATTATTATCACCCGTCACGTTGATGGTATCTCCTAAGGCAAACTGTTGATCATTGGCGCTATTGCCATCGCCAATTTTAATACCTTTGGCAACGTCTTCGTTAGTCTTAAACAACTGACTACCGTTAACTGCATCCTTACTAGTAGTGCTCAACAATCCATCAGCAACATTAGTGATTTTGTTGTTGCCATTGTTAAGCCCATTATTAGTAAGTACTACTTGACCCTTATCACCATTATATAAAGTAATACCTGCATTATTAACCTGAGTATTTCCAGTGGTAACGCTGCCTGTATTACCAAGATTAATATCTTTAGCCAATCTGACAGTTAAGGTATCAGCACCATTAGCAGTGACACTGATATTTTTCGTTGCTGGGTCAGCATTGATAGTATCGCCGCCTTTAACCGTGAGCTTTTGACCAAGCTTACGATTGACATCTGTTCCACTGTCACCACCAAAGTTTAAGCCTTTATCAATGGTAGCATTGGCCAAGTTCAGCTGTCCAACGTTAACAGCATCAGTATCCGCCTCACCCGCTTTAACATTCGTGATCTTATTACCGCCGTTGTTAAGTCCAGCACTATTAAGTACGACTGTCCGAGCTAGAGTTGGGGCCACTATGGTCATACCACCCTGACTAACTGTGGTATTACCCATTTTCACACTATTTAGTACCAGATCTTGAGCAGTCGCAATTTTGATACCACCGCTTTCAGGCGTCAACAGAATGTTATCACCTGTGATGAAGTTGGCAGTATTATTGGTCTTAGTGATGTTTTTAACAGCAGTGCCATCAATCTGAGTAACAACAGATTGTAAGGCGCTATCTGCACTACTCAAGCTTGTTTTAGTAGAGTCACTTAGGTCAACTTTGTAGTCAGTGACGTTGTTGGCATCTTTAATACCAGTGGTAACCGTTACCGCAGCTGAACCTGCTGATGCGGTCGTGCCATTGGCATTAACGGTATATACGTCTTGTCCATTAGAACCGGTGGTTTTATCAACACTAGTTACGTTGGTACCTTTAACAACCTCAGTTCTAGACCCGGCAGCTGCACTCTTAACATCACCGATATTGGCCGCATTGGTAAGCGTTGTACCACCACTAGCCACGTTAGTGATTTGCCGGCTACCAGCATCTACGCCACCACTTCTAGTAACACTTGGACCACCAATAATATTAAGACCATCCATAGTCAAAGCAGTACTAGGAATACCTAAGGGACCATTGACGAACACTCCTAAACCATTTACGTCAGTACTAGCTAATGAATTACCTGTACTAATACCTAAACGGTCAACCGTAGTTACAGGGCCGAGACCATATGGACTACTTGTACCCATTTTCACACTACCAGTCTTGCCTAGATCTATATTTTTCGCCAGTTTGACAGTTAAGGTACCAGGACTGGTCGCTTCCACACCGATGTTGTTGTCCGATAATGGGGTGGTTGCTCCCCCTTTCACGGTAAGCTTTTCACCAAGTTTGCGATTAACCGTTGTCGTTGTATTGTCACCGGTAAAGTTAAGACCTAGATCGACGACACTTGATACGCCACCTTTCAGTTGCGCCACGTTCACCGCATCACTGTCATTGGTACCAGCGGCTAAATTGACGATCTGACGATTGCCACCTTTAACACCGGTTCCTACTGAAACAGCACCGTAATCTACGCCACTTTGAGTGTTTTTGATGGCAGTAGCATCTGCTGCACTTGCGCCTGTTGGAACATAGGCAACTGCGCCACCAGCAACACTAGCCACCGATCCTGCACCTAGCGCTACTGAACCTTTTGCACTCGCTGACGATCCCATGCCAAAGGCGGAGGATGCAACACCTGATGAGGAAGATTGTACGCCAATGGCGGTAGACAATGCCCCTTGAGACAGTGCTTTTGCGCCCATGGCGATGGAGGCGGCGCCACCCGATTCAGTATTTACTTGATACGGCGGTGTTTCAACCAAATCACGACCAGTATAAGCTTTGAAGGTGGTGTTAACGCTACCACCGTTGATGGTACCACTAGCAGCTCCTGTGAGATTGGCTTGAGAGGCTGCATCTAGATCATCGCCACCAATGGCGATAGAGGATGCACCTGATGAGACAACGTTTGCACCAATGGCAATAGACTGCTCACCACTTGCGGTGGTTTTCTGACCACTTGCGCCACTACCAATTGAGATGGCTTGACTGCCTGAAGCGACTGAGTTTCGACCCATGGCCATGGCGTTTTGACCCGTTGCACCTAGATTGTCATCGTTGGTGCCACCTGTCGAGTTGACACTGTAGTACTTGGTCTTGTTAGCGGCGACGGTACTTTGAATATCACCGATGTTGGCCGCGTTGGTAAGCGTTGTGCCACCACTAGCCACGTTAGTGATTTGCCGGCTACCAGCATCTACACCACCACTCTTAGTGATGCTTGGACCGTTGAGGATGGTCAAACCATTACTAGTCAAAGCTGCACTAGAGGGGTTTAATGGATTTAAACCTGTTACTGTGACACCTGCACCACTGACCGTAGTGACGCCACCCGTTAGCAATCCACCTGTTACCATGCCAAGGCGATTAACATTAGTGCCACTTAATAAGTTACCTGTGGTAACACTACCGTTATTTCCTAAATCTAGATTGTTGTTGAGCTCAATTTCGACGTTGCCGTTAACGGTGTTAACTCGTGTATCGATATTACTATTAGAACCAACTACCTCAACCTGTTCTCCTAGTTGTTTCATTACAATTTGACCATCGGCAGCTTTTAAGCCAAAGCCTTTGTTAACCTGAGTGTTCGTGGCATGCAACTGGCTACCATTAATCGCATCCGTACTGGTTGCATCCACGACACCAGGTGCGACGTTTTGAATTTGTCGTTCAGCACCGACAGCGCCTACCGATACTGTCTTGGCACCACGGGTCAAACCCGCAACTGGTATATTGTTAATAGAAAAACTTCCAGTGTGCTGAGCTCCAGTAATGGAACTATTCCCTAGAGCCACATTACCTGACTGGCCTGCAATAGCACCGCGACCTAAGGCTGTAGCATCACTGACGGCATGGGAGGCCTGACCAATAGCAGTACCGCCAATAGACGCTGTAGAATTAGAGCCAAGCGCTATCGCGTAGTTGCCTGACGAGGCGCGGTCACCCAAGGATACGGCATGGTTGCCAGACTTCGATTTCAATCCAATTGATAACCCGTTTCTGGTACCAGCTGAAGCTGAAGCATCTCGACCAATTGCAATACTGTCCTCACCATTGATCTTCGCACTTTCGCCAAGAGCGATGGAATGATTATCACCAGCATTAATCGTAACATTATTACCAAGCACAAAAGCCTTGTTAGCTGCGATTGTATTATTATTACCAACTGCATAACTACCCGTACCACTGACAATGTTAGGGTCACCAAATGCGCCTGAGTTATCGCCAGTTACTTGGTTACCTGTACCGATGGCGATACTGTTTACACCATCTGCTTCTGTACCCTTACCCATAGCAATGGAATTCTCACCCGTAGCTTTAGCCGTTTGGCCAACAGCCGTGCTGTACATGCCTTGAGCACGAGAGTTTGTACCCATTGCAGTTGCACCGTACTGATCTGCTCGTGCACCAAAACCAACTGCGGTAGCTGAACCAGCAAACGCTTGTGCAGCTGAGCCTAAAGCAGTTGACTCAGAACCTGTGGCTGAAGCTTCGGCACCCATGGCAACTGCACGATTATTTGTAGCAGTCGCTTTAACACCAGCTGCTAGTGAGCTATTGCCCGTAGCACCATCGTTATTGTAGTTATCTTGTTGCACGCTGCCATCATTGACGCTGTAGTAATGTGTCTTGTTAGCCACAACCGTAGTGCTTAAATCCTTAACAGACTCATTGGTTGCATGCAACTGGCTACCATTAATCGCATCGGTACTGGCGGCACTCACCTCACCACTAGCGACATGCTTAATTTGACGCTCACGTCCCGATGAACCAACAGAGACCTGTGCCCCTTTATCATTCGTTGCACCAGTGTAGAAATAGTCCTTATTGCCAATAGTAAGCTTGTCTTGGTAAGTCGCATCAGTGAGTGTAGTTGACCCTGCACCTAGTGCTACTGAGCCCTTTTGGCTTGCTGAAGAACCCATACCAAAGGCAGAAGAGGCATCACCTGATGAGCTTGAACGGACGCCGACAGCGGTAGAGAGATTGCCTTTAGAATGCGCTTTGACACCAATGGCAACAGAGGCCGCACCACCAGATTCAGTGTGATCACTATAATCACCTACCGTAACAAGACCGCCTATGCTGCCTGTATAAGTATTGAATAGTGCATTAACCCCATTCACCTTTGAGGCGTCATCTAAATCATCACCACCGATAGCGATGGAAGAGTTGCCGCTTGATTCAACGTTTGCACCAATGGCGATAGATTGCTCTCCACTAGCTGTAGTATTCTGACCACTATCTCCGCTACCAATGGCAATTGCCTGTTCACCAGTCGCTGATGCATTGACACCCATGGCCATAGCATTTGGTTTGGTTGCGCCGTCGTTATTAACGTTACTGCCTGGACCCGTAGCTGTAGCAGCCGAAGTGTTTTTAACACTGTAGTACTTGGTCTGTGCTGCTGCAGAAGCAGTTTTCAACTGAGCAACGTTCACTGCATCAGTATCAATGGTGCCTGCTGCAACGTTGGTAATCTGACGGCGAATACTTTTACTAGCATCACCCACACTTACACTTGCAGCTGTACTGTTAGTAGCAGTTACATTAGCGTCAGTGCCGCCACCAATTACAAAACCTAATTCGCCAGCGCCGGTATTAGCAACCGAATTCGAACCTAATGCGATTGAGTGATCTTTTTCAGCGAAAGAATTTGAACCCAGTGCAACTGATTCTAATCCTGTAGCTAATGTTTTGGTGCCCATAGCAATACTGTTGCTACTAGCTTTCGTCAACTCACCAATTGCAATAGAATTTGCGACATTAGCAAGAGCTTTACCCGCATTCAGGCCAATTGCAATATTTTTGTCACTGTCTTTAGAATCAGTCCCGGCTTTGTCACCAAGAAAAACGTTCTGATTCCCAGTTATCTTGTTGCCTGCAAAGTTACCAATCGCGACGTTGCGGTTACCGACAGAACTAGAGCCGGTATAATTACCTTGGTAGATATTTAAATTACCTTCGGACTTCCAACCTGCGTAGGACCCTAAGCCCACATTATTTGAACCCGTAGACTCTAGAAGAGAATTGAACCCAAGCCCCGAGTTTTGAGCACCAGTTAATTTGTTACCCGAACCGGTACCAACTAAGGTATTTTTACCAAAAAGACCATCGTCGCCAGGTCCACCTTTAATATCTAGACCAGCGCCAGAACCAATAGCAACGTTTTGCTCACTTTGGACATTGACACCTGCACCTTTACCGATTGCTATATTTTCTTTAAATGCTGATGTAGCACCGACTCCCGCATCTGTACCCATCGATATGCTATCAGGACCATTTGCTTCTGCATTTATGCCAAGTGTGATTGCGTTGGTACCAGTTGCTCCTTCGCCATTATAGTTAGCGCCACTTGCAGCAGAGTTAACACCGACGTAAAAAGCACCTGTAGCAGGTGCCATAGCAATCGCTTGTAAGCTTAGACCAGCGGCTGCCAGCCCCATACATAATGTACTTAAGCGCAGCAACTTTGCGCCTCTTACTACTGAACTTGTTGGAGTCGCATTTGAGGTAACTGCCCCGTTTGACGACTTACCACGCGCTTTGGCGTACTCAGAAACTGCCATAAAGCAGTTTAAAGACGCATTCCATATCACTTTATAATTCCGATTCATGGTATGTACTCCCTTACAGACTTATTAGATTTGAGAAATCAAAGTTAAAATCCATTTTTAGAGAGTTGATATGACAAAATAAAACGGGTTATATACTCATAGGGTAAAAGCTATATTTGGGGATTGTTACTCGTGTCAACACTTAACAAACAGTACGTCTTGTTTTGTAAAATCATTATTACTCTCTGTATATTATTATTAACGAATATACAGAGAGTGACAATGCCGCTCATCGGGGATTTAATACCGCTTATCCTTTATATTCTTAAAAGTGAATATATTTTAAGTAAATACGTTGTTATTTAGGTTTTTTTATTTCGCAGGCAGCGTTATTTTTATTACTAACCCCATTTTGCCGTCTTGACTATTATAAGCCATGATTTGACCTTTATGGGCGATGACGACCGCATGAACGATTGCCAAGCCCAATCCATAGCCGCCCGTTTCCCTGTGGCGCGCACTATCAAGGCGTACAAAAGGCTGAAAAATACGTTCTACATCTTTGTCCGCTACCCCGCCACCCTCATCTGTGATGCTAATTTGAATAGCATCTCTTTTATTATCTAACGGTGTTTTTGTGACCTCAGCCGTGACAGTTGAGCCTGCAGGAGTGTGCATAAAAGCATTACGAATGATGTTTTCAAGGGCGCTATGCAACTGTTCTTGATTGCCAAGCACAGTCAAAGACGCATCAGATGATGACGATGATAAAGCATCGGGCGGCGTCCATTGCCAGTGCACGTTTTTATGCTGAAACTCAAAACAAACGTCTTTACCAATCTCAGTGATGATTTCAACCATATCTACGGCATCATTTTCCAAATTATCGATGGTATATTGCTGCATTTGCAGAGATTGAATATGAATGATTTGCTCAATCAGCTCATTCATGCGTGCCGATTCCTTATCGATACGGTCAAGGTAACGGCTGGCAGCGGGCGCAAAGTCACGCGTCAGCTCAGTAGCCACATCAAGGCGCGCCAGTGGCGAACGCAGCTCATGCGAGATATCACTTAACATCTGCTTGCGCGCAAGCTCACTCTCCGCCAATCGGGTTGATAATTGGGCCACATCTTTTGCCAATAGTCCTAGCTCATCAGAGCCTAATTCTGATAAATGGGGATTGACTTGGTAATCGCCATCAATCATACGGTGCACGGTATGTTGCACCTGACCGATGCGCCGAGTCAGCGTACGACTGAGCCAAAAGCAGACCAAAGTACTAAAGAGGATAATCAGCAGTAAACGCACGGTAACATTACCGCGTTGCAGCGCCAAGACATCAGCAAAACGCAAATGCGGGCGCAATTGTATGATAGCCGTTTGCCCGTCTGGCAAATTTACGGATAAATCTGCCAGTTCTGGGCGATTATTAGGGTCAAAAATCACTTCTCTATTCGGCATCGCTGGATGCAGGATTTCATTAATGAAAGAAGGCTTTTGATAGGCGCTGTCATTTTTATCATTATGCGCTCTACGATTGTCAGACATAGCATGCGATGGCAAGTCACGCTCTACTTCCTGCCCGTTTGTTTGACGCTCTTCTCTATAACGATAACGCGGAAAAATAATAGCGCCCTGCTCATCATAAATCCTGATTTGACTCATCAATCGACGGTCTTGCCGGTACAGCTGCCTGACTGCCAATAAATCACCCGCTTGTAGCGCCGCAACCACTTCTTGCCGCTTGAGTAAAAGACTGTCAATTTGTACATCCATTCGAGCGCTTAACTCTTTGCCATTGAGCCAGCGTTCTACCATGACAGAGATGATAGAGGTGATAAGCACTGTCAATAACAGGCTGAGAAATAGCCGCCAAAATAGCGTAATTCGCGGCTTAAATGTAGAAGTAGGCATCGATGAGCCCGTCATTACAGCACCAACTGATAGCCTTTACCACGAATCGCCTTGATAGACTCATCGTGAAAAGGTTGAAGTTTTTTACGGAGGCGCGACACATGCACATCAAGGCTGCGATCAAACGGCTGCAGTTCACGCTGTAAGACATTTTGTGATAACCATGCTTTGCTCACCACCTCGCCTTTTTGTTTGAGGAGCGCCAATAATAAATCAAACTCTGTACCAGTGACTTGTAGCTCAATGCCATCTATTTGACAGATACGCTGATTTTGGTCCAAATGCAGGCGAC
This sequence comes from Psychrobacter sp. ANT_H3, assembly GCF_027919975.1. Taxonomy (NCBI): domain Bacteria; kingdom Pseudomonadati; phylum Pseudomonadota; class Gammaproteobacteria; order Moraxellales; family Moraxellaceae; genus Psychrobacter; species Psychrobacter sp. ANT_H3. Next base: position 327,313 of record NZ_JAQISM010000001.1, on the reverse strand, counting down.
TCTCTGGCAAAGGGGTATGTTCTGAGGTGGCTGCACCCGATGCGGTAATACGGCTACGTTTAATCACCGCATTAATACGTGCCAGCAGCTCACGTGGGTTACAAGGCTTAGTAATATAATCATCCGCGCCAAGCTCTAGCCCAATAATACGATCAATCTCCTCACCTTTTGCCGTCAACATAATCACGGGAATATCGCTAATCGCTGGCAGCTGACGCAGGACACTGAGCCCATCTATCTTTGGCATCATAATATCGAGCACCAATAAATCATAAGGCGCACTATCATGCATGGCTGATTTTAAGCGTTCGATGACCGCCTCGCCATCATGAACACAGTCACTTTGGATGCCATGATTATGCAAATACTCTTGCAGCAGTTGGGTCAACTCTTCATCATCGTCACCCAATAAAATGTTTGGCATCGTTATCCTCCACTCCTTTCTACCTTCTCGCTGCTCAGTCAAATGATTCTAAGCATGCCATAGTATGGCTGATATTATCAGGCAAGCGCCCATCAATGCGCCACAAACGTTACCTTTCTTAATATTTCATAAATGTTCGCAACTTCTAGCTGTCGTATGATAGTCGCTATCAGCAACAAATACTGATGGCAATTAATGATTCATAGTGGCTATCCGGGACACTTGATAATCATTACTTCTCAGATAAAAAAACCTCTTTTCGTAATAATTAACGTTTGCACCATAATTTAAGGTAATGATAATGAAAAAATTATTGATAGGCTCAGTACTCGCGATATCTAGCGTCTTAACGGTTACGGGCTGTACCAGTGTCAATGCCACTACCGATACTACGCCAGCAACAACGACCAACATGCAAAAGCAGCATAAAGCTGGCATGAAAGACGGCATGCATAAAGGTGGCATGAGAGGCCCTATGTCGCAGTTGGATTTGACAGCGACGCAGCAGGCGCAAATCAAAGCTATTATGCAAGAAAAATATAGTGGCAACAAAAACGACCGTAGCAAATATCAAGCAGAACGCGCGCAAATGCAACAACAAATGCAAGCGTTGACCAATGCCAAAACCTTAGATGCCGCAGCAGTTAACCGCCTAGCCGATCAACAAGCGGCAAAGACCAAGCAGCGCTTTATTGAACGCGTACAAACTGAGCATGCTATCTCGCAAGTACTAACCCCTGAACAACGTCAAAAAATGGCACAATTAAAATCAGAAAGAAAAGCAAAAGGTCATCATGGTTCAAAAAACCGTCAGATGCATAACCAAGCGCAGTAAGATATAAGCCATGGAATTAAAAAAGCATTAGTTAGATAAAGTAAGAACATTTAAAAAAGCGCATCGGTTAGCCGGTGCGCTTTTTTTTGGCTCTTTTTTTATCTCTCAAACTTCCAAAGCTTAACTACCTTATAACGGGCTTCTTTATCTGAAAACAAAAATAGTAAAGCCCTTTCTACTACTGGCAATATTCGTTACTATTTAAGCTTATTGATTCACCTCTATTTTTAGCTGAATTTTTCTCACCCTCGTAAAAAGGACTTTGCGATGCCAACTTTGTTTTCTCATTCTCATAGCACCCAAACGCTCACCCATAAAAAACTAAAATCTGCTGCGCTGATTATCACTAGCACGCTATTGCTAACGGTCTCTGCTCACGCCGCAGAAACAAAACCTACGACCGCAAAAACCACTATTAACCCAACCTCGATTAACACCAGTGCGATTAATTTAGCGATTATGGCTGATAATCCGACTGTATTGTCCGAAACTCAGCGCGTTACAAAATCGAAATCCTCTGCCCTAGCGCCCAAGTCCGCCACAGGCACAGCCGTCGTTAGTGGCAAGACAGCCAAAACCGATCAAGCTATCTACTCAGCTGACGCCATTCATCACCCTGTTTGGGCAAAGAACGGCATGGTCGCCACCCAAGAAGCCCTCGCCTCTGATATCGGCTTAAAGATTTTAAAAGATGGCGGTAATGCCGTTGATGCTGCTGTCGCCGTTGGCTTTGCGTTAGCCGTGACGTTGCCGCGTGCGGGCAACATCGGCGGTGGCGGTTTTATGATGGTCTATGATGCCAAGCAAGGCAAAACGGTGGCGCTCGATTATCGCGAAAAAGCGCCCAGTAGCGCCGCGCGTGATATGTATCTTGATAGCGATGGCAATGCCGTTAGTGATTTATCCCGTTATCATGGCTTGGCGGTTGGCGTGCCGGGCACCGTAGCAGGCTTACTAAAAGCCTTAGAAGATCATGGCACCATGAGTCGCGGGCAAGTCATGGCACCAGCGATTGCACTGGCCGAAAACGGTATTGAAGTCACCGCTGGGTTGTCCGAATCGCTAGAAGCGTTAAGTGACCGTCTACAAAAGTGGCCAAGTACCAAAAAGATATTTTTTAAACCAGACGGCAGTGCCTATCAGCCGGGTGAGCTACTACGTCAACCAGAGCTGGCAAAGTCCCTTAAACTGATTGCGGCAAAAGGCAATGATGGTTTTTATAAAGGCGAAACCGCGCGTAAATTGGTCAAAGCCGTCAATGAAGCAGGCGGCAATATGAGCTTGCAAGACTTAGCCAATTATCAAGCCATCGCTCGCGTGCCGGTCAAAGGCGATTATCGTGGTTATGAGATTGTCTCCATGCCGCCGCCGTCCTCTGGTGGTATCCATATCGTGCAGATTTTAAATATCTTAGAAGGCTATCCGCTAAAAGACTACGGTCAAAACAGCGCGCAAACCATTCATTTGATGAGCGAGGCCATGCAATTGGCTTATGCCGATCGCGCAGAATATTTAGGAGATGCTGACTTTACTGATGTGCCTGCCAGCGGTTTAACCTCGCAGCCTTATGCCGATAAACTGCGCGGTTTAATCAATCCCAATAAAGCCACGCCAGCGGCAACCATCAAGGCTAACAACCCCTTACCGTACGAGAGCGACCAAACCACGCACTTCTCTATCGTCGATAAAGACGGCAATGCCGTAGCCAATACTTATACGCTGAATTTCTCTTATGGCACAGGACTTGTCGCTGAAGGTACGGGCATCCTACTCAATAACGAGATGGATGATTTTTCTGCGAAACCCGGCGTGCCCAATGGTTATGGCTTAATCGGCGGCGATGCCAATGCGGTCGAGGCCAATAAACGCCCGTTGTCTTCAATGAGCCCAACGCTGGTATTTAAAGACAGCAAACCTTATATCGTTACCGGCAGCCCGGGTGGTAGCCGCATTATCACTACCGTCACGCAAGTCATCTCAAACGTAATTGACCACGATATGAATATCGCTGAGGCTACGCACGCGCCGCGCATTCATGACCAGTGGCTACCCGATGAGATTCGTATCGAAAAAGCGCTAAATATAGATACGATTAAAAAGCTCGAGTCAATGGGACATAAGGTAAGCCCCCAATCAGCCATGGGCTCAACCCAGTCGATTATGATTACTCCAAATGGCGTATATGGTTCTTCTGACCCGCGTATCGTCGATGCGGCGGTGGTCGGTTATTGATTTAGCTTTGTAATACTAAATGCTATTTGGCAAAAAGGCTAAATGCGTTTGGCGAAACTGAATAAGTACCACCTTTATAAATTACTTGAACTGTTAGCTGACGGCACTATGCCAGCCATAGCCGCCGTTCGGCGATGTTTCAATAGCAGTCATCTCAGTCGAGAAATTCATCGAGAACCTTTATGAGCACCCCAAATTTCGACTTACATATTATTGGCGGCGGTATTATTGGACTGGTAACGGCTGTAACCTTGCAAGCACGAGGGTCAAAGGTCGCCCTACTAGAGGCAAATAAAGTTGGACAAGGCGCGTCATTTGGTAACGCAGGACATATCGCCCCAGAGCATGTGTTTCCGATTGCGGATGCCAGTATGCTGCGTCATATTCCAGCCATGTTATTGAATCCAACAGGTCCACTGCGCATAGATTGGCGCTATCTGCCACGCTTGACGCCTTGGGCCATTCAGCTGCTGATGAATATGCGCCCTGAGCCATTTGCCCGTATTCATCAAGCGCTATTAAGCTTAAATAATAATTGCCTACCAGCATGGTTAGACTTTGCCCATCAGTGGCAGTTAGATGATTGGATAAAAGTGAAAGGCGCGTTATTAACAATCGAGAAAACCAGTAGCTTAGACTCTCTAAAGACCCATGGTAAACGCCTTAATGATGTCGGCGTAGCTAATGAGTTATTGATAAAAGAGCGCCTTTTAGAATATGAACCCGCCTTACAAGATAACCAATTAGCGGCGTTATTTTTCCCAAACACAGGCCATATCACCAACTTAACAGCGGTCATCAACCAGCTTAGTAGCACCTTTAGACAATTAGGCGGTCACATTATCGAGCATTGCCGCGTCCTTGAAACGAAGACCAATATCGATGGTATTCATTTAACGACCAATCAAGGTGATATCGTAGCTTCTAAAGTGATGTTAGCAGCAGGCGCGCATTCTAAAACCTTGGCTAAACAGCTAACAGGCGTCACGGTTCCACTAGATACTGAGCGCGGTTATCACTTAATGTTACCTCATGAAAGTACACGCTTACAGATGCCCGTAACCAGTCTAGATCGGCGCTTTGTGATGACACCGATGCAAGAAGGGCTGCGCTTGGCGGGTACAGTGGAATATGCGGGACTTGACGCCCCTGCTAATATGCAGCGGGCGCACATACTCTTACAACACGCACAGCCCATGTTAAAAACGCCATTAAATTCGGCTGATAGTGTGCCATGGATGGGCTTTCGACCATCGACATCAGACTCCTTACCAGTTATCGATAATATTGAGCGGGTATTTTTAAACTTTGGTCATCAGCATTTAGGCTTGACGCAAGCGGTCGTTAGCGCACAAATAATCGCAGCATACTATTTTGATGAAGCGCACGCTATCGACCCAAAACCCTATCAACTTGCCCGCTTTATATAGACAGCTTATGAAAGGCTTATCGATTAAGAAAAACCTACCGACATATCTTTAAGCATAATAGTTTTGAGCACAATAGTTTATTGCTAAGCAGACCTATTCTCAATGTCGGTAACCTCGCTGTTAGGCGTTGAATCAGTGGCTGTTATGGGTAAAGAATGCTATTATTATCCGTTAAGATTAGAAGACCCAAACCAAGCGATTAATCGCTTGTCGCCGCATCAATACTGCTAAAGCTTTGTAAATGAGCTTGCAATGTGCCATGTCTTCTAACCTTCTCTCTTAGCACCACACCCTTTTTGATCGCATCCGTAAGAGTCCTCTATGGCATTTGTACACCTTGGCATCCACAGCGAATATTCAATCACCGATTCTATCGTGCGCATAAAGCCGCTTATCAAAGCAGCGGCGGCAGACGACCAACGTGCGCTGGCATTGACCGATTTATCCAACCTTTATGCCACGGTGAAGTTTTATCGTGCCTGCTTAGGTGCAGGTATTAAGCCAATCATCGGCAGTGAAATCATTATGGATAATGAAGACACGCGCTTGGTTTTGCTGGCGATGGACAATGAAGGTTATCAAAACATCACCCGCATTGTATCGCTTGGCTTTACCGAAGGGCGCGCCGATGTTGCCAATCATGGTGTGCCCGTCGTTGAGCGTCGCCATGTTTTAGAGCACGCGGCTGGTGTCATTGTTTTATTTACTGAAAAATCTGATGTCGGGCAAGCACTGGTCAGCTCCATGCCAGAAAAAGCTGACGAGCTGCTGACCGAATGGCAAGCGCAGTTCGATGATCGCTTATATTTTGCCATCAAGCGCACCAACCGCTCAGGTGAAGATGCTTTTATTAAAGCGGCTATTCACTCAGGTGCCAAGCATCGCATTCCTATTATTGCCCATAATGATGTACGCTTTTTAGAACAAGATGATTTTGATGCTCATGAGGCGCGCGTCTGTATCGCAGGCTCGTATGTACTTGCTGATCCCAATCGTCCACGACTGTATTCAGATGAGCAATATCTTAAAACCCAAGCGCAGATGGCACAACTATTTGCCGATATTCCACAGGTAATTGACAATACTTTGCGCTTAGCGACCCGCTGTAATGTGACTTTGACGCTCGGCATTAATGTCCTACCTGAATTCCCCGTACCTGAAGGCGAAACGATTGAATCGTTTTTCCGCGCTGAATCAATACGCGGTCTTAATCATCGACTGGACAAGCTATTTCCGATTGAAGCACGTACTGACAACTGGAGTGACTTTCGCCAAAAGTATGATGAGCGCTTAGAATACGAGCTCGAAGTTATCTTATCCATGGGCTTCCCCGGTTACTTCTTAATTGTGATGGACTTTATCCGCTGGGCAAAAGCCAATGGCGTACCCGTTGGACCCGGTCGTGGTTCTGGTGCTGGCTCGCTCGTCGCTTATGCGCTAAATATTACCGACCTCGACCCCATTCATTACGACTTACTCTTTGAGCGCTTCTTAAACCCTGAGCGTGTCTCCATGCCCGATTTCGATATTGACTTTTGTATTGAAGGTCGTGATCGCGTCATTGATTATGTGGCGCAAACTTATGGCCGTGAAGCGGTGTCGCAGATTATTACCTTTGGTACCATGGCGGCAAAAGCGGTGGTACGAGATGTGGCGCGAGTACAAAGTAAATCGTACTTCCTTGCCAGTAAATTGTCTAAATTGATTCCAAAAACACCTGGTATCACGCTCAGTCAGGCGCTTGAGCAAGAGCCGCAGCTTAAGGACTTAATCTCCAATCCCGATAATATGGATTATGAAGATGCCATTGAGATTTGGGAGATGGCGATTAAGCTTGAAGGTGTGTGTCGAAACGTCGGTAAACATGCCGGTGGCGTACTAATCGCTCCGCATAAAATCACCGATTTTAGCGCCATCTATTGTGATGACGATGGCCACCGTGTCAGCCAGTTTGATAAAGATGACGTTGAAGCCGTTGGGCTGGTGAAGTTTGACTTTTTGGGTCTGCGTAACTTAACGGTCATTAACGCTGCTGTTGAAAACATCAACCTACGCCGCGCCAAAGAAGGCAAAGACCCGCTTGTATTAGAAGATTTGCCGTTAGATGATAAAAAAGCCTATAAGCTCCTGCAAGACGCTAAGACCACTGCCGTCTTTCAGCTAGAAAGTATGGGTATGAAAAAGTATCTGGCCAAATTACAACCGACCAATATCGAAGACGTTATTGCCATGTGCGCGCTATATCGTCCGGGTCCGCTCGATGCAGGCATGGTAGAGATGTATATCGACCGTAAACATGGTCGCGAGGAAGTCATTTATGACCATCCTAACCTTGAGCCGATTTTAGAAAATACCAACGGCGTTATTGTCTATCAAGAACAGGTGATGCAAATCTCGCAGGTTATGGCAGGTTATAGCTTGGGCGGCGCGGATATGCTACGCCGCGCCATGGGTAAAAAGAAACCTGAAGAAATGGCCAAACAGCGCGATATTTTTGTCACAGGTGCTACGGCGCAAGGTATTGACGAAGCCACATCAGGCGGCGTGTTTGACTTGATGGAAAAGTTTGCCGGTTATGGTTTTAACCGCTCGCATTCTGCCGCATATGGAGTATTAGCTTATCAGACGGCTTATCTAAAACAGTACTACCCTGCCGAATTTATGGCAGCCGTCCTAACGTCCGATATGAACAACACCGATAACGTCGTTTTCTTTATCAATGACTGCCGTGAAAACTTTGAGTTAACCGTCGTTAATCCATCGGTAAATCGTAGTGAATGGCATTTCGTTGCTGATACGCCGACCAATATCATTTATGGCTTGGGTGCGATTAAAGGCGTTGGTGAAGGTGCCGTCGAGTCTATCGTCGATGCACGCCGCACGGATGGCCCGTTTAAAGACTTATACGACTTTTGCCGCCGCGTTGATATTAAAAAGGTCAATAAACGCACGCTTGAAGCCTTGGTCAGTGCTGGCTGCTTTGATGACTTTGCAGCAACCTTACGTCCTGACTTACCAGCCGATGAAGCATACGAGATTCGTGGTGCGCTGATGAGTCAGTTGCCAAGTGCCGTACAAGCGGCGGAGCAAGATCGTCAAAACCGTGAAATCGGTATGATGGACTTATTTGGTGAAATGGATGGTGTCGTTGCTGCACCGCCACTCGTTATGACGCCAGAGCTGATTTGGGGTGATAAGCACCGCCTAAAAGCGGAAAAAAATACGTTAGGTCTCTATTTAACCGGACATCCTATCGATGAATATCGTGAGGAGCTCAAACGTTATACCTCAGGCGCCCGTCTTGATAAGCTGACAGATACCGGCTATAACGGCAGCTGCTACTTTGCCGGTTTGATTATTGATATTGCCAATTTTGGTACGCGTAACGTCATTACCTTAGACGATGGCACGTCACGCTTAGAGGTCAGCTGTTATGCCGAGCGCTTTAACCGTGTAAAAGAGCAGTTAAAAATTGATGAAGTGGTCATCATTAAAGGCAGTATTCGTGAGCGTGACGGACGCCTGTTTGCTCGTCTTGATAATGCCATGAGCATGGTTGATGCGCGCTTGCGTTGGCTGAAAAAAATCAGCATCAAAGTCCATGGCAGTGATATTAATCTGCTGACACGTATGCAGCCGCTGCTCAAATCCGCCCAAGCAGACATCATACCAGCGCCGCGCTTATCTTATAACGATGAGCAGGACGAGCAAGGCAATAATGGTGGCGGTAACGGTGCTTATGACCCATCGATGGGTGGCAGCCTATATGATGAAGATGGCAATGATTTATTGGCGCTAGAAAATGATATGCATCAAGATGCGCTACATCAAAATAGCAATGGCTATGCCAATAATGCCCTTAGCAATACCGACGCCTCTATTAATGATAATTGCCTACCGCTTGGGTTGAGCATTTATGAAGAATACGGCATTGCCAATGTAGGACTATCTGAGCATTGGCGCGTCTACCCTAACGATGATAACTTACAGCAATTAAAGAGCATGGTTAGCGAAGACAATTTGCATTTTCATTATAGTTAACCTGATTGTTAGTTAACTTAATTGCTGTAACTTTTACTTTATTGGACACATGATCATGACTGAAAACCCAAATAATAATATGAATGCTCAACTTAATGAAATTATCAATGACGAGCAGTTTGATGACATGCGGGACTTGTTGGAAGAAGACTTTGTTGACTTGATACAAGTGTATTTTACCGACAGTCAGCAGCGCATCGCTGACTTAAGAAGCGCGCAGCAAAAAGACGACAACGCCAATGGCTATGAAATTGCTCATGCGTTAAAAGGCGCCAGTGCCAATTTGGGCGCAACCCAATTGATGCATCTTAGTGGGCAGTTGCAAGAGGCTTGCCGCGAGCGTCTTATCAGCGACAAAGCGGAACTTATTGAAGCGGTTGCAGTAGCGTTGCAACATGTTGAGCAAGAAATAAACCAAAGACTGGGGTTGTAATGAATCACGATTCTTCCTCAACCTTAGCAGCCTCAACCGTAAACCATACGGTAAGCGACTATTTGTCTTGTGTGCAAATCGTCATGGTCAATACCACGTTGCCTGCCAATATAGGCTCAGCAGCACGCGCTATGCACACTATGGGTTTATCGCGTTTGACTGTCATTGACCCTAAGTTGCCCATTGATGAAACCAGTGTTTCTCATGCCGCCGGTGGTAGTGATTTATTATCATCAGCGACTATAGCGCCGACGTTAGAATCGGCGATAGCGGATTGCCAGTTGGTATTTGCGGCCAGCAGTCGTAGCCGTCATTTACCGCGCCCTGTGGTGACGCCAACGCAAGCTACCAAAATCATGTTTGATTTTATCGATAAGCAAACTGCTCTCGATGTAGCCGATAATAATGAAAACACTAAATTAAGTGAAAATGCTCAATCTACAAATAAGCCAAATATTGCTATCTTATTTGGGCGTGAAGACCGCGGATTGACCAATGAAGAATTGGCTTACGCTGATTATCATATTCAAATTGATGCCAATCCTGCTTATCCTGTGCTCAACGTTGCCTCTGCCGTGCAAGTGATTGCCAGCTTTATCTTTGCTTATGCACAAACCCATGCCCAAACGACTACCAACAGCCTAGATAATGATAAAGATGCAACGGGTCAGCCAACATTAGACGTTCATCTACGGCAACAATGGGATGAACCCGCCATTAGCCAGCAGCAATTACAGCAGCTGACTCAGCGCACGACTGAATTGATGGTTCAGCGTGGACTGGCCGATAGTGAAAACCTAAAGTCTTTACCGTCGCGCCTATCACGACTGGGCTCACGCTTACAGCTTGATCAAAAAGAATATCAGCTATTAAGCGCTTTAATTGCTAAGCTTGCAAAAGATTAAAGCTTCTAATGCGCAATGTTTAGGGTGTTGAGCTTTTGGTATTGGCAGCAGTAGCTTTACTGTTTTGTAAGTTCTACTGTTTTGTAAGTTCTACTGTTTTGTAAGTACTATGATTTAATAGTGAATTTAATAATAAAAAGGAGTGAACAATGAATTGGACGGTTTATTTATCTGGAGAAATACACAGCGACTGGCGACAAAAAATTATGCAAGGCGCGAAAGAGCATGGCCTTGATATTACCTTTACCTCAGCCGTGACTAACCATGAAGCCAGCGACGCGGCTGGTGATGTATTGGGCAAAAATGACAATGGATTCTGGCGTTACCATCAGTCATCAAAGGTTAATGCGATTCGTACCAAAAATATGATTCAAAAATGTGATATCGCTATCATTCGCTTTGGCGATAAATACAAACAATGGAACGCCGCATTTGATGCCGGCTACTGCGCCGCTTTGGGCAAGCCTTATATTACCTTGCATGCTGAAGATATTATTCATCCGCTAAAAGAAGTTGATGCGGCAGCAATGGCATGGGCGCAAACGCCTGAACAGGTTGTCGAGCTGTTAAAATATGTGACGAGTGATAATTAATTAGCATATATAGTCCCATAGGATTGTTTGTAGAAAAATCACCACTGATTGGCGTTTTATCTATAAGCAATCTGTTTTAATTTATCACTCATTGCTATATTTTGTACTGCGAAACTGCTATAACTAAAAAGATTGTTATTAAAAATACGATAGGACACCTTATGTCATTGCCAGCCAAATTGTTCAAATCGCTTGCCAGCATCAAAAAAGACCTAAAAGAAGATATCGATGCGGTATTCAACCGTGACCCAGCGGCACGGAATAGTCTGGAAGTCATCCTGACCTATCCTGGCATCCATGCGCTTGTCTTACATCGTGGCGCCCATTATCTTTGGAATCATGAACAAAAACTGGCGGCGCGCGTTATCTCTTATGGCTCACGCATCGTTACTGGTATCGAGATTCATCCTGCTGCTAAAATCGGTAGGCGCTTCTTTATTGACCACGGCGTCGGGGTTGTCATTGGCGAAACGGCAGAGATTGGTAATGATGTCACTCTATATCATGGTGTGACCCTTGGCGGCGTTTCGTGGAATAATGGCAAACGCCATCCAACGCTAGAAGATGGCGTGACAGTCGGTGCGGGTGCCAAAGTATTAGGGCCATTTACCGTCGGTAAAAACGCTAAAATCGGCTCAAATGCGGTGGTGGTCAAACCTGTGCCAGCAGGTGCGACGATGGTCGGTAGCGCGGCACGTATGATTTCAGACAATCACGATGAAAAGGGCAATCCCATCGCGACCAAAGTCCAAGATGCCAAACAGCAAGAAAAAGTCGCGCAAGCTGGCAGTACTGACAAAGATAAAGTAAAAGACACAGTATCGAATACCAAACGAACCACGACCTTTCAAGCCTATGGTATTGACCCTATCTCTCAAGACCCTGTCGCAGAAGCCTTTGCTAAAATGCTTGAACATATTCAGCAATCAGAAAACCGCCTAGATCAATTGCAAAGTGCGATGTGCAAAATCGATCCTAATTTTTGCAAAAAGGAATACGACAAGCTGTGCTTAGAGGATTTAGATGTGATTGGCCGGTCTGATATGGATGCAGCAGGCGCTGAGCAGAAGTAAGCTGCTAGCTATCTTAGATACTAAATAAAAAGAGGCCAAACAGCCTCTTTTTTTATGTTAACCGATTGATAAATAGCGTTTTATCTATTAGCTATTAAACAGATAATATTTATAAGAATGACGAGTCAGGCTGCGTCAAAAACTCTATTTCTTCGCCACTTGAAACCCGTCCTAAAATGTCATTACGATGCGGATAACGACCAAATCGATCGATAATGACTTTATGTTTCATCTCAGCCTCTACTGTTTGCGCATTGGTATATTGCTCAAACAGGGTGACTGCTCGTTGATGAATCAGTTTTGACTCACTGTGCATATACGGCATAAGTATAAACTTACGCGCCTCTACAGTTTCAAGTATTTCTAATGCGCCAGCAGTAACCGCTTCTTGAGCGAGCGCCAATGCCATACTATCTTGAGCAAAGGCCGCTGGCGTATCACGATAAATATTTCGCGAGAACTGGTCTAATACAATAATTTCAGCCAACCTACCCTCAACACTACATCGCCATTCATATAACTCTGACGCCGCTGCTTGCTCGAGCAATTCACTGTATCGCTCGATTAATAACTTATCAAAATCTGCGTCTTTTTCAAAAAACTGTTGGCTACCGACCTCTTTAAAACAAAAATCTAATATGGCTTTATACATCATTTTCTCAAACTCATTATCTGAAGGTATTATTTACAGGCTAAATTTAAAATTATTGTCTAAAAATATCGCATATTCGCTTATGGTTTCATATCCACTAATGAATATTCAGCCATCATGGCTTATACTTTTCATTATCCATAAATAAAAATAGGAAATATCATGGCTCGTTTACAAGACAAAGTTATCATTATCACAGGCGCGGCTCAAGGGATGGGCGAAACTCATGCGCGTTTATGTATGGAAGAAGGTGCTAAAGTGGTATTGACCGACATCAATAGTGAAAAAGGCGATGCATTGGCAAAAGAGCTTGGCGATAATACCCTCTTTATCAAGCATGATGTCACCAATGAAGACGATTGGGCAAAAGTCGTTAAAGCAACCCAAGAAAAATTTGGTCAAATCGATGTCTTAGTTAATAATGCAGGTATCACTACGCACAAATCTATCTTAGATACTTCAGTGGACGACTACCGCAAGATTCTAGAGATTAACCAAGTGTCGGTCTTTTTAGGCATGAAAGCGGTTATTCCAACGATGAAAGCAGCCAAAAAAGGCTCTATCATCAATATCTCATCGATTAATGGCTTAGTTGGCGGCGCTATCGGTTATACCGATTCTAAATTTGCAGTACGCGGTATGACCAAAGCGGCAGCACTAGAGTGTGCGCCCCACGGCATTCGCGTGAACTCCATTCATCCAGGCGTCATCGCCACACCAATGATTATGCAAGGCGATACCAAAGATGCAGTTGAAGCTTTTGCCAAAACCATTCCAATGAGACGTGTGGCGCAGCCCGAAGAAGTCAGCGGTATGGTGCTATTCTTAGCGTCAGATGATTCAAGCTACTCAACCGGCTCAGAGTTTATCATTGATGGTGGCTTAACCGCGCAATAATAATTTTTGCGCTGAACCATGTAAATTTGATAAAAGCTGGGCATTTTGCCCAGCTTTTATTTTGAGGCAATTGAAGAAAAACATTATCCTTTAATAAACCCTTCTTAACTTTTTGAATAACTATTTAAAACTAACTCCTCAATCCCTGCTCTTTCATGGGCCTTAAATGGATATCTATCCGCCATTATTATCCATTGCTTTGAGTTTTCGACTATTTTTTTAGATGCTATATTTTTGCTTAGGCTATTTTGTTTATCATCTAATCTTATTAATAAAATATCGATATCCATAGTGACTATTTTCATAGGATTTTTTATTGACTCAGAGGAACGCTGTCTACCGCAATCGCTTTCAAATTTTTTAAAGGTCTGCTGCAACTGTTGCAAGGTCATAGCAGATGTAAGGGTTAGATAAACACACTGATTGGTATAATCAGGTTTTGGTAGCTCAGGTGTCGCCGTAAAATCAGGGTTTTGAAACGCTGTTGATAGCTGTATCTCGCCTAAAACGGCTAATTTCTCTCGAATGAGCGATAAGTATTTTTCTGCTTGATAGTTACTACCCAAAGCCAATAGCACCGCCGTCACAGAATGCGTTTGCAGCTGTTCAGGCACGCACTTTTTTAAGTCATCAAGATTCAAATTAGCCAGATTTTTATGCATCTTACGCATCATCGCCTTTGCTTGCAGTTGGCTTGTCAGCACCAGCTTTGGCATAACGGGTGATTTGCACCCCAACTGCATCAGCCTGCTGAATAGCAGTCGGCTTGGCAACGCTTAATGTAATTTTATGACAGGTGTATTTTTCGAGCAGCTTATCAGCAATTTGCCCAACCAAATGCTCCAGCAACTGTGCCTTAATTGCTTGACACCATTCGCTCACATCATCGCAGACTGCTTTGTAATTGAGCGCATCATGGACATCGTCTGAAACAGCAGCTTTACTAATATCTGTTTCAAGCGCTATATCAATTAGGAGCGGCTGCGTAATGGCGCGCTCCCACGCGTAAACACCGATAACTGCTTCTACTGTTAAGCCTTTGACAAATACCACATCAGATTCGGTATGAAACATGCACTCATCCTTATTTATTAATTTTTGACTGAGCTTTTTAATTTAAGTCTTTAGCCCAAAATTTTATTTACTTTGTTGCTTTTTACTTACTCTGCTGCAACGCTTCTTCACGCAACCGCTCGGCCTTTAGCGCCTTACTAGGGCGATGGCGCCACAAGTCAATGCTGAATAATAACAACCCGAGCCAAATCAAACCAAAGACGGCTAAACGGTTTAAGTCAAAAGGCTCTTTATAATAAAATACCGCCAAGAAGAAAATAAAGGTCGGCGTCAGATAGTTCATAAAGCTTAAAATACTATAAGCAACCAGTTTAGTCGATCTATTAAATAGTAATAAGGGTATCAGCGTAATCGGACCAGCCAGCATCAACAACCAGATGTTTGGCGTAAACCAAAAGCTCAGCTGGCTACTGACCACATCCGCTTGCCAAAACCACCAAATAAAGATGGGTACCAGCATCGTTGTTTCAACAAACATTGCATCGACCGCGGTCAATGGCGTTTGGCGCTGAATGGTGCCATAAGTACTGAAGCTAAAGGCAAGAATGAGCGATAACCATGGCAGACTACCCAACATGACTACCTGAATGACCACAGACAATAGTGCAAATCCAATCGCGACCCATTGCAAAGGTCGCAGACGCTCTTTGAATAAAATCATCGATAGCGCCACCCCAACTAATGGCCCGATAAAATATCCTAAGCTCGCCTCAAGGATTTGATCGTGGTTGACCGCCCATACGTAAGTGAGCCAGTTGGTGGCGATAATAATACCTGATAAAAACGTCAACGCTATCCACTTTGGATTTTGCTTTAAAGTATCTATCCACTGCCAGCGCTTGGTCACGACCACGACGATGAGCAAACAGGCAAACGTCCAAACAATACGATGACCGATGATTTCTGTCGCGTTATAAGCGGCTAATTGTTTAAAATATAACGGAAATGCGCCCCATATACAAAAAGCAATCAGCGCAGTGACGATACCACTTCGTGTGGTTTTAATGGGAACGACTGGTTTTTTGACAACATTTTGAGTAGTCATAAGGCAAGACAACTTAAATTAGAGCAAAGCGCGACCTCACCTAATGTTTATCAATGATGAAAACTTAGCGGTAAGAGCGCAGGGTTACTACATATAGGGTAGAAAGTAAAAAGCAATGCGTTAATACCATTTAAGTATCAACACATTGCTCACGACAACAACGTTAAAAAATAACTTTAAAACGACTTTTACATTAAGGTTTACAAGTAACCTTTTAGATTTTATTGAATCCTGAAAGACAGCACTTTAAGATTCAATACTTCAAAAACCAAAATTCAAAAACCTATACTTTAAAAGCAAATAATAAGGCTTACTATTTTAATATGGCATTAAGCTGCACCATTATCCACTTTAATAGACATACCAATTTGATTAGCAAGCTCAGCAAATCCTGGGAAACTGGTATTGACGGTTTCAACACCTTCAATGGTAATTTGCTTAGAAGCACGTAAGCTTGCAACCGCAAAGCTCATGGCAATACGATGATCATGATGCGAGATGATATGTCCGCCGCCAAAGACTGGCTGGCTGTTATTCACTTCATTAACATCAGCATTACTGCCCTTACCTTCAATAATCAGCCCGTCTTCAGTCACCGTACAATCAATGCCTAGGGTTTGTAGACCATCTGCCATGACAGCAATACGATCCGACTCTTTCACCCGCAATTCTTTTGCACCGGTTAACACCGTGCGACCTTGGGCACAGCTAGCAGCAATGAACAATACTGGGAATTCATCAATCGCTAATGGTACTAAATATTCTGGAATTTCGATACCGACTAAGTTTGAACTACGAATAGTGATATCAGCGACTGGCTCACCACCGACATGGGTCTCATTGCTTAGACTAATATCAGCATTCATCAGTTTTAAGATATCGATGATACCGGTACGCGTCGGATTAATACCGACTTGCGTGAGGGTCAACTCGCTACCCTGACTGATAGCCGCAGCGACCATAAAGAATGCCGCTGAAGAGATATCAGCAGGCACAGCAATATCACCACCTGTGAGCGTGCCGCCACCTTCGACGCTGACGCGATTGCCATCAACAGTCACAGGATAACCAAAGGCTGATAGCATACGCTCGGTATGGTCACGGCTAACTTCCGGTTGAATGACAGTCGTGGTGCCTTTTGCCCAAAGCCCAGCCAGCAATAAGCAAGACTTGACCTGTGCAGACGCGACCGGCATATCATATTCCATACCTTGGAGAGGCTCACCAACATTCGCACGACCCGTAATACTCAGTGGCGCAGTACCATTATGACCGGTACTTTGAATCACTGCACCCATCTCACGTAACGGCGCGGCCACACGTTCCATCGGGCGCTTGTTTAGACTGGTATCGCCGGTTAATACACTATCAAATGACTGCGCCGCTAAGATACCAGCTAACAGGCGCATACTAGTGCCTGAGTTACCCATATACAGCGGTGTCTTGCTTGGCTTTAAACCATTCATACCAACGCCATGGATGGTCAACTTACCTTTATCAGGACCTTCAATGCTCACACCCATATCACGAAATGCTTGCAAGGTAGCAAGCGCATCTTCCCCTTCCAAAAATCCAGTAACGTTGGTGACACCTGTCGCAAGGCTACCAAGCATAATACTGCGATGCGAGATCGACTTATCACCAGGAATGGTAATGGTGCCAGAAACGGTATTGCTAGGGGTAATATTATAAGAAGCTGACATGGCAGAAGTATCCGTATAAGGGGTGCTGGCTAACATATGGCCAAAATGTCGCCGTGCGGCTTGCGCGCGGCCCAAAAGTCCCATCAGGGCGGTTGAATCTTTATCAATAATAAGCTGACGCATGGTCTGTAGATAGACGCCATACTCATCAAGGGCGCTCACAATCGCGCTTTGATTGGCAAAAAATATATCATGCCACATTTTAGGGTCGCTGGCAGCAATGCGGCTAAAGTCGCGGAAGCCGCCCGCTGCATAACGAAACATATCTAAATTATCATCATGACTTGCCAGCTGCTCAACCAAATTAAACGCGAGCAAATGCGGTAAATGACTGGTATGCGCCAATATCGCATCATGATGATCAGCTGCCATCGGCATGACAGTCGCACCTACCGCTTCCCATAACTGCCGTAGCTTAGCAATGGCGTTATCATTGGTCGTTGGTAGCTCGCAGATAATGACGCTATGATTGACAAATAAAGTGGCACGCCTGGCATGATACCCTGAATTTTCAGCACCAGCAATCGGATGCGCGGGTACAAAGCCCGTTGGTAATGAGGTAAAGACCGCTTTTGCCGCCTCAATGATATTAACCTTGGTACTACAGACGTCGGTTATCATGCAATCAGTAGCAAGCTGTCCGTTATCCATCGCGGTTTTGATATCAACAAACACGGCCTCTACCGCTTGCACTGGCACGGCGATGACAATTAGGTCACTGCCTGATACCACTTCACTTAAGACGGCACTACCCGCCTCTAGCAAACCTTGCTGAATGGCTTCGTCGATGCTCGGTGCATGTCTATCAACCGCCACCAAGCGCTCACTTAAACCATTGTCTTTGATGGCTTGGGCAAGACTTGCACCAATAAGCCCGAGACCAATGACACAAACTTGCTTAAATAACGGCGGCTGAGTATGGATATTGCTAATATTATTTTTCTGGCGACTCACGGCGTTTCTCTTTCAACAAACCAACATCAGTAAGCGTAAAGCAAGCTGATATTAGCGTCATAAAATTGAATAATTAATTGAATCAGTTGCTTATTAAACGAAAGATAGCTGAGTTTTTATCAGTCATCAGTCAAGATTGAACGTAGGGTATCAATCAGGCGCATATTATCTTCTGCAACCCCTACCGTGATACGTAGCCAGTTAGGCAAGCCATAACTCTCTAGTGGACGGACTATCACGCCCTGCTCCAGCAATGCTTGATGAATAGAAGCAGCGGTTATATCCTCCATCTCAACTTCTATTTCAACCATAATAAAGTTGGCATGCGACTTGATAAACCCTAACCCTAGTGCGTCAAACTGCTTTTCTAACCAGCGCATTTGCTCTTGGTTATTGAGCCTCGATTTTTTAATAAAATCTTGGTCAGCAAGCGCGGCGGCGGCAGCGGCGAGTGCCACCCTACTGACATTAAATGGCTGACGAATGCGATTGAGTAAATCTGCGACCGGCACTGAGCTAAGCGCATAACCAACACGTAAACCCGCCAGTCCATAAGCTTTTGAAAAAGTACGTACAATAATCACGTTATCAAATTCATCGAGCAGCGACCTATTGTTACTCTCAGGGCTATATTCGATATAAGCTTCATCTAACACGACCAATACCGAGCTTGGCACACTAGCGACAAACGCACGTAGCTCTTCATGCGCAAGCTGGGTGCCGGTTGGATTATTAGGATTGGCGATAAACACCATCTTGGTATTAGGATTGTCCGCTACCGCCTGACTCATCGCCTTTAAATCATGACCAAAGCGACTGGCAGGTACTTCTATGCCTGTCGCTCCTTGCATTTTGGCCAGCATCGGATAAATGATAAAGGCGTATTGGCTATAAATGATGGCATCATCACTACCGGCAAAACTACTCGCTAGAATATATAGTAAATCACTAGAACCATTACCCAAGGTAATTTGCTCGACACTGACATCATTAACATCAGCAAGCGCTTGCTTGAGATAATAACCATTGCCATCAGGGTAACGTGCCAACTCACCCAATTGCTCGGTAATCGCGAGCGTAACGTGCGGTGAGCAGCCCAGCGGATTCTCATTACTGGCAAGCTTTACCACGTCTGAGACGCCATATTCACGCGTCAACTCCTCAACCGGCTTTCCCGTTTGATAAGGCGCCAGCTCTAAAATACTGTCATAAGCAGGCATTAGCGGTGATAAATTTGACTCTGTCGAATGAGATGACTGCATGATTTATCCTTAAAGGTGATAACGCATTTGCTGCTGGTTAATACCTGTTTAGTAATATCTACTTGTTAATATCTGCTTATTAAGCATTGCTAGCGGTTTGATAAATACTTTAACTAAGCCAGCTTTATAGCACGGCTTTTGGATAAGAACCTAGAATACGCAAATCTTTGACCAATGGTCGGATATCAGCAATCGCTGCACTCACATTTGCGTCTTCAATGTGTCCATCCATATCGATAAAGAACACGTAAGCCCATTTATTCGGACGTTCAGGGCGGGTCTCGATACTGGTCATCGACACGCCATGATAAGACAAAGGCTTTAAGATTTCGATCAGGGCGCCTGCTTTATCATGCGCTGAAACCATAATTGAGGTTTTATCGTGTCCTGATGGCGCAATTGCTTCATGACCGATAATTAAGAAACGCGTGGTATTGCTTGGATTGTCTTCGATGTTTGAGTAAAGCTTATGTAAATCGTACTCTGCAGCAGCCACATCACCGGCAATCGCCGCTGAATGCCATTCATTTTTGAGACGACGGGCTGCTTCGCCATTACTTGATACTGCCACGCGCTCGACATTTGGATAATTAACATCAAGCCAATGACGGCACTGCGCCAATGACTGCTGATGCGAGTAGATACGGCTTAAGCCATCTATCTTGGTATGTTCAGCGACCAAAAAGTTTTGATGAATGGGCAACTCAACTTCACCGATTATCTTTAACGTAGAAGATAAGAAACCATCTAAGGTATGGTTAACCACGCCCTCTGATGAGTTTTCAACTGGTACCACACCATACATCGCCGTGCCCGCTTCGACTTCGCGAAAGACGTCAGTAATGGTATTTAGTGGCACAGTATCAGCAGCTTTACCAAAGTGCTTTAATGCTGCAGCATGGGTAAAAGTACCAACAGGGCCTAAGAAAGCAATACGTTGCGGCGCTTCTAAGTCGAGGCAGACCGACATGATTTCACGGAATAAGCGTGCCATTTTTTCATCGGCAATAGGTCCAGTATTACGCTCCATTACCGCTTTTAAGACTTGCGCTTCACGCTCAGGACGATAAAAAATAGGATTGGTCTTTTCAGCATCAGGACTATTGGCAACGTGGTTTTTCTTCACGGTCGCCACTTGCTGAGCCAGTTTGGCACGATTGTTAATCAGCGTCTGAATTTCGCAGTCTACCGCATCAATACTTTGGCGCAATGTGTTTAAAAACGCTTTATCAGTTGCAGCCTCGCTGACGCTTGCAGGGGTTTGGTTTATCTTGTCTACATTTTGCTCTGGTGACTGCTCACTCATTACCGCCCATCCTTTTTCTAATGTTATTACTAAAGTTTATAACTGTTATCTGTTAGCTATGACTGTCTGTGCAATATGCTTGTTTTAATAATAAATGCTTACTTACTTTTGATGTTTCGCGCGCGCCAAACAGCGGATCGGCTCTACTATAGCAAAAACTATCGACAGTGCCCATTCGTAAATGCGCGTAAACGGTCAATTTGCTATAAATCTTAGCACAGTTATACCCTATAACGACTAAGCTCTGTGAAACTATCAGGCTACAGACGCTTAAATCTATGATACAGTTTAAAGGCTCTTATTAAAGGCGCATAGTTTTAACAACGCATAAGCTTAATAGGTTTAAGTTCAAAAAACCGCTAAGACGCTATTGCTAAGCAAAATCCCAAGCAACACCACCATGATAAACCGCTGCATGAATAAAAAAACATCATGGACAACAAACTTAAATAACACCGCTAAATAAGAACATAACAACGTTAATTGACCATACCAAGGATATCTGATGAGCGCATTACAACAGCTTCGCACCATGACCACTATTGTCGCTGATACGGGCGACCTTGCCGCCATTGCGCGCCTAAAACCCATCGATGCCACTACCAATCCCAGTCTCATTACCAAAGCGCTCATTCATCCGGATAATGAAGCCATGCTGTCAGAAACCATGAGTCGCCATCGCGGTGATATCGATGCGGTGATTGATGAGCTGACCATTCAAATTGGCTGTAATATTCTGGCATTGATTGAAGGTCGCGTTTCAACCGAAGTCGATGCACGCTTGTCTTATGATACCCAAGCGACCATTGATAAAGCCTTAAGCTTTATGGAAGCCTATCAAAAAGCAGGTATCGACTCAGAGCGCGTCTTGATTAAGATGGCAGCAACGTGGCAAGGGATTGAGGCCGCACGTTATCTTGAAACCCAGGGTATTCACTGTAATCTGACGTTATTATTCGGTCAGCATCAAGCGATTGCCTGTGCCGACGCTGGGGTGACGCTGATCTCCCCTTTTGTTGGGCGTATTTTAGATTGGCAAAAACGCCAGCAAAACCGCCTAAACGTTCCCGCTTCAGACGATATGGGCGTGCAATCGGTCAAGCTTATTTATCAATATTACAAGCAGCATGGCTATAAAACGCAAGTGATGGGAGCCAGTTTCCGCTCGACTGAGCAAATATTGGCATTGGCAGGTTGTGACCTGTTAACCATCGCGCCCAATCTTATCGATGAGCTGGCAGCGATGGATGTTGAAGTAACGCGCCAGCTATCACCAAGCATGTCAATGGATTTGGCCGACATGACCAAAGTCAGCTTAACGCACGACGAGTTCAGTGCCGCTTATCAACAAGATACGGTCACACAAGACTTATTACCTAAGGGTATCGATGGCTTTATCGGTGCGCGTGATGAGCTTGCGAAAATGCTAGCAGACATGCGTGATTAACAACCAAACTTACTATATGTCCGAGGCCTCTGCCTGCTAATCACGAGTGCTGAGATTGCCACAGCGTGAACCGCTTGTCATAAAAGAAATTTGCCTGCCCCTATTAAGTTGGCTATGATGAGCGACTTTATATAACAAAAAGCAAGGCTCGATTATGAAACGGCTAGCAGTGATATTAGCAGGTAGTACGCTTGCAATGAGTGGCTATGCGGCAAACTGGTTAGAGGTATCAAAAAGTCAGACTGGCTCTATTTTTAGCTTAGATTTGGATTCTATCGAACGCTCAGACATTCATATTATTGACGAAAAAGCAGTCGAAAATATTACCGTCTCGATTCTTAGAACCTATCCTGCACCAAAAACCGTGGTGACAAAGGATAGTAAAGAAAAAGACAGCAAGGAAGGTAAGGACAAACAGACTAAAGAAACCGACATCCATCATAGCGACCAGCAATTACTCATCTCTTGTAAGGACTCTAGCTACTATCGACGCGCTTACGTCAACTACGCTGCTGACGATAAAGTGTTAAAATCTTGGCAATCAGAAAAGCCGATATTGACGACCAAAGACTTTAAGGTGACCAAGCCGAAAACAATTAGTCGCATGCTAGTAGAGCAGGCCTGTAAAAGTTACCAGCAAGATAAGTAACGCAGGTCAAGACAGACTAAATACATGCCATTAAAAAGCGCGCTGAACTATTCAGCGCGCTTTTTATTATGCTAAAAAACTCTTCTCTAAGCTTTTAAAACCGTATAAACCGGCACAGGGAATTCGCCGTGCAAATCAACAAGGTCTAACAATACCAATGCGCCGAGCACGGTGTGCTTAGCAGACTTGCACAGCTCATAAGCAGTCATCAGCGTGCCGCCAGTAGCCAAGATATCATCGACCAATAACACGCGCTCAGGTGGCAAATTATTTTGCATCTCAAGCGTGTCTTTACCATATTCCAAAGCATAAGCTTTATTGGCAACCGGTGGTGGCAATTTGCCAGGTTTACGTAGCAAAATCATACCCTTACCCAAGCGACCTGCGAGCAAACTGGCAAATACAAATCCGCGCGCCTCAACTGCACCCAAGCAATCGACTTCATCAAGCAGACCCGCAGGCAGTACAGCTAGCATCTCATCAATCACAGCATTAATATGACTGCGCAGTAACGGCGTAATATCATAAAAATCAATGCCAACTTTTGGGAAGTCTGGTACTGTGCGAATGATTTGCCAAAATGGATGATCAGTATTGAGTGTCGGCGAGGATTTGGTTGTGGTATTAGCTGATGAAACGTCGGCAGTAGCGCTCATGATAACCCTTTGCGTATAGTACTGGAAGAGGATATGACAGTGATGGTCGATATCTCAATTGGTAAAATTGGTAGCAAGAATTATAGCATAATCGACTTTCTGGCGGAGATAAAACTGGCGAAGTTAGCACTACTAAAACCATTAAGTGGGTACTCTACGACTTGATAAAAGCTGGTTAATCTCAATATACAAGTGTAAACTTAACTATGAAAATTACGGTTATATGATAAACTACGTGCGTTTTTACGGTCTAAATATTGACTATAGTAGTGAATATAAGCCTTAAAAAACACCTAGTAACACTGGTTTTAATAACAGTGACAATAATCGATAGGACTATTTATGAAACGTTATGAATGTATTGTCTGCGGCTGGATATATGACGAAGAGCTCGGCTGTCCTGAAGAAGGCATCGCGCCTGGCACTAAATGGGAAGATATCCCTGATGATTGGATTTGCCCAGAATGCGGCGTTGGCAAGCTTGATTTTGAGATGCTCGAACTTTAAGCCAATGACCGTTTAAATAGGATACTTCATGACACAATCAAACCCCATCAATAGTGCGCCTAGGATTTTAGAAGCGCCTGAGATTTCAGAGGAAAATGGCAATTACCCAACCCCTGAATGGCAGCAATTTGGCGACCATAATTGGCGTGCATCCGACTTAAGCGAGCATCTTCATCAAGCAATGATAGATATTGGTGACGGTATCGAGCTGTGCGTTGAGGCGGGTGGTAATCCAAACAATCCGCCGCTACTCATGATTATGGGACTTGGCTCACAAATGATATTTTGGCCAAATAACTTTATGAAGCGCCTTATCGATGCCGGTTTTTTTGTGATTCGTTTTGACAACCGTGATATCGGCTTGTCGTCCAAAGTACAGATTGATGGTTTGCCACGTATCAGTCAGTTAAAAATGATGATGCGCCTGCAAACAGGTCTGTCGAATAAAGGCGCGCAGGTTGCTTATAACTTAACCGATATGGCGGAAGATACGGCGCGTTTAATCAAAGCCTTGCACCTGAGTAAAACGCATCTGCTTGGCGCTTCTATGGGCGGTATGATTGCTCAAATCGTCGCCGCGCGTTATCCAAGTCTAGTACAGCGCATGGCATTAATGTTTACCACCACCAATCGCGCCTTTTTAAAACCGCCTAAGCCGAAGCAGTTATATACCCTCATCAATCGCCCTGAGAGCCATTCTGAGCGTGATATTGTGCGTCATAGCGTCTGGTTTATGAAGACTGTCGGCACGCCAGGACACGTTAATGTGCGTATGGTACGTGACATCGCTAAGATACGTTATCAGCGTAATTTTCATCCACTCGGTACTGTACAACAGCTAAATGCTATTTTAGCCTCAGGCTCGATTAGCAAATATAGCAAGCAAGTTAAAGCGCCGACGATTGTGCTGCATGGTAGCGCAGATGGGCTGTTACCCGCCTCGCAAGGACGAGTGGTTGCAAAGACCATTCCCAATGCAAAATTCCATTTAATCGAAGGTATGGCGCACGATATTCCAGAATACTATCAGCCTTATATGGTCGATTTGATTAGCAATCATCTGTTAGAAAAGTAATGTTTTAAGCTTAAAACCCTTAATTAACAAACCATAAAAAAGAGTGTCAGAGCGCTAGATTATCCATGCTCTGACACTCTTTTTTTTACCTGCAAAATTAAGCGCGATATTAAATGATAAGTTCTAAGTATCAATCACAACCAACACTGCTACCCTCTTTATCAATACACATCTTAGCGCCATTTTTTAAATTACCAATCCATGCTTTGCCATTTGTGAATACAAATGCTGGCTGGTCTTTATAACTATCGCCTACGCTCACACCGCTCTTATCAAAGCGGAAAGGAATCACCAACTCGCCGCCTAAATTGACAAAACCCCATTCGTTATCGATACGCACGCCCGCCAGCCCTTCAGAAAATGGTCGTACCTCATCAAATGAATATGTAATCATGGTGACATTATTGTCATCAACAAAGCCCCACCTGCCATCTTGTTGACGTGGCTGCAGCGTGGTAAAAGGACTAGACGGCGCTGATTGTTGCATCTCCTTGGCGTTTTCGTTAGTTGTCGATGTTTGGCTATCAGCCTTACTGTTCGAATTCGGGTCGCGCGTGGGTTTGCCATTTTTATCCAACCAACTTATGGCTTGGTTTTTACGCACGCGCGTCATGCCGCTACGATAATCATCGATATCACTAATCGCGGCAGAAAATGGCACGATTGTTTTATTAGCGGTATCGATAACCCCATAATGACCGTTTTGTTTGACCACGATGCGACCTTCAGACACGGGACGCGCCCAACCTTGACTCTCCTTGAGCATATCGTACATCGCAGGGATAGTCTCACGACCTTGCATATTGACGTAACCCACCCGCCCGTTACGCAGTACCGGTAGCAATCCGCCCGATATTTTATCGGCATCTACTTTTTGATAGCGGGATAAATCAACCACGCTTTTACCTTGTTTATTAATCAAAGCAACTGGTGCGCCAAAATCTTTTATCGCTAAAAAATAGCCGCTACTCGCTGTACAAGAGACATTTTTATAATAACTTTTGGGAATTTTACAGCTGGCTGCTTGTGCATTTGACATTAAAAAAGACGTAGCGGTTATCGTGCTCATCACAAACAGGCTCATAACAAACAGGCTCATCACAAAACTGCCGCGTGACAATTGTAGCGGTAATCTAGATAAAGAGAGTCTTTGTCGTCTTGATATAGAACGTAGCAGCATAAGCAAACCTAGGCTAAAAGTAATAGAGGCTATTTGAAAATTTAAAGCGTGTCGTTATTTTAAAACATTAAGGGTTTTAAAATGCAGATAGCCAATAGAGTAACAAATAGCGACGTTTGCGCCAATGCTATTCCTGTAAGAAGGTGATTGATTTATTTATATATGGTGTGTAATAAATCATCCTAAAATAAATCGCCCTAAACCATTCCATTTCAAGTGTAAAACACTGACAATATAGCTTGTATAAATCATCGCTTTAGCAAACAACAATTAAAAAGCATCTTAAAAAAAGCATCATAGTAATGAGATAAGGATATTGCATGGCTACTGCCTCTTCACGCTCTGCCGCTACTGGCTTAGTCATTGGTTGTGTTATTTTTGGTTTGGGTAGCTTGATTGTTGCTCATGTCGATATCGGTGGCTGGGCGATGTCATTTTGGCGGCTGGCTATTTCAGGCGTGGTATTTGCTGTATTGGCTAAAGTAACGGGGCAGCGATTACCGCGCTCAAAGCGTGCTATTTTTTACGGTTTATTATCGGGCGCATTTTTAGGACTCGATTTGGCACTCTGGCATGAGAGTATTTATGCGGTCGGTCCTGGTATCTCAACCTTACTTAATAGCTTACAGATTTTCTTTTTAGCAGCCATTGGTTTTTTATATTTTAATGAGCGCCAATCTATCTTGCAGCTTATCAGTTTATTTTTAGCCATGCTAGGCGTGGCAATGATAGGCAGTCCTGAGTTTGCGCAAAATACTGCCGCGACTTGGGGTTTCGTCACGGGCATCGTCTCAGGCGCCATGCTTGCCGCGTCAATGACCTTTATCCGTAAGACCCACGATACTGAGCCAACGCCGATATTTATGCTCATGCAACTGATTAGCATCGGCGGCGTAGTGGCAATGATTGTCCCGATGTTTGTGTTCGATATGGGCAATATTCTACCCAATACGTGGTCTGAGATTGGTTGGGTATTGATTTACGGCACCGTGATGCAATGCTTAGCGTGGGGGCTTATCGCCTACTCTATTCCTAAGCTGTCCTTGGCATTGACAGGGCTGCTGTTATTGACCGAGCCCATTGCCGCTTTGGTGATTGATTATAGCTGGCTCGATAAACCGATTAATACTTTACAATGGAGCGGCGCACTGCTGACCATGTTTGCCATTTATCTAGGCTCACTGAAACCCAAACCACGCGCATTAAGACGCTACCGATTCTTTGCACGGTTTTATAAGCGTAAATACAAATAAAAGCTAATAATGAGACTATAGTAAATCCAGACTTACTATTTATTTGAAAACAGCTTCTTTGCTAAAGGCCAAACAATTAAGACTGATAGAGCAGCTATAATAGGTGTTGTGAGTGAGCTTGATTTAGGTATTACAAACTCAGATAATAAGGTTGCTATTACTACAAATAGACCTGTAAATAAAGCAACCTTTATATTTTCTTTCATATAACACCTACCCTAATTTATTAATAACCTATAACTTAGTTAACGACATTATAGCTTTATTAACAACCAAGTTATAAGTTAACTTTTTTGAAGATTAAATAAAGCATTTAGCACAATAGCCGTTAAAGTAGCCGTTCCGATACCGCCCAAATCAAAGCCGCCTAGATGCAAGCTAAAATTACCCGTACCCATAATAACGGTGACCGCGGCAATGATTAAATTGCTGTTTTTGCTAAAATCGATATGATTGTCTATCCAAATTTTTGCCCCTGCAATCGCAATCAAACCAAATACCACAATAGATGCGCCGCCCAATAAAGCCGCCGGTATCGTTTGAATAATTGCGCCAAACTTTGGTGATAACCCAAGCAAGATAGCCACCAGACCTGCTACCACAAAAATCGTCGTGCTATATACTTTGGTCACAGCCATGACACCGATGTTTTCTGCATAAGTGGTCACACCTGTACCACCAAAACCTGCCGAAAACGTTGTCGCCAAGCCATCAGCAAAAAATGCCCGACCCATATAAGGCGTTACTCGCGCTTTAGTCATACCTTCGACTGCTTTAAAGTGCCCTAAGTTTTCGGCAACTAAAATAAAGGCAACGGGCGCAATTAATATAATCGTACTCATCTCAAAACGCGGTGAATGAATACTTGGCAGACCAAACCATGATGCTGCTGATACACTAGTAAAGTCAATCGGAACGCCATAGCCGAGCACATTGGTCATGAAAAAATAGGCGATATACGACAATATCAAGCCAACCAATAGCAGCAAACGGCGCAGCATACCGCGGGTAAATACCGCCACCCCACTGATAAACAATACCGTCAGCGTAGCCATCCATGCATCAAACTGGTTGGCAGATACCCCTTGAATGGTCACTGGTGCTAAATTCAGACCAATAATCATCACAATTGCACCGGTAACAATGGGCGGCATCAAACGCTCAATCCAGCCTGTACCCGTCTTCATGACCAATAGACCTATCAGCGCATAAATGATGCCACATGCCATTATACCGCCCAAGGCGACATTCAAATTGTCATTAAATCCCACGCCTGCATAAGCCGTCACCGCAATAACCGGGCCAATAAAGGCAAAGCTTGAGCCCAAATAACTAGGCATGCGCCCACCGGTAATCATAAAAAACATCACCGTACAAATACCGGACATCAAAATGGACAAATTGGGGTCAAAGCCCATTAATAATGGCGCCAGCACCGTCGCCCCAAACATTGCAAAAGTATGCTGCACACCTAATAGAACGCTCTTTGCTGGCGGCAAATACTCATTGATACCGACCGGATCACGATCCAAATCACCGCCATACGGACGCCACGTTGGAAACCAACGACCATTATCAAAGTCTGGATTGTGCGGATAACTCATCGCAGCTGCATCAATACCAGCCGCTTCTAATGCATTGTGCGAAGCAGATTCTTGGGTGCTATTTTCGGGGTTTGGAGAATGAGGTTCGGGAGTTGTCATGCGCTGTCCTATTTGAGCTGAGAGAATATTAGTCAGCTAAAAAACTGTGAGAAATACAACTATGAGAATACAGATATGAATTCAGTCAAAACGATAACAACTAAGTCATGCCAATCATCAACAACTATAGAGGAATTAAAAAACGATAACAGCAGGAAAGTCATTTACTTTGACCAAATGCAGACCGTCAAATAGGTTCTATTAAAAGTAGTTTAAGGATTTCTGCGACGTTGTTCACTATATAGTGTTAGCAAGATTACAGGATGTTACACAGGTAATGGCTGCGAGCATGATAACGGAGTTCTATGATAAATAAAAGTTATTATTCAGCAGGTCTCTGTACGCCTATACTGAGAGACATTTATAGATAATATCCCATGTTTTTTAAATACTCACATTTATTAAAGTGTGCATTTAAATAAATGCCTGCCCTTGTCATTGTGCTGTATTTATCAAGGCTTTTGGGGCCGTTATCTATTATCTTTTTTCACACCAGTACTTAAGCCTATTTATCACATACGCTGATGCACTGACAATTTATTGGTATTTATATGATTAGTGTTTTCGACTTATTTAAAATTGGTATTGGACCGTCGAGCTCTCATACGGTCGGGCCGATGGTGGCGGCCAATTTATTTTTGACGTCATTGCTTAAACAAAGCCCATTAACGACGATTAAAAATATTGAAATCGAGCTTTATGGCTCTTTGGCCGCTACCGGTAAAGGGCATGCAACCGATACGGCGATATATTTGGGTTTACTTGGACATACGCCGAGTACCATTGATACCCGCTTGACTGGCGAATATCTAGCGCCTATTTTTGCTGATAAGCAGCTTAATTTATCAGGTAAACATATTATCGACTTCGATAGCGAGCGCGATATGTATTGGTACGATGATACGGTATTGCCTTATCATCCTAATGCCTTGACCATCCGCGCGTTATTGGCCGATGGTAGCAAGTATCAGCAAACCTATTATTCGGTTGGTGGCGGTTTCGTTATCAACGAAGATGACGCAAATAATCCCGATGAGGATCATGCCAGCCCAACGATTGATATCGTTCCCTACCCGTTTAATACTGCCGCAGAGTTGCTTGAACAATGCCGTGAGCATGGGTTAAGTATCAGTGAGCTGGTACTCGCTAACGAGTGTCACTACCGCAATCAAGCAGATATCTTTAGCTATTTAGATACGATTTGGGAGGTGATGCAGGACTGTGTCACCCAAGGTTGTAAAAACAGTGGCATTTTACCGGGCGGACTTGATGTTAAACGCCGCGCTCACGATTTACATAATCAACTATGCGCTGAAAAAGACTTGCCTATCGCCAAAACCGATAAGCTCGCGGCGATGGATTGGGTTGATTTGTATGCACTTGCCGTCAATGAAGAAAATGCCAATGGCGGTAAAGTTGTCACAGCACCGACCAATGGTGCGGCGGGTATTATTCCTGCGGTCTTGCACTATTATCGTGACTTTTTACCCAATTATAACCAAGATGGCGTCCGTAAGTTTTTATTAAATGCCACCGCCATTGGCAGCTTAATTAAACAAAACGCTTCTATCTCTGGGGCTGAAGTGGGCTGTCAAGGCGAAGTCGGTTCAGCCTGTGCCATGGCAGGTTCGGCATTGGCAGAGATTATGGATGGCTCGCCAGCGCAATGTTTGAATGCCGCCGAGATTGGTATCGAGCATAACTTAGGGCTGACTTGTGACCCGATTGGCGGTTTGGTACAAGTTCCTTGTATTGAGCGCAATGCGATGGGTGCGGTAAAAGCCATTAATGCCGCTCGTCTTGCCTGCCGCGGCAATGGTCAGCACTTTGTCTCATTGGATAAAGCCATTGAAACCATGAAGCAGACAGGCGCTGATATGTCTGATAAATACAAAGAAACCGCTCGCGGTGGTCTTGCTATTTATGCTGACAATCGCATCCCCACTGCTACCCGCGGCGTTAGTGTTAATTACAGTCAATGTTAATGCAAATAATGACTGTCATTTTTTAAAATTAAAACCAAAAAAAGCCTCTAATGATTAGAGGCTTTTTCTATAATAATCTACAACTAAAATTATTCAGCTGTTTTTGAAACCACTTCGTTTAGAATCCAAACTGGCTTAACTACCTGAGTCGCTTCATTCATAACCGCTTCTTGGCGCACATCTAAAATATAGCGATAATTTGGCTCATAAGTGAAGCCTTGAATATTACCGTTTAAAGGAGTGTAGTTTTTCTGATAAGTCTGACGATATTGTAGGCATTCTGACTCAATTTTATTGCCATTAGCATCTGGCAGCTCACAAACTGCTTTTAGTGGTGCTATTTCTATTTTAAAGCTTGGAATGTTAACCACTTTGACATTCATTGCTTCGCCTTCAACCACCATAGTACGCTCATCGTTCATACCCATGGTAGAACAACCTGATAAAACAAAAGTCGTCATCAATGCAGCAATTGCTAATTTTTTCATTATTAAATCCTCAGTTTATTAGTATTAATCATTACCTTTTGAACTCATTTTAATCAATTGTCATTATTCAAAAGGTAGTAGGCATTTATGAAGATACTGTGAATGAAAGTTTCGGTTTTGAATCTACTATAACTATAAAGTCAAAACTATAAAATCGAGATAGACTCAATTTAGGTCAAATGACCCAGCCTCCATCAGTACCGTCTATTGTTTACTGCAGC
The DNA here is from genome assembly GCF_027919975.1 of Psychrobacter sp. ANT_H3. Taxonomy (NCBI): domain Bacteria; kingdom Pseudomonadati; phylum Pseudomonadota; class Gammaproteobacteria; order Moraxellales; family Moraxellaceae; genus Psychrobacter; species Psychrobacter sp. ANT_H3. Next base: position 295,290 of record NZ_JAQISM010000001.1, on the reverse strand, counting down.
TAGTATAGGTCGTCCAACCCCTTAGCCTCTATAACTGCTTTGTAACGTAACGTCAGCTTTTGCAACTGATGTTAATAAACGGTTTTTATTCATGGTTTTTTATCACCGGTCTTTTATTAACAGTGATTTATTAATGAGAGAAATCGCAGTATTGAATTATTTAGTATTGAACATAAAAAAACGCTCAAAACCATTTCAGCTTTGAGCGTTTGTATAAAAATATAAATGATTTTTAGCTACGATAATCGGCGTTTATTTTGACGTAATCGTAAGATAAATCGCAGGTATAAACGGTATCGTGAGCATCGCCACGTGCCAAATCAATATGAATGGTAATCTCAGGACGACTCATAACCTCTTTGCCAGCCGCTTCCGTATAGCTCGGAGCCACACCACCATTTTGACAAATCATCACTTCATCTAGATAGACATCGACTTGCTCGGTATCAAGGTCGTCGATACCGGCATAACCAACCGCTGCTAAGATACGACCCCAGTTGGCATCACTGGCAAAAAACGCCGTTTTGACCAGTGGTGAATGGGCGACCGCATACGCCACATCGCAGCATTCTTGCGTGGTATTGCCACCCGTGACTTTTACCGTCATAAACTTGGTGGCACCTTCCCCATCTCGTACAATCAATTGTGCCAACCGTACAAACACTGCTGTTAAGGCGTCAAATATCGGCTGATAATGCGGATGCTCTGGGCTATCAATAATCTCCGAGCTCGCTGTTCCGGTTGCAATCAAGACGCAGCAATCATTGGTTGAGGTATCACCATCGACAGTAATGCGGTTAAAGGATTGCTCATTAATTTTGCTCAGCATTTCTTGCAATAAGTCAGCGGCGATATTGGCATCAGTGGCTACATAGCCTAGCATGGTCGCCATATTGGGGCGTATCATTCCCGAGCCTTTTGACATACCCGTAATATGATAGCTGATAGCATCGACATCAACCTTTTCACTGGCAAGCTTTGGAATCGTATCCGTCGTACGAATACCATTGGCCGCGGCCAGCCAATTATCGGCGGCCAAATTGACTAAGGCATTGTCTAAGCCTGCGATAACAGCATCACTGTTTAGTGGCTCGCCTATCACGCCTGTCGAAAATGGCAAAACAGTACTGACATCTACGCCAGCTTTAGCAGCTAGAGCGCTACAGATATCAAGCGCGCGGCGTTTACCATCAGCGCCCGTACCAGCATTGGCGTTACCCGTATTGGTGATTAAATAACGCGGGCTGGCTTTAGCAAAGTGTTCACGTAAAACACGTACCGGTGCGGCACAAAAGGTATTTTTTGTGGTCACAACCGCAGTGTTGGCGCTATCAGCAATCTCTATCACCACCAAATCATCGCGGTCTTTGTAGCGTACGCCTGCAGCGGTGGCGCTTAGTTTAATCCCATCAATAGGATAAATCGTATTCGGTATTGCAACGTTGCCGACAGCCATCATTCAATCCTTATTCATCAATGCTGATGCATTATTTATTGGTTATAAGTTATCTTTATAAAATCTTAGTTATACGCTCTTGGTTATACGCTCTTGGTTCTAAAGCCTGTTATTAAAAACCTGCTGTTTTTAATCAAGCTATTATACTTTATTTAAGTCAAACGCTGCCCAAATTGGCGCATGATCAGAGGGTTTTTCCATGCCGCGTAGCTCATAGCTAATACCCGCATCAACGCAGTGCTCTATTAAATCCGCCGTACATAAAATGTGGTCGATACGCAGACCGCGTTTCGGCTCATCATTAAAACCGCGACTGCGATAATCAAACCAGCTATATAATTCGGTACTCTCTGGATAATGCAGACGATAAGTATCGGTCAGCTCGCGTGACATCAAGTCACTATACCATTCACGCTCTTCGGGTAAAAAAGAGGTTTTTCTATTTTTCAGCCAACGCTTGGCATTGACCTCGCCGATACCAATATCGACATCTTCTGGGGCGATATTCATATCACCCATGATAATCAGCGAGCGCCCTTCTGCTTTTAGCGTATCGATATAGGTCATCAAATCTGCATAATAGGCACGCTTCATAGGGAATTTGGTCGGATGGTCTTGACTCTCACCTTGCGGGAAATAACCGTTAAGCACATCCACTTCACGGCCATCGAACACATAGCGCGCATGGATAAAGCGTTTTTGCGCCTCGGCATCTTCACCAGGAAAGCCTTTTTGCACAAAAATAGGCGCAACTTTCGATAATAACGCCACGCCATAATGCGCTTTTTGACCAAAGTACTCGACGTGATAACCCAAGCTCTCGACATTTTCGAGCGGAAACTGCTCATCATGCACCTTGGTCTCTTGTAGACCCATTACATCAGGGTCGATTACCTCTCGCACCGCCTCTAGCTGATGTTGACGAGCGCGGATACCATTGATATTAAAACTGACAAAACGGGTCATAAACTGTCCTATACTAATGAATTAAAACAAAATACTGCTATAAACGAGTATTGCTATTTAAACGACCGACACTTTAAAAGTGCGACCATTAAATAGTGCGGCTATAAAATAAAGCAAAGCGGCAATATATAGTGGATTCACTTTAAAACAGAGACAGTGCGACTGGAATGAATTTTTCGTAGCCTCTGTGATAGGAGCAAGCAAGGAAAATTTATCCCAGTCGCACCTAAAGATTAATATATCGATATTATTCTGAACTGACTATATAAAGGTTTATGATAACAGACATCGGCAAGGCTATCTGTTGCGCGCCCTTATCTCTTACGATAGAGTAGCTATTAAAAGCAGCCACAGATGCGTTATCGATTTTTTCTTATTTTTATAACCATATCTATAAACATTTAAACCCTAAAAATAAATTATTAAGTAAATTTACTGAGCAACATTATGACAATTATGAATAAAAATACCCATACACCACCTATTAGCGCAAGCACACCGTTATTTGCCACTGATTATAATGTATATATTAACCATACTGATGCGGGCGGCATAGTTTACCATGCCAATCATTTAGTATTCTTTGAAAACTGTCGCCGTGACTGGTTTACCAAGCTTGGTTTAAATGGCTATTTTTTGCAGACCGATGATGGTGAGATTCAGCATTTTGTCGTCAGCCAAGCAGACCTGCAATACAAAAAAGCCATTCTATTAGATGAAGTCATTAATGTACGTATCGATAAAGTCGAATTAAAACCTGCCAGCATTGTATTTTATCAAAGCATTCATCGCCTAATGCCAACTGTAGATGCAAATAATGACACTCAGGCAAACACTGCTGTTTCAAACAGCAATCACTCTAACAATACCTTGTTAAGCAGCACTAAAATCGTTATCGCTTGCGTACAAAATCAAATCACGCCAGCTTCTATATCTGATTCTGGTTCTGATGCGACTGCCAACCATAGTGCACCTATGCGTCCTATTCGCGTACCGCAAAAATTACGCGAGACTATTGAGCAAGCGCTCATACAACACGCTAATAATTAAAACGATTGAACGAATAGGCTATGAGCGCCAATAAGACGGATAACAAGGCTTTTATGCTAGCATTTGAAGATATTTGGGTCCATAGCAAGCGCGCGACTCCGCTCCCTACTTACCGCCGATGGCGCGCAAAAAGACAGAAGAGTTCAGCTTCCGATGATGCTTTATCCATTAATAACCGTGCATTGATAAGCGGTGCCAGTGGTATATTACTGGCTGGGCAAGTGACGGTTTTGACGGGCGCTTCTGGCAGTGGCAAGTCTGTCTTATTGCGCGTATTAGCAGGGCTGCTGCCTATGACGACCGGCGACGTTTGGCTACAAAGCGATGCGCAAAATAGGGATACTCGTAATAGTATTCATGAAATAGCACCCATGCATTGGCGCTCGCAGGTCGCCCTTCTCGCGCAGCAGCCACAATTGCTAGAAGGCAGCGTTATTGATAACTTGCAATTGCCCTACCGCTTGGCAAGCCATCAGCACAAGCATTTTAATATTGACTGGCACATCGAGCAGCTTGAGCATTTAGAGCGCACTCCTGACTTCTTACAACAAGACGCCAACACTTTATCAGGTGGCGAGCGGCAACTGGTCAATACACTGCGTTTATTGCAATTAAACCCGCAAGTATTGTTATTGGATGAACCTACTGCAGCCTTAGACGTCGATACGTCAGCGAAACTCGTGCATTTGCTTATCAACTGGTTACGTCGTGAGCCGACGCGCACATTATTGTGGGTAACTCATGACACGCAGGATATTATGCCATTAGCAAATAAACATTGGTATATGGATGCCGGCGTTTTAACCAAAGTAGATTAACCTTGCCTTTATAACGAGCTCCCGTGATGAGTACAGATAATATGCAAATCGTACTGACTTATGCTGATATTGCGCTTGCCAGCAGTTTGATTATTATCGTGCTGGTCGTGTCATGGTTTTTACGTCTAAGATTGACCAAAACACTTGTCATTGCTGCTGTCCGTACGGTGATACAGCTTAGCTTTATCGGCCTGATATTGGCATGGATTTTCGCTCGGGAACAATGGTACGAAGTCCTTATTATTTTAACCATCATGACTTTGATTGCCGGTAGCGCTGCCAAAAATCGAGTCAAACGCACGTATAAAGGTCTGTTAATTGATACGTTAATCGCTGTCAGTGCATCAGCAGTATTGGTTACAGTCATCGCTATTAGTCTGATTTTGCAAGTGCAGCCTTGGTATACACCGCAATTTATCATTCCTATACTGGGCTTAATACTCGGCAACTCTTTGACCGCTATCTCCCTGACCAGCAATCAGCTTATCGAAAACCTCCATGGGCAACAAGGGCGTATCGAGATGATGCTAAGCCTTTCTGCCAAACCATTTGAAGCGGTACACGAACAAATACGAGCGGCTATCGTCAATGGCATGACGCCCACTCTAAACTCGATGCTGGTTGTCGGTATTGTCAGCTTACCGGGTATGATGACTGGGCAAATACTTGCTGGTGCCGACCCCACCCAAGCTGTGCGTTATCAGATTGTAACTATGTTTTTAATCTGCGTCAGTAGCACCCTTGGCTGTACGATAAGCGCTTTACTCATTTATCGGCGATTTTTTAATAAAAAACAGCAGTTCATCCTACCATAACGACCGTTGGTCATCTTTTTATTGCATAATGAATAAATTTATTTATCCGCATTTTATATGTACTGGCCAGTACGCTCATGCTAATATTACCTTTACTTAGATTCATGCTAATGTATTGCTTAAATGTATCATTATATGGACGATACATTATTTTTTAGTTGCGAATAATTGGTAAGAACGCTTTAAAATTGAGTGTCACTTTTTAAGATGATCATATTTATTTAAGATTAATGCTTTTATCATTCATCAAAACTGAACAACAGTAACAGAAATTGGTAGTCCGTCAATAGATAAGGATATTATCGAACTCAGCGGCAATTGTTTTAAGTCAGCGCTGATTTTTTTATTGACACGGATATGACTGCTTAACGATAGAAACCTAATTGAACTTCCAGGACGCTGACTATGACGTTGAATAAACCTTGGCTTGCCCAATATCCTAAGAGTGTGCCTAAAACTATCGATCCAGATAGATATGGCAGCATCATGGAGCTCTATGAAGAGTGCTTTGACCGCTTTCGTCTGCATCCAATGAGTATCTGTATGGGTGTGACCCATACTTATGATGATATTGATAAAGCATCGCTTGCGGTTGCCGCTTGGCTACAGGCGCAAGGACTTCCTCAAGGGAGTGTGGTTGCACTGATGATGCCAAACGTGCCGCAATATCTGCCAACGATGATTGGTATTTTGCGCGCAGGTTATGTCTGTACGCCAGTCAACCCTCTCTATACTGGGCGCGAGCTGCGTCATCAGCTAAATGATTCCGGTGCGAAAGCTATCTTTGTCGTCGATAATTTTGCGCAAGCACTCGAGCAAGTCATTGATGAGACCAATATCAAACATATTGTCTTATCGAAAATGGGCGATATGATGGGTCTAAAAGGTATTTTAGTAAATACCATTATCCGTCAGGTCAAACGCTTGGTGCCCAAATACAAGCTCAATGACCCTAAGCATGCAGTGACCAAGTTTCCTGATGTGCTAAAGAAAGGCCGAAACCTGCCCTTCCAAAAGCCAAAGATGTCATTGGATCAAAAAGCCTTTTTGCAATATACCGGTGGTACGACGGGCTTATCTAAGGGGGCCATTTTATCTCAGCGTAATATCGTCGCAGGAGCCATGCAGTCAGAAGCTTGGACGCGTCCTATTACCTCAGAGATTAATGAGGTTTATATTAATATGGTGATGGCACTACCGCTCTATCATATTTTTGCCTTTATGCTGAGCTCGCTTGGTATGCGTGCAGGTTATACCTTTATCCTAGTACCCAATCCACGTGATATCCCCGGATTTATCAAAACCTTATCAAAACAGCCGTTCCATATCTTCCCTGCGGTTAATACCTTGTTTAAAGGGTTACTCGATCATCCAAATTTTAAAGACCTTGATTTTAGCTCATTGCGTATCTCGCAAGCAGGCGGTATGGCGGCGACCGAACAAACGGCATCACGCTGGCTCGAGACGACCGGCTGTCCCATGATTGAAGGTTGGGGTATGACTGAAGGCGTGGCCGTTGGTACTGCAAACGTCATTACTGACCGTAAGTTTAATGGCACGATTGGCATTCCTGTCCCGAGTGTTGATGTTATTATCATCGATGATGAAGGCAATCGTGTTGGCGTCAACCAAGCTGGCGAGATGTGCGTTAAAGGTCCTAATGTCACCTCAGGCTATCTGAATAGAGATAGTAGTGATGACTTTACGAAAGATGGCTATTTCCGTACCGGCGATATCGTCAGCATGGATGACAAAGGCTACTTTAGACTATTAGACCGTAAAAAAGACATGATTTTGGTCTCAGGATTTAATGTCTTCCCGAACGAGATAGAATCCGTCATGCTGGATTGTGAAGGGATTATTGATTGCGCTGTGATTGGCATTCCTGATGAGCGTCAAGGCGAGGCCGTCAAAATCTATGTCATTCCTGCCGATAACAATGTCACTAAAAACTCGATTAAAGAGTTTGCTTTAGATAATTTGACCGGTTATAAATGCCCGCGTCATATCGAATTTGTGACTGAATTACCAAAAAGTAATGTGGGTAAAATTCTGCGTCAAAAGCTGCGTGAGAAACATATCGCTGATAATCCACAGCGCTAATTAAGGTAGAATTTCAATATCTTAGTCATAAAAAAGTCATAAAAAAAGCGCTCTATCTTCACTATAGGGCGCTTTTTTTATGCTTTAATTATTCTTCTTTAATACTGCAACCTTACGCTTTGTAACTGTTCAGTTAGCTAAACTAAGATGACATTAATAATGTTTTTAGTACCGTTTTACTGAAATTAATAACTTATATTTGTAGTACTATGTATTATATGATTTGACTGCCCTTTCATCTTACATTAATAACCACTTGTCTGTTTTAGCTTGCAACACAGTTTTTTTATTTTATCAAACTGAATTATAAACTAACAAGTTCTTGTATAGGAATAACAGACTCAATTGCAGTTATGTTAATGTATTGCCAAAATATGTTACGCTATTATTTATTAAATGATATTGTTAAATGATATTGATAGTATCTTCAACTGAGGTTAATCGACCAACCTTGTCTGGATGTGATATTTTTTCAGTACTACCTTTTTCAGTACTACCTTTAGCATCAACAGCACTCACTAGCCATTTAACCTACTTAAGAGCTAATGCTTGGTAGTTAAATATTTTTTAATTAAATAATCTTGTAATCCATGATATTTGTATAAAGGCCACCGTATTTTAGCAGTCTGTGAATAAATAGGATAACACTCGGCAATCCATCGATGATGGTATTGTTGACAGGGACGTGACTACTTTTTTATAGAACCTTAACTTATCGCACATTTAAGGACGCTAAGTATGACCACTAATAAGCCTTGGCTTGCTCAATATCCAGAAAACGTACCAAATACCATCAATCCTGATCAATACGAAAGTCTTATAGAGCTCTATGAAGAGTGCTTTAATCGCTTTCGTATGCACCCTATGACGATCTGTATGGGTGTGACCCACACGTATGGTGATGTTGATCAAGCCTCGCTTGCCGTTGCCGCATGGTTACAAGCGCAAGGTATTCCTAAAGGCAGTGTCGTGGCACTTATGATGCCAAACGTACCGCAATATCTGCCGACGATGATTGGTATTTTGCGTGCAGGCTACGTTTGTACGCCTATCAACCCTCTCTATACCGGTCGTGAGCTGCGCCATCAATTAAATGATTCTGGCGCTCAGGTTATCTTTGTGGTTGATAACTTTGCGCAAGCGCTTGAGCAAGTCATTGAAGAGACAGCTATCAAGCGTATTGTCCTATCAAAAATGGGCGATATGATGGGTTTAAAAGGTATTTTAGTAAATACCGTTATCCGTCAGGTCAAACGCTTGGTGCCGAAGTACAATCTTAACGATCCTAAATACAACGTCACCAAATTCCCTGATGTGCTAAAAAAAGGCAAAAACCTACCTTTCCAAGCCCCAAAAACGGCTTTGCAACACAAAGCTATTTTGCAATATACCGGCGGTACGACAGGCTTGTCTAAAGGTGCTATATTAACTCAGCGCAATGTCGTTGCCGCTGCGATGCAGTCGGAAGCGTGGTATCGCCCGATTACCTCAGATATTAACGAGGCTTATATCAATATGGTCATGGCGTTACCGCTATATCATATCTTCGCCTTTATGCTGAGCCTACTCGGTATGCGTTCGGGTTATACTTTTATATTGATACCTAACCCACGTGATATGCCTGGATTTATCAAAACCTTATCAAAACAACCATTCCATATTTTCCCTGCGGTTAATACCTTGTTTAAAGGGTTGCTTGATCAGCCAAACTTCAAAGACTTAGATTTTAGCTCGCTACGTATCTCGCAGGCAGGCGGCATGGCAGCGACCGAACAAACAGCGGCGCGCTGGTTAGAGGTGACTGGCTGTCCAATGGTTGAAGGTTGGGGTATGACCGAAGGCGTTGCTGCCGGTACAGCCAACGTCATCACAGACCGCAAATTTAACGGTACTATTGGTATTCCTGTCCCAAGTGTCGATATTATCGTGGTCGATGATAATGGCGAAACCGTTGGCTACAATCAGGCGGGTGAGATGTGCATCAAAGGGCCAAATATTACTTCAGGCTACTTTAATAAAGACAATACCAATGACTTTACCAAAGACGGTTACTTCCGTACGGGCGATATTGTGAGTATGGATGAAAAGGGTTATATCACCCTACTTGATCGCAAAAAAGACATGGTTTTGGTCTCAGGCTTTAACGTTTTCCCTAATGAAATCGAGTCAGTTATGCTTGATTGTAAAGGGATTGTTGAATGTGCAGTCATCGGCATTCCTGATGACCACCAAGGTGAGGCGGTTAAAATCTATATCGTGCCTGCCGATAATAATGTCACCAAAAGTGACATCAAAGAGTTCGCTATTGACAATTTAACGGGCTATAAATGCCCACGCCATATCGAATTTGTCAGCGAGCTACCAAAGAGCAATGTTGGCAAAATACTACGCCAAAAACTGCGTGAAAAACATATGCTAGACAATCCACAAACCTTGTAGCATTGAAGACTTAAAAGTTTCAACAGTAATAAAAGCCCGCTATATAAAATGTAGCGGGCTTTTTGTTGTTTTAATTCTGTCTGAACTTTTTCTAGCATAACTAGCAAAATATAGTCAAAATATTCTAAAAACGCTACGGTATTGCTGATATCAATTTTTTGTAGCCTCTGTCTGCGCAGGCACAGCAAGCAAGAAAAATTGATATCAGCAGTGCCTGACGTATCTATATTACTTTTCACTCACTATAACTGGCATCAGCTGAACTTATTAACCACTTGTAAGGGCAAATGCTTCATGGCTTGACCGACAATCGACCACGGTAAACTTGGTACACAAGCTTCGTTTACTCTTGCCTCAATCGCGGCAACGATTGCTGTCGTGCCTGTCTCTGCATCGACTTCAAACGGTAAAGGCTTGGCATTCTCATTGATTTCGGTGCGCACATAGCCTGGATAAATGGTGGACACTTGAATCGGCAGCTTGGTTAAGAGCATATCAGCCCGGATACCCTCTGCTAAATGCGCCAAGCCCGCCTTACTTGCGCCATAAGCGGTCAAATGCTTAGGCAAGCCGCGCATCGCTGACATACTTGATATCGCCACTAAATGACCGCTATTTTGTGCACGGAAGATATTCATCGCTGCTTCACATTGAGCGAGCGCAGAGACAAAGTTAATCTCAACGGTACGGCGGTTGGTATCAAAGCGCCCTTTACCAATACGGCGACTATCACCGATACCGGCATTCACCACCACGCGATCGATATGACCAAAATCCGCTGCAAAGGCATCAAACACTGTAAAAATCGCATCGTAATCGCTGACATCTAAGATTCGATATTCGACACGAATATCAGGATATTGAGCCAATAATTCTGCTTTTAAATTTTCTAAACGCTCGGTACGGCGGGCACAAATCGCAAGGTTATAACCGAGTTTAGCAAACAATCTTGCCATGCCCTCGCCCAATCCTGAGCTGGCACCGGTGATTAAAATCGTTTTACCACGTCCAACTTGCTGCTTATTTAAGCCTTTTAAGTAACGAGCTGGTTGAATCGCACTAAATAGCTGATTTTTACTTTGTTTGGCGCTGTTGGTGACCAAATTTATCAAGGTATTTTTCATGGACTATCCTATCCTGTTGGTATCAATACAAAATGACGTCAATTGTCTATCATAGCGTAAATTTATATAATAAGTTTAGCACTTATACCGTAAACCAAACACGCAATCAATTTACAGCGCCATAAAACTAAAGCATTTTAACGATGCTACTTAATGATTTTAAATCCATAAAAAGCGACTACCTATTTAAAGTAACCGCTTTATGATGTGTTTAATTGGCTTTTTAATGATGGCTTTAATATTTTACTCATTTCTTTTTTATCGCCACGTCACAAAGCGCTTGCCTTCAGAAAACAGATGACTGTATTCATTCACAGACAATAAGCGCGTACGCTCATTTTTAAGCGTAAGAGACGTCACGCCAGTATTGACCAAGCTTTTATTGATTTGATAAGCGGTTGAACTGCCTTGTTGCAATAACTGCGCGGTGATAGCAGCAATGATACCGCCCGAGGTAAAGACCAGCACTGTATCATCACGACCCAACTGTAAGTTAGCAACTTGCAGACGCACTTGCTCAAGCGCTTGCTTTGCCCGCTCACTAAACTGCACCCAACTCTCGATATAGTCACTATCGTTATCACCTGCATGCCAGCGCTGCATCGCCGCATCAAACAGCTCAGCTAGCCGCGTAGAGGGCACTTCTGCTTGCGCAATCTCAGCCGCGATTGCCGCGCGATTGCCAAAAGCCGGATTGGATTTTATTAACACATCTTTATGATTAAATTCATCAAATTGTGGCAATACATAGCTATCAGGCTGATTCATATCGATTGCAGGCGTGTAAGGCTTTTCAGTATCAGCCACAGACGACTGATAACGCTCCCAAAAATGCCGTGCAGAGTCTTGTTGCCTGACCAAGCTACCAGTAAAAATCGCATCGATGCGGCGCTGCGTACTTGCATAGTGTTGACCGAGCATTTGCGCTTGCATACCGCCAAGCTTTGAGAGCTGATCGTAATTTTCTTGTCCAAAGGACGCCTGACCATGACGGGCCAGAAGGATGGTTGTCATAAAACACTGCCTTTTATCATAATTTTTACATGCCGTTTTCTACAGATTCTCTACAGCATTTCTATAAAGAATAAACAGTTACTCATCTGATGATTGCGGCGCTTTAGTAAAATAGCCTTTTGGTAAAATACCTTTGACCACTTTTTGTACTGGAGCTGGCAATTGCTCAATCGTAGCAGCATCGATACCAATGTCTTTTAATTGTGGCTGTACATAAGTATTGAATAACGCCTCACCTTCGTACTGCGCAATCAGCTTGAGACATTTGGCATGTAGTACATGGACGATGAGCCAAAAGTTCTTAAACGCTGGATTGGTGGTTTGTTTATTATAATAACGATAGTAAATTTGCTGCACGATACCCGCTAAACGGAACAGACCGAACACTTCATAAAACGTCCAATTGTCTATCTTAAGACCCGATTGCTTCAGGTAGTAGTCAACCACTTCATCACGGGTCATCATACCTTTTAAATGCGTTGGCTGACGGCGTGACTGCTGCATGATGATGTTGTCATCTTCTTCGACCCAATAGGCCAATGCACTACCCAAATCCATCAAAGGATCGCCCAAAGTCGCCATTTCCCAATCGAGTACGCCAATGACTTTAGTCGGATCAGCAGCATCCAAAATCACATTATCAAAGCGCCAGTCATTATGAATGAGGCAAGTCTTACTATCAGCAGGCGTGTGCTTACTTAGCCACTGACGTACTAAGCCAAAGCTTGGGACGTTTGGCGTTTTGGCTTTGATATAACGCTTATCCCAACCAGTTACTTGGCGCTCGCAGTAACCTTCACCACGTCCAAGGTTGACCAAGTCAGGATGCTTTTTATAATCGACTTGATGTAAGTCAACCAACGCATCAATGACATTGGTACATAAGGCGCGCGTCTGCTCTACATCTAAATCGATGCCTTTTGGCAAATTGGCACGAGGAATGATACCTTCCATACGCTCCATGACATAAAAGTCCGCACCGATGACATTTTCATCAGTACATAGCGCGACCATTTTTGGCACATAAGGATAGGCATCTTTTAAGGCTTTTTGCACGGTATATTCACGTACCATATCGTGCGCTGACTTAGCTTTAGTGCCTTTTGGCGGACGGCGTAAAATTAAATCTTGGTCTGTGCCCTCACCTTCATATTGCAGCCGGTAAGTCCAGTTTGAAGCACCGCCAGAGAATTGAGTAACCGTTGGCTCGCCTTCTATATCAACACCTTGCTCGCGTAGCCAATTGCTGACTGCTTGTGCATCAAGCTCTTCGCCTTCGCGCACTTCGCCGCCTTTATCCAAGACTTTATTAAGTATTTGATCGTCATTGTCAGTGTTGTTGGCATGATTGTCAGTTGCCATAAGATGTTCCTTATCGTGTGGTCAGTTATTTTTATCAATAATTACAGTGATGAAAAATTCACTATCAAATAATCGATAGTGAATTTTTAGAGATGGTATTTTAACGTTATATTACGATTTAGCAGGTTTCGACGAACGACTAAAACCTTGACGCTTAAGCTCTAGTTTCGCAATCATGGTTTTATGTACTTCATCAGGACCATCGGCCAAACGTAGCGCTCGAGCTTGAGCATAAAATGAAGGCAACATGGTATCTTGGCAAACGCCCATGCCACCATGGATTTGAATCGCCATATCGACCACTTCTTGTAATACAGTCGGTGCAACGACTTTAATCGCAGAGATTTCTGTGAGTGCTGCTTTGGTACCTTGGGCGTCCATTTTCTGCGCCGCGTATAGTGTCAATAAGCGTGCTTGGTCAATCTTAATACGCGCCTCAGCGATACGCTCAAAGTTACCGCCCAATTGTAGCAGTGGCTTACCAAAAGCTGTACGCTCCATGCCGCGTTTGACGGCCAGCTCTAGCGACTTCTCAGCAGCGCCAATACAACGCATGCAATGATGAATACGACCTGGCCCTAAGCGACCTTGCGCAATCTCAAAGCCCATACCTGGGCCACCGATAAAGTGACTGACGGGCACACGTACATCATTAAAGCTGACCTCACCATGGCCGTGCGGCGCATCATAATCGCCAAATACTTTTAGCATACGCTCAATATTGACGCCTGCCGTTTTAGCTGGTACCAACACCATCGAGTGCTGATGATGACGGTCTTTAGTGTCATCAGGGGTATAGGCCATGACAATCAAGACATCAACCGCAGGGTCACCCAGACCTGATGACCACCATTTGCTACCATTGATGATAATCTCGTCACCATCAACGACAGCTGTCGCTTGCATATTGGTCGCATCACTTGATGCCACATCAGGCTCAGTCATACAAAATACTGAACGCGTTTTACCTTCCAAAATTGGCGTTAGCCACTTGTCCTGCTGCTCCTGTGTGCCATAACGCCATAGCAATTCCATATTGCCACTATCAGGCGCATTACAGTTGAATACGTAAGGGGCAAGTAAGCTGCGGCCCGTCAGCTCAGCAATCGGTGCATAATCGGTAACCGATAACCCAGCGCCTAGCGTGTCATCCGGCAAAAATAAATTCCAAAGACCAGCTTCGCGTGCTTGTTTACGCAAGCTCTCATATTTTTCTGGCCAGTGCCATTTGGTCCAATCGCCGTCAGGATTTTGCCCATGACAATCCGCCCAAAACTGCGCTTCGATTGGCTCGATATAGGTTTCGATAAAGGCTTTAACTTTGGCATGCATGGCTTGACCATGTTCGGTGGCGGTAAACATTAATGTATCGGTAGACATAGCTGACATCCTTTTCCTTACTTCTGGTTAATTATTTTCATCACGTTCACATAAAGCTTTTATAAAAAACGCAATGAAATTCTTATAGTGTACGTGCGTATACTCTGTTCTGTATGCCACATTTATAACACAGCGTTTATCAATAAACAGCAAAAAGGCGCGACCCGCTAGGACACGCCTTTTACAAAATACAAACAATGCACGATTAAAAAATGCAACGCTAAAACATCATCGACTAGATATCATGATGATATTTAAGATTATTTTAGAATATTCAAACGACTGTTTAAATCGAAACGTGCCAAGGCATCTGGCAATTTATCAATCGCTATGCTGAGTGTCGCCTCTGCTGCCTGTGACAGCCCTAACTTTTCTGCAAGGGTTGGTTTTTGGCGTGAATGCAGCGCATACACTTCATTATTTTCCATACGCTCTAAAATATAGCTGTCTGAGGTTTGCAGGCTATCAATTAAATTAAGTTTCAGCGCATCTTCACCATACCAATGTTCACCAGTTGCGACTTTTGCAACATCCAATGTTGGGCGATAAGTATTAACGAAGTGCTTAAATAACTCGTGTGTTTGCTCAAGCTCTTCTTGGTATTTGGCGCGGTCTTCAGCGTCATTTTCACCAAATACGGTCACGGTACGTTTGTAATCGCCAGCGGTAAACATCTCATAATCGACATCATGGTTTTTCAGCCATTTATGGAAGTTTGGTAATTGCGATACCACACCGATAGAGCCAATCACAGCAAAGGGTGCAGCGACGATATTGTCGGCGACGCAAGCCATCATATAGCCGCCGCTTGCCGCGACTTTGTCAACACAGACGGTGAGTTTTAGACCCGCGTCTTTTAAACGGGCCAATTGTGCAGCGGCCAATCCATAGCCATGAACCAAACCGCCGCCCGATTCTAAACGCACGACCACTTCATCGCCTTTATTGGCGGTACTGATTAACGTGCTGATTTCTTCGCGTAAATGCTTCACCGCCGTGGCTTTGATATCACCATCAAAATCAAGCACAAAGACTTGTTGCTTATCATCGCTATTATTTTTTTTATTTTTGCTTTTACTTTTTACTTTTAATGCTTGTTTGGCCTTTTTAGCCATGGTTTTTTTCAGTTGTTTAAGCGCCGCTTTACCTTGCGTCGCCTCCATCAGGTCTTCACGACGTTGCTCTTGGCTTTTATTCAGGTGGATAACTCTTAGCTCAACAGGGTTTTTAGAAGGATGAAAAAGCATGAGCGGAATTCCTTGTTAGTTAAAATAGATAATCGAAATTGTTTTAATAAGGTTTTATAAGTTAGCCTGATATGTGCACAGTGGCTAGTATTTTCAAGCAAAATGACAATATTTAACTGACGCTCAATGTTATGGCATGAATACCATAAACAACGATGAACATCTTATAAACACCACATGCACACACCACGAACCAGTAAGATGCCATATTTGCTGAGCATTGCTGACTCTCAGCGCTTTGTATCGCAACCGCTGGTTGTATAACAAAGGCAGATTAGGCATAATATGTGTTTACACCAAATTTTCTGCAGCCAACGTGATGACCATTTGTCTTATATCGCGTTATTTGTGCTTTTTTAGCTAAAGGCTTGAATTGCACGGCGCTTGTATCACACGCTAGCGGCTGTATTATTGTATTTCGAATTGGGCTGACAACTGGATAATTATATTATGACGCAAAGCACTATGACGCATAGCGAATACCGAGACGAATATTGCGGCGCTGTAACCGAAAGCTTACTTGAGCAAACCATTAGTATCGTAGGTTGGGTACATCGTCGTCGCGATCACGGTGGCGTGATTTTCTTAGACATGCGTGACCGCGCAGGTATCTTGCAGGTCGTAGTTGACCCTGATACGCCAGAAGCGTTCGCTCTTGCTGATGCGGTACGTCCTGAATACGTGCTAAAAATTACCGGTCGCGTACGCCGCCGTTATGAAGGCACGGAAAACGCCAATATGACCAGTGGTCAAATTGAGCTATTGGGCAAAGAGATTGAAGTATTGGCGAAATCTGAAACACCGCCTTTCCCATTAAATGATGAGAAAACCACGGTATCAGAAGACTTGCGTTTAAAATATCGCTACCTTGATATGCGTCGTCCGCAGATGCAAGAGCGTATGGTTTTCCGTGCTAAAGCCACTTCAACGATTCGTCGTTATCTAGATGATCATGGTTTCTTAGACGTTGAAACCCCTATCTTGACTCGTGCGACCCCAGAAGGCGCACGTGATTATCTCGTGCCTTCACGTACACGTCCGGGTAACTTCTTTGCTTTACCCCAGTCACCGCAGCTGTTTAAGCAGTTATTGATGGTGTCAGGATTTGATCGTTATTATCAAATCGCTAAATGCTTCCGTGACGAAGACTTACGTGCTGACCGTCAGCCTGAATTTACCCAAGTCGATATTGAAACTTCTTTCTTAAATGAAGAAGAAATCATGAATATCAACGAAGGTCTTATCAAGCATCTATTTAAGACTATGATGGATGTTGAATTTGAGCAATTCCCACGCATGACTTATGCTGAAGCAATGCGTGACTATGCCTCAGACAAGCCTGACTTACGTATCCCATTAAAATTGGTCGACGTAGCCGATTTAATGAAAGACGTTGATTTTAAAGTATTTTCCGGTCCTGCGAACGACCCTAAAGGTCGCGTTGCTGCCCTACGCATCCCTGGCGGCGCTTCATTAAGCCGTAAACAAATCGATGCTTATACCAAGTTTGTCAGCATTTATGGTGCACGTGGTTTGGCTTATATCAAAGTCAATGACGCCAGCAACATCAATAACGGCGTCGACAAAGAATCTGGCCTACAGTCTCCTATCATCAAAAATATGACTGATGACGTATTGGTCAGCTTGATTGAACGTACTGGTGCCCAAAGCAACGATATTATCTTCTTTGGTGCGGATAAAGCCAGTATCGTCAATGACGCAATCGGCGCACTACGCCAAAAGATTGGTCTAGATTTAGAAATGACCACGTGTGAATGGGCGCCACTTTGGGTGACTGACTTCCCAATGTTTGAAGAAACTGACGATGGCAAATGGACGTCAATGCACCATCCGTTCACGAAGCCAAAAGGTTCTGTTGAAGAATTAAAAACCAATCCTGAAGCGGCACTTTCTATCGCTTATGATATGGTACTAAATGGCACAGAAGTTGGCGGTGGTAGCTTACGTATCAATACCTATGATATGCAGCAAGCCGTACTCGAAGCGCTTGGTATCGGTGAGCAAGAGGCTCAAGATAAGTTTGGCTTCTTACTTGACGCCTTAAAATTCGGTGCGCCTCCGCATGGTGGCTTGGCCTTTGGTTTAGATCGCTTAATTATGCTTATGGTCGGCGCAGACTCTATTCGTGATGTTATCGCCTTCCCAAAAACCAAAACGGCTGAGTGCCCACTAACCCAAGCACCTGCTGAAGTTGATAGCAAGCAGCTACGTGACCTTGGTATCCGTGTGCGCGAAAAAGCACAGGCTGACACCAACAAACCTGCGCAATAAATAGTCAGATAATGCTTAGTTACTTATTGTCTGACTGGTTACGTGATTCATCACCGTGTGAACGGTCATGAATCCGTATCATATCTTCAAATTCGTGCCACTGTCTGTCTTACAGGTGCTGGCACGTTTTGTTGCTTGGGTAATATTGCGCCTACCAAATGCGAGCATTATGCGTACTGTCAGTATCAATATGGCACTGATTGCGCCGTCGTTATCTGAGCGTCAAAAGCAAGCCTTAACCAAAGACATTATTTATCATCAATGTTTAACCAGTATTGAGTCTATCAAGAGTTGGGCGATGCCACCTGAATGGAGCATCGCTCAAATTCGCGACGTTTATAATAAAGATATTTTATTAGAGGGGCTTGCCAATCCTAACGGCATGCTGGCGATTGTCCCGCATCTTGGTACGTGGGAGATGATGAACGCTTGGCTCAATCAGTTTGGTTCGCCAACGATTATGTATAAGCCTGTTAAAGGCGATATTACCAATGACTTCGTCCTACAAGGTCGCTCGCGGCTTAATGCGACGCTGGTTCCGACCGATGGTAGTGGCGTAAAAGCGGTATTTAAAACCCTCAAACAAGGTGGCTTTAGTATCGTCCTACCCGATCATGTTCCTGACCCATCAGGCGGTGTGGTCGTGCCTTTCTTTGGTGTTGAGACACTGACCAGTACATTGGCATCCAAACTCGCTAGCAAAACCAAATGTGCGTTGGTCGGCTTATCGTGCATTCGCCGTGATGACGGACGTGGTTTTGATATTTATTGTTATAAATTAGACGATCCCGCCCTATATGATCGCAATTCTGAAACCGCTGCTTATGCGCTTAATCTGGCGATGCAACAGATGATTGAAGATAAATGCAGTCATTATATGTGGGGCTATCGCCGTTTTAAGCACATACCCGTTTTAGACAACCCTTATATCGCTGATAAAGAAGCATTAGCAGCATTTATTCGTAATCAAAACTCTAAGCATACAAAATCTTAAACTAAGAATAATCAATAACTCATAATAAGTAAAACAATACCAAGATCTAACATCTAATACCTAACACTTAAGAAATAATGTGAATAATAGCCTTGTTAAATCGGTCAACGTTTATATTATTTCTACCCTTTTAAGCTCTAGTTTTTTTAAAATTCGTTCTTCATTTATATCAATATGAGTGCATGATGGCAACTGACGTAAAGCAAAACTTATTAATAGACTCAGCCCAAACAGACGGCAAAGACTATGCGCAACGTTATATTATTTGTATGAAATGGGGCGATAAATACGGTCCTGAATATGTCAACCGTCTTTATAACATGGTCAGTCGGCATCTGACCTTAGATTTCCAAATGGTCTGTCTCACCGATGATAGCACCGGCATCGACCCTGCCATTCAGTGCTACCCCATTCCAGAAATGGATTTACCAGCGGGCCCTGAACGTGGTTGGAAAAAGTTGACAACTTTTAAGCCAGAATTATATGACCTAAAAGGCGTCGCCTTATTCTTAGACATCGATATCGTTATCGTCGATAATATCGATGGTTTTTTCACTTATAAAGCTGAGTATGAAGACAGCGTCGTCATCATTCGTGACTGGAAAAAGCCATGGCGCATGATTGGTAATAGCTCGGTTTATCGTTTTAACGTTGGTATGGGTACGTATCCTGATTTGCTCGCAAACTTTGAGCGCAACTTCGACAGCATTCGTCAGCAAGTTCGACATGAGCAAGCTTACTTATCTAACTATCTGCGTGAGCATCATCATCTAGAGTACTGGGATAAGGACTGGTGTGTCAGTTTTAAATATCAGTGTATTGCCCCTATCCCTTTTAACTTTCTGCGCGCACCGACGTTGCCTGAGGGCGCAAAAATCGTTATCTTTCATGGCGAGATTAATCCACCAGATGCCATCAAAGGCGGCGGCGGTAAATGGTATCGTCATGTGAAGCCAACTCCTTGGTTAGAGGAGCATTGGCAGTAAGCTTTTAAAAGCCCTATTTACTAAAAATTTCTTTCTTAAAGAAGCCATAATAGGTTAAATTGCCAAATATATCATTTTCTTTAAGTTCTTCGTGTAGGCTTAGTTTGTGTAAGGAGGCTTGGCCTACAATAGATTCATATTCCTCTTGTTTAAATTTCTTATTCATTTTAGTCTGCAGTAAATGCGGTAGCGTATCATCCTCTGCTGGAAAATTAAAATTGACAACATTCATATCTTTCAATTCATTAATCATTATTTGGAAGAAAAAATAGTGAGGGATTTTCTCTTCATTTTTCCAGAAAAATAATAATAAATCTAATATCACTGAGGATAACTCACTTTTTTTATGTCCATAGATGATACTACTTAAATGTTTAACTTTAAACTCTTCACGCCAGCTGAAATAAAAATGCTGGTCGCCTTTACCCCAATCCTTATTAGCAGAATCAGCATCTCTTGAAAACATAAAAAAATCATACTCTTCGTACTTAGTAGGAATATCATCGGTCATTAGTATTGATGCATCTAACCATATACCTCCATACACGTTTATTAAAGCAACCCTTAATAAGTCAGAAAAGAATACTGGACGAAATTCAGAATTTCTTCTTTTCTCTTTAATAAATGTTGGCAATTCCAGATATTCATCTATATTATCGTCTGTAATACGTATAACCTCGTAATCACCTTTGTATTTATCTACAGATGCAAAACAAAGCTTGGCAGTGTCTTTTGCATTCTCTACTCCTTGTGCCCAGTACTGCCAAATAATTTTTTTATTTTTTAAGTCTTTTTTGGGTTGGATATTATATTTTTCGATCTCACCATTAAAATACGCTTCTATAATATGATGCCAGTATGTGGCTACTTGAGCTTGTACAGGAAGTTCTGAGTATCTAAAACCCCACTCCTTTCTTTTACTGCGAGGTACAAGACCGTTATAGAATATTTTAAAGGGCTTATTACTGATAACGTTAAAGATCTTTTCCATGGTCTATATACCTTTCAGAATTTTGTCTAATTTGGAACGTTTAATATTCAGGATTATTCTTTGATGTATTGGCAGCTCTTTATTAGCAACCAGATAGAGCTCTGAGAAGTACTTATTGTATTGATCATAAGTATCTTTTAACAAATCTTCCTGATGGTTTTTAGCTATTTTATTTAACAGCCCTATATAACGCTTATATGCTTTATACAGTAAATAATGATAACCGTCATCTCTTCCTATTCTCTGATATTTCTCAACACGATAAGTGAAAGCATATAAATAATCATCTACGTATTTTTTGTCGAGATTTTTTAAAATAGACCCTTCACGCTCACGATACTTTATTACAGGCTGTTTTAAATAGCTATATTGGAAACTCTTTAATGAGATATCAGTCATATACAAAATATCTTCAAAATTCAATCCTTCTTTAAACCTTATGTCTTGTATTACCTGTCTTCTGAAGACCTTATTCCAAACATGATTACTATTATTTTCAATAATATTATCTAAGAAGCTATTTCTCTTATTGATATAATTTTTATTAGCCTTGCCTATAAAAGCTTTTTTCTTTACCTCTTTTTTCCCTCGTAATGATACATAATCGGCACATAGCACATCCGAGTTCAATTTTTCTATTTGAGACATGACAGATTTATAAGCACCTTCGTACATAACATCATCAGAGTCAATAAACCAGATATACTCTGTTTGGGCCATATCAAAAAGCGCATTACGTGTGGCTGACAAACCTCTATTATGAGGCGCATCGAAGATTTGCACTTGAGGATGGTTTTCAAAACGCTTGATAATAGCTGCACTATTGTCTGTCGAAGCATCGTTCATTATTAAAATAGATGCTCTAGTATCGATTTGAGTGAGTATGGATTCTATACACTCTTCTACATAATCCGCTACATTATAAACAGGTATTAAAATACCAATTGTTAGATCTTCTTTATTCATACAACACTCACATTAAAAACTTTATAATAATTAACAGCTTGTTAATAAATTCTGAAATAATTGATAATACGCTTGAGTAACCTGTTTTTTATCATAATGAACTAAAACTTTCTCTCTAGCTGCCGTTGCTAGTGCTTGGTAGTTTGATGGGTTAGATAGAACAGTCGCGATGATATCTGCCAGCTCTGCTGCTGCTCCGACTGGGAACAAGAAGCCGTCTTTTTTGTCATCAATCAACTCCTTTACTCCCATTGCAGTACTTCCCACAACGATACAGCCACTTGCCATCGCTTCTAGCACCGCTAGGTTCAGCCCTTCAAAACGGCTCGACATGACAAATACTTTATGTTGCAGCAATAGCTTTTCAACTTCGCTACTGTACTCTATAAAGGTCACTTGTTCATGCAGCTCATAGCGAGCAACCAAATCATGTACTTCTTTTTGGTAACGCTTACGCCCACTGCCAACTAAGGTAAGAGTGGGATTTATGCCTTTTTGCTTTAACTGCTTCAGTGCTTCAATTAAAGTAACGTGATCCTTACTTTTAGCATACCTTCCCACCATAATCAGATCATGCGACCTTTTATTAACAGGTGCAAAGTTCACACCGCCAAATCGAGTGGTATCAATACCATTTGGGATGGCTTGAATAGGCGCTTTAAGACCCTGCTCAGATAAGACTTGGGCTACGCCTTCAGAGACAGCCACAATTCTAGCAGTTGATTTACTTAGTTTACGCGTTTGGTATAGCTTCCAAGGTGTATAGCGCTCTTTAGAGTTGTGCTCCACTTGTACCAAGCAAGGTACTTGTGCCAATAGCCCTGCCCGTCTTCCCAGTAAATGCTCAGGAAACCCATGCGCAACTAATATATCAGGTCGCCATTGCTCACATAGTTTTTTTAATTCGTGAACGGTCGCAAGATGGGTAGTACCTGTGACAACCTTGAAATCGATATCTTTATGTTCAAGTTCAGCAAGCTTTTCTGGTACGGTCGTTTTTTTACGACGCAGTACTAATAGGTTTTCAGTCGATTCTATTTGATTGTGAGCCTCAACCAAATCAATAGCAACTTTCGTGGCTCCTGAAAAGCCACCAGTGACAAAATGTAAGACTCTCAACAGCTTCTCCATTAATCTATTCAAAGTAAAACCAGACTTAGCTAAAAAATAAGATTCTATGACGCTCTCAATTTGAACGCACCTGCTTTAAGAATCGACATGCTAAGCAGCCGTATTTATAGATGGACACCATAGCAAGATGTAGCTTGAAACTAAGCGACGTTATGATACCGCATCCATAAATTATGTGCGAGCTTATCGTTAGTAGTTATAGCGAGCCTATGAACTTGATTTTAAGATACCTATTAGTACCACTCAACAAAAAAAGCTAAGACTTAAAACAGTCTTAGCTTTTTACTTCATACAATGCAGTTTTTAAAATTAATCAATAAAGCTTAACCAATCCATATACTGCTCATTACGGCCATGTACCACATCAAAGTATAAGGTTTGCAATTTCTCAGTCAGCTCACCACGGCCACCATTACCGATAACACGATCATCGTATTCACGAATAGGCGTGACTTCAGCTGCCGTACCTGTCATAAAGATTTCGTCAGCTAAGTAAAACTCATCACGAGTGATACGGCGCTCAACGACTTTGATACCCAAATCTTCAGCAAACTGAATGATAGTACGACGCGTAATACCATCAAGCGCACCGCCGCCCAAATCTGGTGTATGCAGCACACCGTCTTTGACTAAAAATAAGTTCTCACCAGCGCCTTGGCAAACATAACCTTGTGGATCCATCAAGATGGCTTCGTCATAGCCATTACGCGTGACTTCTTGGTTCGCCATAATGGAAACTGGGTAATTACTTGAGGCTTTGGCTTTACACATGGTCACATTGGTCATGTGATGCGTAAATGACGAGGTTTTTACACGGATGCCGTTTTTGATACCGTCTTCGCCAAGGTATGCGCCCCAGTGCCAAGCAGCAACCATTGCATTAATACTGTTGTCACGTGATGACAAACCGAGTTTTTCAGCGCCAACCCAAATAAGCGGACGAATATAGGCTTCTGCCAAATTATTTTGCTTGACCACATCTTTTTGCGCTTGCTCAAGTGCCGCTGCATCAAATGGTACATTCATTTGAAAGATTTTTGCAGAACCCAAAAGGCGATCGGTATGATCTTTTAAGCGAAAAATCGCCGTACGATTGTCAGCAGTTTGGTAAGCACGTACGCCTTCAAATACCGCCATGCCATAATGCAGGCTATGCGTAAGCACATGAACCTTGGCATCTGGCTGTTCAATCATCGTGCCATTCATCCAAAGCTTACCTTCTTGTGTTGCCATATTCATTTAATAGTCCTTATGCTAGCGCTGACGTCTAACTTTTTTTGTTGAGTGTTAATGGTTAAATAAATGTTTTAATTAAAATTGCCTGCTGACACTGAGTGCCTATTTTTAGATGCAATTTCAGATGCAATTTTTCTAGGTACATATTTAATGTGCCAGTGATTATAGCACCGGCACGAGAGGCAAATACAATATTTTAGTTTATCACTGCATGGCTTTTATTCATATACCCTTGAGCACAATGGCTATCAAAGCGCTATGCTTCTTGTCGTATCATTTGGCCACATCATTATAATGCAGCAACTTTACTCTGCGGATTCTACGCCCATCAGATGCTGCCACTGCGCTTGTACCAGTGCTCGCGTTTCTGTCCATAATGACTCATCAACCAATAACGACTGTTCGGATAATGCCAGTTGGTGCGTCGCGGCGCGGATGCGTAAGTAAGCATCGGTCAAATCCTGACAAACCTGTGCCTCCCAAATACCCAAAGTCGCCATCTCTTCGAAAATACGCACGTTGTCACTCCATTTAGTCAAGCTTGGATGTTCATGCGAATAGGCCAATACCGCAAACTGCGCGAGAAACTCAATATCTACAATGCCGCCAGCATCTTGTTTGAGATGGAACTTGCCCGCTTGCTGCTGCCACTGACTGGTACCCAAATGCTTTTGCATTTTTATACGCATACTGGTGACTTCAATACGGACTTGCTCAATCGTACGCGGTAACGCCAAAACAGTACGACGAATATCACAAAAACGGGCGGTCACGCGTTTGTCACCGCAGATTGCCCGCGCCCGTACCAACGCTTGATGCTCCCAAGACCACGCTTTCTCGAGCTGATACGTCTCAAACGCATGACAAGAAACCACCATCATGCCAGCGTTACCCGACGGTCGCAGCCGCATATCGACTTCATAAGCGCGGCCATCACGGGTTTGGGTATTCAGATAAGTCATGAGCTTTTGCGCCAAGCGAGCCGCAAACTTCATACCGCTGACTGATTTTTCGCCCGTGGTCATGCCTTGCTCTTTTATTTTATGCAAAAACACCAAGTCTAAATCTGATGAATACGACAGCTCCAACCCGCCAAGCTTGCCATAGCCAATAATAGCAAAACCGCAATCCGCTTCCGTGACCGGATCGCCATCTTGACCAATTGGATAGCCATAGCGTTTGACGATTTCGGCAAAGGCACGTTCAAGCGCGGCCTCGAGTACCACAGCGGCAATATAAGTCAGTGAGTCTGACACTTTCATGATTGGGCGTTCTGCCAACACATCACTGGCAGCCACTGCCAACACTTGGTTCTTTTTAAATAAACGCAGTACGCTAAGTAGCTCCTCTTCATCGTTAGGCTCTACGCGCAATAACTGTTGACGCAAAATGTCCCGCAGCTCACGCTTGTCTGGCAAATGCCGATAGCGCTGCTGTAAGAAGGTATCCAATAACACCGGATACTGCGCCAATTCCTTAGCAATCCAAGGGCTGGCTGATAACATCGGAATCAGCTCAACGGTGGCATTAGGATTTTCTGCAATCATCACTAAGTAAATAGAGCGGCGGCAAATGGCTTCTAGCAAAGTAATTAAACGTGGCAAGGCGGTATTAGCAAGTTGCTGCTGTTCTTCATGGATAAGTAGCGCGTGTACAATCACAGGATAAGCATCATCCAAACGCTCACGCGCTTCATCGCTCAAATTGGCAACCATTTTTGACTGCCAAAAACCTTGTAATAGCGCACGATTTTCTTCGGTTAATACCGCATTTAAACGCGCAATCTGCTCATTTAACTGTTCAGGCTCAAGCTCGTCATCCTCTTGATCGGGTATCTGCCGTTCGGTGACCATACGCTCAAACGGTACATTGACATGATAGCGGTGTTGATTGAGGGTCGCTAATAATCCTGCCCAATCATCAAAGCCAAGGGTGACTGCTAGATTATGCTGCCACTGTGTGTCATGCGGTAAGCGCTGCGTTTGCTGATCATTAATTGCTTGAATACCGTGCTCAAGGCGACGTAAAAAACGATAAGCCGCTTGTAGCTCTTGATAAGTACTAAGCTCTAGATACTCAAGCTGACACAGCGCCTGCATCGCCGCCAAACAAGACTTGACCTGTAGCTGCGGATGCCGACCACCATAAATCAGTTGAAAGGCTTGGACGATAAACTCAATATCTCGAATACCACCCGCCCCAAGCTTGATATTATCTAAATCTTCACGCTGAGCAACTTGATTTTGAATCAGAGATTTCATCTCTCTGAGGGCTGAAAAAGCACTATAGTCAACATAATAACGAAATACAAAAGGCTTAATCAGCGCTTGTATGTCATCATAAAACGGCTGCTCTATATGCCCAACCACGCGTGCTTTGAGCCAAGCAAAACGCTCCCACGCCCGCCCATGCTGAGCAAAATACTTCTGTAATGCTGATAAATGAATCGCCAAATCGCTGCCATCGCCCCACGGACGCAAACGCATATCGACCCGAAATACAAAACCATCAGCGGTATTATTATCGAGCAGCCTAATAATGCCTTGTCCAAGCCGCGTCATAAAACGCTTATTATCAATACTGCGCGTGCCTTTTTCTTTGTCACCATCCGTCTCACCGCGCGCCTGATGGACGAAAATAAGGTCGATATCACTGGATAAATTCAGCTCATGCGCGCCAAGCTTACCCATTGCCATAATCGCCATGTCATCCACTTGCACATTACCTTTAGCGTTAATAAAGGTCGGTTGCCCATATTGCGCCATCAGCTGCTGGTACGTATAGTCTTTGGCAAATAAAATGCAGCCATCCGCAAACTCAGACAGCTCATCGGTCAATTGCTCAAGCTCAATGACGGCCAAGGCATCTTGCCAAATCCAGCGCATCATCAGTAGCATACGCAAATGCCGCAAACCGATCATTACTTTGTCTTCATTGGCGAGCTGATAATTCTCATCCAAAGTATAATCTTGAATCAAATCATCAATTTGCTGGCGCGTTAAAGTGCTCTGTAATGGATAACTGCGCAAAAACGTCTGGCAAGCGCCCGTTCGACTTTGCCAAACCTGATAGGCAAACTCGCTGGCAGTCTGTAGCACTTGTAGCTGCTCTGGTGTGGGCTGAAAGCCTGTACCACTAGGTACGGTAGATAGCATAACGACGACAACTCCTTGCAGCATAAAGCTATAAAAACCACATGAATTGGAAAAATTATTTTTAGAATATTAAAGCGATTGTACATCTTCTAATTTGTGCGTTTTATAGTAGCATAAATCCTCAACCATGCTACTGACAGCCCTATACTAACTAACAACTGACGAACACAAGAAAAATTCGTGAATAATGCTACAATAGCCAATGCTTAAAAGGCTCAAAAAACTTTAATTTTAAGAACCTGAAGGCGTTGCGCTTTTTTCTTCATACTCATTCATCATAAGTGACACCGCGATTATGACGACCACAACCCCGCTATTATTAATTACCGCTGATCCTAGCCATCCGCTGGCACATCTTGCGCTACGCTATGCTCGTACTTATCTAGCAAGCACTGACATAAATAATAATGATAAGAGCAATAACAGCGACGACCTTGAAAACCCGCCCGCGCCATTGAATGTTTTTTTCTATGCCGATGCCGCCAATACAGCCAATCGATTACGCTGGCAGTCAGCAGACCAGATGAATATCACCCAAGCGTGGCAAAAGCTTGCTGAGCAATATCAATTGGCGCTGCCCGTTTGCGTCAGTACGGCGCTTAGCCGTGGTATTTCAGATGGCGAAAATAGCACTCGCCATCAATTAGATAGCGAAAATCTGGCCGCTGGTTTTAAGCTGGTTGGACTGAGTGAGCTTGCGATGATGATGCAAGGTGACTGTCGTTTAATACAGTTTTAATTAGCATTGGAATTATAGTTCGCTCTGAAAATGACCAGCCTATAAATAGTTAGCCCATAAAAAACTAGCTTAGCAATAACGGTTAGCGATACCTCAGATTAGGAATACACCATGAAATTACTCATTCGCTTGCACACAGCTACCGAGATGGCAAGCTATGAAGGCTGCGCGCTGGCTTTAACTTTAGCGACTTTTGGTCATGAGGTGCAGCTGTATTTGGATGCGCCTGTATTTGGCTTTTTAATGCAGCCTAACTCACGTCTACATGGCATGATTCAGTCACTTGAGTTATATGATATGCCAGCTGCTTGGTTACCGGATGATGTGTTTAGCGGTTGGATTACCGGTATGCTACCGGCTGATTTGGCGACGCAATTGACCTTGATTCCAGAGGTAGTAAATTCGCAAGATTTTGACCAGATTCTGGTTTTTTAGTAGCAGCTTTTAGTACTAGTACGACTCTTCACTCTTAATATTTAGTTTGATATAACAATAAATACAGTAAGTAAGCGGACACGATTATGGCAACTTTATACCAATTACATTGCAGCATGGATACGCTCAGACGTAGCACAGAACAGATGGCATCGACATGGCGTGCTGGTGATAGCATCATATTATTAGGCTCAACGGTCGCTTTTATTGACTGGTTTAATGCCTACTTAGGTGACCTTGAGAGCATCGAGATAGAAGATATCGCTGCTATTTATGCCCTCGCCGAGGATGTGGCGCAGCTTAGTGTTGATACAACCGCTAAGCTAAACCTTACTACGAAATTAACCGCTATTTTAAGCGATGATGAATGGGTCGCCTTAACTCAAAATACTCATGCTAATGGTGCTAAGTTTGATAAAGTGGTGACGATTGCTCTATGAATAATGACAATACAATCATTCCTATCACAGCAGCGCTCAACGTTGAATTAGATCAAGACGGACATTTATGCGACCATACGATTTGGACGCCTGCGATTGCGCAGCAACTCGCTAACACTCTAGATGTGACTCTAAATGCTGAACATTTAGCAATCTTGCAACAGGTGCGCGCATTTTTTGTCAAATTTAATCACGCCCCTGCTACCCGCCCGCTGATTAAATGGCTACAGCAAACTTTACCTGAGCATGACATCAGTAATCAAAAGCTCCAGCAGCTATTTAATACTGGTTTGGTCGCCCGTCACGTCAATCGTCTTGCAGGTTTACCAAAACCGCCTAATTGTTTATAAAAAACGTGGTTTATAAAAAAAAGCAGTAAAAAAGAGGTTAAAGAAAATCATTAGTTTAATTCTCTTTAACCTCTTTTTGACGTAACTACCTTCTCTATTTCGGGTCATAAACTGTCAAGGTGTCATAACCGATACTGCGACCTTCATCGCCGTCAAACCCTTGCTGTCGCCAGACTTCATACAAGCATATCGCCACGCTATTAGACAGATTTAAACTGCGCGAATCCGCCAGCATTGGTAAGCGTAGCCAATTATTAGCACCGATATCGGCACGGATATCATCTGGTAGCCCTGCCGTTTCAGAACCGAAAACCAGCGCAACATGATTTGATGATGGGCTAGTAGTCGACTGATTGTCTGATTGGTCAGTCGTTTGCCCGCTAAAACCATAGTCATAAAACGGTTTGCTAAGCTTGGTTGTAAGCGCGGTAATAATATCGCAACCAGCAGCTTGCAGCGCTTGTTTGGTCATTGCCCAATCGTCATGTACTTGCAGATGGGCATATTCATGATAATCCAAACCTGCGCGGCGTAGCTTTTTATCGTCGAGCTCAAACCCTAACGGTCTAACCAAGTGTAGCTGCGCCCCACTGTTGGCACATAAGCGAATAATATTGCCAGTATTGCTAGGCATCTTTGGCGCTACCAATACGATATGAATGGTCATACGAACTCCGTCAATGGTTTGGACTTTATATTTGGCTTATATAGCAGGCGTAATCAAAAGTTACAGTTTACTGCCAATAATTACATTTTGATACTGTGCTCTGATTTTAACTTTGATTATGATGGCTGTAACGGACAACGAGATGGCTTAAAAACATTGCTATCCCATCATGCAATGTTATCGTATCCTGCAACCCCTCAGTAAAACTTAAGCAAAACGCTAAGTTTTACTGTTATTACTTATAAAACAACCCTGTCTTTTTTGAGGAAAAAATTATGAAAAAATTGGTTATCGCATCTTTGACTGCTATGTTTGTACTAACTGGTTGCAACACTTTTAAAGGTCTAGGTCAAGACGTTTCAAGTGCTGGTGGCGCCGTAACTGGTACTGCACAAGAAGTACAAAACAAAATCTAAGTCTGAATATTGTTAGACTTATTTTAAAGAGGCTTATCATTTGGTAAGCCTCTTTTTTTATCTTCTGATTTTACAAAAACTCTCTTAAGATTTGATTCAGATACCTTTTACCCAATGCAGTCGGCTGTAAATGCTCATTATCATCTATCAACAGTCCTTGTTTAATGAGCTTATTCACCTCTAGAGCAATACTGTCATAGCTCAGTCCTGTCCGAGCTTCAAACAACGACCACGCCACGCCATCATGTAAACGTAACGCATTGAGCATAAATTCACTGACCAGCTCATCACTTGCAATGGCTTGCCAGCCGACCATTTTTGGCGGCGTTGGCGTTTTTAGCATCATAGTTATTATTTTATTTTGCTCACTTGTTTCATTTTGCTTAGTCTCATCTTGGTAGCCCATATAGTCTTTGGGCAGACGTGATTTGCTAAAGCGATAAATACCTGACTTGCCTACTGTCTCCTTTAATGCCTCTTTTGACACCTTCTCCGCAGTCCACTCTTTAATCGCGGCGTCATCAATGGTAACTTTACCGTGAGCACCTGCACCAATCGCCAAATAGTCACCAAACTGCCAATAATTGACGTTGTGACGACAAGGTTTATCGGACGCGCCTGCCCATGCCGATACTTCGTAATTGTTATAGCCCAAACTTTCAAGCAATGCCTGACCCGCTTGTTCGATATCCGCCAAGCTATCTTCATCGGGTAAAATCGGCTGACTGCGATAAAACACGGTATTTGGCTCAATGGTCAACTGATACCAAGAAATATGCGTAGCACCTGCGTCATGTGCCATTTGAATATCGTTCAAGGCTTCACTCATCGTTTGCTTTGGTAGCCCATGCATCAAATCCACATTGACGCGCTCAAATCCCGCGAGACGAGCCGCTTTAATTGCTGATATCGCTTGGGCTGGATTGTGAATACGCCCCAGTGTGGTGAGCTGCTCAGCAGCAAAGCTTTGTACGCCAATCGACAAACGATTGATGCCTACCTTTAAATACTCCGCAAATGGTGCATGCTCAAGGGTGCCTGGATTGGCCTCCATCGTTACTTCAATGTCACCGGCAAACCTAAAAATCTCGCGCAAACTGTTAAATAAGCGTTGATACTGAGTAATGGGCAGTAGCGAGGGAGTACCGCCACCGATAAATACTGAGCTGATTTCTCGCCCTTGGGTTAACGCCTGCTGCGACGCTGCATCAAGTATTAGCGCATCAACATACTCATCATACATAGACAGCTGACTGTCAATCGGCAGCTCATGCGAGTTAAAATCACAATAAGGGCATTTTTTGACGCACCACGGAATATGAATATAAAGCGCTAATGGAATATCTCTGACATCGAGCGCACTTATACTGTCAGGACTTGTATTGTCATGATTGAAATTATCACGATTAACAGCGTCAAGGTTGTTGGAAAAATGAGACAATTTGATATTTGACATAATCGCACTTATCTATAAAGGGGTAGCTGCTATCATAAGCAGAAAGTAGCGCTAGGATAACGGCTGGGCGAGCTAAAGAAAAGCCTAATCAGCATAAATTAGACATAAAAGCAGTGACACAAAATGGTGTTTAAGCTGATAGCTCATAGCTAGAATACAAAAAAAGCTCAATGACCATATAAGATGAGAATCTATGATGAGCAGCTTTTAAACTCATCACTATTAAACCGTTATTATTACACTAATAATTTTACAAGGATAAAGACCATGGCCTATTGGCTTATCAAATCTAATCCCCGCTGTTTTAATATAGAAGACTTACAACGTGCGGGCACGGAGATGTGGGACGGTGTCCGTAACTACCGCGCCCGCAACTTTATGCGTGACGATATGAAAGTCGGTGACAAAGCATTTTTTTACCATTCGAGCGCCAGACCTTCTGGCGTCGCTGGCATCGTGACCATTAGCAAGGCCGGCTACCCTGACAGCACCCAGTTTCATCCTGAGTATCGCCATTATGACCCTAAAGCAACTGAAGATGAGCCGCGCTGGTATATGGTAGATGTGACTTTTGAGCAAGCTTTTACAGATATATTGCCCTTAGCCCAACTTAAGTTTTTGCCGGTGCTTGAGGATTCTTTATTGCTAAGAAAAGGCTGTGAGCAGCTAACTATTCTGCCCCTTGAACCCAAGCATTGGAACACGATTATGGATATGGCAGAAGAGCTTAATCTGTTGCCAGAGAATGCTAGTCTTTGACGGTAACGATGGTGTAAGAATTTTTATGTCATGAGTGCACATTTATCCACGTACATACCTGATAGATTTTGCTATATTTATGCACAGAAATTATTTTTGCTTCTCTAAAATAGCAATCAACCATCAGGACTCATTTATGAGCGCACCCAAGCTACTACTATCTGTATTAACAGCCAGCATCCTAAGTCTAACCCTCAGCGCCTGTGGCAGTGATGGCGACAAAGTGAAGAAAGAATATGATCGCGTAGAAGATCAAGTAAAAGATGAATACGATCGCGTGGAAGATAAAGTCAAAGAGAAATATAAAGAAGTCGAAGATAAATTGAGCGATGATGAAAAATCTATGGCTGAGATTTTGGAATCGGTCTTTTTACCAGAAGAATCGCTTGATAAGTTCTTGGATAAGCTAACGCCAGAAGGCGGTCGCGGTGGTCTTTATGCGGGGCACTTTGTCGAGATTGGCGATGGTGACAGCAGCGATATTGATATCGGTGCGGTATACTTTGATATCAGTAAAGATGGCGCAGGCAGTGTCGATGGTAGCTTTAGTTATCAGCAGCAAGTTTGCCAAGAAAACAATGCGTTAGGTATCAATTCAGCAATCAAAGTAGACAATTATATCGCTGGTAAAGTGACGGGCAGCCTTGATACATTAGAATTTTTAGACATTAAATATGTCAGTGATTTAGGGATAGAGACACCAAACTTATTAACGACCTTTGCTGGTAGCTTTGCGAAAAATGAAGCAGGGGCGCCTTGGAAAGGCAGTTTTGAATATCAAGATGGTCTAGGTGGTAAAAAGCTATCGAGTGGTCAAGATAATTGTAATGTTACTTATACCATTAGTGACCGCTCTAACTTTAAGACTTACCCACTCGACTATCAACTTGGCAACCTCAATCTTGATATTATCGGTAATGGTAGTCAAAAAACTGTCACGTGGCAAAACCCTAGCAATGCTAAGCATGTCTTAGTGAGTCAAATTGATGTTAATAAAGCAGAATCGGGTGCTAACGGTTATGTACAGAATCTGATATTGAGCAATCTTGAGACCCAGTTTGCTCCTGTTATTCCCGATAGTTCAACCAATTATGCCATTGTCGTACAGGCATTTGACGCCAATAACACCTTGATTGGCTATCAAGCACTGGTGCAAGACTTACCTGAATCCTTATAAATAATTAATTTTATCTGTATTGCTACACTAGCAAACCTTAGACCATTAGACGAGTATAAGTATTAACAAACGCGTCTAGAACGTTGACATCAGACTTAAGCTTGTTTACCATTATTTTTAATAATAACCTGTCGATTCTGCTTGCGAATTGACGGGTTATTTTTATTTTAGGGCTACCATTTTTATTTTTATACCTAACCGGCCTATTGTTACTCAGATTGGACTTGCTCATATTATTTATCGGAGTATTATCGTCGCACCAATCCTATTTTACTGTCTTGCTATTAACTTGTTGATGGCAGCATTTGCTCATCTACAATCATTACCGCAAAGAATAAAAAGTTGCTTATTATGGTTTTCCCATTATCTTTCAGAGATTTTAAAAGTTACAGCTTACGCTTAGGCGTACTTGCACTGCCTATTTTGATTACCCAGTTTTGCCAAGCCGCACTTGGGGTTGTCGATGCCATTATGGCCGGTCAAGTCTCTGCCCTTGACCTAGCCGCCGTCGCTGTTGGTTCCGGTATTTGGCTGCCGCTGTTTTTATTGGCGACCGGTATTTTGATTGCCACCACGCCGCTCATTGGCGAAGCAATCGGGCAAAACAAACACAGCCAAGTACCACACATCACCCAGCAGTCTTTATGGACGGCAGGTGTCATCGGCATTCTCGGTTTTATTATTGTCAATCTGGCACCCAATATACTTGGGGTGATGGGTGTGCCTGAAAACATCCAACCTATCGCTTCCCAATATCTACGAGGGGTATCGTTCGGTTTCCCTGCGATTGCGGTCTATGCGGTACTGCGCAGTTATTGTGAGGCGCTTGGTCGACCAGAGCCTGTCACTGTTATCAGTATCATCGGGCTGCTTGCCGATATTCCGCTTAACTATATCTTTATCCATGGTTTATTTGGCATGCCTGAGATGGGCGGCGCAGGTTGCGGGGTTGCAACCGCAATAGTCCTTTGGATTAATGTCATACTATTAGCGACTTATACCAGTTTTACTAAGCGTCAACAGTTTGCTAGTACGCGCTTCTTTTATGCTTTTGCCCGTCCCAATCGCGCGCAAATCAAAAAACTATTAAAGCTTGGTATCCCGATTGGCATTTCTATCTTTTTTGAAGCCAGTTTGTTTAGCTTGGGAGCATTGGTAATCAGCCCCTTAGGCGAGCTTGCAACCGCCTCGCATCAGGTGGCGCTATCGGTGACCTCGCAGCTGTTTATGATTCCCATCTCAGTTGCGATGGCGCTGACGATTATGGTGTCCAATCGCTTTGGTGAGAAAAACCTGATGGCATTACGTCAGGTACAAGCCACAGGCTTGATATGGACGGTAATAATTGCCCTTACTTGTATGCTTGGCATTTGGTTATTTAGACCGCAATTGGCCGCGGCCTTTACCGACAATCCCGACGTCACAGCCCAAGCCATGCACCTACTTATCTTTGCCTTAGCCTATCAGTTATTTGATGGTTGGCAGGTCAATGTCGCCGGTATATTACGCGGTATGCAAGACACCACCATACCGATGTGGGTCACGCTATTTTGTTATTGGCTCGTGGCCCTACCACTTGGTATTTATCTGGTGCGCTTTACCGACGTTGGCGCGCAAGGTTTTTGGATGGCACTTATCACCGGCTTATTCCTATCTTCCATCTTGCTTACCGTACGTTTGCGCTATCAGCAAAAACGCTTGACCATGATGTGGGCTTAATGTTGTCATTACCTTTATCCAATCGTAGCGTCTAGTAACCATTACTAGCGCTACCTTGTCACATAGACTATGATAAATCATTAAGTATTTCTTACTCTATAAGATAGCTTACGTCATAATATGTAAAAAAACTCAGTTAACAACTGTACATCGATTGCTCATTGGCGTGAATATAGGTATCATTAGCAATTACCAACACAATATTTAGTTACACTATTTTCTCGAATTTAGTACAAGGCAAAATTAAAATTATGGATATTGAAAAAATACGCACCCTGATCGCACTCATGGAAGAAAGTGAACTGGTTAATTTAGAAATCAGCTCAGACGACGAACATATTAGCTTAACTCGTCACTATGATGCGCCTGCACCAACGATGATGGCCGCTCCTAGTGTTGGCGCTGCGCCAATCGCTGCTGAAGCCACAGCTGCTATCAAAGCTGGTAGCGTTGAGACATCGCCGATGGTTGGTGTTTTCTATTCAGCCCCAAGCCCTAACGATCCACCGTTTGTAAAGGTTGGACAAAAAGTACAAGCGGGTGACACGCTTGGTATTATTGAAGCTATGAAAATCATGAATCCTCTTGAAGCGACTCAAAGCGGTATTGTGGATGAAATCTTAGTCAATAACTCTGAAGTTGTGCAGTTTGGTCAGCCGGTCATACGCTACAAAGCGTAACGCTATTTCCAACCTTTACTTTGTAATGATTGAGACCTCGTTATTATTGATACGGCATCAGCGCTCAATTTACCTAAATGAGTTGTATCGTCATTTATTTTTATGATGTCTAAAATAGCGACTTTATCAATGACTGCCGCTTCAACAAGGATGACCCCATGATAAAAAAACTGCTCATCGCCAATAGAGGTGAGATTGCCCTACGTATCGTTCGAGCTTGTAAGGCGCTTGGCATAGAGACTGTCGGCGTCTATTCTACCGCTGATGCAAATTTGATGCATTTACGCTTTGTTGATGAAGCAATCTGTATTGGCAAACCCAATGCCAACCAAAGCTATCTTGATATCAATACGATTTTGACCGCCGCTGAAATTACTGGTGCTGACGCCATTCATCCCGGTTATGGTTTTTTAGCTGAAAATGCTGAGTTCGCTGAGCGTATCGAAGAAGCCGGATTGACCTTCGTCGGCCCTAACGCCGATCATATTCGCTTAATGGGCAATAAAGTTTCTGCCATCAATGCCATGAAAAAAGCAGGTGTGCCAACGGTACCCGGTTCAGTGGGTGCGGTGACCATGCACAATGCGGAAGAGCAAGCACGCAACATTGGCTTTCCGCTTATTATTAAA
Organism: Psychrobacter sp. ANT_H3; assembly: GCF_027919975.1. NCBI lineage: Bacteria > Pseudomonadati > Pseudomonadota > Gammaproteobacteria > Moraxellales > Moraxellaceae > Psychrobacter > Psychrobacter sp. ANT_H3. The sequence goes on along the minus strand of NZ_JAQISM010000001.1, from coordinate 258,298 downwards.
GCAGCTGCAGGCGGTGGTGGTCGTGGTATGCGCGTCGTTGAGCGCTTTGAGGAAATTATTGGTCAAGTGCAAGCGGCAAAGCAAGAAGCTGAATTGTGGTTTGGCGACGATACCGTCTATATGGAGCGTTATCTACAAAATCCGCGCCACGTAGAAGTACAGGTACTTGGCGACGGCAACGGTAATGCGATTCATCTTTATGACCGTGATTGCTCTTTACAGCGCCGCCATCAAAAAGTATTAGAAGAGGCACCTGCCCCTGATATCCCTGATGATGTACGTCAGCCTATCCTCGATGCCTGTGTCAAAGCCTGTAAGCTGGTCAAGTATCGCGGTGCTGGGACGTTTGAGTTTTTATTTGAAAACAATGAATTCTTTTTTATCGAGATGAATACGCGCGTACAGGTTGAGCATACCATCACCGAGATGATTACAGGTATCGATGTGGTCGTTGAGCAGCTTAAAATCGCAGCGGGCTACGGTTTATCTTATCGTCAAAGCGAAATTGAAGTTCAAGGTCATGCGATTGAATGTCGTATCAATGCTGAAGATCCAGTGACCTTTATGCCATCACCCGGTACTGTCACTCAGCTGTACTCACCTAGTGGCGCTGGCGTTCGCTTTGATTCACATCTCTATCCCGGCTATGAGATTCCAAGCTACTACGACTCACTCATTGGCAAGCTTATCTGCCATGGTCAAACGCGGCAGCAAGCAATCTCTAAAACCTTGCACGCACTTGATGAATTGGTGATTGAAGGTATCAAGACAAATATACCGATGCATCGCGATGTAATTTTGGCTGATGATAAATTTGTCCATGAAGCACAAAATATTCATTATCTTGAAAGAGAGTTATTAACAGCCAATAAAGACAAGGCTGATTCCTAGTCTTTCTAAATGCTATTGTTTTACAAGAAAGTTAATAAAAAAACCGCTATCCAAATAGATAGCGGTTTTTTATTGTGTCAGTATTTTATAAATGAAGATTTTAAATTTTATAGATAACAGTTTATAGACGACAGTTTATAAATGATAATAAAATATTATGGTAATACTCTAGTGAAATTCATAAAGCATTCGGTACCATCAGGATCGGCACACCACTGCATTTGATTACCGTCATGGTTTAAAAACGCAATCAGCGCCTCATCAGTCTGATCTATCTGATTGCCTGAGCAATCTACCTCATTGTTATCATAGACCGTTTTGAGAGCAATAATCGGCAAACCCTCTTCGCGGTGAGTGACTAGGTAGCGACCATAGGTCCATTCTTTACCGCTGACCGCCCACATCTCATTATCCGCAGCAAAGTTATATAACTCACGGCATTGATTGGATTTCGCTGCTGAAGCCATCAGTTTTTGACTGCTGCTCGGCTTTATATTAACGATACGTTTTTCATTTTGGCTCAGTAGTCCATCTTTTGTATCAGCGTTTACTTTTGGCTCAGGACTTTTTTCTTTTTGCTGCTTGGATGCTGCTTGTCTGGCCTCCGCTTCTTTGGTCATTGTGATACTACTGTCTAAATCTATCTCCCACTGTCCGGCAATGGCGGGACTGATATGCGTGGTAATCGTGGGCTTACTGACGACTTCACCATTCGCTGGCAGTGAAGCTAAAATAGATGCCAATGTAAATGAAGCAAATGATATAGGTTCCATAATTAACCTTGTTTTTCTACTATTATAATAATGAATGATATATACATTAGCGTAAGTCTTAGACACCAAAAACACAAGTAACATTATGCTATCACTCGTAAAGACGTCGCTAAGCACGCACTCAGTTATAATGATTTCAATATAAAAAAGGTACTTTTAAAATAGCGTTCTGCTAAGTTAAATTCTTACATAAAAAATAACGCCATGGCTAACTTGCTGGTTGCAAGAGCCATGACGTTATAGGTTACCGTATTAAATAAACTGTCTTAATGCTAAGACTATTTTAATATTATGAATCTTATTAAGCAGCGGCGGTATTTACTGCCTGAGCAAAGGCAGATAAAGCGCCTTTAAGCATCGCCGATACGGTACTACTACAAGTACCAATACCTGAATAAACTTCACCATCGACATTTAGCTGAATGTAAGCGGCAGCGTTGGCGTTGGTTTTGTTATCATTATTGGTATCATCATCGATACCATCACCGCTATTGTGCTGCGGATTAATCGCATGCTCAGCGTAGTTGATGACATGAATGGATTTACCCGTATGCTGAGCAAGTCCGTCAATGAACGATGACAAGGGACCGTTACCCGTACCATCAATAGTGATGGCGTCACCATTCATCTGTACTTGACCGTTAAAGTACACCTCGCCGCCTTTATTATTGACGCTATAATCTAGAAGCTCAAAGCTGCCTTGCTGCAAATAAGTGTCTTCAAAGGTTTGTAAGATTTCATCATTCTGTAATTCACGAGCCGCGTTTTCCGCTTGTTTTTGTACCACACCGCTAAAGTCAATCTGCATCCAGCGTGGCAAATTAAAGCCATAGTTACGCTGCAAGATATAAGCAACGCCGCCTTTACCAGACTGGCTATTGATACGTACCACGTCTTGATAGCTGCGACCGATATGCGCCGGATCAATTGGCAAGTACGCCACATCCCACACATTTTCGGTCTGCTCGGCATGCTTTTCATTATAATCGAGGCATTTTTTAATGGCATCTTGATGCGAGCCACTAAAGGCGGTAAAGACCAACTCGCCAACGTACGGATGACGAGGATGAAGTGGCAAGTTATTACACTCGCTCACCACCTGTACAATCTCACTCATATTACTAAAATCAAGCTCTGGATCAACGCCTTGGCTGAACAAGTTCATTGCCATGACCATGATATCCATATTACCGGTACGCTCACCATTACCAAGCAAGGTGCCTTCAATACGATCGGCACCAGCAAGCACGCCAAGCTCAGCCGCCGCTACGGCACAGCCACGGTCATTATGAGTATGCAAACTGATAGTGACATGCTCACGTTTGGCAAGATGAAGACAGAAATATTCAACTTGGTCAGCAAAGACGTTTGGCGTTGATGCTTCAACCGTCGCGGGTAAGTTTAAAATCACTTCTTGACCGTTTTCAGGCTTCCAGACATCACAAACCGCGTCACAGACTTCGACTGCATATTCCGTCTCAGTTTGGCTAAAGCTTTCAGGTGAATACTGGAATACCCATTCTGTTTCCGGATATTTGGCCGCGTATTCGACCAATAAATTCGCACCGGTAATGGCAATCTCTTTAATTTCAGCTTTATTTTTACCGTATACTTTTTCGCGTTGGATACGGCACGTTGAGTTATAAACGTGGACGATGGCACGCTTCGCCCCTTTTAATGATTCAAAAGTACGGGCAATCAAATGCTCGCGAGCCTGCACCAATACTTGCAAGGTGACATCAGCAGGCACATGGTTTTCTTCGATTAATTTGCGCGCAAAATCAAACTCAACTTGCGCCGCTGACGGGAAACCAATTTCAATTTCTTTAAAACCCACATCGACCAAGGTTTTAAAAAAGCGCATTTTTTGTTCAATCGTCATCGGATCGATTAACGCCTGATTACCATCGCGCAGGTCCACGCTTGCCCAAATTGGTGATTTCTCAATCGTTTTGCTCGGCCAAGTGCGATCTGTCAGCACAGGTGCAAACGCAAATGGACGATATTTACGGAAATCGAAAGCGGCATTTTTGGGGGTAACTTTTGCAGAGGTGTTGTCTGCATGGCGTGTTGCTTGATTAGGCATAATCAATCCTTAGATAACATAAAGAGCTGAGTTGAAGTGTAGATTTTAGCTGGGCAACTAATGACCAAATCATTCTTTATCATACGAGATAATAAAAGTTTATGCCATTATAATAACAAAGTTTCTGTGTTAGAAATCAGCTTTATTTCACCAAAATTCATAGTAATTTAGTGAAAAAATGCACAATTATGATTATAATTGCTGTAATTCACCAATAAGGCGATATTCGATGTTAAATAACCATACGGAAAACTCTTTAGCCATAGATATTGACGATACTGACAAACAGATATTACGCTTATTACAAACCCAAGCACGTATGAGTATTACCGAGCTTGCCGAACGGGTTAACTTATCGGCGACCCCTTGCGCGCGCCGTATCAAACGCTTAGAAGATTCAGGTATTATCACTGGCTACCATACCCAGACTGATGCGCAAAAACTTGGCTATCCTCTGGCGGTATTTATCGCGATTAGTATGGATCGCCATACTGCAGATCGCTTTGAGCTTTTTGAGGAAAAAATTCAAAGTTTCGATGAGGTGGTTAGCTGTAGTATCGTCACCGGTCGCACCGAAGATTACTTAATTAAAGTGCGCGTACGCGATATGGCGCATTATGAGGAGTTTTTATTGCATAGGCTCAATCGCATCGAAGGCGTCGCCCAAGTGCATACCAGCTTTGAGCTACGAGAAGTATTTAGCCGTAGCGTGGTTTAGTTTGACGGTTAATGTGGCTGTGGCTGTTTCCTTTCATTAATTCTAGTTATCAATTAGAAGATGACTGAGATTGCCGCTGTGTTTGCCGCTGAAAAAAGAAAACTAAAACCAACCCTAGTAATAAACCGCTAGCCGCGACCAATAAACCGGCGTTAAAATTGTCCTGTTTCCCTGCCAGCGCCACCGTGACCAACGGTCCTATGAACTGGCCTATTGCATACGCCAAAGTTGCCAGCCCGATCAATAAATTTGAGTAAGCGGGATTGATATTTTTAATCAAATTAAGTGTCATTGACACCATACCGACAAAGGTTAAGCCCAAAATCACTGCATTACCATATAAGCCAATAGCACCATCAGACCATATTGGCAAACACATACCAAACGCTTGTAATAAGGTCAAACCCATCAAGGTTTTGGTCTCGCCAATGCGCTTGGCAAGCGCGCCCCAAATAGGGTTCGATAGCATGGCAAAGATACCAACCACCAGCCAAATCAGTAACCCTGCATAGCTTTGTGTTGTAAGCCGCTGCGTTGCCATCACCGGCAAAAAAGTCGCTGAAGTAATATAACCAAACCCCGCCAATACATAACTTGCCGACAGTAATACAATCGCCTTGGTATGACCGGCCACCGCTTCATATAAAGAACGTTTAAAATTAAGATAAGTTTGCTGTATGGATAGGCGCTGATTGCTGCGGTTTAATTTAACAGGCTCTGATTTAAGGGATGATAGCTTAGAGGATTGTCGCTTAGGGAACTGCAAGTTAGAGGACGATAATTTAGATGATGATAAATCAGCTGAAATCAGATTTTGCGGTCTAATAGCATAAAGCAGCCATAATAACGGTAGACTAATAATCCCTGCTACCAACCAAATGATATCGAAATGATAGCCGAGTGTTAATAACCACCATGTCAAGACGGCAGAGGCGCTGATACCGACGCCAATGCCCGCATAATGTAAGGCTGAAAGTACCGAGCGGCGCTCATGACTAAAGCTTTGAATCACTAGCGATGAGCTTAAAATCATCGCCACCCCACTGGCGATACCAGATAACAAGCGGATGACATACCAGCTATTCAACGACAGATTTGGCACGACCAATAGCATGGTAGTAACGATACTGACTGCTGTCCATGCTATGAGCATTTGCCATGTCAAACGTTGGGGCACAAACATCGCAATGAGCGCGCCAATAAAATAACCACTATAATTGACCGAGGCCAGCCAACCTGCAATGACCGTCGATAATGATAATTGTGTCATAATATCAGGTAAGGTTGCGGTAAATAAAAACCGCCCAAACCCCATAACCACCGCCAGACAATATAACCCTATACAAGCAATCGCCGTTTGATTGGTAATAATAGTAGCAGCACGGCTTTTAAAAGCAGTCATCATGACAGAGCCATTTTGTGGCAAGAAGCACACAATCCTTTGTGTTAAAAGCAATCAAAAGCAGTGATACATAACCAATTAAAAATAGAATAAAAGAGTTCTAAATATAACGCTTACTACTATCATGTACTTAATATTAAGAGATATTTCGAAGTGGACGACTCGCCTGCTCGGCTGTTTCTGCTTGACCTAGCATTTGCACGCGCTGATCGCTAAACATATCCATATCAGGGGCAAGCGTGCGCATAAAACGATCAAAATAGAGCATTTGCTTGGTCAATAAGGCAAAGTCACGTGGGAAATGAATGCCATGACGCTTGCCGACCTCAACAATCTCTAACATCATTTTATTTAATTCATCGGCCTGCTCTTTGCTATTGAAAGGCACGCCGCTGGTAAATGCTTTGTCTTCTGCCATAATGGTTTTCATCATACGCTGCAAATCATTACCCAATGCCGCGACGTCAACTTGGTTGCCGCCATGGGTCATCTCCATATCAATCATATGGCGTGCCATTGCTTGATAATCGCTGTCTTGCATCGCTTGCATCATACCCATACAGGCGCGCCAGCTCTCAGCTTTTAATTTACCAACGATACCGAAGTCCAAGAAACCAATACGCCCATCGGTTAATAGCATCAAATTACCCGCGTGCAAATCCGCATGGAAGCTATTACAGAGCATGAGACTGGCAAACCAGGTATTCAAAGTATCTGCCATCACTTGCGCAGGGTCAGTACAATACTGACGCATGACGGACTCATCTACCATAGAGACGCCGTATAAGCGGCTCATGGTCAGTACGCGCTTGGTGGTTAGCTCTTCATAGACGGTCGGCGCGACGACGCGTGTATTTCCTGATATCGCTAAAAACTGCTGGAAATCACGAATATTTTGCGCTTCAGCGATAAAGTCCGTTTCGGCAAGCATGCGCAAACGAATTTCATCGATAATAGGCGCAATACTGGCAAAGCGCATCGAAGGCATTAGTAGTTCAACCAATTTGGTCACGCCATGTAATACGCCCAAATCCGTTTGCATAATGGTTTCAACGCCCGGTTTTTGTACCTTTAATACCACTTCATCGCCATTATGCAAACGCGCGGCATGTACTTGGGCAATAGAGGCTGATGCTAACGGTTTTGTGTCGATATGAGCAAACATCTCCTCAAGCGTCAGACCAGTGGCGACCAGCTCTTCTTTTAATACCTGTTCAATATAAGCGTAGGATAATGGCGTCGTTTGATCCAAACAGCTTTGGAATGCTTGAACATATTCACGCGGGAACAATGACGGCGTACTGGCAATAAACTGCCCAATTTTAATGTAAGTCGTACCTAATTGTTCAAAGGTTTCCTTTAGCAGCATGGCATCAGGTTTTTCACCCTTTGCGACTCTAAGCGCTGACAAACCAGCAACGCTTGCAGTTTGGCGAACACGATTAACGACATTAAAGGTATGCTTTAATAAATGCGGGCGATGAATTTTCATAAGAAACAACTATGGTAATAAAAAGGAGATTATGAGGATACAGAGACTGAAAATGGTTAAGTATTTGCTAATCTTTAGTACAAATCGGACAATGCGCATCTTTGCGATAGCCCATCAGCCGTTGCTGCATCTGGCTACCATCCCATATTAACAGCTTATTTGTCAGTGGATTTTTGGTTAATCCTAGATATTGCAGCGCAGCATTGGCTTGTAAGTTACCCATGATAGCAGTCGTACTAGCAAGTACCCCTGAATTGGCACAAGTACGTTCATCAGCCTCTGCATCAAGTACCACAGAACCAAAGACGCAATGATAGCAGCCTGTATCCAACTGCGGCTCATATAATGCCAACTGCCCTTGCATCGCAATCGCTGAAGCAGATAACAACGGAATCTGATAACGAACACTAATGCGATTGATGATATCTCGGGTGGCAAAATTATCAGCACAGTCTAAAAGCAGGTCAGGCGTGCCAGATGCCATATCAAGCAGCTCATAAGCATTGTCTTCACTCAATCTTGCCACTGTACCGCGGGCACTAATCAGAGGATTAATTTTGCTGAGCATTTGCGCAGCTGTAAGCGCTTTAGGTTTGCCGATATCTTCAGGTAAAAATAGCGTTTGCCGTTGAAGATTGCTGGCTTCAATCATGTCATCATCTATTAGATGCACTTGCCCCAATCCCGCTCGCACGAGCGTTTCAGAAGCCGGGCAACCAAGACCGCCTGCACCAATCATAACGACGCGCGATGCTTTTAAGCGTAATTGAGCATCGATATCCCAACCATCAAGCAATATCTGCCGTGCATAACGTAACAGCTCTGCATCCACTAGCTGCCCTGTTTCTTTTGACTGCGTCATACTTTCTACCACAATTTTTCACCACGATTTATAATCAAAAAACGTATTACTAAAAATACCTGCTATTAAAAACACTATTATTAAAATAATGGGGGTCTAAAACCCATTCACTACAATAACCCATTATGACAGCTGACCCAAAGTCACCCTATCATTACCACCAAAGTCCTGAACCGTATGGACAGAATCAAAGCGATTGTCTAAAAATAGCTGACGAACCGCTGAACCTTGATCAAAGCCATGCTCAATTGCTAAAAGCCCACCTACATTCAAATGTTGCGGCGCCTGCTGGACAATATGTTCTATATCGGCAAGTCCATGATTGGGAGCACTTAAGGCGCTAATCGGCTCGGCAACTAATCTTGCTAAATGCTCATCTTCTTCATCAATATAAGGCGGGTTAGACACAATCACATCAAATAATGACTCATCCTGAGTAGACAGCGCGTCATACCAACTACTTTGGATAAACTCGATATCAGCAACCTCATTTACCATTGCATTGTGCTTAGCGACTTTTAACGCCTCGGATGATAAATCAACGGCAACAACCTGCCAGCTTTCTGTTGAACTATTTTGACAGCTTTGTTTTAACTCATGCGCCAAGCTGATCGCAATACAACCTGAGCCAGTGCCTAAATCTAATAGGCGCTTTGGTTTTTTATTATTATCGACACTTTTCGGTTGAGAGTTTATGCACGTTAATACTTGTTCAATCAATATCTCAGTATCGGGTCTCGGTATTAACGTATGCTCATTCACTTTAAAGTTCAGCGACCAAAACTCTTGCTGTCCCGTTAAATATGCCAAGGGTGTACCCTGCTGCATCTTAGTCACACCCGCATGAAATTGCTCAAGCTCGCTATCGGTCAGTTGATAGTTTTCATCAGTGATTAAAAATGAGCTTGGTTTATCGATGACAAATAACAGCCAATCAGTGAACCAAAATGAAGGTATATTGCTATTCTCACTCTCGTTTAACCACTGCTGAACTTGCTGTTTTATTTGACCAATGGTAGGTGCTGTCATAAATAACTCGTAAAATTACTGTTTACTGAATAAGCCTGTCGAACTGGTTATATTTTATTGTCTTAGCTACTCTGATGCCCGCGGTGGCTCTTTGGTATCTGTTAGATTTGGATTGGCTTTGGTCAACTTATCACCAATACCTTTGCCGCCTTCACCATCGCCATTATTGTCATTGTCGCCATAAATATCATCGTTATCACCAATGACGATATGTTTATCGACAAAGTAAATCAGCGCTAAAATAGGAATACCAATCGCAAAGGTAAAAATAAAGAAGAACGGATAGCCCATACTATCTACAATAGAGCCTGAATAGCCACCCATGACCTTAGGAATAAGCGTCATTAACGAAGAAAAAATAGCGTACTGTACCGCGGTAAAACGTATAGAAGTCAACGCCGATAAGAAGGCAATAAATACCGCACTGGCAAGACCTGCGGCTAAATTATCAAAAATTACCGCCATATACATGATCGGCAAACTGCCCGGATTATAGGTCAGCACCACAAATAATAAATTGGTCGCACAAGCAAGAATAGCGCCAATCATCATCGCATGCATGATACGAAAACGCTGCGCCAACAGCCCACCTAAGAAACCACCAGCAATGGCCATAATCACGCCAACCAATTTTACCGCATTGGCAATATCGGTTTTACTAAAGCCCATATCTTGATAAAAGACGTTTGATATCACCCCTGCCACAATATCTGAGATGCGGTACAAACCAATCAGCGCTAATAACAATAATGCCTTTTTACCATAGCGTCTAAAGAAATCTAAGATAGGCTCAATCCATGTCGCCATCGCAATTTCTTTTTTCACTAAACCAACTTTTACTAATGCATAACCTGCTGCCATTGCTGTGGCTAAGCTTATCAGTAAATGCAATGTCTCACTAATGAAGCTGACAAACACGCCTTCAAACTCAGGCAATACCTGCCCTATTAATACATAGGCTGCGATAAATGCGACGACGGCAAACACAAATAATAAAACCAATCTGACATAGTCTTCACGGGTTTCAGCCACCAATGGCGCTTTATTGATAATTTTGGGTTGATTGATCATAAAGTACAGTAGCAGCAGTGGCGCACACACCACCAACGCTAAAAAGTAAAACTTGATACTTGGCATGGCCATTAACGGTATCAGCGCAATGGTACTATCAAAGACCTTATTAATAAGGATATTGATCAGGTATATGACGCCGAACAATAAAGCTGGTATTAATAGTAACGCTGAGTAAATTAAGAAAACTTTAAGATTGCTTTTTTGCTTATGACTTTGCAAAATCTCAGCGGTTGGCTCATAACTGGCAAAGGTGGTCAGTATACCCAAAGTCATAACCCCAGCCATAATATAATAGGTATTGCGCCACGCTTCATAACTATAAAAGCTTTCCGTCGAACCGAAATAATCTGCTAAATATAGTGCGCCTGCCCCAGCGACAATCATACCAACGCGATAACCTGACACATAGATAGAGGACAAAATAGACTGCATCGATGGCGGTGCCAGCTCAATACGGTAAGCATCAATGACGATATCTTGGGTGGCAGAAGAAAAGCCCAGCAAAACCGCCGCACCTGCCATATAAACCAATACGTCTTCGCTGACAGGGTTGACCGTCGCCATCAAAAAGATAGCCAATACAATAAGCAGCTGTGACACCACCATCCAACTACGGCGACGACCCAACCATTTAGTCAAAAAAGGCACCGGCAGCGCGTCGATTAATGGCGCCCAAATAAACTTAAATGAGTATCCCAATGCTGCCCAGCTGAACATGGTGACCACACCACGGTCAATGCCTGCTTCTCTTAGCCATAATGACAGACTGGAAAAAATAAGCAAAATGGGTATACCGGCTGAAAACCCTAAAAACAGCATGATAATGACACGTGGGTCTAGATAAGCTTTGGCGGCTTCTCCCCATGATTTTTTGGCAATCGGTTGATCAGGCGTTACAGGTTGGACAGCAGACATAATAACTCACCAAAACTTGAGACAAAAGAACACAACTGCGCACAATTTTTATCAATCATTTCTTATTGATTATAGATAAAAAGGATCGATAAAAATTGCTCAGCGTTGCATAAAACTATCATTAGCACAAAATTGAATTATGGTACTTGAGAACGCTAACCTTGACTAGATGTTTTTGCATTAACTTAATAACCATAGCATTCGGCCACCTTATTTATTTCATGATGGTAACGTCGTGTATCAAAAACTCACTTAAATATTAAAAATGACTTTCTCTAACCGTATCTTGTTTTCATGCTCTCTTGCCACTTTAAGTTAAATAAACCACTCTATATTCCTAATTAACATAAATTCATAGCTATTTATTATATACAAGAATAATAGCTTTGATTTACACTGGTGACTTACTGAGTATTTGTACGTTTTTATTTTTATATACAGACAGGGTTTGTATATTTATACAATAGGGTTAAGTGATGGCAATCGACGTAGTGGTCAATCAGCGGCATCTACAAATCCAACTGAAGCAGTTGGAAACAGTGTGGCATACGGTAATTAATGGCTATAATTTAAGTCAAGCAGCAACTGTGCTGCATACCAGCCAATCGAGTCTATCAAAACATATTGCAGCACTTGAAAACCAGCTTAAAACCGAAGTGTTCGTGCGCCAAGGCAAACGCCTGACGGGTCTGACGACCATGGGCACAGCACTCATGCCGCACATCGAATCTATCTTTGCTGAAATTCGTACCATTGAAAACCTCAGTCTGGATTTTAATAATCCCAATATTGGCACGCTAACGATTGCCACCACGCATACGCAGGCACGTTATGTATTGCCAGAAGTGGTCAAAGAATTTAAAGAGCGCTTCCCCAAGGTTAATTTAATCCTGCAACAGGCAGACCCTGAAACCATCGCCCAGATGGTCATTCGCGGGCAGGCAGATATTGGTATTGCCACTGAATCGTTATTACACAATAACTATTTGCGTTGCTACCGCTATTACGACTGGACGCATCGGGTCATTGTACCAAGCGACCATGAACTTGCAGGACTAGAATCGATTGATTTACCAACGCTTGCCAGCTATCCGATTGTGACTTATCACGGCGGCTTTACAGGGCGCGGCGCTATTGATAAAACCTTTAGTGACGCGGGACTTGAGCCTGATATTGTACTCGCAGCGCTTGATGCCGATGTGATTAGCACTTATGTGGGATTGGGATTGGGCATTGGCATTATTGCCGAAATGGCATTTGAGCCAAGTCATTATCAGAATTTGACTGCCATTCCTGTTGACCATTTCGGACGTTTTACCAGCTGGATGGCGGTACGTGATGATGCAGAAATCCGTCAATACGGACGCGCCTTTATGGAGTTATGCCAAAAGCAATTTAGTCAGTAGCTGTTAACTTAATCAGTAGCTTTTTAACAGAAACTGCGTAGAAACCCCCTACCTCTAAGGTAGTGTGACGAATACGTCTTGACAGCCTACCGCTTAGTTGATAAATTCTACTCAAGGACAGCATTTCAGACCTTTAGAGCAATCTAATAACATCAGCGTTAGTCTGTATCCGAATTGCTTGAAAACAGCAATAATTGTGAACCCTCGGTGCGAGGGGGATAGCTCGGTAAATTTGCCTAACCGCTATTGCAAAACACCGCAAATAAGTATGGGTATTACCCAAGAAACCCCTACCTCTTTAGGTAGTGGGTAGTTCATGCAGCGGCGCTTAAGCAATTAACAACGACTTCAAGCAGCATGGCTTAATAATCGTCTTGCTAACAAATACAAACGGCACCGTTATCAATAGATAGCGGTGCCGTTTGTATTTTTCTTTTATAAGACTATTTATTTCGGCAAGAAATCTGCGCGGCACTCTTATATGCGCCTCGAATTATTACGATTTGTTATTACCTTGGGCGTTGACCTTTATATTCTCTATAACTGCCCCATCATATGAGCTATTGAATAATCAGAATGCTTTTTATTACTGATGTTTAAAAAAACCAACTATAAAAATGTCGTTGAAAAGCGCCATCATAACAATAGGTGAATCATGAGCAATACAATTCCATTATCTTTTTTAGACTTAGCACCCGTTCCTGAAGGAAAAACCATCGCTGAAGGCATTGCACAGACAGTTGCTATCGCTCAGCAAGCAGAGAAATCCGGCTTTAACCGTTATTGGATGGCCGAGCATCACAACATGCCTGGTATCGCTAGTGCAGCGACTTCCGTGCTGTTATCGCACATCGGCAGTCAAACCAAGCGCATACGCATCGGTGCAGGTGGCGTCATGCTGCCCAATCATGCACCGCTAGTCATTGCCGAGCAGTTTGGTACCTTACAGGCGCTATATGGTGACCGCGTAGATTTAGGTCTAGGGCGCGCACCGGGTACAGATGGCGCTACCTTTCAGGCGCTGCGTCGTCAAATGCAAGACGCCGATCGTTTTCCACAAGATGTACAAGAATTGCTATATTTCTTAGGCGATAGCACAGACGATAGCCCTGTACAATCATTTCCAGGGGCGAAATCAAACATTCCTATTTGGATATTGGGTTCATCGCTTTTTGGCGCGACCTTAGCGGCACATTTGGGTCTACCATACGTCTTTGCCTCGCATTTTGCTCCGCAGATGCTCGGTCAAGCCATCACTGCTTATCGCGAACAGTTCAAACCATCAGTGTATTTGGACAAGCCTTATGTGATGCTAGCGGCAAACCTATTACTTGCCGATGATGATGAAACCGCACAATATCACTTTACCTCAGCGCAGCAAAGCTTTGTGCGTCTACGTCGAGGCGAGCGCGGACAAATGCCAATGCCAACTTATGATATGGATAGCATCTGGAGTCCTGCTGAGAGAATGATGGTAGACAATGCTTTATCCGTGTCATTTATCGGTTCTGTAGAAACGGTCAAACCGAAACTTGCGAAATTCCTTGCGCAGTATCAGCCAGATGAATTGATTGTCACCGCCAACGTTTATGATCAAGCAGCGCGTTTACGTTCACTGGAACTTACACCTGAGCTAAACTTGTTTACTTTACAATAGACCGCCTCGCTCGCATAATTATTGATAAGCCCTAATGAGATTACGGTCATGGAACCCTCTACTTTTATCGGTTCATCAATATTTTTATATATCGTGGCATTTATTGCGGTGATGGTTGTTGGCGGCTATTTAACCTATCATATTAGCCCCAAGCGCAAACAGCGTCTTGCAAGCAAACGCCGTAAAGACAATATCAAATAACTATTCTCGATGTTAAAAGCCCCCTTTTCTAATTTGAAACGGGGGCTTTTTTAATGATAGTAATGATTAAGATAATAAACCTTAGTTGTTGGCTTTATACACTATCAGGCTTATAAGCTATCAGTCGTCTTACCAATCAACTGCCGCGCCAAAAGCTTTTTGCTTGGCTTGTTTTGCTACATATAAAGCCACGGCCGCATCAAAGCTTGCCGCGCCGACTGATTTAAACAAGGTAATGCCCGGCTCTGATTTTACGATCTCTTTGGTGACGAGCGCTTGCAAATCACCACTAAGGTCACTCCACGTCCATGTACAATCCTCGCTATCGTGCGCTTGGATTAAATCACCGGCTTCATGACGGCTACCTACCAAGTCATCAACCACCACCATATCACTGTTGGCGATAACCTCATTGCTTATCTCCTTCATCGACGGCTGATATGCTCCAACCGCATTGATATGAACCTCAGATTTGATATGTTCACTATCAAATAAGCCTTCCGTCGCCCGTGTCGCCACGTTGATAATATCGGCATCACAAATAGCGTCATTGATATCTTTGCAAATGCTTATATCAACCTTCCACTGGCTGTAATCACGCTCAAAACGCGTTTTAAATTGCTCAGCGCCTTCACTGCTTCTATTCCATAAATAGACCGTTTTAATTTCAGGACGTACTGTCAATACCGCATGCAATTGCTCATAAGCCATGCCGCCGCAGCCAACCACTGCCACGCTTTGACAATCAGGCTTTGCCATATATTTGGTTGCGATACCTGACAACGCTGCAGTACGCACTTGGGTAATATAAATGCCATCCATAATCGCTAATATGGCGCCCGTATCATTATCGGATACGGTAATAAGGGCGGTGGTGGTTGGCATATCGCGGCTGGGATTGTCAGGGCAAATAGTCACCAATTTCACGGCAGTATATTCTTTTTCCCCATCATAAATCGTCGCTGGCATCGATAAATGCGAGCCTGAGCTGTGTTTATCATCTTCGCTAAACGTCTCAATGACCAAACGCTCAGGGGCTTTAACCCATTCAGGGTGCGCCGCTTGTTGATGTAACATTGCTTCGATAGCGTCAATAGCCGCTTGCATATTAAGATGTTCGGTCACGACCGCTTGATTTAATAATTGCACGTTGAGTGCTCCTTTTTATCAGTTTATTATTTACTTTATATCCATCATTTAACACGACGATTTAACACAATGATTGGCGCTATATCCACCCTGCTACATCCATCCTAAAACACGTAGTATCGCCGCGCCAATCGCCATACCAAACATTCCTACTACCGTTGTAAATGCTAAAATATTAGCGGCCAATATATCATTCCCGCCCATGGCCTTTGCCATCACATAACTGGCAGCCGCCGTCGGTGACGCCGCCATTAAAAACAGCACACCCATATGCATGCCCGATAAGCCAAAACTTAACCCAACGGCGATGGCCACAAAAGGCGCAATAACGATGCGGCCAATACTAGCCTGCATCGACAGCCCCGACGGATGCAACATCGACTTTAAATCAATACTCGCCCCAGCGCAAATCAGTGCTAACGGTAATGCCACCGCCGCCAGTAAATCGCCCGTCTTATGAATCACACCGGTAATGGGTGGCAGCGGTAACGCTTTATAAGCAAATGCTGCAACCAACGCAATGATTAAGGGGTTGGTAAACAGTTTTTTGACAATCATTATGCTGCGACTAACCCACGTATCGTCTGCGCTTTTGGACACACGACTCAGGGTAATGACCGCTAAGATATTAAATAATATCGTCACCACCCCCATATAGACGGCGCCAATACTTAAGCCCTGCTCTCCGTAAGCATTGGCGACGGTTGCCAGCCCGATAATCGCCATATTACTGCGAAAGATACCTTGTACAAACACGCCTTGGTCGGCAGGCTTACGAATAAAATAACTGGCATAAATCTCGGCACCAATAAATAGGATAAAGGTGACCAAAATACCAGCCACGATTAAAATCATTTGCTTAGCATAATCGACCTCACTATCAACGACGCTAAAAAACAACAAGCAAGGCAAACAATAATTAAAGACAAAGCTGGATGCTTGATCGATAAAAGCTTGACTCGCCTCACCACGCCGCTGCATAAAAAAACCCAACCCCATCAAAAAAAGGTTAGGCAGTACAATGGTGATGGCAAAAATAATAGCAGCGGTCATAAATAAGCTCAGGTTAGCAGAGTATCCAAAGCTGTATTGTTAAAAAAATAAAGAACAATGACTAGCAGTTGGTTAAAATCAGTGAGTTTGAATCAGTAAGTTTAAATAATAAAAGGCTGTTTTATTATAGAGTATCTAACGTCGTTATTGATGATTTGAATTAGGACTCTGCTTTTTTTACCCATTTACCGTCCGCATTTTTCTCATAAGTATTTTCGACAGCGGCCCATGCGGTAGCAAACCAGCGTGATTCATCTTCATATTGTTTACTGGCGCTATTAAATGCTTCGCGAAAAATCTCTTGCGCATGCTTAGGCAAGTTGTCTTTTACGGCATCTGGTAATTCTGACAATTTATCGTAAGGCATAAAGACTCTCCTTGTCGGTATTTTTATCCTACTTTTGAACCTTTCTTTTTTTAAAGTATCAAGCTTTAACTCATCAAGCTGTTCTGAAATTGTTAAGTTATTCGCCATAAAAAAAGCCCATAACGATTACTCGTTACGAGCTTTTTTAATAATCATGCTTTGAATCATAACACTTTGCTAAGCAATGATTATGAGTTTAACGCCGCCTGTGCTTTTTTCTGCTTCTTAACGGTCATGGCAAGCAGTTGAATAGCGGCAGGCGTAACACCACTAATGCGTCCCGCTTGGGCAAGCGTGGCAGGGCGAATTTGCGCCAGCTTTTGTACAATCTCATTAGATAACCCTGACACCAC
Organism: Psychrobacter sp. ANT_H3; assembly: GCF_027919975.1. Lineage (NCBI taxonomy): Bacteria > Pseudomonadati > Pseudomonadota > Gammaproteobacteria > Moraxellales > Moraxellaceae > Psychrobacter > Psychrobacter sp. ANT_H3. Next base: position 240,870 of record NZ_JAQISM010000001.1, on the reverse strand, counting down.
ACTATAATCAAAATCCATTGGCAATGCGGTGTTTTCCAAACGCTTCATCTGGTCGATATCTTCTTGCTGACGGTCAATATAGCCGGCGTATTTAACAGAAATCTCAATCTGCTCACCGACTTGGCTATCGACCTCTGAGCCCGTGATAGCAGCGATATCATTAAAATGTATTTGTGGGCGTTTTAATAAATCGTAAGCAGTCGATTCTTTAGAAAGCACCTCTCCTGTCTGCTCGGTGACTTGCTGACCTAGAGCATTAGCAGGGGTTGCCCAGATGTCTTTGAGGCGCGAGGTTTCGGTGGCAATGGCTTCCATTTTTTCTTGATAGGCTTGCCAGCGCACGTCATCTACCAAACCAAGCTTACGACCGGTATCGGTTAAGCGTTGATCGGCATTGTCTTCACGCAACAGCAAGCGGTACTCGGCGCGGCTGGTAAACATACGATATGGCTCAGTGGTGCCATGCGTAATCAAATCATCGACCAGTACACCAAGATATGCTTCATCGCGGCGCGGCGTCCAAACGTCAAACTCACTGTTTTCACAGGTGACCAGTGCCGCATTAGTACCGGCTAAAAGACCTTGCACGCCTGCTTCTTCGTAGCCTGTCGTACCATTGATTTGACCGGCAAAGTACAAACGATCAATTGATTTGGTCTCTAAAGTTGGCTTCAAGTTTTGCGGATCAAAATAATCATATTCAATCGCATAGCCGGGACGCGTGATATGAGCATTTTCTAAGCCTTTCATACTATGGATAAAATCTAATTGCACATCAAACGGCAAGCTGGTTGAGATACCGTTTGGATATAGCTCATGCGTGGTCAAGCCTTCTGGCTCGATGAAGATTTGATGACTGTCTTTATCGGCAAAGCGGTGAATCTTATCTTCAATTGATGGACAATAACGTGGACCTACCCCTTCGATTTTGCCAGAAAACATCGGTGAGCGGTCTAGGTTTTCACGGATAATGTCATGGGTACGGGCATTGGTATGGGTGATATAGCAATTGACCTGTTCAGGATGCATGGACACATCGCCCATATAGCTCATCACTGGTAGCGGTGTATCGCCTGGCTGAACTGTCATGACACTAAAGTCAACGCTACGCGCATCGATACGCGCTGGCGTCCCTGTCTTTAGACGTCCAACGGGCAATTTCAATTCACGTAAACGGTCAGCAAGCTTGATAGAAGGCTGGTCGCCTGCGCGCCCCCCTTTTGAATTCTCAAGACCGATATGAATGACACCGCCTAAAAACGTACCTGAGGTCAATACCACGGTTTGGGTGTTAAAAATAATACCTGTTGCCGTCACAACCGCTGTCGCGCGACCGTTTTCAACTAGAATATCATCAGCCGCTTGTTGGAATATATCCAAATTTGGCTGATTCTCTAACGTATGACGAATGGCGGCTTTATAAAGAATACGATCTGCTTGCGCACGCGTGGCACGAACAGCGGCACCTTTACGGCTATTTAACACGCGAAACTGGATACCAGATTTGTCGGTGGCCAATGCCATGGCGCCGCCAAGCGCATCAATCTCACGCACCAAATGCGACTTACCAATACCACCAATCGCAGGGTTACAGCTCATCTGCCCCAGCGTCTCGATATTATGCGTTAAAAGTAAAGTTTGCGCCCCCATACGTGCGGCCGCCAGAGCAGCTTCTGTGCCAGCATGACCGCCGCCGATCACTACCACGTCGTAATTTTTTGGGTATTGCATGTATGCCTCACTTGACTCTCAACGCAACCGTGAGCCAGAGGCTATGGTTAAATAGCATGGCTGCCGGTAAATAAACGTCAGTCGAATTTAAAAAGAGATAACGACTCAGATGAGCCATTAAAGATAGGTTGGATAGCCGGTAATTATAACAATTTTTTGCCGCTGAAAAAACGTTATACGAAAAACTATTTAAATTAACTATTATTGCAATTGGCTATCAAGGCACATCAATAGAAGCTTGATGAACCTAGGTGGGATTTATTTACCAGGGCTGAGCGGTACAATACGGTCGGACTGCCCACTTGCCAGCATATGGTGGCTGCCATAACCTTCTGGATTAATCTGCAAATAGGCATTCATCTGCCCAATAGCATCACCGTCATTACTGGCCAAGATTTGCTCTTTAATCATCTCAACCGGTGGCAATGGCAAGTTTTTTAACAAGGCCAAACGCTGAGCGTTATCGCCTTTATTGACCACAAGCTCGATAAGTTGACGCGCATCGATGGGTAAATCTGGGGTATTTTGTGCCAATAATGCCAAATGATAGGCACCGGCAGCATCTTGATCAGCGACGATACGCTGCTCAATAGCAATATAAGTCGCCTCGGTTGCACCGCCTGCCACGCTTAGCTGATGGATACATTTAAGGGCAGAATTTGGCTCATTATCCGCCATATCGATTAAACGGGTTGATTCGTTTTTTAAGTGCTCGCGGCGTTTTTCTATGGCTGCTTGTTCAGCCGCCTCTTGTTGCTCCGTTAATTCCGTGTTTGTTAATTGATTATTCATATAATTCTCTCTTTTATGCAAAATATATTTATCTTGGACACTATATGGGGCTAAAAGCTATAAAAACAATAAATTGCATAGACAATAAAAAACCCGAATAGCCATTCCACTCTATTAAGGAAGGCTATTCGGGTTTACTGTACTTCAATGCTTTAAACTATTTATTGAGACATATAAACTGCCCAATAAACGCGCTTAAATATTAAGCAGCAGGACTATTGGCTTCAACCAAAGGCTTAAGCTCGCCTGATTGGTACATTTGTAAAATGATGTCTGAACCGCCCATCAACTCACCGTCAATCCATAACTGTGGGAACGTTGGCCAGTTAGCAATCTTTGGCAAGGTTGCACGAATTTCTGGATTTTCTAAAATATTAACAAAGGCGAATGGACGCCCGATTTGCGTCAAAACCTCAATCGATTTAGCAGAAAAACCACACTGTGGAAACTGTGGGGTGCCTTTCATATAAAGGATTACTTTATTGTCTTTGATTTGATCACGAATAAGCTGTTCAACATCGTTTGCAGCAGTATTTGGGGTTTGCTCACTCATAAAAGCTCCTATTTATTAAAATCAAAAATTATTAAAACCATTATCAAAAAAAGGTATGTCACATTAAATTTGGCATGTGGCTGCTACATGGGGCAATTGCCATTATATTACAACCATCATCAAGTGATACTTACTATAATAGCCATCTAATCATTTACTATTAGGGATTAAACGTCAGGCACATTAGCATCAGAAACATTATCGCCAGCCATGTTGTCGCTAGCCAGATTGTCGCCAGACATAGGCATATTCGGCACCAATAATACCACGGCATTGGCCATGATGCCCTCTTGCCGACCGGTAAAACCCAGTTTTTCAGTCGTTGTGGCTTTAATGCTGACATTACTCACAGCAGTTTGCAAGTCACTGGCGATATTTTCGCGCATCGCTTGATTATAGGGTGCCAATTTTGGACGCTCGCACATGACGGTAATATCAGCATTGCCTAAAGTATAACCGGCGGCTTGGACTTTACCATACACATAACGGAGTAGGACGCGCGAATCCAAACCTGCGTGCGCCGCATCGGTATCTGGAAAATGCTGCCCAATATCACCGAGCGCCAATGCGCCAAGCAGCGCGTCAGCAAGCGCGTGCAACACCACATCGCCATCAGAATGTGCAAGCAAACTATGGGTATGCTCTATCGGCACACCTGCCAGTATCACATATTGCTGCTGCTCGCCCGTATTATGAAACGCATGGACATCGATACCTTGACCAATTTTTATCATTATTATTCCAAGTGAATTACTAAGTGAATGAAGGGTGATTGAAATAATTTAGAACCACTATCTAAATTTCTAAAGCGGTTTTACGCACAGTAAGCGCGCATAGGTCGCCACCGCTTACAATTAACTGTTATAATATGACGCTTATTTTATCACAATACCCAGACCAAAATACCCCGTCCAAAAAACGAGATGACCTTATCAGCTGACTAAGTCTATCACTCTTAGCCGTTTTATTGATAAATAGCGTCATTTTACACTTTGGATAACGTATAAATTGTTGAGCAATTTTATGTCAGCCACGCCAAACACCGCAAACCTACCCGTTTCAGATTCTTTTAGCGTCCATCGTCCTTTGACGCTTGCCGATATCGACCATCCTAGCAGCAAGCACGTCATCGTTGGTATGTCAGGCGGCGTCGACTCTTCCGTATCGGCTGTTTTACTCCAGCAAGCAGGCTTTAAAGTGGAAGGTCTGTTTATGAAGAACTGGGAAGAAGATGACGGCACCGAATACTGTACGGCGATGGATGACCTAGCAGACGCGCAAGCGGTGTGTGACAAAATCGGTATCAAGCTGCATACCGCCAACTTTGCGATGGAATATTGGGATCGCGTTTTTGAACATTTCTTAGCAGAGTACAAAGCCGGACGCACGCCAAATCCAGATATTTTATGCAATAAAGAAATCAAGTTTAAAGCGTTCTTAGACTATGCACTGACCCTTGGCGCTGATTATATTGCCACCGGTCACTATACGCGCCGCAGCCTGAACTATGAAAATAACAACGGCGAAACCGTCGCCCAGTTATTGTGTGGACTGGATAATAATAAAGACCAAAGCTACTTCTTACATGCGGTTGGTGGCGATAAAATCGCTAAGACGCTATTCCCCGTTGGTGAGCTTGAAAAACCAGTCGTGCGTCAAATCGCTGAAGAGCATGACTTGGCGACAGCTAAAAAGAAAGATTCTACTGGTATTTGCTTTATTGGTGAGCGCCGTTTTAAAGACTTTTTACAACAGTACTTGCCGGCGCAAAAAGGCGATATCGTCACCGACGACGGTCATGTGATTGGTCAGCATGATGGCTTGATGTATTATACTTTAGGTCAGCGCGGCGGCATCGGTATCGGCGGCGTCAAAGACCGTCCAGAAGAACCTTGGTTTGTATTGGCAAAGGATTTGGACAAAAACCGTTTAATCGTTGGTCAAGGTCATGAGCATCCGATGCTAATGAGCAATGAGCTACAAGCCTACAAGCTTGACTGGGTCGATGGATTGCCGCCTGCCGATATTTTTAGCACGGAAGGCTTACGCTGCATGGCAAAATCTCGCTATCGTCAGCCCGATCAGGCCTGCCGTGTTTATGCGCTAAATGATGATGGCTCTGAGGTTCGTGTGCTATTTGATGAGCCACAACGTGCCGTTACTCCTGGTCAATCAGCAGTATTTTATATCGATGAGGTGTGTCTTGGTGGCGGTGTGATTGCTGTTATTGATGCGCCTTGTGGGTTTTAATTCTTAGGTTTTACTCAATTACTGAATAAATATTATAAGTCAATTGAGCGATTGGCTGAAGCTCTGAGGTAAATTGATAAAAGCGAATATCATAGCTTCCTGAAGTCCAGCCATCATATGGTTTAAAACTTACCCAATTCTGGTTACTGTCGGCGATAATATTCTTTTTCTCAAATAATAGCACTTGCCCTGTTTGATTGTTGACCCATTTTACAAAAACAAAAGGGCTAGCAGGGGCTTTACCATCTGTGTCCAAATGCGCAAATAGTTTAGTATCTTTATTTAGGGTTGATGTATCTAAAGAGTTTGGCGGCATTACTTGACTTAAAGATAATTTGACATCGCCTACTAAGGGTTGATTGTCATTTGATTTGTATAGCTCTTCGACAGCTCGCTGGGCAAACCGTCTTTTATCTGAGATAACATCACTGGAGCCTTTTGCCATAAATTTATCAACGTACTGACTTAGGACATAATCCGGCATATCATTAATGATATTTATAGCTTGCTGCTGTGAGTAATCATTAATAGAGGGAGATGAGACCTTTGTGTTTGGATCAGCTGATAATTTTCCTGCGCCTATATTATTTGCGTAACTCTCTAACTCCACTAAAGTATTACTTACTTGATTAGAGCCATTTTGATTATTTGTGTCTATAGGGGTTTGCCGCTTTGTCTGCATAACCCGATCCATTTGCTGTTTGGTCATAAACAAATAGGTGCTTAAAACACCAAATAAAAAGGCAACAAGAACAGATGAGATAAATAAGGTTTTGTCTTTCATAAGATATCAATGGTTTAATACTATAGTTGATTGAGTTGAAGACTTCTGATTATAACTTTTAGAACACAAAAAAAGCATCCACTACCCGTGTGAATGCTTTTAAAAATAAATCGACTTATCTTTTAAGCCGATAGATATTATTTAGCACATTGAACTATATAACCATTAAAGTTGAGGCTACCAGCAGATATTCCCCCTGAAATTTTTGAGCCTAAAGTAACAGTATTGCCCGAACATTCATAGCTACTCTCTTTACCGCCATTAACATTCGGAATTGCGAAAGTACATGTGCCTTCTCTAGGTACATATACATTGTTACCTTCAGATTTACATTTAGCAATACTAGGCTTGGGAGGAGTTGTAGGTTGTGTATTCGGAGTTGTGGGTGCTGAGTTAGAGCCCGTGTAAGATGAACCACTACTATCTGAGTCACCACCACAAGCAGTTAAACTCAAAGTAGATCCTAATAATAAGACGCCCAATAATTTATTCATTGTTTGTTCCTGGTTTGATATGAGTTTGAGTTAATCCGGCAATATATCACTAGCTATTTATCAAGTAAACATTATTTTACTAATGTGATATTTGTTTTTTAACTTAATCTTATTTATAAACAGGTTATAATTGTGCCATTAAAATTTCTGTACTGTGTTATTTACTATTTTATTTACTATTTTATTTACTATTAAATGAGGCCCCTTCATGACTCCACTTACCGCACTCTCCCCAATCGATGGCCGTTACGCATCTAAAGCTGACAGCTTGCGCCCTTATTTATCTGAATTTGGTCTGATTAAAGCCCGCGTTACCGTCGAGATTCGCTGGTTACAGTCATTGGCGGATAATAGCGCGATTGGTGAGTTAGTAGCGTTTGATGCCGATACCAATGCCTTTTTAAACAGCATCGTTGATGACTTTAGTGAAGCGGATGCGCAAGCAATTAAAGATATCGAAGCGACGACCAACCACGATGTAAAAGCGGTTGAGTATTTCATCAAAGACAAATTCCGCGGTAATCAGCAACTAGAAGATAGCCTAGAATTTATCCACTTTGCTTGTACCAGTGAAGATATCAACAACCTATCTTATGCATTGATGCTAAAAGACAGCCGCGAGATTGTGGTAGCTAAAATGCAGCAAGTAACCGACAGCATCGTTGATTTAGCTATTACTCACGCTGACCAGCCAATGTTGTCACGTACACATGGTCAAACTGCCAGCCCAACGACCCTCGGTAAAGAGATGGCAAACGTCGCTTATCGCTTAGCTCGCCAAATTAAGCAAGTGAATCAAGTAGAACTATTGGGTAAAATTAACGGCGCTGTTGGTAACTATAATGCGCACTTCTCAGCCTATCCTGATGTTGATTGGCAAACTCATGCTGAGCAATTTATCAATGAGCGTTTAGAATTGACCTTTAATCCTTATACCACGCAAATTGAGCCGCATGATTATATCGCTGAATTGTTTGATGTGGTAAGACGCTTCAATACGATTCTAATCGATTTTAACCGTGATATTTGGCAATATATTAGCTTAGGCTATTTTAAGCAGCGCCTAAAAGATGGTGAAGTGGGTTCTTCTACTATGCCGCATAAAGTCAATCCGATTGATTTTGAAAACTCAGAAGGTAACTTGGGCGTGGCGAATGCGATGCTTGCTCACTTAGGTGAAAAACTACCGATTTCACGTATGCAGCGCGATTTATCAGACTCTACCGTACTTCGTAATATCGGTGTTGGCTTAGCTCAAAGTATGATTGCCTTTGATGCTTGTTTAAAAGGTGTGAGCAAACTTGAGTTAAATGCGCAGCGCTTAAATGATGATTTGGACAATGCCCAAGAAGTGTTGGCAGAGCCGATTCAAACGGTCATGCGTCGCTACCGTGTCGAAAACCCATACGAGAAGCTAAAAGCTTTAACCCGTGGCAATGCCATGACCCGCGAAGCCATGCTAACCTTCGTTGAAAGTGATGAGTTGAATGCTGTGAGCGATGCGGATAAAGCACGTTTACGTGAAATGACGCCTGCCACCTATACCGGTAATGCAGCTGAGCAAGCACGTACAATTAAAGAGTGGATTGCTAAGATTTAATAAACGCTGCAATTACCTTAAAAAAAGATATCAATGACTATGCATTGATATCTTGCTAAATAATTGACCTTACTTTGAATGCTATGATTTACCCTTAAAGATGCGTCTTTAGAGGTACATAGCTTTTGAGTAAGGTTTTATTTTTTATCCTTGTTATCTTCGTCATCACTATCGCCCGGTATGATAGCTTTACCGACAGCGACGGTGCCTTTTACCACGCCTTTTGTGGTTTTATAAGCGATTTTAGCGGGTACGGTCACTATCTTATGGACACAGGCTTGTAATAAAAACACGCTAGCGATAATGACGATAAAATGCAATTTTTTCATAAACTTCCTACGATTGATGGGGTGTTCTGACAGTAGCTATTGATATTGACACTGTAATACTCACTATCAGATAGGCAATAATCATAAACTATTAAAACTGTCCTATAAAGTACTCCTCACTATTAATCTTATACCCATTTTTAGATATGGATTTATCAATGACCTCAATTCCCCTTTCTTTACCCGATTCTATTACGCCTGAGCAATTCTTAAACGAGTATTGGCAAAAAAAGCCATTACTCATTAAACAAGGTCTACCGCAATTGATTGGTATGTTCGAGCCAGAAGACATGCTTGGCCTTGCCGTTGAAGAAGACGCTTCGGCGCGCCTACTGACCCAAGCCGCGAGCAAGCAAGAAGGTGCGCCACAATGGCAACTCAAAAAGAGCCCGCTAACCGAAGCAGATTTTGATAACTTGCCAAAACAATGGACCGTACTGGTACAGAATATGGAACAGTGGTCACCTGAGCTTGGTCAATTATGGCAAGCGTTTGACTTTATTCCGCAATGGCAGCGTGATGACATTATGGTCTCATATGCGCCCAAAGGCGGCTCGGTGGGCAAGCACTATGACGACTATGATGTGTTTTTAGCGCAAGGGTTTGGGTCTAGACGTTGGCAGCTCGGCAAATTTTGTGATAAAGATACTGAGTTTGTTTCCGATGAGCCGATTAGATTGTTTGATGATATGGGTGAGCTCATCTTTGATGAGATACTAGAAGCCGGTGATGTGCTCTATGTACCGCCAAAACTCTCGCATTTTGGCGTCGCGCAAGATGACTGCTTAACTTTTTCGTTTGGCTGTCGTCGTCCAAACTTAATGCAAATTATCGATAGCCTAGCTGATATCGCCACCAACGATAGCGATTTATTTATCCCGATGCTACTGCCACAAGCGCTACAAGCGTCAGGTGAATTGCAAGCAGATAGTATCAATGCGATTAAAGACCAGCTATTACAAATGCTGCAATCTGAGCGCGGCGACGATATCATTCGTCAAGCAGTGTCGGAAGTCGTGAGCAAACGTCAATATGATGCGCTAATTCCAGAAGAAACGGTAGACACTGATGAGCTGATGCAAGCCCTGCTCGATGGCGCAACCCTGCAAGCGGACTATAGTAATCGCCTACTCTACAGCCAAACCAATGATGGTATCACGCTATATGCCAATGGTCAGCGTATTGACGGTCTTGATGCTGCGGCAACAGCCATACTAGTGCGTTTGGCTAATGGCGAGCACTTACAACATCAAGATGTCATAGATGTCGATCCTGACGAGTTAAGTGAATGGTTAGAAAATGGTTGGGTGTGGCTACAATATCCCGAATGATACGGTAGCCATATTTTTACCAATTGAGGTTTAAACATCGTTAATAATTAAAAACGATCAGTGTTTATTTACGCAAACTAAAAGCTGTAGTAGAAAAACGCTGATCGTCATTTAAAGATGTGTCCCAGTTCGTAGAAATTTTGCAATTTAATGCCTCTACCCTCCCGCACATGAACTGTTCCTATATGATTTAATCTTATGCTGTAGCCGCTTTTTTATAACGGCTTACCCCTGCAATGACGGTCTCCTCAATCACTCTATCGTCACCGAGCATCATCAATACAAATAGTTGTTCTTCAAAAGTTTTGGTCTGTGCCATACGTCTTTCTAATAAAGGCGTTGCTGCCATATCTATTACCACGAAATCTGCTTCTTTATTAGGCATAAAGTTACCGATTTTATCATCTAGCATTAACGCCTGCGCATTGCCCAAAGTAATCTGATATAGCCCTTGATGAGCGGACAATTGATTGTTTTGTAGCTGCTGAACTTTATAAGCCTCTGACAAGGTGACGAGCATCGATAAACTGGTTCCCGCCCCTACATCAGTAGCGATACTGACGCCGGTATAGCCTAATGTTTTAGGTAAATCAAATAATCCACTGCCTAAAAACAAATTAGACGTTGGACAATGTGCTATTTGCGTACCAGTTGCGCGTAGCCTTTCGTATTCTGGGGTTTCAAGATAGATGCCATGCGCTAAAGTGGTATATCGACCTAGCAGTCCCATATCCTCGTAGATATCTAAATAACCTTTATGTTTGGGATAGAGCTTACGTACAAAAGCCACTTCCTCACGGTTTTCTGCCAGATGTGTTTGCAGATAAACAGTGTCGTAGCTGGCATATAGCTCGCCTGTCAATTGCAGCTGTTTTGGCGTCGAGGTAATGGCAAACCTTGGAGTAATAGCCACATGTTGGCGTCCATACCCATGCCAATTATTAATAATATCTTGCGTGTCTCGAATGCTTTGCTCAGCAGGCACACACAGATGCTCAGGCGCGTTTTGATCCATCAACACGTTACCCGTAATCATACGAGTATTGAGCTTGTGACTTTCAGTAAAAAAGGCTTCTGCGGATTGCGGATGACTCGTAGAAAACACCATGGCGCTGGTTGTGCCATTGGCGAGTAGCTGATTTAAGAAGAATTGCGCCGTATCATGGGCAACCTTTGGATCAGCAAAGTTGGCTTCAGTGACAAAAGTATAATTATTGAGCCAATCAAGTAGCTGCTCACCGAAAGCCGCAATCATATCTATTTGCGGATAGTGCACATGGGTATCGATGAAGCCCGGCATAATCAGCTTATTACGATAGTCATGAATCTTTACCGTTGTTTGATCATTAGTTTCAGCATAACTTGCTAACATTGCTTCGCTACTACCATAATCTACAATGTGGCCTGTTACATCATCGACAACCAGCGCACCCTTAGCAATATATTCAGGATAGACGTTCACGCCTGCAATGACGGGTAATAGCGTGATACTTTTATCAATGGTTGCTGTATTTGGGTGGTTATCAGTCGCTGAGCTGGATTTCTCAGTATGCGCACGTTCAGCCACTTGATTCAGATCATTTTCGGTAAGATAGTGCAGGAGCTGCGCTTGATAAATATGTAGAGCCATGGGTAAATCTCCCGTCACTTGGTCATACCGAACGTTTTAGTTAGAATCTAAATTAATGGTAAAGGTAGAAATCAGTATTGATGGTCTAGCACTTATGGCTTATTTTTGATGATAATGCTGCAAAATTTGCGCGGCAATAGATACAGCAACGGCCATAGGTTCTTTACCACCAATCGGTAATCCAATTGGCATGGTTAGTTGCTCGACTATCTGCTTATCATAACCACGTTGCAGCAGACGATTTTTAAAACGCTCTGCTTTAGTTGCCGAGGCAATACAACCAATATAAGGCATAGATATTTTTGAATAATCATTATCTAGATCCTTATCTGAACCATTATTATCAAGATTGGTTGCTAAACCGTTTGCCTCTGAAGCAGCATCCAACGCGGCACGTACCAATTCAAAATCAAGACTGTGATCATGGGTCATAACCAGAATAAAACGCTGACCGCTTTGTTTAAATGATTCAATAAATGGGCGAATGAAATCAACAGGATCATCATCAATATGCGCACGGATATGGGCAGGAAGATTATAGAGCTTAGGCTGAGTCAAACTAGGCTGAGTTTCTAATCCTTGAGACAAATCTTCTGTTTGAATAGATTTGTTTGGCAAATTAGAATTATTTAATAAATAACGCTCAAACATCTCAGGGCGACTATCGACCCAATCCACTTGGCAAGGCAGCTCTGCCAGTATCGTCATCAATGCCGCTGCCACGTGCCCGGCTCCAAATACCAATATCGACATCGGCGGCGTCACATTAAAACATTCAAACATAACGGTGACACTACCACCGCAGCACTGTGCCAGCTTTGCACCTAGCGGATAATGCTTGGTATAAACTGTATCGCGTCTTACTACTTTAGATGGCGTCGAATCACTGTCGTTATCATTGTTATTGTTATTGTTATTGTCGGTATTTTTATTGACACTTTTGTCTCTTTTAGAAGATTTTGGTACGGTTGTATCTATCTCACCATTTAGCAATTGCCGTGCTGTCGCAACAACATCATGTTCAAGACCGCCGCCGCCAAGCGTATCGCAACAGTTATCATGGGTGATCACCATTTTGGCCTGTAGCGCTCGCGGCGCAGACCCATTAACCGCAACGATAGTCGCCAATACGTGCGCAGACCCTTGCTGCTGATACTGGGCTAGACCATCATACCAACGTACTGGTATTGGCATAGGTGGCAATGATGAATTATTCACTGTGCGTCGGTTCACTATGGGCAGGGCCTCTAGCCGTTGCTACGTTAGGATGCTCTATCGCTTCTGGCTGCTCGTCGACTGTTTGACCCTCGACCTCTGGCGGCTTGATATCTTCGGCATGTGGCACAAGTTGTGGCTTAACTTTATCATCGTCAATACCGCAGTTGTCCTCCTCATCTCTAGTCAAGCTATCAATCGCATCAAAGTTTATATTCGTGTCAATCTCCCACTCTTCCCCTTGCATGCGCATCACCGCTTTTAATACTGCCTCTGGGGTTGCAGGCATCGTAAGATCAGGGTTCTTTTTATAATCACTTAAGCTTGCGACTGCATTATTGATAGCACACCAAACGCTAGCTGCCAGCATAAAAGGTGGCTCACCAACTGCTTTAGAATTATAAATGGTTTGCTCTTCATTTTTACGATCGTATAATTTAACGGTAAATTGTCTTGGCAAATCATGTGACGTTGGAATCTTATAATTGGCGGGGCTGTTAGATGCGAGTGTGCCCTTTTTATCCCAAGTAAGCTCCTCAGTTGTGAGCCAACCCATGCCCTGCACAAAGCCGCCTTCAATCTGTCCAATATCGATAGCGGGGTTAATCGACTGTCCTGCATCGTGTAAGATGTCGCAGCGCAGCACTTGATACTCACCAGTTAACGTATCTATTTCAACTTCAGAACAGGCAGCGCCTAAGGCAAAGTAAAAGAAAGGTCGACCCCACGCTTTAGAGCGGTCGTAAAATATCTTTGGGGTTTTATAATAGCCAGTAGAAGATAGACTAACGCGGTGCTGATACGCTAACTGCACCATTTCAGCAAAAGTAAAATCTTCCTTGTCGCCAATATAGACATGATTACGCTCAAAGCGTATGTCTTCTTGCGCCACTTCAAAATACTCAGCGGCAAACTCGACGATACGTGCTTTGATGGTTAAACAAGCATTTTGCGCGGCTTTACCATTGATATCGGTGCCTGATGAAGCCGCAGTCGGTGAGGTATTGGGTACTTTATCGGTACGCGTTGCCGATACTTTTACGGTATCCAAATCCACATCAAATTCATTGGCAACGATTTGAGCAATTTTGACAAATAACCCTTGCCCCATCTCTGTCCCGCCATGATTAAGGTGGATACTGCCATCGGTATAAATATGTACCAGAGCGCCTGCTTGATTGAGGGTCTGCACGGTGAACGAGATGCCAAACTTCACAGGCGTTAAGGCGATGCCAAGACGTTTGTCGCTGCCTTCAGCTTTGGCTTGCTCATTAGCTTTTATCATATGCTGGCGACGCTGCTCATAATCACAATCTTTTGCCAATGTATCCATAATCGTTGCCAAATCAAAATGCTCGATTGGCTGACCATAATGAGTACTATGGCCGTTTTTATAAAGATTCATCAAACGCACTTGCAGAGGGTCTTTGCCTAAAGTATAGGCGATATGATCCATCATATATTCGGCAGTCATCAGACCTTGAGGCCCGCCAAAACCTCGATAAGCAGTGTTCGATACGGTGTGCGTTTTACAGCGATGCCCTGCCACCTGCGCGGCTGGATAATAATAAGCGTTGTCACAGTGGAACATCGCTCGATCGACGATAGCATCGGACAAATCTGGCGCATAACCACACAAGCCAGCCAGCTGCATATCGACGCCAAGGATTTGTCCTGATTCGTCAACGCCGACTTCATAACGGTTGGCAAATTCGTGGCGTTTACCGGTCACCACCATGTCATCTTGACGATCCAAGCGCATACTGACAGGTACATTGTGACGTTTGGCAACGATACCGCAAAAGCATGCCCATGCAGCGGCTTGGGTTTCTTTGCCGCCAAAACCGCCGCCCATTCTGCGTACGACCGTATTGACCGCATGAAAGGGCAAATCCGTCACCTCAGCGACCAGCTGTTGCACTTCACTCGGATGCTGCGATGAGGTATAGACTTCAAGCCCGCCATCATCACAAGGCACGACATAGGACACTTGGCCTTCAAGATAAAAATGCTCTTGACCTAGCATATGAATATGGCCTGCGATACGCATAGGCGCCTTTGCAAGCGCTGCTTCGGTATCACCGCGCCGCATAAAGTGGCTTGGACGTACAAACTCGTTCTGCTCTAAAGCCTCATCAATACTTAATATAGCCGCTAATGGCTCATATTCTACAACCGCTTTAAGCACCGCCTTTTTTGCGGCACGGTGAGAGGTTGCCACAACCAAAAATAGCGTCTGACCTACGTACTCTGTGATCTCATCTACCATCAATGGCTCACCGTCGAATACAGCGCCGATATCCGTCTGAGCAGGTAAGTCTTTAAAACTTAAAACATCAATCACCCCATCAGCCGCTCTAACAGCACTGAGATCCATACTGGTTACCCGAGCATGAGCGTGACTGCTTTTACCAACTGCCAGATGTAGGGTACCTTGCGGCTTTAAGATATCATCCACATAGGTGGCCGTTCCCATGACGTGACTAATCGCACTGTCATGTTTGGCAGAAGTGCCGATTTTGTTTTTAGGCGGACGTACGCGGCGAATACTATAGCTGTCAAATAAGGATGATTGATGGCTCATGATGATTCTCTCTCAGTTTGCGTCTCTTTTATCAGCTGCTTGCCACACTTAATTAGTAAACGTTGCACCACATGCAAGCGATACTCACGGCTGGCTCGGACATCCGTTAATGGCGAGACATCCATCGGTAGCGCTTTTGCAGCTTTCTCAAAACTTGCAAGCTCAAGGGGCTGGCCTAGGAGCGCTTGCTGGCAATTTTTTGCTAATAATGGTATTGCTGCCATACCGCCGAGACCAATTTTTGCATGGTCAATAGTCATACCATCTGCTGACAGATCGATTCTTACGGCAACCAAACAAGCAGAAATATCATCTTCATAACGCTTACTAATTTTATGAATGAATAAATGCTGATTAGCCTGCATCAGTGGCATATGAATAGCGACAATATAACTGCCTGCCCGTAGCTTGGTCTTTTTATAATCTATAAAAAATTCTGATAAGGGTATTATCTCGTCTACATAATGCTTTTGATTATGTTCATTGTTTTTATCTTTAGCGTTTGCCTCTTCCCCACCAATATCTCCATTATTGGGATTACAATGACGCAAATGAATGCGCGCTTCTAACGCCAGTAAAATTGGCGGTAAATCTCCAATTGGCGAGGCATTGGCAATATTACCGCCAAGTGTACCCATATTACGTATTTGCGGTGAAGCGGTTCTTGCGAATAATGCCGCAAAGGCAGGAAAGTTATGTTCAAGTATCGGCAGCATTTGCTGATAGGTCATGCTAGCCCCAAACGTCAATTCCTGCACAGCTTCTTCATTATCAGTGGACTTATCTAAGTCGGATAACGGCTTTGAATCATGCTTTGAGCTAGACTTTGAATGAGAAAGTGACCAAGTTTTTAGCTCATCAATAGCAGATAGCTGAATAATCACTTCATGATCAACCAAGTGCTGAGTAATGCTTAACCCCAAATCCGTACCACCCGCCCAAATAGTCGCTTGTGGATATACGGCCAATAACTGATTAAGCGCATCCACTGTCTTTGGAATGAATAACTGCCGCGACCCTTCAGCAAGAGCAGGCTCAATAGTTGAGGCTTTATTCGAGGTATCCAATGATTCAGTTTTAGATAACGACTTACTTTTACTTGCCATCGCATCCGTCGCTAAGCTTATGGTCAAATCTTTTGCGACTGTTTTATCAGTATCTCTTTGCTGGCCAATTTTACCCATCGTTAGACCTGCTTCAATGATGGGTCGATAACCAGTACAACGGCATAGATTCCCTGAAATTGCGGCGACAATATCATCATAGCTTAGGTCATCGTAGCTTGATTCACCATTTGTGCTGCCCTGCTTGGTATTTTTCTGTTGTTGCATACGATTATTTTCATACAAATTAGCCAGAGACATGACAAAACCAGGGGTACAAAATCCACATTGCGAGCCATGGCAGTCAACCATCGCCTGCTGTGCAGGATGTAATAGCGCCCGCTCTGGGTGATGTGCTGGATTGTCCGCCAGATAAGAAGCGGTCATTAAATGATGACCATCCATAAGCGACAATAGAGCGATACAGGAGTTAAAAGTATAAAAAGGAGTGCTGTCACTAGAGTCGCTTGTCGCATGGTTAGGCAAGCGTTGCGCCATAATGGTACATGCGCCGCAATCGCCACTACCGCAGCCTTCTTTAGTATCAGTTTGATGCTCGTGCAAGCGCAGATACTCAAGTACCGTCGTATTCGGATTGAGGTGGCTTATCTCATGGCGCTTTCCGTTCAGATAGAAACTAATCATAGCAATACTCGGCTAAAAAATTGGGCTTTATGAAATTAAACAGCTTAGATAGATTATTAATATAAACACTTGCTTGATGGCGAAAACAAATCAATGAATATGTAATAGCTATCACACAATAATATTTACTAACCACACTTCTATTAAATATTTACTTTTATATATCAGCGTCTTGGGTATCTTCTGGTAAAAATAAACTCAATGCAATGGCAGTAATCGCGCCTATTGCGACAGGCGATATCAGCACGTTACGTATTGATTCAGGCAGTTGTGATAACACCTCAGGCACCATAGATACGCCGATACCGATGCCTACAGAAGTAGCAATAATCAACATATCACGGCGGTCAAGCTTAGCGCTAGCCAATACTTTTATACCAGCTACCGCTACTGTCCCGAACATTACCAATGTTGCGCCACCAAGTACGGGCTGCGGCATGGTTTGCAATATGGCGCCAAAGATAGGAAACAATCCGATGATAATCATAAGAGCCGCAATATAAATACCAACATGGCGGCTGGCGACGCCCGTAAGCGCAATGACGCCGTTATTTTGGCTAAAGGTGGTCGACGGCATGCTGTTTAAGGTGGCAGCAATCATAGAGTTGACCCCATCTGCCAATACCCCGCCTTGAATTCTATTAAGATAGACAGGGCCTTTGACAGGTTCTTTTGATACTACAGCGTTGGCTGTGAGATCGCCCGTCGTTTCAAGGGCGCTGACACAGTACAGGATAGCTAATGGAATAAAAGCGGTGATATCAAACTGAAAACCAAATTTGAATGGGATAGGAATGGTAATAAAACCGACATTGTTTAATGAAGAAAAATCTAATCTGCCCATGAAGAATGCGGCTAACATTCCTAAGATTAAGGCAATGACGATAGAAGAAAGTCTTAATAGTGGGTTTTTTGAGCGGTTAAATACAATCACCGATACCAGCACAACCATCCCTAAAAACAGATTTTGCAAACTGCCAAAATCTTCGGCGCCAAAACCGCCTGCAATATCAGTCATGGCAACTTCAATCAGCGGAACACCGATGAGAATAATAATGGTACCGGTAACAACCGGGGTAAATATTCTTTTTAATTTATGAATAAAGCGGCTAAGAACAATTTCAACGAAGGCGGCACAAAAACTAACCCCAAAAATAGTAGCCAAAATATCTTCTGGTGAACCACCCCGCCCTTTTACAATCAGTCCAGCAGCGATAATAGCCGTTAAAAAAGCAAAGCTAGTACCTTGCAAACTGAGCATGCCCGCGCCTATAGGACCTATTTTTTTACATTGGATATAAGTGCCAATTCCAGAGGAGATGAGCGCGCAGCTGATTAGATAAGGAACGTAATCCCCCAAACCCAAGGTTCCGGCGACAATCAAGGTAGGAGTGACAATAGCGACGATACTAGCTAGCAGATGTTGTAAAGCGGCGAAACTTGCCGGCCAAAAGCTAGGCTTGTCATTGAGCTGATACATCAACTCAGCGTTTTTTTGAGGCTCTAAAGATTGAGACATTTTAATCATCCTTGATTAATATGACCTTAAATCTATTAACAATCCTTGTTAATAGTTGTAGGCTGCTCTAGTTAAATTCCCCACCTTATTATTGGTCACAATATCAATTAAAAAGATGACTATTTGGTCAGGTTTTATTTATAGTATCACCACTATTGTTTCCCTACAAGCTAAAAAACCATGGATTTAAAAGGTTTTTAACGTCTAACCAAAATAATAAATATCTTAAAAAAACTATAAAAAAACGGTCAGTAATCATTTCCCAAAACGCTTGGAAAACAATTACTGACCGTTATGTCTGTGCTTCTATTTTTTATCTACTAGCAATAATCTAACTTTTATCTAAACGAGATTATTACTCTGTTCCAAGCTCCAGTAAGCTAGCATTACCACCAATCGCTGTGGTATTAATGGTTCTTACCCGTTCGGTGACAAAGCGATAGAGATAATCAGGCGTGAGCATCTCTGACAGCCCTTCCATATCAGTGACAGCAATCACTTGCGTCAAGATACCGTCGGTATTAGCAAGCTCTTGGCTAATCGTTTGGACTTCGCTTTGATTACCAGCGACAGCCACTTGTGCCAGACGATCGATATATAGTAGCGTCACGGTCTGTGAATCGTTCGCCACACTCAATACATCATCACTAATGCCCATCTCGTACAGTATTTTTGCAGCCTCATTGCACATCTCATCTTGGCTTGGGCAATGTAGTATCACCTCGTTCCCAGTCAATAATGCAGCGATTAACTGCCCAAGTACTGCCATTGCGCGCGCAGACTCACCGCCGATGACCATGGTTTTGCCACGAGCGGTCACGTATAAATCGTTGGATTCACCCGTCGCGCCCGTCATACGCTGCACTTCATCTAAGCTTGGCGCAGCACTTAATAAATGATTGAATAAACGCTTTGCTTTATTAACATCGCCAGTTAGCAAGGCCAATTTTGGAATGGCTGCTTGCAGATACGTTGCGCGATTGACCGCGCCAAGTAATCGCCAAGATTCACAAACTTGGGCATGATTCTTTTTAAATTCAGTCGCCATCTTGCTACTCCTTATGCGATTTGTGTTTGAGTGAGTGATTCAGTCGTTATTGACTCAGATTGCAGCTGCATGAGACGCGCTACATAATGTGGACCACCCGCTTTTGGACCCGTACCCGATAGACCACAGCCACCAAATGGCTGAACGTTTACAACGGCACCGATTTGGTTGCGGTTGATGTAGGTGTTACCAACAAACGCACGGCGCTCTATATGCTCGGCAATATTTTCAATACGGCTATGAATACCCAAAGTTAAACCAAAACCAGTACCATTAATGGCATCGATAAGCTTATTCAGATCAGGCGCTTGATAACGCAGTACATGCAATATCGGACCAAAATGCTCGCCACCAATGACATCGATACTTTTAACCTCAATCGCCGTTGGCAAGACAAAGGTAGAGTTCTCTTCGCTGACAACCGAGCTTGCACTCATAGGCGTCTGCGCCAAAATAGTTGCGGTTGGTTCAGCGCTCATACGTTCGATATGTGCCTCCAGACTGCGCTTGGCATCCGCATCAATCACCGGACCTACGTCTGTGGTGACGTGTAGTGGATTACCGACGACCAATTCTGCCATAGTCCCTTGTAGCAATTCGATTAAATTATCCGCGACTTCTTCTTGTACGCATAAGATACGACAAGCTGAACAACGCTGACCGGCCGAGCCAAAGGCTGACAACACCGCATCTTTAACCACCTGTTCAGGTAGTGCGGTTGAGTCAACAATCATGGCATTTTGACCACCCGTCTCAGCAATAAAGACCGGTAGCTCGCCACTGGCTTGCACATGATTATTTAAGCTTTGGTTAATACGCTGCGCCGTTTGGGTTGAACCGGTAAAAATAACGCCTGCGATATTATCAGCAGCTGTCAAAGCACCGCCAACATCGCCCGCACCCGTCACTAACTGTAATGCTTCGGCTGGAACCCCAGCTTGGTACATTAACTGAGCACCAAAATGAGCGATTAAGCTGGTCTGCTCGGCAGGTTTAGCCACTACTGTATTGCCTGCTGCTAGTGCTGCCACGATTTGACCGGTATAAATAGCCAACGGAAAGTTCCAAGGGCTGATACATACGAAAGTACCGCGCGCTTTATAAACCTGACGCGAGGGTTTACCTGTCAAATCAGTAAACTCATGCACCACATCGTCTAAACGCTCTGCTTCATCAGCATAAAAGCGGCAAAAATCAACCGCTTCTTTGATTTCATCAATGCCATCTTGCATGGTTTTACCGGCTTCAATCTGGCAGAGCGCCATCAGTTCAGCATAGTTTTCTTCATATAAGTCCGCCACTTTACGCAATATAGCAGCACGCTTCGCGGCTGGGACTGCTTGCCACGCACTTTGCCCTGCCACTGCCGCATCAATAGCTTGCACCGCCAATTCCGCATTGGCATATTTTACCTCACCAGCGATGACTTCATGATTCCAAGGTGCACGCACTTTCTGAGATTCAAGCTGATGAGTCTTACCATCCGCTTCGTATTCATCAACCGCTTTACCATTGATAATAGAAGTTGCTGACCACGTTTTATGCAGATGACTATCAATAGCCGCTTTAAACGGTAGCCATTGCGATTCTACAAAAATATTGGGACCGAAGCTGGCACGACGCTCGCCATAGATATCTAACGGCAGCGGAATATCAGGGTTATGTAAAGTATCATTGGTCAATAATTTGTCGTATGGATGTACGGTTAGCTTATCAATGGGATAAGATTTGTCTAATAATTGATGGACAAACGAGCTATTGGCACCGTTTTCAAGCAATCGACGTACCAAATATGGTAATAAATCTTTATGGGCGCCAACCGGTGCATAGATACGTACCGGAATTTGATAAGCTTGCAAGATATGGTCATACAGCGCATCGCCCATACCATGTAGACGCTGAAACTCAAAGTCTCTATGCGCACTCATGGTCATAATCGACGCCAGCGTGTGCGCGTTATGCGTCGCAAACTGTGGCCAGATGAGCCCACGCAGATGCTCAGACAATAAGAAGCGCGCGCAAGCAAGATAAGCAGTATCGGTACCCTCTTTACGTGTCCACACAGGATAGCCG
Source organism: Psychrobacter sp. ANT_H3 (assembly GCF_027919975.1). Taxonomy (NCBI): domain Bacteria; kingdom Pseudomonadati; phylum Pseudomonadota; class Gammaproteobacteria; order Moraxellales; family Moraxellaceae; genus Psychrobacter; species Psychrobacter sp. ANT_H3. The sequence continues at coordinate 219,189 of NZ_JAQISM010000001.1, read as the reverse complement.
GATAGACCTTTTTGCTGCGCCAATTTAATCTCAGTATCCCAATAAGCGCCTTTGACCAAACGGACCGGAATACGATCGCCGACCTCGGTTGCCAAGCGCGCTAACCACACTAAAATAGCAATCGCGCGTTTAGAATAACCTTGGACTACGATACCTAGCCCATCCCAATCAGCGGTTAAATTATCGCGATATAGAGACTCAAATAGTTTCAGAGAAATCTCAAGGCGATCGGCTTCTTCGGCATCGATACTGATATCGACATTAACTTCACGCGCCGCCTCAATCAGTAGTAGGCAGCGTTGACGTAATAGACCCATGACTTGCTCTTCTTGGGTCGCTTCATAGCGCGGATGCAAGGCTGACAGCTTAATAGATACCGACGGCTTTGGCATACCCTCTTTAACTTTAATACTGGCAGTTGCTTTAATCGCATGCAGATAATCGTTGAAGTATTTTTCAGCATCTTTATGGGTAATGGCCGCTTCACCTAGCATATCAAATGAATAGGTATAGCCTTTATTACGATATGGTTGGCTGTTTTTATTCGCCCCTTCAATGGTTTCGCCCAATACAAACTGATGACCCATGATACGCATGGCTTTTTGCATCGCACTACGAATGACCGGCTCACCCATCTTTTTGGTCATGCGGTCCAAAAACCCTGATGCCGTAGTATTGCTATCAATACTGACCACACGGCCGGTCATCATCATGCCCCATGTCGAGGCATTGACCATGAAGCCATTGTCATTTTTTATGTGCTTTTTCCAATCAGCCACACTCATTTTGTCATGAATCAGCGCATCGGCAGTATAGTTATCCGGCACCCGAATCAATGCCTCTGCCAAGCTCATCAGCAAGATACCTTCTTGGGTATCGAGGCTATATTCAAGTAATAATGAGTCAACCATTTTTACAGCTTTGCCATCATTACGTACGTGCTCGACCAGTTGGCGCGTCTGCGTTGCAGCGGCTTCACGTTCACTATCAGTCGGCTTGGCAAGGGGCAACAATTCTGACAACCAACGTTCTTCATCCACGCTATATAAAGGTGAAATACGGGCGTGCAGCGTTTCTGATGACTGAGCAATATAGTCTGGCGCTAGCAAATCTACCGGCTTAAATAAAATCGGCTCTTGCGGGGTAAACTGGTCTACTGGGTTCATAACAACTCCATAACTATCGTTTAAAAACCATAATAAATAGCGCGGTAAAAATTCTGATTATTTTGAAAAATACTTATAACCATTATTAAATTGAAGACATGATTAAATTAAATAATAGTCGTCTATGAATATTTACAGCAATAATCAAAAGACCAAACCACACCATCACAAAACGAGAAAATCCAGCATAGGCTGGACGCGGTCAAGTAGGTCGTTTTAGTGTTAAACGGGCTACGTTAACAATATAAAGGCAACAACGAACAGCTAAGCGGCATTAGTGCCTTCTTCTTGTTAGTAGTGAATGGAAAGTGATGCTCAGATGCGGTATCGTGTTAATAAAACCGTATCTGTCATCTTATATGACGCAAATTCACTGTAAGAAAAACCTCTACGGCGTTGATTGAGGTGATGCGCTTAGCTTAGTGATGGTAGCATAAAAAAAGCGTCAAACGCACGCTGTTACTTATTTTAACCAAGCAGAATATAGTTTAAAAACAATTGGTTATTAACATCACAGTAAATATCAAGATTTGGTTATACATCTAGATTACTGACGCTGATTTAACTGGTTTTTTGTAGAAATAATTGGGGTTTTCCTATCCCACTTATTCACGTTTTACCTATGATTTTCCTATAAAAAAACCCTCTTTATCAGCTTAGTAGATAAAGAGGGTTTTTATGGTGAATACACTAGCTAATATTTTATAAGAAGATAATCTTAATCAATAATACGGCTGTTAAAAGCCAAACAGGAATACTCACATCAGAGAATTTACCAGCGACTACCTTGATAGCGGTATAGGTGATAAAGCCAAGCGCAATACCGTCAGCAACAGAATAGGTCAAAGGCGTAAATAACAAGACCACCACGACTGGCGCCGCTTCTGTTAAGTCATGCCATTTCACGTCTTTTAATGTGCCCATCATCAGTACTGCCACATAAAAGATAGCCCCTGCTGTCGCATAACCAGGAATCATGGCAGCAAGCGGTGAGAAGAACACACTGAGTAAAAATAGCACGCCAACGGTCACAGCCATTAATCCAGTACGACCACCGGAGGCGATACCTGAGACACTTTCGATATAACTGGTCGTTGATGAGGTACCCAGTAAAGTACCTGCTACAGTCGCCGTCGAATCTGCTAGCAGCGCTTTACCCATATTAGGGATTTTACCATCTTTACCAATCAAACCTGCTTGACTGGTGGTTGCAATCAGCGTACCTGCCGTATCAAATAAATCCACAAATAAGAAGGCAAAGATAACACTAATCATTGCTACATCAAACGCACCAGCGATATCAAGCTGCATAAATGTTGGAGCAATAGACGGCGGCGCTGAGATAATACCTGAAAACTGGGTATTACCGGTAATAAGGCTAATAAGCGCTACCAGCAAAATACCAATAGTGACCGCACCTGGTATTTTTTTGTGAGACAAACCAACAATAATGATAAAACCAAGTGCTGCCATTGCCGGCGCAAATGCTGTCATATCACCAAGACCTACCAATGTCGCATCGTTATTAACGATGACACCAGCAGTTTGCATGGAGATAAACGCCAAAAATGCGCCAATACCAGCGACAACGCCTTGTTTGATACTGTCTGGAATAGAATTAATGATGATTTCACGGATTTTAAATAAGCTGAGTAGGACAAAGATACAACCTGACAAAAATACCGCGCCAAGCGCCGTTTGCCAGCTGTAGCCCATGCCCAAAACCACGCCATAAGTAAAGAAGGCGTTGAGTCCCATACCTGGGGCTTGCGCGACTGGCAGGCGGGCATAAAACCCCATGATAAAACAACCAATAGCGGCGGCAAGACAGGTAGCAACAAATACCGCGCCTTTATCCATTCCAGCGTCAGCAAGGACGTTAGGGTTGACAAAAATGATGTAAGCCATGGTCAAAAACGTGGTTACACCAGCTAAAATCTCTGTTTTGATCGTGGTATTTTCACCGTTGATCCCAAAATAGCGTTCGATTGCGTTCATAAGAGTCGCTTCCAAATAGCAGTAAGTAAATTATCATTATCCACCTGCGTTGATAAGCGCCGTTTTGCAATAGCGACCATCAATGCTGCTTTTAAATCAAACATATAAAAATACATCCAAATTGCGACTATAAATGACGCTTCCAAATTGCGACTATAAATGACGCTTACAAACTAAGATTCGAGATGATGTTTTTAATCCTTTAGCCACATATAACTTTGGCAAATGCAGAGCCACCATGAAAAGCGATAGCAACAAACAATTACATTCTAGTGAAATTGTCTTACAATTTCAATTAATGTCACGCTTTTTAAGTTAATGGGCACAATTAGCGGACTATATCGACAGCCTTATAAAACCCATTCACTATTATAATTTTTGCACCAACGATTAAATTTACATTTAACACTTTAATAAATGACCTTTTTATCATTTCACAGTACACTACGGGGTTATAGCGAGGAGGCAGAATTAACATATTGTGAAAACGCTACCCGCCCCTAGCCGCTATAAGTATTTAGCCATTAAAATCAAAGCCGTTATTATTAATTACCCATGAGCCTAACCCATGCCTGAATCATTAAATATTGTCGACCTCATCACCCAAGCCAGTCTATTGGTACAGATTGTGATGGCATTGTTATTATTAGCCTCGTTGCTTAGTTGGGTGATTATTTTTCGTATGAGTGCCCGTTTGGGTACGGCCAAAAATTTCGACCAGCAGTTTGAAACTTGGTTTTGGTCAGGAGAAGATTTGGCGAAGCTTTATCAAGGCGTACAAGGTTCACCTGAGCGCCAAGGACTTGAGCAGATTTTTTATGTTGGGTTTTCTGAATATTTAAGAATGCATAAAAAACGCCAGCCTAAATATGACATCATCGATGGCGTAGAACGTAAGCTTCGCGTTGGCTTGGGTCGTCAGCAGCAATTATTAGAATCAGGATTGACGACGCTGGCAAGTATTGGTTCGGTAGCACCTTATGTCGGTTTATTTGGCACCGTTTGGGGCATCATGAATGCCTTTTTGGGACTGTCGCAAAGCGAACAAGCGACCCTAGCCACTGTTGCGCCCGGTATCGCTGAAGCCTTGATTGCCACTGCTATGGGTTTGTTTGCCGCTATTCCTGCGGTATTGGCTTATAACCATTTTACCGCCAAATCAAGCCGCCTATATGACTCACGTGCTTTATTCTGTGATGAGATGACGGGGATGCTCCAACGCGAAACCAGTATCGAAAATCCGCAGCCTAGTACGCAAGTCAGCCAAGTTAATCAAAGCAGTCAGGTAACCGGTCTATGAAACAAAGTCCCTATCGCCGTGAGAAAAAAGCGCTCAATGCGGAGATGAACGTTGTTCCTTATATCGACGTAATGCTAGTGCTGCTTGTTATCTTTATGGTCACAGCGCCGATGCTGATTACGGGTGTCGACGTTGATTTGCCAAAAGAGCAAACCAATACCATGAGCCAAAGTCAGCTACCCGTGATTGTGTCGTTAACGGGCAGTGGCGAGATTTTTATCAGTTATGAGAACAATATCGACTTGCCGATTAGCGAGCCGGAGCTGATTGATACATTATCCAATCTGCAAAATCAAAGTAGCGAAGTGGGTGCACAGCCTTTGCAAGTGATGATCAATGCCGATCAAAACAATCAGTATGGCGCTATCATGACCCTGATGGCAACTTTACAACAAGCAGGTATCCAAAAAGTAGGGCTATTGACAGGTGCACCATTACCAGCGCCCTCATTATAAGACCGCCCACTTTTAGCTCAGTTGGTTATAATAAAGTAGATAATTTGATGAAGCTCTTTTTTCAGTCTCACGTTCTTGAATGCTCTGTTTTTGAGTGCCCTATGTTTAAGTACCCTGTTTTTGAGTACCATATCCTTGAGTATCAGTGCCATGCGTAATGCGCCGACCGTTTATGTGCCGACCGAACCTGAAGGTAACGGGCTAACCTTGCCTACGTTGCTCAGTTTTCTGGCACATGGTCTTGTGATTGGTATCCTAATTTATAGCTACCAGAATATGGAAGTCGAGACCGCGGGCACTATTGAGACCGTCATGATATCCCCTGAACAATTGGCTGAGATGCAAGGACAGATACTTGCCAATCGCGCTGCAGCGGCCAGCGCCATGCAAGCCGACAGCGGTGCAAGCGGCTCATCCAGTAATATGCCAGAAAATAGTACTGATGGCAGCGTTAGCTACGACAGCCCAACGCAGCCTAATTCGCAGCGCGTGCCTGTTTTTACCCGTTCTGATGATTCCGCTAGTCGCCCCATGCTAATGAGTGAAGAGCAGCACCAACGCCTGCTTGAGCAAACGCAAGAGTATGAGCGTAATATGGCGGAGTGGGCAGCGCAATTAGATGAGTCTGTACTAGAAGAGCATGAGCAAATTGAACAAGATAAGAAACAACAGCTTATTGAAGAGCAAAAAAGGCTCGGAGATTTTCGCAATAAGCAAAATAATCCGCCTAAGATTAAACGCCCTACGGCCAATGATAGAAATATAGAAATCAATACCGGTAGTTCTGGTAGCGCAGGTCAAACGCTTAGCTTAGGAGATGATGGACAGTCGATGCTATCTGGTGACGCCACGACTTCAAGTACCGCAAAAGGCAATAGCCGCTCGGCATCAAGTGGCAGCCGCGGTGCCAGCAATAGTGAAATTATCAACCTCATCAAACGCAACTACAATCCACCGACGGCAGCAAAAGGCTCGACGCAGCGCGCTACCTTAACCATCACTGTCAATGCCAGTGGTAATGTGGTTAACGTCTCTGCCTCAGGACCTGATAGCGCGGTCAATGAAGCCGCGAAGCAGGCGGTGTTGAATACCGGCAGCTTACCAATTGACGCCGATGATCCTAAATACCCTACCTTTACCATACAGTTTAAGGGCAGCAATTAATCAGTTGCCCTAAGACGATATTATTGCTAACTTTAGCTAACGCAACCTATATATGCGGCGATATTATCGTTATCGTCAGTTTACCGCCTTTAAAAAACATTATCCCAACCTAGGAGTTCGATTTGGTCATGCGCATCCATAAAAAACTATGCCTCTCTTTACTTGCCAGCACCTCAAGCTTATTGCTTGCTCCTAGCGTCTTTGCAGCACCCGTCGTTCTAGAGTTGGATTATGAGATTCCGGTGCAGCAAAACCAAGTGGCTTTTGTGCCCTTTGCTGGTGACACGACCTTATCGTCTATTGTCTTAAATGATTTGAGTAAAACAGAGCTGAAAGTCACCAGTCAAAACCTACCGCAGCAGCCGCGCAGTAGTAGCGAGTTAGCAGGCACACTACCTGTGTGGCAAAGCATGGGTATCCCTTATCTTGTGGTCGGTAGCACGCGCAGTAATCGCGGTAAAGTCGTCACCGATTATGAAGTCATCGATATAAAATCTGGGCGCGTGATAGAAGGCAAACAAAGCCTCACCGCTGATAATAATAAAGAAAGCATGCGTTACGCAGCTCATGTTATCGCTGATAAAGTATATGAGCTCATCACTGGCATTCCCGGCGACTTCTCAGGGCGCATTGCTTATATCGAAGAGATTGGCACTGGCAAAGAGAAAATATCGCGCCTAAAAGTAATGGATGCTGATGGCGAAAATGCCAAAACCATTACCGAGGTGGCAGGCTCTATCTTCTCGCCTACATGGTCACCCGATGGCAATCGCATCGCTTATTCAGTGCAGCGCGATAAGTCTTATCCTGTTATTTATGTACAAAGCGTGAGCGGCGGCGGTGCGACACCATTAACGCCCTTCCCTGGTAGCAATCTTAGCCCCTCATTTTCACCCGATGGTAGCAAAATACTGTTTTCTAGCAGCTTTGAAGGCAGTGCTGATATTTATGAGATGAGCGCCAGCGGCGGTACGCCTCGACGTATCACCAATTGGCCAAGTAGTGAAGTGCAGCCGAACTACGCACCTGATGGCAAATCTTTTGTCTTCGTCAGTGACCGTGCAGGGTTTAACAAACCGCGTATCTATCGTTATGAATTTGGTTCAGGACGTACGACTCAAGTATCAAGCAGTGGTTATGCCACCAGTCCGCAGTTCAGTAGTGATGGCTCACAAATTGCTTTTTTAAGTGGTCGCTCAGCTGCCATCATGAACAGTGGCGGCGCGGTCACTGCCAACTTGGGCAATACTGGTATCGACGAAGCTCCAAGCTTTTCGCCCAATGGTAAGCGCGTGGTTTATGCCTCAAAGCAAGGTGGTAAAGGCGTACTGACCATCAAATCATTGAATGGTGGCGAATCATTTGGTAAATCTGGTCAAGGTACTATCCGCTCGCCAGTTTGGTCAGCGAGTCCTAAATAGCTTATGAATTTATTAACTTTTCATTTTACCAGTTAAGAAAATCCTAGAAATCAAATCTCTAAATATAAAAAAGCGCCTAATAAATCATTAGGCGCTTTTTTTGGCTTGGAATAATAGAGCGACTTTTATAGTAATAATCAATGATATAGTAGAATTACTTTAAAATCGATACAGTACGACTGGGATGAATTTTTCGTAGCCTCTGTGATAGCAGCAAGCAAGAAAAATTTATACCAGTCGCACACAGCTATAACGTCTCGCTTTTATTTTGAACTGACTATACTAAAAATAAGCACTAAAACATTAACTCATTGCATTACTCATCACTAGGATCGCTAGCTGGTGGAACTGCGTGTCTTAGTTGTGCGACATCTTCAGCGGTAACCGTATCAGTATAACCATTTAAATCACTGACCACATACTGAGTGACCGCCGCCATCTGCTCGTCATTCATCATCTTATGGAAGGATGGCATGCCACGAAAGCCATTAATCAAGATATCAATGATATAATACTTCGATTGCATCTTACTGTTATCAGCCAGTGGCGGATAATAACCTGCGCCATAAGCACCCTCGCCTTTATGCATATGACAAGCGGCACAAGAGTCGTGATACAGTTTCTTACCATCTGTCGTCACAAAAGCATTCGTGCCTTCAAACTTGGCTTCCCATTCGGCAATACTTGGATCGCTATCCATAGTGGGAAGTGAGCTGTTATCGACGATATTGATAGCAGGGGCAGCAAGCTCCTCACGGCTCATATATACGCCGCCCCACGCCCCCGTATTACGACTTGCTTGATAGTCATTGGTCGTCAAGGAGTCTTGATCTTGTACTGTAGAGATGGTCACTTCATCATCTGACTGTTGACTACAGCCTAAAAGCGCTGCACTGCTCAGCAAACTTAGCAGCATCACAGTCAGCAGTTTGGGTGTCATGTTTTTCATGACTTTTTTCTTCACGACTGCCTTATTCACGATTGCATTGTCCATGATAGCCTCTGAATTTTTATAGTTATTCATATTAACCCAGCATTTTTGCTTTTTTATGTAGGCGCTTGGCGGCATCCATACCAGATAAAATAGCGCCTTCTTGCCATGCCGGAATGTGTGAGCAATGCTCGCCCGTGAGTACAATACGATTATCAATACTACACAAGGTGTCATAATGCTGACGACGAGTCGACTCATTCCAAATACCATAACAACCAAGTGTCCACGGGATACGGTGCCAGACGACTGATGTACCGGCGCGGAACTCTTTTGGATACTGAGGATGGATATACTTACCGTAAGCCAGCGCGACATTGATACGCTCTTGCGGGGTTAAGGTATTAAATTTATAAGAAGTTGGGCCGTAACCATACGCGCCCAACAACACACCTGTACCGTCTTTGAACATATTTTCTGAAGGATAAGCAATCTGCGCAATCGGCATATCGGTATAGGTCAAGCCGCCATAGATCCACTCATCCTCTTCCCAAAAGCGGCGATTAAACTCTAAGCCCACTTTATAAGAAGTCTCGTAAGGCACTGCGGCCATCGCCTCTTTCATCGGTTTTGAGACGTTGATATCAATTTGGGTCAGTACCGTTAATGGAATATTACACACACACCAATCAGCACGAATGGTTTTGGTCGCGCCATTTGGGCTATTGCTGTCGACATAATCAACGGTAACGCCACTTTCATCTTGATGAATCTTGGTCACTTTGGCATTAAACTCAATCATATCGCGGCATTCGCGGGTGAATGCATCACCGATTTTACCCATACCGCCAACAGGCTGAAACATGGTTGGCTGATGCGCATAGGTCATATGGTTGCCATAAATATCGGCCCACATGCCTGAATCTAATATCTCACTGATAGGCAAAGGCTTTGATGGGGTTTCATCGGGCATCAAGCCGCCACCCGGAAAAACACTATAACCACGATGCTTACTGGTCGCATTGCTGGCACGGTAGCGATAGTCTTTATCGAGTACACCCCAACCTTTTAAACCTTCTAGGAGCTTTTCTTTGTCTTCTTTATTAACCGAACGATCAAGACCGCCAACATTGACCGCTTTTGATAATAGCTCTGATACATGTCCTTGGATGTCGTTTTTCACATCACCCAAACGCTGCGGCACACCATTAAAATGGGTGCTACGATGCAGATAAGCGCGGTCATTGGTCTGAATAAAAGGCTGCATCTCAACGCCGAACTGTTTGCAATAATGGAAAACAGCATAATGATGGCTTGGCAGACGCCATGGTCCACCATTAAAATAGTTACCTTCTTCAAAATCGCAGGTGACTTCTTCGCCGCCAAGCTCGGTATATTTATCACCGCTATTGAGCGTCCAACTACGACCGCCACCACGGTTTTGGAACTCGAGCACCTTGACATCATAGCCCGCTTTACGTAGCTCGTAAGCCGCGGTCAGGCCGCCAAGACCGGCACCAAGAATGACGATACTAGCGCCCGGCGGTGCACCCTTAAGGTCCATGGTTTCCTTAAAGCTCGATTCTGAGGCAAATCCTAACGTCGTCATTGCCTGATACATGGCGGTTGCGCCCGCTGTTTTACCAATCATCGAGAGCAGTTGGCGCCGCGTTGGTGATTGAAGCATGTCTTTCATAATAATATCCTTAAAGTAGACGTTCGTGCATGACGGTAAACACGGGTGCTTAGACACTGATTCTTAGACACTGGTTTTATTGATAAACACCTATCTTTATTTATCAGTATGTATGCTATTTATCAGCTTGGCTTAATTCTGCGTTTATTTGCCAAGCTGCCCTGCGCTACCGTATTGCCGTTAATCCCTGTCACATAATAACTGTTTGATAATAGCCGTCTTATAATAACTGCCTAAAACGCATTTATAAGCTTACTAGTCCGCTGTTTGATTGAGTTTTTTGCTATTTGTATGACGTCAATTGAACGTAGTTAAGTCAAAACCATGGCAATCAAAGTCATTACGAATAGCTAAACCCTAATTAACGGCGGCGCTTAGAACGTAAAATGGCTCGTATAATAAATATAATGACCGCAATAGCGACGAGAATACCGATGATTGCCAATAAACCTGCGTACTTGATTAAGAAAGGTTTATCCACCCCTGTGTTAGCGATGCGATCGACATTAGCAGCACTGACCTCACTGTTAGCAAGCCCACCAAAATTGACACGTACATAGTTGGCAATGCCAGCAATCTGTTCACTGTTCAGCTCTTCTGAGAACCCCGGCATGATAGGCGAAGTATCAGTCGCTCCCTCTACCCCATGCAATATCATATTAACGAGGGCATCAGGCTTTTCGCGGCGAATACTGCTGAGTCCCACGATAGGCGCATAACGCGCATCAGGCTGACCGTAACCATCGACACCATGACAGCTACCACACGCTGCTAGATATAGCGATTCTGGCGAATTGCTACCATTACTCACCTCTGTTTTTGCTTGGGCTAAATAATCTTTTTGCGCAAGGAGATCATGAGTGATAGATTCATTGACGGGCGTTGGCAAGCGTGACACATCAACAGCAGAGACCTTATCTTCTGTTTGAATGGCTGGTATCGCTTTTAGATAAGAGGCAATGGCACTCAAATCTTCATTTTTTAGATAACGGGTACTATGCGCAACCGCTTCACCCATGGGACCACCCGCATAAGCGCGTTGGTCTAGCTCACCGGTACGTAGATAGGTGATAATATCTTGCTCACTCCAACTACCGATACCGCTCGACTCATCGGGCGTGATATTTGGCGCATGCCAATGCCCAAGCTGAGCACCTGATAGATACATTTTTTTATCGAAACCCATGGTGCTATTACGCGGGGTATGACAAGTACCGCAATGCTCTAGATTATTGACCAGATATTCACCGCGTTTTTGGGTCTCGTTCAGTCCGTCGCGCTTTTCGGTAGACGGTACATTGAGGAAATTCCAGCCAAGCATTAAGCTGCGAATGTTAAAAGGAAACGGTAAATTGGTTTTGTGCTTCGGGGCTTCATCGACGGCCGGTACGGTCTGCAAATAAGCAAACAATGCGCTGATATCTTCTTCCTTCATGCCGCTATAAGAAGGATATGGCATGGCAGGATACAGCATGTGGCTTGGTGCACGGCCTTTTTGCAAAGCGTTCTTTAAATCCGTTTCGGTATAATCGCCGATACCGTAACGTTTAGAGGGCGTAATATTGGTTGAATAAATCTCTCCCATCGGAGTTTCAATCGCTGTGCCGCCGGTGTAATCCTCACCATGGCATGCCATACAGTCAGCAGCACGGGCAATATATGCACCGCGGTTGACAAGCTCGCTATTGGCAGGGCTTACATTAGGCAAGCTGGCATTGGGTAAGTTGGCATTAGGAAGGTTAGCACCTTCAGCCATTGCGGCGCTGGAGGTAATACCAATGACAAGCATCGATAACATCACAGAAAGTGGCTTCATAATATCCTCATATAGCTGGCACCTAGGGTGTTGTAATTATTGTTGGAATAAGACATTCGATATTGGGCAAGTTTTTATGACTGATGACTTATAATGCCCAATGCATAATCCATTAAATGAGGTAGCAAATCGTCCAGTAAATGCTTCATAAAAGAGGGTGATAAAAGCAACTTAATAAAGATAGTTGCTAAAGAATGTCTACTCACCTCACTAATGTAAGACTATTTCACGACTATTACTTGAATAGTAACGGATTGGCTGCATTTTTTTACAAAACTTAAAGAAACGCTTTAGCGCTGCTACCTTGGAATAAATTAATATGTATTTTTATATTATAATTATCAATAATTAGATAAATCCTTTAGAAAACAATCACTAAAGCCTAATAAACCTTAATTTTATCCGTAAAAACGAATATATAAAACAATTTATCTGCTAAATTTCGGCTTTATTGCTTATCATTATCAATTATAAGTGTACATAATAGATACATAGCGCTTAGGGTCAATCGCCTTTCTCTGTCCTGATATCTACTGTTCTCTCTAGCTTACACATTATCTCAACCTTAATAATAAATAGCCTTTTGTATTCCCCATTGTTTTGTTTATGATAAGCGCCATGCTAAAGTCGCGCATTATTTTAACGTCGTTAACCATTTTAAAATCGCCAACTAGCGCCCGAGATGTCCTTATGAAATCATTTGCCTTTATATGTCTGCTTGTAGCGACGATACCTCTGACAGGTTGCCAATCTTTTCAATTTGTCGAAAGCCCAATTCCTGTCAAAAATCTCCCTGCGGAAACTTTCGCTGTTAAAGACCGGTCATTAACAACTGTACCAAATAAAAACATCTCTACCCCTACCGCTGCATTAGTTATGATTATTCCTGCTAAGAATACTGTTGATAATCCCTTTATCACTGATAATGATGTTACTAGAACCATTGTGGTTAAAAAGGTAGCAACACAAAATAACGCTCAATAAAAAAAGCAGATATCGATTTGATATCTGCTTTTTTATTTTGCGCTTCATAAAGCATTCAAAATACTGATAGCGCCTGAGTGACTGCTTAGGCTAGTTTTTAGCGGCTTCCATTTGCTGTTTAGGCTGATGCTTGATAATGGTCTTCGCCAAATGATCACCAAACCAGATAGCTGTATCAATATCGCCCTTCCCTGGGGTTTCTTCAGGTGGACCATCTAGCGACTGAGTCATCAAACCCAAAAAACTTGAAAGACGATTTAAATCATGCGCTTCATGACCGGTTGGCATAAGCGGCAGACCTATCCAATTCATCCCGTGCTGCATGGTATAAAGACAAATCTGCTGCAAGACGGCAAGCTTATCGCCGCTCAGACCGCCTGAATTGGCAAAGCCTGCGGCCCACTTACCTTCCCATTTACGATGATACCAACGCTTGGATGTCTCATCCATAAAGGTCTTAAAGCCTGCCGTCACGCTGCCCATATATACGGCACTACCAAAAACCAGTAAATCCGCCTGATCCAAAAACTCCCAATCGACATCATGAACATCGACCGCTTTGGCTTGTGCTTCTGGCAATTGCTGGCGCGCGCCCATCACTATGGCTTCGGCAACACGTCTAGTATGTCCGTAGTTACTATGGTAGATGACAGCCATCGATACGTTAGGCGGATTGTCCGTGGAAGCTGAGGAAGGCGTGATAGATGTAGTCATACGAACTCTAATAATGGATTGGGTGAATAGTAGTGATGCTGCAAATGTTCAATAATTTTTATTATAAATACTTTATGTGGCTACTGTTATGTAGCAGCTAACTATTATATAGGACAGCGGACGCATTAATTCATTGATATGAGGCAAGCTTTGATAAATTCAACCTTCACTATGCCGCGCTATTTTTAGACGCTGAACTTAAAGGCGAAATTAAATGGATGATATAGTTATTGAAATGACTATATAGAAAGAAGCATAGCAAAATACAGGAAAAAAAAGATATCGGCTAAAATATATTTAAGCACTGCTATCCGTTGATCTCCATCTACTTATTCCATATATGAATATGTTAATTCCCGCTCTTCTTGTAGTGATTCTTTAAAACGGGTCTATCATATAGCCCTTATTCAATCATACCTAGAAAAATCTGTTGGATATTCCAAATACCTTATCATAACCAATGATACAAACCATGAACAATGAACTCTGAAATATTATATCAGAGAAGGATGTGATTCCCTTGACGACTATAACGACGAGCGTTCAGCCCGTGAACGATACACGAGAGCCTATTGCTAAAGAGACGCTGGCTTTAAATAATCCACAAAAACCATTGATAATAGCTGGTGTTATTGTTGGTTTTATCCTGTTGGTCTATCTGTCTATTACCCAGACTACCGCCCAGCCGCTGCTTTTTGCTATCGGCTTATTGCTCGGCTATACCCTATTTCATGCCCGCTTTGGTTTTACTTCTGCCTTTAGACGCCTGATGTCGGTTGGTAATGGGCAAGCCATGCGCTCTCATATGCTGATGTTGGCCGTTGCAGTTACGTTGTTTGCGCCCATTCTTGCTTATGGTACGACGATTTTTGGCGGCTCAGTCGCAGGTTATGTATCGCCAGTTGGTGTCAGTTTACTGGTCGGCGCTTTTGTATTCGGTATTGGCATGCAGCTTGGCGGCGGCTGTGCTTCTGGTACGCTTTACGCAGTAGGCGGCGGACGTTCGGTGATGTTTATCACATTTATTTTCTTCGTCATTGGCGCGACCATTGGTGCTTATCATCTGCCGTTTTGGACAGAAGAGATGCCGTCTTTTGCGCCTTTTTCTTTAGCCACCTCTACTGGTCTTGGTTATAGCGGTGCTTGGGTGTTATCTTTAATACTGTTTGCTTTGATTGCGTGGGTTACGCTCGTTGTTGAGAAAAAGACCAAGGCTCCAAAGATGGCTCCCGTTCCAACTGAGTCAGGTTGGAGACGTATTTTTCGAGGTTCTTGGCCGTTATTCGCAGCCGCCATTGTCTTAGCGATATTAAATGCTTTAACCTTACTCACGCGTGGTCAACCATGGGGCATTACTTCTGCATTTTCATTGTGGGGCTCGAAAATCGCCAGCAATTTTGGTGTTGATGTTGCCAACTGGGGCTATTGGCAAGGGGCGAATGCCGCCGCATTGAACGCATCTATTTTCGCTGATTCAACCACAGTCATGAATATCGGCATTATCATTGGCGCTTTTATTGCCTCAGCAGCGGGTGGTTTATTCAAATTCACTCAGATTACTTTGGGGAATTTCGCCGCTTCGGTGATTGGCGGATTAATGATGGGCTATGGTGCACGTTTGGCATTCGGCTGTAACATCGGTGCTTACTTCGGCGGTATCGCCTCTTTTAGTGCTCATGGTTATATATGGGGCATCATGGCGATGGCAGGGACTTTTTTAGCCTTATATCTGCGTCCTTTATTCGGGCTGTCTGTGCCAAAATCGAATGATTCTGTATGCTAATTCATCAAATATCGTCTTAATAAAACAAAAAAATAGCAGGCTAATGATAAGCCTGCTATTTTTTATTGCACCATCAATATAATGCGCTTCATTACTTAAAAACTATTGCCAATTGTTTGCATCAAGAAACAGCAAGGCTGCGAACAATGACCAATGCCATACGTCCTGTCGCAGGCTGCTGAAGATGCGTTTGACGCCGATAAGAATAATAATGCGGGTCAGCATAACTACAAGGTATAGCGAACTCATTGCTAACTATAATACCTGCTGCCTTTAATTGGTCAGCCGCTAATTGTGGTAAGTTCAGCTTAATTTTATCCGCTTCAGAAGCTAAGACGTAACGTTCCTCAAAGCTCTCTAGATGCTGCGCCACTAAGGTTTGATTTTCAATACAACCTGTTAACAGCTTATCTCGTACTTGCCTGCCGACTTCATAATTTTCTTGACTGATACAAACCCCAATCCACGCCATGATTGGTTCAGAGCTGCTAAAGCGTTCAACCGTCGCTTTAATAACACCGCATGCCAGCCCTTGCCAGCCTGCATGTATAGCGGCTATCTGCCCCGTTGCCGGTTGGTATAAGACTATCGGCACACAATCGGCGGTCATCACCGCAAGCCCTAAGTTCGCTTGGCAGCTGACCATGGCATCGGCGTCGAGCGGACGCATAGCCAGCGCAGTCGCATCGATATCATGAATCTGCTTACCATGAACCTGATTGAGCCAGTGTAAGCTATCAATAGGCTGGCGCTGTGTTGCTGCCAATTGCTCATTGATAGCGCTCAGCAAATGCATGCGATTGTTTAAGACCGTCTTTGCATTGTCATTAACATGCAAGCCTAAATTTAGCGCCCCATAACTTGCTTGGGTTTGCTGGTCTGTTTGCAGCTTATTTTGTAAATTAGCAGCAATAGCGTCAACATTATCGTCACTGATAAAAGCAGCCGTTTGGAAAACAGCCACTTCTTCAAGCTGAGCGAGCAAGGTAATAGGAAGCTTGTTTATTGTGCTAGTCATGGTCGATTTACCACACTTCTCATTATCGTTATTAGGGCATTAGCGCTAATTTATACTTTTTAAATAAACATCATGAAGTCATTAATGATTATTCTTCGTCATAGCCATCGCTTAAGACTGCCATCAATTGCTGCATATCTTCAGGGATGGGTGTGGTGACTTCGATATCTTCGCCTGTCGTTGGGTGAACGAAACCCAAGGTATAAGCGTGTAATGCTTGGCGCGGGAAATTATTAATCGCTTGACGCTGCGCTTCTGTTAAACCGGCACGCAATTGACGACGACCACCGTAGACACGGTCACCAACTATCGGATACGTAATATGGCTAAGATGCACGCGAATTTGGTGCGTACGTCCTGTTTCCAGACTGACGTCTAGCAGACAGTAGTTATCGTTAAGCGGGGTCACGGTTAATAAATGGGTAACGGCTTCGCGTCCTGCCGTCATCACGGTCATTTTGGTACGCTGATTGCGATGGCGACCAATGGGCGCGTCAATACGACGATGACGCAGTAAACTTGCTGCATCTCCTGCTACCACACATTGATAATGACGATAGACGGACTTGTCTTTGAGCTGCTCCATCAATGCCATTTGTGCAGGCTTGGTTTTACCGATAAGCAATAGCCCCGAGGTATCTTTATCAATACGGTGCACAAGTCCGGCACGTGGCAAATGGTGCTGCTGCGGGTAGTGATACAGTAGCGCATTGACCAAGGTGCCGGTTTGATTGCCAGCGCCAGGATGGACAACCATACCGACAGGTTTATTAATTACTAAAACATCGTCGTCTTCATAAACCACCTCGATATCGATGTTCTCTGGCTGATCTTCGCTATGTTGCTGCAGGGTCGTCGATAAATGTAAGATATCACCGGCTTTGACACGGATTTTTGGTTTTTGCACACTACCGTTATAAAGTAAGCTGCCGTCAGTGATCCAGCCTTGTAGCTGGGCACGCGAAAAATCGGTAAATACTTTTGACGCCAATTTATCAATACGTAAACCCGCTTCTTCTTCTACTACCGTATGTGTGACATCAACGATGACAGGGACGGCTTGCCCAGCGACTGCCGCTGCATCATCGCCGTCCTCATCGTCTTCATCAAGTAGCTCGCCATCCACCAATTCATCTAGCTCATCATCATCGGACAGCTCTTGCATCTGCTCATCAGTCGCACTTTCATGGTCAGCAAGCAGCTCATTATCCTCTAATAACTCATTTGGCATCGTCGATTTTTGCACGGGTGAACCTTTCGTTGGTGAAGTTTTCATGGCTAACTGTTGCGCGGATAACTCTTGCGCAGATAGCGTTTCTGATGTTGATGTTGATATATTAGCATCTAGCGGTTGATTCTTAGGTAAATTGGTCGTCATAGCATCATTATTCATAGCGGATTCATACATGGTAAAGTCGTTTACATTGTTTTGTAAGCCGACCTCATAAGAGAGCAGACTAACGCTTGCTAACCGGCAAAAATAAGTGCGGGCAAAAAAAGCAAAAGTCACATCGTCATAGTGTAACATGCTGAACGCCTAAGCCCTACAGAAGCTGCGCGTTATCTATGATTTTATCATGACCATGCGACAGGTTCTCAGCCGTCATATATTGGGCGTTACTCGCTAGATTAACTCTCTAAAATATAACATGGCTGTAATTTACTGTATATTTGCCCCTGTCAGCCATATTCATTATCGCTCGTGACAGCGGCTCATGCTACACTACGGAACAATGTCATCATGGCCCCCATACATAAAGCATTAGCGTAACCAGACATAAAGCATTCGCCATTTAACTACAAAATAGATAACGAAAAAATAGACGAAGCAAAGGTTATTCTATAAAGTAAGCCATGTTTTGCTGTATGCTATGGCACTGAATTTTTAAAATAAATATATTTTATTCATACGAGCAAAACTGTATTCGATAAAAATTCTGTTGCTAATGAGTGCGCTTATTTATAGCGCCTACTCATTAATAGACAGTTAACGGATGCCGCAAGCATCGTTTTTTCATTATTATCCTTTTATTATTTAGCCTAATAGCGTCGCTGCTATTACGCGTCTTGTGTCGGAGAAGAAGTATGCAAGCTGTTGGCAATACGTTTATCAAACTGTCCTCAATCACCCTACTTGCCCTAAGCATCAACTTGGTGGGTTGTCAAACGTTTAAAAACCTAACCGGCGGTAAAGACGTGGATGCGGTCGAAACTGCTGAGAAGTCAGAGCAGCGTTACTATAATGACGCCATCGCCCAGATTGATAAAGGTCGCTATACGCAAGCTGTTGAAGATTTGACCAATCTGCGCACCTTTTACCCAACCGGACAATACGCCGAACAAGCATTGCTCGATATGATGTACGCTCAATATGAAAGTGGCAAGTTTGAGACCGCTGCAGCCAGTGCTGAGCAATTTATTAATTTGTACCCGTCTAATCCGCAAGTCAGCTATGCTTACTACGTACGCGGCGTGGCCAATATGCAAGGCTCGTCAGAAGGTTTAAAACTGTTTAAGCTCAATCAAGCTGAGCGTGATACCGCGTATTTGCGTATTGCCTTTGCCAATTTCCAAGAGCTTATCAATAAATACCCTAACAGCCCTTATGCGCCAGATGCCGCTCAGCGTATGACTTTTATCTATAATCAGTTTGCCGAAAGCGAGATGAGCGCGGCGAATTGGTATATTGAGCGCGAAGCCTATGTCGCGGCTGTAAACCGTGCCAAGTGGGTGTTCCAATACTATCCATTAAGCGAATCAGTACCTGACGCTATTGCGGTATTGGCTTATAGCCATGAAAAACTTGGTCTTAATGACTTGGCTAAAGAATATAAAACCCTGTTGCAGATTAACTATCCAAACATGCTAAGCGCTGATGGACGCGTTAAATTGAATACCAAACGTGAGCGCTCTTTGTTGAATAAATTGACCTTTGGGCAATTGAACCGTTTTAATAAAGACACCTCAGTTGCGACAGGCGATTACAATGGTGCCACCAAAACTCAAGTTATCCGTAATGCCAGCCAATTAAGATTGCCGAGCAACAATGCGGCAGCAGCCAACGCGAGTACTAATGCTAACGCCCCGTTAAATATGTCTCCAAAACGTACTACTGGCATTAATATGGGTCTAGGTCTACCTGAAGCGTCAGCTGAACGCGTGACGAGCCAATCGAGCACCGGCGATGCCGCCAGAGAAGCCAATGTCGATCCGCAAAACACCAATCCTGTACGCCGTACGACGATACCTGCGGAGTAAACTGATACTACCCTCGTCTATTTTAGACGCTTAGCGCCTATCATCACAAATAAGGTCAACATTCTGTTGGCCTTATTTTTCTGTTTTTACTTCTTATACTTTTTATCTACTTTCAGTTTTTATTTCTAGCTGATTGTCGATGCTTAATATAATTGACCTATGGTAAACTGTTTTTTGTATGAGCATTCCTAACCATATTCTTGAGCAATTAAATAGCCAAGCTGACTTAATCAGTATCATTGGGCGTCATACCACGCTTAAACGTGCGGGTAGTGAGTACAAAGGCTGCTGTCCGTTTCATGGCGAAAAGTCACCGTCTTTTTATGTCAATCCGCAAAAGAACATCTATCACTGCTTTGGCTGTAGTGTCGGTGGTAACGCCATCAGTTTTTTGCGTGATTATGAAAACTTAACCTTTATCGAAGCGGTTAATGAGCTGTCCAAACAAACGGGCATCGAAGTACCAAAAGAAGAGCAGCAAAACGTCAGCTATCAGCGTGCCCCAATTAAGCCAAAGGCTAAGCCGGAAACCAAGCCAAAAACCGCTATTCAGCCAGCAACATCGGCAGCAGCAACGCAGCCGCAATCGACTAATAACCAGCCCGTAGCCTATACTCAGCCATCCATAAACGTGCCAGCTGCTGATACGCAGCCGCCAGCTTATAACGACAACTATGACAATTATCCGCCATTAGACGCGTATGATTCCGTTCCTTATGCGATGGATGACTACGATACTAGCTACCAAGGTGATGCCAACTATCAAGGCAATAGTAGTTATCCACCTGCATGGTTAACCGGTGATGCTGATACTACTGCTCTCTACGATGATAATAGCGTCTCTGATAAAGACGGCAACCTTTACGAGTTGCTAGAGCAAATCCAGCAGTTTTATCAGCATAATCTCACTATTCATCCGCATGCCAAGCATTACTTTTTATCGCGTGGTATTACCGAAGACATCTTTGACACCTTTGGTTTAGGCTATGCGCCCTTTGGTTGGCAGCATCTTGAACATCAATTCCCGCAAGATATTGAAGGCCTTAAAGCCTTGGGCTTAGTGCGCAAATCAGAATCAGGGCGCGATTACGACCTACTTCGTGATCGGGTTATTTTCCCGATTCGCGACAACCAAGGTCGTACCATTGGTTTTGGCGGTCGCGCGCTTGATGACGAGGTAAAGCCCAAATATATCAACTCGTCCGACTCGCCCGTTTTTCATAAGCAGCACGTACTATACGGCTATTACGAATCTCGCCAACAACGTGCTGATAACTGGCTGGTGGTCGAAGGCTACATGGATGTCATTGCTCTTTATCAAGCCGGTATTTATGGTGCGGTAGCTTCTATGGGTACGGCGATTAATGAGAGCCAAATATCACGGCTGTTGACATTAAACCCTACCCTGACATTAAGCTTCGATGGTGATAGCGCGGGACAAAAGGCCGCTTGGCGCACGCTTGAAGTCGCGCTGCCTGTGCTTGGCGATGATAAAGAGCTACGGTTTTTAACCTTACCTAACAATCATGACCCTGATACTTTTATAAAAAGTCAGGGCGCGGATGCGATGCGTGAGCAAATCGCCACCGCCATGCCGCTATCACAGTATATTTTTGCTTACTTAAGTGAGCGCTACGACTTAACCTTGGCAGAAGGTAAAGCCAAGCTTATGTCGCAAGTGCGCGCATTGACCACCGCCCTACCTAAAGGCAGTAGTTTCCGCTATCTTTTGAATAATGACATTTATCAAAAGCTGGGCGGTAAACGTAGTCAAAACAAAGATGCCAAAGACGCGCTGCTAGATTTTGATGGCGATATGACCATCAGTCAGCAATTGCAGCTGTGTTTTTTATTCCAGCCGCGCGCCTTAAGTGATGACCCTATCGAAGCCATTTGGCAGCAGGCAGGTATTAATGATTTGCAGCTGCCGGCGCATATTAAACAAAAAGCCTCTGCTGATATATTGCGTCCACTGGCATGGGAAGACCTGCAAGATAACGCCCTGCTCGATATCGTCAGCACCATTAAGCGCTGTCTTAATTATTTGCCTAAAGACGCCAATGCAGCGGCGCACTTTATCTTATCCAATGTCAAACCCAGCACCCAAGAGACGCTTAGCCGCGATTGGGGCGGATTTTATAAAGCGCTTACCACGCGCAATATCTTAAGCCTTGATGGTTTGGTTGAAGAGTTGGTCAGCCAGTTGATTGAACGTCATATGAAGAAAAAAATCCAAGATTTGGTTAAGAACCCCGACAATATAAAACTGGCGATTGTCCGTAAGCAGTCACAATTATTAAACGACTGGTTACGCGCGCAGCAAGCAGAGCAATCGGCACAAATGGCAACGGTGAAATCTTAACGGCTAGGCTGGGATACGTCCTAGATTTTATTTATGGGCAGCGACCCTTTAAAAGCATCGCGGTTGCCCCCACTATTAATGATTATGCCCAGTTGCATATACCGCCCTCAATCAGGCTACTGATAAAAAACCAATGGGTGAAAAATAATGGGGAATATCATTAATAAATACCAGATAAATGCTAGATAAATAGCAGCGAGCATCACTAGCTCGTGCTTGATTACGCTGGTCTGTGTTAAACTGTGTCGCTAACTATTTATAGCCCGACTTAATAGATGACGATAAACCCGCATCATTAAGCACAATTTTAGCTAAAAGCACAGCTCTAGGTATGCATTTTTAAGGCGCTTTTTAAAACATAAATTTTAAATCGCTGTATTTTTGAATGACCATTTTTTAGCTCATAGTATTTTTTAGGGTTGTTTTTTAATTAATAGTATTTTTCAGATAACCGTATTTTTAGGCAACTGTATTTTTAGGTAATATGATTTTGAAGTATTTTGCGCATGACCAATTTTTAGCGGTTTTTTAGTATTGTAATTGTAGTATTTTGAGCCTTTATTCATATCCACTCATTTTTGTTATTATTGACAACCTTTACGCCATATTTTGATGAATCGATTGATTATATCAACGCACCCCGTAAGCGATAGCGAGTCACAATATAAAAATGTCCGATACAAGCAAGCGAGTATTTATGAACGATAAGTCAGTTTCTAAGTCCACATCTCAACTGGCCACCTTAATCCAAATGGGTAAAGAGCAAGGGTATTTGACCTATGCTGAGGTGAATGACCAACTGCCCGACTCTATTACTGAAAGTGATCAGATTGAAGATATCGTACAAATGCTAACGGACGTTGGCATTAAAATTTTTGAATCTGCGCCCGACGCCGATGACATCTTGATGAACGATGATTCAAGCGATGATGACATGGCAGCCGATGAGGCAGCAGCGGTTTTGGCTTCGGTCGAGACTGAGCCTGGTCGTACCACTGACCCTGTGCGTATGTATATGCGTGAGATGGGTACGGTTGACCTCTTAACCCGTGAAGGCGAGATTGCCATTGCTAAGCGTATCGAAGAAGGTATTCGTGACGTGCAGCATGCGATGTCTTACTGGCCGGGTACGGTACAGTTCGTCCTTGACGAGTACCAAAAAGTCCAAGATGGCGAGAAAAAATTGTCTGACGTCATCACAGGTTTTTTAGACCCTGAAACCGAAGAAGACAAAATCGCCGCCCAAGAGGCAAAAGAAGCAGCGAAAGAAGAACGCGAGCGTATTAAAGAAGAAAAAGAGAATCCGCCAGTTATCAAACCAAAAGCAAATGCCAAAGCTGCGCTTGACGATGATGACGAGGACGACGAGGTTGAAGTTGAAGAAGAAGCCGAAGAAGAAACCGGCGGTATCGATCCAGAAGAAGTACGCTTACGTCTAGAAGAGATTGAACACTTATTTATTAAAGCCAAACAAGCCTTGCTTGATTATGGCCGTGGTAGCGTAGAAGCAGATGCTGCTTATGCCTTACTTGCCGAACGCTTTATGATGTTAAAGTTAAACAATCGCTTGTCAGACCAAGTCATGGCTATCATGCATGATGTTTATGACGATGTGCGTAAGCAAGAGCGTCAAATCATGCGTTTGGTGATTCGCCGTGGTCGTATGCCGCGTGATGAATTCCGTAAAACTTTCCCTAGCAATGAAACCAACGTTGATTGGCTCATTGAGCGCATCAAAGGCAAACCTGCTTTTGCAGGTACGCTAGAAAAAGTTGCTGACGATGTGATTTTACTGCAACGTAAAATTCGTGATTACGAGCAGCAGCTCGATATGAAAATCCACGACATGAAAGACGTCGCCCGTCGTATGGCGGTTGGCGAAGCAAAAGCGCGCCGTGCCAAAAAAGAGATGGTCGAAGCTAACTTGCGTCTGGTAATTTCTATCGCTAAGAAATATACCAACCGTGGTCTACAGTTCTTGGACTTAATCCAAGAAGGTAATATTGGTCTGATGAAAGCGGTTGATAAATTTGAATACCGCCGTGGTTATAAATTCTCGACCTATGCTACTTGGTGGATTCGTCAGGCAATCACCCGCTCTATCGCTGACCAAGCGCGCACGATTCGTATCCCTGTGCATATGATTGAGACCATTAACAAGATAAACCGTGTCTCACGTCAATTGCTACAAGAAATGGGCCGCGAGCCAACGCCTGAGGAATTAGGCGAACGCTTAGAGATGGACGAAGTTAAAGTCCGTAAAGTGCTAAAAATTGCCAAAGAGCCTATCTCTATGGAGACGCCTATCGGTGACGATGAAGACTCGCACCTAGGCGACTTTATCGAAGATGGTACGATCTCAAGCCCTGTCGATGATGCGACCGCAGCTGGCCTGCGTGAAGCGACGCGTGACGTCTTAGGTAATCTGACTGAGCGTGAAGCACGTGTCTTAAAAATGCGCTTTGGTATCGATATGCCAACTGACCATACGTTAGAAGAAGTTGGTAAGCAGTTTGATGTCACGCGTGAGCGTATCCGTCAGATTGAGGCAAAAGCATTACGTAAATTGCGTCATCCTTCACGTTCTGAGCACTTACGCTCATTCCTTGAAAATGACTAATTTAAAGAGTATGTGCTAAGCACATCTTATTACGCCTAGTGACAAACCAAAAAAGCTGAGTATATCTCAGCTTTTTTGTGCCTGTTATTTAATGGCTATTAGCTTTTACCTATTAAATATAGAGCCGCTATGGCATACGAGAAGCAATTAATTCATAAAAATATTGCCTTTATTTAAAATAGCGAGTATAACTACCTACCGTTCGGTAGTTAAAAAATTAAATAGATAAATAGTTAATAGTGCACTCTTATGAATAAACAAACCCATGTAAAACACATCAGTATCAAAACCGTCATCTCTCTTGCCATCATTGTGGCGCTTGGCCCTGCAGCGATTGATATGTATTTGGCCTCAATGCCAAATATGGCAACAGACCTCAATACTTCCTACGCCACCACACAAATCACGTTGACCGTCTTTCTTATCTTTATGGGTTTAGGACAGCTGGTATTTGGTCCCGTATCTGACGCCATAGGGCGAATAGCACCATTATTTGCAGGCTTGCTGGCATATATTGGCGCTTCCGTGTGGGCGATGTGGGCACAAAGTATTGAAAGCCTAATCTTTGCTCGTATCTTGCAAGGTCTTGGCGCCTCTATGGCTATCGTGGTGGTGATGAGCATGGTACGCGACTTAGTCGATGGACCAAAAGCGGCACAGATTTATGCTTTATTAAATACCATTGTGGCATTAGGTCCAATCGTCGCGCCAGCAATCGGCGGTATCGTCGGTGCGCATTATGGTTGGCGCGGCGTCATGTTTATTTTGGCGGCGTTAGGTATCATCGTGCTCATTAATACGCTGTTGAATATTAAAGAAACCTTGCCAAAAGACAAGCGCATTCAATTAAATATAAAAAATATTACAGGCATTTATGTCGGCATATTAAAGAACAAAACCTTTGTCTTTAATCTCTTTGCGCTATCTGCGGTGTATTTCTTTTTGTTTGCCTACATCGGTGGTTCTGCTTATGTCTATCAAACAGACTATGGTCTTAGCCTAGAGCAATTTGGTTTTGTCTTTGGCCTCACGAGTATCAGTCTAATTTTAGGGGCATCTTCCACCGCTTATTTGGTCAAAAAAATATCGGCGTCACATTTGGCCTTAATCGGTGCCGGTGTCATGATGCTCGGTAGTGCCGTTTGCATCATCGCTTATCTGCTATCGATGGGTTTGGTCGGCATTGTCACTGGCATTGCCTTGGGATTATTTGGTCTTGGTGTATTAGAAGCGACGTTGATGGCAATTGCAATGGACTCGCAGCGCAGCGCTTTAGGTTCAAGCGCAGCTTTATTGGGCGCCATTCCTATGTTACTCTCATCTACTGCCACACCCATCGCGGGACAATTGGTCGAAATAAACACCTTATATTGGTTAATCTTGCTAGGTGCTATGGGACCGATTATTTTGGCATTGGTCTATCTCGGTTCTAGAAGCTTAAAACCTTATAGCACTGTCGCCACACCATCATTAGAGGAGGCCTATGCAAAGTCATAAACCACGCTCAAGCGCTAAGCAACGTATTATTGATGCTGCGTTTGAGCCTTTCTTTATGCATGGCTATGAGGGCGCATCACTCAGTGATATTGCTAAAGCGGTGGGCATCCGCAAAGCCTCTCTCTATACGCATTTTGCCAGTAAAGAATCGATATTTTTAGAATTACTGCAAGATGCTCTCGAGTCAGAATGTGCGTTTATTAAGTCATGCTTTGCGACGACTAGTGAGTTTACTGCTCCCGGTGAAGCGTATTGCCATGCTTTTGAAGCGCGTTATGAAAGCGCAATTACCTTACGGTTTTTAATTCGCATGGCCTATGCCGCACCTGTGCATCTGACCGATACCAGCGCGGCGACTTTTAATGTCTATATAAAGGTGTTGACTGAGCACATACAGCTGGCTCTACAGCCTTATCAGCTCGACTCTGAGCAGCTAGAGCTGTATACCGATGCTTATCTAGGCGTAATCGATAGCTTAAGTGTAGAGCTGCTATATGCAGAAGGCTTATATGAGCGCCGTTTTAAAGCCATGCTGATGCTCTATCACACTGCTATTGAACAGCTCGATAAAAAATAACTTTCTAAATCTAAGTTGCTTTTATTGAGGGTTATTTGGACATCACTTGCTAATGATGGCTGAGTTCACCTATCATAGGGCTCAACTTCTTAAATAACAGCAGTTCGAACTCATTTAAATTTTATATTTATTATTAAAAAACAAACCTTGTCGGGGTGCTTTGATTTTGACGCTTTAACTACAATCAAAATCATGGCTGAGAGTTACCCGCGAACCTGATGCAGTTAGCACTGACGTAGGAAACAAGCGTGTCGATATATAAGTCACATTTATTTTATATTTTGCCAATCTATTAAACCTAGACTGGCAAATTTTTTGTGCCTTATCACTTCTCGTTTTCTGCCATTTGCTTGCTTGCGTTTTATAAAAGTAAGTGAAAACTATGGATTACCAAACGCTACGTCACAATTGTCCCACATGGGATGATTACATTCAGCACGACTTTGTCAAGCAGCTGACCGCTGGCACGCTTGCCCCTGACAGCTTTCGCCACTACCTTGTGCAAGACTATTTATACTTAATTCACTATACCCGCGTGATGGCGCTGAGCGTGTATAAGAGTGACACACTGGCACAAATGCGTGTCGGTCAAGCAGGTATCAATGCCATGCTCGATATGGAAATCGCTATGTATTTGGATTTCTGTCATCAGTGGAATATCCCACTTGAACAAGTAGAAAACGCTCCTGAATCTGCCGTCACCATCGCCTATAGTCGCTATATATTAGACGCTGCGATGTCAGGCTCGCTGGCCGAACTTTATGCCGCTATTGCGCCTTGTTTGATGGGCTATGGGGAAATTGGCAAACATATCAAAGAGCAAGGCTTTATCGCTGACAACCCTTATCAACCATGGATTGATGTGTTTTCCAGTGATGAGTTTCTATCGATTACCGCGCAGAACGAAGCACAGATTAATACGCTATTAGCCGATGCCAGCCCTGCTCAAGCAGACAAGTTCCAACGGTTATTTAATACCGCCGCACGTATGGAAGTTAATTTTTGGCAGCAGGCGTTAGATTTGTCTTAACTTATACTCAATCTAGCTTGATGCTAAAAAAGCCCTCTAAAATCAAAAACAATGATCAATAATAACGATCAACAAGGAGAAACACCATGGCAGCATTCGATGAACACGCAAGCGCGTACGACAGCTGGTTTTTTGACAACCAAAACTTACTGACCAGTGAGCTAAAGCTGGTCGCTCACTTCTTAGATAAAGATAGCGAGATATTGTCTATCGGCTGTGGTAGCGGTCTTTTCGAATCACTGTTGGCCAAAGATTACGGCATTCATATCACGCATGGTATCGAGCCATCGAAAGATATGGCTGAAGTCGCTGAAAAGCGTGGATTGAAGGTAGATATCAGCCCTGCCGAAACCTGCGAGATTGAGCCCAATAAATTTGATATCATCATGTTTAATGGCAGTGTCAGCTATATCAGCGATTTGGATGTCTGTATCAAAAAAGCCTTTGATGCTCTAAAGACTGGCGGCAAACTTATCCTGATTGATGTGCCAAAAGAAAGCGGCTTTGCCAGCTTATACAATTTAGCCAGCGCGGTAGATACGTGGGAACATCCACTACTCGAACACATCTCCCCTGCTGACCCTTACCCTATTGAGCTGGTGAAGTCAGCAAACTGGCGTACCTCTGATGAGAAAATCGAGTTAATGCAAGCCAATGGTTTTGTCGATTTCGAATATGCGCAAACTTTATTGACCCACCCTATGTATGCCAATGACAAGGTACAAGAGGTCATCGAAGGCTATGATCGCGGCGATTATGTGGCGGTATGTGGTTATAAAAAATAACGATTTTAATACCGCTTAACGTTTGGTGACCCTTGAATAATATGATGAGTGGCCTTATAAATGGTAAATAAAGCGCTTATCGGCATAACCCATAAGCTCATATTTTCACAAAGATAAGGACAACATCATGACTGATGATCCAAAAGACACCAGTAATCCAAATCAAACGCCTAAAAGAGAGGTCAAAGTCACTGAGCTGGTCGCCAATGACGGTATCTTAAAAGGTAAAAAAACCGACGTACAAAATCCTGAGCTGTGGCAGTTCCCAATGAACTACCCACTTAGCATCATCGGTCATGAAGGCGAGCACGATAGCTTACTCAATGAAGTGAAGCTTATCCTTGGTAGCCAGTTTCCAGAGTTTGATTTGGCGTCTATGGAAGTTAAACCGTCAAAAACAGGACGCTTCCATTCGGTGCGTGCCAATTTATACTTGACCACCGTTGAGCAAGTGAACACGCTTTATGCATCACTTGATAATGCAAAAACGGTACGCATGGTCGTCTAATCATAGTTTTATCAATTTAACAAAAACCAGTCCGTTTTTCGTCCGAATCGTCACTCATATGGGTGGCGATTTTCTATTGGCTGGGGTACAATCACCACCCGAAATATGCGTGCCATTCAGCAGATTTGCGCTCGTTAATTTAGCCAACAATAAAAAGTAAATCCGCGCCATTTTTTACAAAACTTTTATTATTTTTCTTATTGGCGTCTAACCCTTATCCCATCGTCCTTTGCCAAAATTCGGACACGCTTTACCCTCTCATCAACATAGTTTGCCGCTAAAATCAATATAGCATTTTCAAAATTTTCCCGCTATATTGTGTCCACCTACTAACAAATACGCTATATGTAGTGCTCAGTGATTTAAACCCTCACTATGAGCAATGGCATCGTTTTGCCTAAAAAAACACTCTGCCGTGACAGGATGTTATAGCGTAATAAAGATAGCGTGATAAAGAATGCCCGCCGGTATTAACCGCGCCGCATTACTATAAGTAACATTATAAACATCATTATAAATTAATTGCCAAGCAATCAACTTACGAGGTCAGCATGACACATATCGATAAAATCCAAGTAACCAAACGTGATGGACGTTTAGAGCCTATTGATTTAGATAAGATTCACAAGGTTATCGAGTGGGCTGCTCATGATTTAGATAATGTGTCGGTATCACAAGTTGAGCTAAAGTCGCACATTCAGTTTTATGAAGGCATCAAAACTCGTGATATTCATGAGACCATCATCAAGTCTGCCGCTGATCTTATCTCTGAAACCACGCCTGATTATCAGTATTTAGCCGCGCGTTTGGCCATCTTCCATTTACGTAAGATTGCTTATAATAAATTCACCCCTCCTCACTTGTATGACCATGTTAAAAAGCTAACTGATGCCGGTAAATACGATCAGCATATCCTAGCTGACTATAGCCGTGCGGAATTTGATGAGTTAGAAGAATATCTTGACCACTGGCGCGATATGAATCTTGCTTATGCTGCTGTCGAGCAAATGGCGGGTAAATACCTCGTGCAAGATCGCGTCAGCAAGACCGTTTATGAAAGCCCGCAGTTCTTATATATGTTGGTTGGTATGTGTCTGTTTGCCAGCTATGAAAAGTCAGAGCGTCTCGACTACGTTAAACGCTTTTATGATGCAACCTCACAATTCAAAATCTCTCTACCAACGCCTATCATGTCAGGTGTGCGTACGCCATCGCGCCAGTTTAGCTCGTGCGTATTGATCGAATGTGGTGATAGCCTAGATTCTATCAACGCCACCACCAGCGCTATCGTACGCTATGTATCGCAGCGTGCTGGTATCGGCATCAACGCTGGTCGTATCCGCGCCCTTGGTAGCCCTATCCGTGGCGGCGAAGCGCAGCATACTGGCTGTATTCCTTTTTATAAATTATTCCAAACTGCGGTTAAATGCTGCTCACAAGGCGGCGTCCGTGGCGGTGCAGCGACGTTATTTTACCCATTATGGCATTTAGAAGTTGAGTCGCTATTGGTACTGAAAAACAACCGCGGCGTTGAAGACAACCGTGTCCGTCACATGGACTACGGCGTCCAGCTAAACAAAACCATGTATACCCGTTTGATTAAAGGTCAAGATATCTCGCTATTTTCACCAAGCGACACCCCGGGCTTGTATGATGCGTTCTTTGAAGATCAAGACGAATTTGAAGAGCTATATACCAAATATGAAAATGACCCTAGTATTCGTAGCCGTCAAATTCCAGCCACTGAGCTGTTTAGTCTGATGATGCAAGAGCGCGCCAGCACCGGTCGTATCTATATCCAAAACGTTGACCATTGCAACACGCATAGCCCGTTTGACGCCACAGTTGCGCCGATTCGCCAGTCAAATCTATGTATGGAAATCGCCCTACCGACCAAGCCACTTGATAATATCAATGACGAAACCGGTGAAATCGCCCTTTGTACGCTATCAGCGGTCAACTTAGGTAAAGTTGAAAACGTTAGTGATATCGAAGAGCCAGCAGAATTAATCGTCCGTGCGCTTGATGCCCTGCTCGACTATCAAGACTATCCAGTAAAAGCGGCTGAAAATGGTAGTATGCGTCGCCGCACCTTAGGTGTTGGCGTGATTAACTATGCGTATTATTTAGCCAAAAATGGCGTGCGCTATTCAGACGGCAGCGCGCTTGGTCTAACGCATCAAACCTTTGAAGCGCTACAGTACTATCTCTTAAAAGCGTCGAACAAATTGGCAAAAGAGCAAGGCGCGTGCCCTGCCTTTAATGAGACCACTTATTCGCAAGGTATCTTGCCGATTGATACCTATAAAAAGGACTTGGATAAAATCTGCCAAGAGCCGCTACATCTCGATTGGGAAACGCTACGCACTGAGATTACCACTCATGGTCTGCGCAACTCTACCCTAACCGCCTTGATGCCGTCTGAGACCTCTAGTCAGATTGCCAACGCCACCAACGGTATCGAGCCACCACGCGGTCTGGTCTCTATCAAAGCGTCAAAAGATGGCATCTTAAAGCAAGTCGTGCCTGAAATTGACAAGCTAAAAGATCAGTACGAGCTACTATGGCAAATGCCGAACAATGACGGTTACCTAAAGCTGGTCGCTATCATGCAAAAATTTGTCGATCAAAGTATCTCTGCCAATACCAACTATGACCCAACGCGCTTTGATGGTCAGCGTGTACCGATGAAGGTATTGCTAAAAGACTTGTTGACGGCGTATAAGCTTGGCGTGAAGACTTTGTATTACCATAACACCCGTGATGGTGCGAACGATGCCCAAGCGGATATGGAAGATGATTGTGCTGGTGGTGCTTGTAAGATTTGAGAACCGTTAAAAAATTGCACTGCAATTTTAGGTTCGCAAGAGAAATTCTTTAAATAGAATTTCTGGCGGATGGCGGGTTTGGCTTTTTGGTTAAGCCCGCTGTTTACTGCTATAAGATTTTCTAGGGAGTGGACGTAGTGGAGTTACACTACATGAACTATTACTTATAATCGGTAATAACTATTATGGAAGATATAAAAATAAGACCTAACATGAAAATAGGTCAATTAGATGCCGAAAGCGATGCTAAGTTCCTAGCAGAGTGCTATGTGGATAAAGGACTTATAGAAGTACTAATAGATACAAGTGCTAGTGAAGCTATTATTCTTGGTAGAACAGGAGCTGGTAAAACTGCATCGTTATTGACAGTGAAAGAAGCTGTAGATAAAGAACGCTCAAAACTACTCAATTTAGAAGATGTCTTTCTAAGATATATTGATAACTCTAATATCATAAAATTTTTAACATTGAATAATGTTAATTTAGACCTATTTTATAAATATCTTTGGCGACATATTTTAACAGTCGAATTCCTTAAGCTCAAATATCCACACTTAAACGATGAGAGTAAGTTTTCTCAAATTATAAATGAACTCAGAGATTTGATTCGTCGTCCTGAGGAAAAAACTGCTTTGAAATATTTGGAACAATGGTCTGATAAGTATTGGATCGAAACTGTTGAAAATATTGAAGAAATTGTAAATAAATTCTCAAGTGATATGAAGGCTGGTTTTGAAGCTGGTTTTTTAGAAAACAAAATAAATGCCGAAGGTGCTCAAGGCTTATCAGAAGAACAAAAAGTTCAGGTAGAAAGTAGGGTTCAAAAAATCATTAATGACTTACAGATATCAGATCTTTCTAAAGTTATTGATTTAATGAACAGACATATTTTCAATGACCAAAAAAAGAAATACTACTTGCTGATAGACAAGCTCGATGAAAATTGGGTATCAATAGAAGTTAAGTACGGTTTGATAAAAAGCCTAATTGAAGAGATAAAACACTTCAGAAAGATAGAGAACGTAAAAATATTAGTTTCTTTAAGACTAGATTTGTATCAACTTACGCTAGAGAAAACTCGTTCTAGTGGTTTCCAAGAAGATAAACTATTATCCTTAATATGGGACTTAAGTTGGACAGAAAAAGACCTAAAAGAGATCGTCGATAAACGTATCACGTTTCTATACAAACACAAATATACTAATAGAGATATAGTTTTTGAAGATTTATTTCCTGTTGATAACAACGTCAGAAATAGAGATTCTTGGCAATATTTAATTACCCGAACGTTCTGGCGACCAAGGGATATATTACAATTCGTGAACTATTGTTTAAGTCAGTCAGCAGAGAAAAGCTTAATAGAATGGAGTGCTATTTACAAAGCAGAAAAGGAATATTCAAAAGATAGATTAAAAAGCTTACATGAAGAGTGGTGTGATATATATCCATCGTTGAAATATACTATATATATATTGTCAAACGCTAAAGAGATAGTATCTATAGATGATTTCAAGGCAGTTCTATCAGAAGATAAAATCCTTCAGCTATATGAGTTATTTAATACACACAAAATCAATGACCAAATATCAGAAGTTATCAATAACTATATCATTGGTAACGGATATCAAGAAAACATTGTTTATGAAGTTTTAAGCTGTTTCTATCGTACGGGTTTAATAGGTACTTCAGATAGTTTACCGGATAGTTTTGAATGGTCTTTCAGACACTCATCCTCTAAATCCGAGTTTGAATGTAGTCATGCGAAGCACTTAAAAATACACAAAATGTTTCATCAAGCTCTTCATATTGAACAGTAATTTTAGAGTACCTCTCATGAACCCTATGTTTTAAAATTTATATAATTAGAACACTTTGGCTTTATCGCCATAATTAAAACACACAGATAGAACTAAAACGACGGAGGTCATGTGCAATATACCGCAATCATCAAAGACGGTGGTTTGTTTATCCCTAACGTATTTTCCGACCTAAACGATGGTGGCTCGCATATCGTCCAAGTAGAAGTCGATATCGAGGAAGTTCGTCAGCAATTAAGTAGCAGCGCAATGCCAAAGATGGACGCGCCAAAACCAGCAAAAAAACCGCTAAAAAAAGAAGCACACAAAGCCGCAGAGGTAGATTTAAGTATACTGCGTAAGAGCGCTATCGATGAGCTGGAAGGATTGGATGATAGTGAGCTTAGCGAGATTTTTAAAGCCTATATGAATGATGGACAAGAACCGACCCAAATATCTTTAGAGAACTTATAACGCCCTTTTGAAAGTATTTCTCAGGTGGCATTTTAAAACTTTTGATTCACAACTGTATCACTTATAAAGGTGGAGCTATGACTTACTCGATTTTTTCCCAAACGCCAAACAATGCGCTAAAAGAGCCGATGTTTTTTGGTCAGCCGGTCAACGTGGCGCGTTATGACCAACAAAAGCATCCTATCTTTGAGCAATTGATTGAAAAGCAGCTGTCGTTCTTTTGGCGTCCAGAAGAAGTCGATGTGTCACGCGACCGTATCGACTATGGCAATCTGTCGTCACATGAGCAGCATATCTTTATCAGTAACCTAAAGTATCAGACCCTACTCGACTCTATCCAAGGTCGTAGCCCAAACGTGGTGCTATTGCCACTGGTGTCTATTCCTGAGCTTGAAACATGGATTGAGACGTGGACGTTTTCTGAGACCATTCACTCGCGCAGCTATACTCATATCATTCGTAATATCGTCAATGATCCGGGTATTGTCTTTGATGACATCATGCAAAACGAGCATATTTTAGGGCGCGCGGCTGACATCGCTAAGTACTACGATGACTTGTACTACAACTCACAGCTCTACAATATGTATGGCGCAGGCACGCATACCGTCAATGGCAAAGAAGTGACCGTTAGCTTAAAATCGCTGAAAAAACAGCTGTATTTATGCTTGATGGCGGTTAACGTCTTAGAAGCCATTCGCTTTTATGTGTCGTTTGCCTGCTCGTTTGCTTTTGCTGAGCGTAAGCTGATGGAAGGCAATGCCAAGATTATTAAATTAATCGCCCGTGATGAGGCGCTACATTTAACCGGTACGCAGCATATCCTAAACTTGATGCGTAATGGCAGAGATGACCCAGAGATGGTCGATATTGCCTATGAGTGCTATCAAGAAAGCATTGATATCTTTACCAAAGCGGCTGAGCAAGAAAAAGAATGGGCCGGTTATCTGTTCAAAGACGGCTCAATGATTGGTCTCAATAAAGACATTCTTTGCCAATATATCGAATTTATCACCAACTTACGTATGGAAGCGGTTGGCTTGCCAGTAGCATTCCCGAACTCTAAATCAAATCCGATTCCGTGGATTAATACTTGGTTGTCTTCTGACAATGTCCAAGTGGCACCGCAAGAGACGGAAATCAGCTCGTACTTGGTCGGTCAAATTGACTCAGATTTATCAGACAGCGACTTTGATGATTTTGAACTTTAAAAGCTTTGATGTTTAAAAGCTTTTGGCTTAAATAGATTTAAAAGTTAATCACGTAATTTTAATGGCTTAACCTTACTATTTTAAGGTTAAGCCAATGTTATTTTAGGAAGATTTTATCATTAAAAAGAACCATCACATTGACTTTGAATGTGATGGGAAAATTAAGAGAAGGTTGAATTATGACTTGGGTAATGACGAGTAAGAAGCAATTCTACTTGCATGATGACGAAAGTCTGCTCGATGGATTGCTACGCACCGGACATGATATCAATTATCAATGTAAGGAAGGTTATTGTGGCAGTTGCCGCATCAAGCGCATCGCCAGCTCACACGTTATTGATTATCCGTTTGAGCCACTTGCCATGATTGAAAAAGATGAAATCCTGCCCTGCTGCTGTCGCGTGCAAGGGGTGATTTATATCAATGATGAGTCTTTTGCAAAATAGCAGCCGTTGTTAATATAAGCTGCTATTAATAGAAGCCATTGTTTAAAAAAGCTGTTATTTAAAAAGCCCGATTAAAAAAGCGCGTTATCTTACAGATAACGCGCTTTTTTATTATTTATAACACTCTAAAACCGTTTTGATTAAACTTTACGTATAGAGCATGACGTTATAAAGCATAGCACTATAAAGGTGCGCCATCTCTTTCAAATAACTGTAGCAGCTCTTCGCGCATACGGTCACGCTCAGCTTCTGACATCATAGGTACCTCTGCTCTATCACCTTGTAGACTTGGATCTTCCATACCGCCAAGCGTTTCATCATGAATCACGACAGGGCTCGCCATTGGCTCTTGCGCCGGACGTTCCTCTAGTAATATCTTCACTTGGGCATTTTTACCGCGGCGTAAGATTTGCGCGTTGAGCGTGGTATTCGGTGCTTTACGAGCAACATACTGAATCAAGGTATTGGCATCCGTCATCTCAACGCCGTCAATCGTCAGGACGATATCACCAACGCGTAGACCACTTTTAGCAGCAGGGCTCTTAGGAACGACGTTTAGCACTTCTACCCCAGTCGAGGTTTCTAGCTGCGTTGGGTCGCGTAATTGTGACTGTATCTCAATCCCTAACCAACCACGGCTGACCTTACCGTCTTTAATCAGTGCGTTCATCACTTGCTCAACGATAGCCGTAGGAATGGCAAAGCCGATACCCATCGAGCCACCAGAACGCGAGAAAATCACCGTATTGATGCCGACCAATTCACCGTGCGCATCCACCAGCGCGCCACCTGAGTTACCCGGGTTGATAGCGGCATCGGTTTGGATAAAGTCTTCAAACTTATTGACCCCAAGCCCCGTACGACCTGTCGCTGAGATAATCCCTTGGGTTACGGTTTGACCAACACCAAACGGATTGCCAATCGCTAGCGCTAAATCGCCCACGCGAATAGGATCTTCACGGAAGCCAAGTGGCGTCAGACCCGTCATATCGACTTTAATCACCGCCAAGTCACTGTCAGGATCAGTACCGATGATTTGCGCGCGGCTCTTACGCCCGTCGTTAAAGGCAACGGTAATCTCATCGGCTTTTTCGATGACATGGGCGTTGGTGACGATATAGCCATCTTCTGACACAATTACGCCAGAGCCTAAGTTGGTATTGCCCTGCTCTTGTGATGGACCACCATGAAACTCAAAGAAGCGGCGCAACACCGGATCATTCATATAAGGATGCTCAGCCATCGTTTGGGTGGTATAAATATTCACTACCGACTGCGAGGCACGGGCGACCGCATTATGATAAGAGGAAATCGGCGCTGGCGTATCTGCCACAGGCGCTGAGGCTTGCTGCTCAGCAGGCGTGGTTCTAGGTGGCTCCCAAGCCTGCTCTGATGCCGCCTTCATACTCGCAAACAACCAGATAAATGCTACAGTGACTACAAGTAACAAAATCCAAGGTAACCATTTTACCAGACCAGCCTTGTCATTGGCGTTCCGAGATGACGACATATAAAAACCTCTATATTATTTTAGAAACAGTATTTGTAACGATGGTTTTGTAAAAGTAACAATAGCTTTGTAGCAATAGCTTTATAAAAATAGTTTTTACAAAACAGTAAATGATGAATAAGCCAAAAAATTTCTGAGTAGTCCGCCGTGATTGAGCGCAAAACCAGATAGGATACGCGCTATGAATCATATAGGCTCAGGTATACAAATTATAACTGGCAACACGGGCAAATAGTAACGCATCGTGTACCGTTTCAGTTATTCGCCTTGTCTACTCTTTTACAACGCCATGCTAAAATGGTGATGATAGAAACCCAGATTATTTATAACATACATAATTTATAAATTGGTATTTTGATTATTTACTATAAACACTTAAACCATTTAAGCAGTAAAATCGAAGCCGTTATAAAACGAATGATATAACCAATATAGTGCAAAACTGCAACAATTATAAGGAAAGACCATGACCGCGCACAATACCTTGAACCCATCCGCAAGCGAATCTTCAACCCAGATATCAGATACGGCGATTAGCGCGCAAGCTTTAACAGAATTTTGTGACGAATACCTATCGGCGCCAGCCTTTAAAGACTATGCGCCCAATGGTTTACAGGTAGATGGCGGCCGACCTATCCAGCGCATCGTCACTGGGGTCACTGCTTGTGAGGCGTTAATTGACGCCGCGATTGCTGATAATGCCGATGCCATTATGGTGCATCATGGTTATTTTTGGAAAGGCGAGCCTGCGCCCATCACAGGTATGAAAGGTCAGCGTATCCGCAAACTGATGCAACATGGCATCTCTTTGATTGGCTATCATCTGCCGCTTGATGCCCATCCTCGCATTGGCAATAACGCCAAGCTGGCTGAGCTACTTGATATGAGCATTATTGGCGCGCTTTATCCTACCGAATCACATCCGGTTGGTAATATCGCCACTTGCACCCCGCAAAGTGCTCAAAGTCTAATCACCCAGATTACCGACGCGCTAGGACGCCTACCCTTACATATCTCTGCTCATTATCAAACTTCAGATACCAATCAATCTGATGGGCAAAATGACAGGCTTATCGAACGGGTGGGTATCTGTACTGGCGGCGCGCAAGATATGATTGAGCAAGCGGCACTGATGAGCTGCGATGCGTTTATCTCAGGTGAAATATCAGAGCGCACCACACATATTGCTCGTGAGCTTGGTATTGATTATTTTGCTTGCGGCCATCATGCAACAGAGCGTGGCGGCATTCAAGCATTGGGAGAACTGATTGCTGAGCAATTTGGCTTACCGGTGACTTTCATAGATATCGATAATCCAGTCTAATCATTCAGCCAATTTATCGTATTTATAATAATTTTCGTGGCTTTAACGCTGTTTCAGCGCTATTTAAACGCTAATTTTTTACATTTTAAGCGCCATGCAGGCGCTTTATTCCCTATCGCAATCGCTTTTTGTGACGTTTATTGTCAGCAGATTAGTAAAAACGCGGTCTTTTTTTACCGTTTATAGCGCTATTGTTAAGTTTTATCGCTAATTTATTAACCCTACTTGAATAATATGATGAATATCCGCATATTAGTACCTGAAGAAAGAACGTCTTGTCATGAGACTTCCCATTTTTATAGCTTCCGGTTATGGTGCTAAAACAGTGTTTATCGTCTAAAAGCCTATCTTTAATTCATTAGGTTTTTGACAGTGAGCAGTCAAATACTATTTTTGTATGGTTAGTTTTTAATTAGTTTCTTTGATTAATTAGTTTCTTTGATTAATTAGTTTCTTTGATTAATTAGTTTCTTTGATTAATTAGTTTCTTTGATTAATTTGCTTTCTAATTAAATAGCTTTCTAATTAAATAGTACACCCTGTTTTTAGCGTCGCGATACTGCTTAAGCAAAGTTTGTCTGCTACTTATTGTTAATGAGTAGTCAGATAGAATGTTTGCTTGTTTTTATCGCTGGACAGTCCATATTATTCACCATTTACCCTACTACAAACTATTTAAAGAGTAGCTGGTTAGTAATATGAGCGTTGCAACGATTAAGTGCAGCTGTACCGCACTTATCCGACGTTTTTGTCTCAATAACTTATTCATGACCTTACCTATGTTTACGATAGTTGAATAACGGGTCTTTTATTCAGTAGCAACCCTAACATCGATGAAGGAATCATCCGATTTATACCCTTCGCGGTGTTGTGCGTCTTTTTTTTAGAGCGTTTTTTTTAGAATAGTGTTTAAGATGATTTCTATTTTAAAAAAGTTTAAAAAAGACGACATTGGGTATTGGCTAGCTGATTAAGAGACTTGAGCGCTAACGCTTATATAATGCATGTTAGCCCCACTATATGTAAACAAGATGACATTGTTCCTTACTTTATTGATAAGGGCGATATTATCTAAAATGCAACGCCAGTTTATGCCACTTATATAGCAATACGCTTTTGATAAGCATATATAAGCAGCATGAATTGACGAGGCGTTTTTATGGTATGCAGGATGGCTAAAACTAGGAGACATCCATGCAGCGTATTACTTATCGTGTGAAAGTATCTGCGCAAGGGGCCAAACGCCGTATCTCATACTTACTGCGTCCATCTAAGCGCCTACTGCACACCAAAAGTAACATCGTTCCAGTCGTTGCACCTATTAAAGTAGCTCGTTTTGCCAAAACTAATTTCTCTAAAACTAAGAAGTTGGCACAAGTATCTAGCATCGCCATGCTCTCTCTACCTGCTGAGAGTCTGATGACGATGGGCGCACCCATACCAGCTTATGACCATGTCATGCTGGAGAACACTCTGACTATTGCTGCCGTGCCAGGTGATAGCACCTACTTTGCGACTGATGGCTTTCAGCACGGTTTTGGCTACGACTTGGTGCGTAGTTATGCTGACGAGCTTGGAGTAAAAATCGATTTAAAAGCTTATGCCAGTGAAGAAGCGGCATTAAGAGCGTTAAAATCAGGCGATGCCGATATGGCATTGACCACTGCCAGCACCCAACTAAAAAGCCAATTAAGCTTATCTTCAGTCAATGTCAGCTGCGGCTATGACGCCAGCTTGACCAAAAATGGTCTACATCCTAAAGTCAGTTGGACGTTTAATTCAGCCAATGACCCGTTATCACAAAAAGCCAGCTATTTTTTATGTGATAGCATGAAGCTTGAGCATACTCAGAAACTGGCCGCGTTTTATAATCAAAACTTATTAAAAGACGCTTATAGCCAAGACCATTTTAAGAAAACCTTGACCGAGAAACTGCCCGACTATCAGTCTTCGTTTCAAGAGCAAGCGCGCAATTACAACCATGATTGGGAGCTGCTCGTCGCTATGGGTTATCAAGAGTCGCATCTAAATGCCAATGCTGTGTCTCCAACAGGCGTACGCGGTATTATGATGCTGACCAATAATACTGCCAAAGCGATGGGCGTCTCTGACCGCGTTGACCCTTACCAAAGTATCGGCGGCGGCGCGCGTTATTTGGAACAAGTCAAAGAGGACTTCGCCGATGTACCAAAGACCGATCGCATATGGTTTGCGCTAGCAGGTTACAACATGGGTCCTAATGCGGTAAAAAGTATCCAGCGTAAATTAAGGGCGCAAGGAATCGATGATAAAAGCTGGGCAAATATATATGCCTACTTATCTGAGAATAGAGCCTCAAATAGCCGTTATGGTCAAGCGATGCATTATGTGAGTAATATTAGAAGTTATCTTGAGACCATTAAAACTCAAACGGTTTAATAGCTTTTCTTTTTAAAAGACTGCTAGTAAAAGCTGCTAAATACAATACGTATAAAACCTTGTTAATAAAAAACTTTGTCAATAAAAAAGCTGCTCTTATAAAAGAGCAGCTTTTTTTAATGCTTAAAATTTATTAAATACGGCTACATTCTACATTAGCGATTCGGTACGGTTAAACGTTGACCGCGTTGCAGCATGGTATCTACAGCGATATTATTCATATCCGCAAGCTCTTTGGTTGAGACGCCATATTTACGTGCCAATCCAATCAAGCTATCGCCTGAGCCAACGGTATAGCTTACCGTCGCTTTTGGTACTTTAATCGTTTGACCACGTTGTAACTGGGCATTGGTCGCCAAATCGTTTGTCGCGGCTAGGTCTTCTACCGAGATGCCAAACTGACGCGCTAAGGCAATAAGACCATCGCCCGATTTAACTTTGTAGCTCTCAGTATTACCAAGTTTTTTGCCGCTACTGCTTGCGGTTTCTGCACTGGCGCTGCTGGTGCTCTTGTTACTAGTGCTACTAGCATTACTATTAGCTGTACTAGGAGCGCTTACTGTCCCATTAGCAGGAATGGTAATCGTACGACCAAGGATTAAATTAGAATTGGTTTTCAAATTATTGGCTGCTGCCAAATCACCCAAACCGATATTGTAACGCTGCGCAACGCCCGTCAAGGTATCGCCAGATTTGACTTTATAACTGACGGCTTTGTCATTGAGCTGACGATCTACCAAATCTTTAGAGACCGGTACTTTAATCGTTTGACCACGTTGCAAGCGTGCTTTGGCATCAAAGTTGCTATTCACCGCTGCCAATTCTTCAGGACTAATACCAACGCTATTTGCAATACCAATTAAAGTATCACCTGATTTGACTTTATAATTGGTCGTTGCCACTGAGCTTGACGTGCTAGTAGTCGTATTGCTGCTTGTGCTATTCGACGTATTGTTAGATGCACTGCTAGACGTAGCAGCCGCAGGCGTAAAGTCTACATTGGCTGGTACTTTTAAGGTCTGACCAACGTATAGTGAATCGGTCGTGCCCATATTATTTAACGTCGCCAAGGTGGTAGTCGGCACATTAAACTGGCGTGATAAAGCAATCAGACCATCACCAGGTTTGACTTTATAATTCTTGGTTGCCGTGCTCGACTTACTAGGTTTGGTCGATGGTGCAGCAGGCGTGGTCGCAGGCGCGGTCACTTTACCAGGAACCAGCCATAGTTTTTGACCGCGTAGCAAGTCCGCTCTACTGCTCAAATTATTATAAGTAGCTAGCTGAGTCACCGATAAACCAAAGCGATTGGCCGTACCGATTAGCGTATCACCGCCTTGTACCACATAGCTTTCAGGCTGGCTTGCCGCTGTAGTACTGGCATTGCTCAATGGCTCGATAGATTTGGCGTTATATAAGTATAACGTGCTGCCCGCTAGCAGATTGGCGCTAGCATCTATTTGGTTCCATTCAGCGATATCACGCCAGCTGACGCCCGCACGACTGGCGATATTTGCCAAGGTATCGCCACGTTTTACCGTATAAGTGCTACGCGTGCCTTGTGGTTTTGGCTTACTAACCGAGGTTTTTGGGAAACTTAATTTCTTTTCTTGACCGCTGGCCTCTAACACTGACTGCTGCGTTTGTACCGCTGATAAATTGATATTACCATCGGCATTAATGACTTTGGTTTCAGGCGTACTGATGCGAATCTGACTGGCAATGAAATCGCGCTCTTCTTTGCTTAGTGGTGGCTCTTGAATAATAGTATTGTTTTGCGTGATTTGTGCCGATGTGGTCGGTAAGCTGTTACTGCTTTTTAGCTCAGCGTTAATCTTTTTGGTTTCTGCAGAAGTCAGCGGTGGCTCAGTGCGGAATGAGGTATTGCTGCTATAAACGGAGCTGCTCGTCGGTGAAACCGTCGGCGGAATATAGCTGGTGGTTTGCTGCGGTACACTGGCGCTCGCCGCGTAATCAGCAAGGGCGCTACCGGTAGAAGGTAATGATCCACCGCTAGTATAAGGCTTATTGTTATAGCTCGGCGTGGTAGAAGTAGAGCCTGAATAGCTTGGCGTGCTACTGCTGCTGGTGTTACTAGAAGCAATCACATTACTACTGCCATTCCCTCTCAAGGCGCTCAGCTTCGCATCTGTCGTTAAGCTGACATCATTAGGAATAATGATACGCTGTGGACCTGATGAATCGATACGAGCTGAAGTCAGCGCGGTATTTAGTCTTTCTAGCTCGTCATAACTGACACCTGTCACCTGTGCGACTTCGGCTAAGCTGACGCCATAATTTACTGGTACGCTACGGAAATGCTGACGGTTAGCAATAGCAGGCAGATAAACACCATATTGCTCAGGCTTGGCGACGATTTCAGCAACCGCTAAAAAGCGCGGCACATAGTTCATGGTCTCTGTTGGCAGTCTTAGTGACCAGTAATCGGTCGGCAAGCCGCGTGCAGCATTGGCATCGATGGCTTTTTGTACACGACCAGGACCGGCGTTATAAGCGGCTAGTGCCAGCTCCCAGCTACCAAATTGGTTATGCAGTGCGGTCAAAAAGTCATAAGCGGCACGTGTTGATTCAATCACGTCACGGCGACCATCATAAGTGCTACTTTGATTTAGACCATAGATACGCCCCGTACTCGGAATAAACTGCCATAAACCTGCTGCCGCCGCACTACTGGTACCACTTGGATCGTAGGAGCTCTCAATGACAGGCAATAACGCAAGTTCGGTTGGAATATTACGACGCTCGGCTTCTCGAACGGTATGGTAAAGGTAGCGACTGGCACGCGCGGTCAAACGATTTAGATAGTCTTGACGACTGGTAAACCAACCTTTTTGCGCT
Source organism: Psychrobacter sp. ANT_H3 (assembly GCF_027919975.1). Taxonomy (NCBI): domain Bacteria; kingdom Pseudomonadati; phylum Pseudomonadota; class Gammaproteobacteria; order Moraxellales; family Moraxellaceae; genus Psychrobacter; species Psychrobacter sp. ANT_H3. The sequence continues at coordinate 175,240 of NZ_JAQISM010000001.1, read as the reverse complement.
TCAATACGTTGATTATAAACAGGCTGTCCGCCATTCATACGGTAGCCTGCCCGCAAGCGATTCCATAAATCACCATATTGTTGAATCGCAAGTTTATTGCCCTCAACCATAGTCATGTCGGTGGCTTCTAATAAATCAGCCAACTCATCTAAGCTTTCAGCATCTAAGAACGCCGTTGAATAATCAGCGCCCGTACTTGGCTTAGTAACTTGAGCGACAGGACGCTTAGTAACCACAGCTGAGCTGCCGGTCGCACCCGTCTTTTTCACCGCCGACGTATTACTACAAGCGCTGATAAGTAAAGTCGACACCGCAAGCGTCAGTGGTAAAGCGATAAATGAGCGAGATTTTGATGACACAGTAGACATGATAGTGGAAGTTTCCTAACAACAATAAGTGATAAAATAAAGTTAATCGACAGTATAGTACGCAATATCAAACAAAGACCAGCCTATTATGAAAGATAATGAGTAGAATTTAATCCACTCTATCTCTCAATGGCTGAATAGCGATATTATTTATACGATTTATTAACTAACTCTGCTAGCGATGGCTCATTGATGACTAATGACATTACTTACCAATATAGTAGTAATGATTAATTAATCGCCACTTGTGACACAGCGCGTAAAAGCACCGCATTCCCAGTCGATAAGGTAAGCGTTACTCTCGATGTCGTGACAAATGAGACCTTTTGCCCATCTTTTACCCAGCTTTCATTGGTAGTGACATTGGCTTTTGCTTGCTCACCGGTAATGACAATATTATCCACATTGATATCGTAGCGATAATTTGAGGTATTACTCCAACTGTTTTGCAGTAATTTTAGATAAGCATCTTTGTCGAGACTGGTAGACTTACCTTTTCTTGACATAGAAATCAGCGCATCGTCAGATACGAGGCGCGCGACCTGATTAAGACTTTGGCTATTGGCTGCTGACTTCATGGCCGTTGCATAGTTTTGTACCAAAGCTTCGGTCATGGTTGCCGCTTGCGCGCTGATAGTCATGGTACTGGCAGCCGCCACTATCGCAGTCACGCTAGCGCTTTTCATCAATAGAGCCAACAGCCCTTTTCCCCATAATCTTTTCATGATATTCCTTAGTGATACTATTGTCGTCTATCGTCATGGTCAGGTATGATTTTCATCATGCCATCATACAATGACGCTTAACGGTGATGTATCATTTAATTATAAAGTGCTGCTCTCGTAGATAAACAGTTATCATATAAATTGAAACAAGTCGTGCTTTTATCAGTTAAGTATTTTACATCTGGCTTAATCTAAGACTTTTAGCAGCCTTCTGTTATGATAATTTCAGCCTATCACTAAATTCTCACAGCCATGTGACACCCTGTGTAATTATTGCGAATATCATCAAAGTTGACAGCCTAGAGTAAAAAATGACCGCTTAGCTTAAATGCTATGACTAAGTAGCATTACTAGATATCATGCAATATAAAATATATTACTCTTTATAGAAACTATCTATTATAAGAACTGCCTAAATGATTCATAACTTAGGCAGCTTTATCGAACGCATTTTTAATATCTGTTTTTAATATCTACATTTCTAATAGCGGTGTTTCTAATAGTTATACTTCTAATTCTTATGTTCAGTATGGATGTCTTCATACTGCTCATCATCACTCAGCTTCATACCCAAGCGCTCAACACGTCTGTCCATCATCTGCCGAGCTAACGCTTGCATGTCTTCGACGCGGTCTATTTCATCGACAATCTCAAGACCCAACAAGGTCTCAAACACATCTTCTAATGTCACTAAGCCTTTGACCTCGCCATATTCACCAACGGTAATGGCGATATGAATACGGTTTTTTAGCATCAGCTCTAACAAATCAAACAATTTCATCTTTGAAAATACAAAGGTAATATCACGTTTGAACTGCGTCAAGGGTTTATGTACCGCATGATTAACCTTGGCCAATAACATGTCGGTTTTTAAGACAAAACCGGTGATATTGTCTAAATCACCATCATAAATCGGCAGGCGCGAAAAAGTGAGTTTTGGTCGGTCAACCAATAATTCAGCAACGGTTTTATTTTCTTCAAACGCCAGCATCACCGAACGCGGGGTCATAATATCTTCAACTTTAATGGCACCAAATGCCAATAAGTTACGAATGATACGCGACTCTAATGGGTCGATTTGTCCTGACTCTTCGCCGATACTGGCAAGCGCCGCAAACTCTCGGCGACTAAAGGTTACCGGTTCTTTGCCTCGTACCAATAGTTTGGTCAGTTTTTCTGATATCCAGATTAATGGGTATAGCAGTAAAATAATACCGCGTACAAAATAAGCCACCATGCCACTTAATTGACGCCAATAGACTGTGCCCAACGTTTTTGGAATAATCTCAGATAAAAATAAAATTGCCAAGGTCATAATGGCAGAAAATAGCCCAAACCAAGCGCTACCAAAAACAATCGTCGCCTGTGCACCAGCGCCAATAGAACCTAAGGTATGTGCAACCGTGTTTAAGGTTAAGATAGCCGCTAATGACTGATCGATATTATCAATCTTTAAGCGTCTTAGCATGTTGGCTTTTTTGGGGTTAGTCTCTTGAACATCGGCGATATATGACGGCGTCATACTAAGTAATGCAGACTCTGCCAACGAACAAATAAATGAGATACCAATCGCTACTACCACAAATAAGATAAGCAGTAGAACGCTGGTCGGGCTTGGGTCTGCTAAGGCATCAGCAGCCAGCACCGATTGCGGCAGTAATAGAGTGAGGAATAGCGTTATCAATGCAGATAACGTAGCAAGCCGTTTTATAACAAAACGCCACATATTAAGGCGCATCATACCGAAGTAATTTTTACTAAAGCGAGTATAGCCACCCATCGTCGGGGGAGGTTCAGCGGATGCGTCTTTACGACAGGCGCGCGGACGGTATAAACGAGGTACAGATATAAAAGAGGTGAACAAGTTAGGTAACCTAAACAAAGAAGTAAAAGGAAGTCACAATATATCATGAGCTGACGGCAGCAGATAGAAAATAATAGCCGATAGCGTCTAATTTTTATCTATTTAACGACCAAAATCATGCTCAAGACAGCCTATTATACCCCCATTTATAGCGATATAAACCCTCGTTTAATCGTAGCAGCAATAATGGCATTCCATAGTAAATAACCATTTGTATCAAAGATATAATGTATATAACAAAGCTATTTTTTGACTATTGTGATGCTATGCCAATTGATATATCTACTTAATAGTCGGCTTTTACTGCTTGCTGAGCGTCAGAGCACTCTGCCCTTTAACTCCAATCATTCTATCATTTAGAATAGCAAAACGATTGTTAGGCTAAATATTGGCGGTTAGTATGTTAAATGGGTAACAAAAACACGCCTAGCCTATGATTAACAGTTACCAAGTCTGGGATTTTTTGTTACTATGCCTGTAAATTTATTGTTATCTATGACTTACTGAGAGAAATTATGAGCTTTTTTATTCAAGCTGCCCATGCTGCGCCAGAAACTGCCGGAGCTGCGTCACTATTTGGTCAAATCTTGTTGCCAGTGGCGTTTTTTGCCATTTTTTACTTTTTGGTGATTCGTCCACAGTCTAAACGCACCAAAGAGCACCGCGCTATGGTCAATTCATTGACTGTCGGTAGCGAAATCATCTTTGCTGGCGGCCTTATGGGTCGTATCAAAGCACTAGAAGGCGATTATGCGGTTGTGAGCTTAAACAACAACACTGACGTTAAAGTACAACGTGCTTCTGTTATTTCAGTATTGCCCGCTGGTACTATCGAAAGCGTTTAAGCATTATCGATGTATTTGATGATTGTTAAATATGAATTATTGAACATTGGTTGTGACTAATTGATGGCTATTATCAATTAATAGTTGTAATGACTTTAAAATGACCGTACATTATTTACGGTCATTTTTCGCTTTACTGCTTTACGCTTTACCGTTTTTTGCTTTACTATCATCGCGGATGATCACAGTGGTGCATGATTCAGTACGACTACTAAAACAATATAGTAGCTCTCCCTTTAGTCACTCACCCTTGTTATCGCTAACTTCCCATCTGCTAACTTGTGGCCTGCGTCGCCAGTAGTTTATCAACTTAAAGAAGTGATTATGCAATATCCCGCTTGGAAATACTTACTCATCACCGTCGTGCTCATCATTGCCGGTCTATATGCGGCTCCTAACCTATATCCTGATGAACCTGCCGTACAGATTACCAGTGCAGCAGCAGGTACGCAGCTGTCTGAAGGTATCTTGACTCAGTCTCAAAGCTTGCTCGAAGAAGCAGGCTTGAACAATCATGATGGTACCTTTGAAGGCAATAGTGCGCTGGTGCGTCTCGACAATCCCGTCGATCAGCTAAAGGCTCAGGAAGTGCTGCGTCAAAATCTAGGCGAGGACTATGTGGTCGCGCTGAACTTGGCACAGACTACTCCTGAGTGGCTACGTGATATCGGCGCAAGACCCATGAAACTCGGGCTTGATTTGCGCGGTGGTGTGCGTTTCGTGCTAGAAGTGGATATGGACAAGGCGCTCGAACAACGCTTAACCAGCGCCAGTCGTGATATGCGCCGTGACCTACGTGCTGAACGTATTGCGGTTAAAGGTATCAAAACAGAAAAGCGTGGCGTGGTGCTGCATTTTTCTGATACTGATACCCGTAACCGTGCGCAAAACATCTTGCAAGGCTCAATGGGTAACACATTCTCCTTACAGTCTTCTATTGATGAGCAAGGCCCTGCCCTGATTTTAGCTTATAACGATGCAACCTTAGACGAAATCAATAGCTACGCGGTCAATCAAAACTTGACCACCCTACGCAATCGTATTGCTGAGCTTGGGGTTACTGAGGCCTTGGTACAATCACAAGGCGCTAGCCGTATCGTGGTTGAGCTACCGGGTGTACAAGATACTGCAGAAGCAAAACGTGTCCTTGGTCGTACGGCAAACCTTGAGTTCCGTATGGTCGCTGAAGGCGCTGAAAATTATATGGGCGGTATTCCGCCTGCTGGTACCGAAGCATTTCCATTTGAAACGCTTGATGGTCCACCAGTATTGCTAGAGCGTCAAGCGATTGTCACCGGTGACAAGGTTACGAACGCGCAGACAGGTATTGATGAAAGCGGCTCACCTGAAGTAAGCATTACCCTAGATAGTGCTGGTGGTAAGCTGATGCAAAACGCCACGCGTACGGCTGTCGGCAAACAAATGGCGGTGCTGTTTATTGAAAATAAACAACGCATTACTTATGAAGAAAATCCAGCAACTGGTGAGACCGTCGAAGTACGTACGCCGTATGCTGAGACTAAAGTTATTAACCGTGCCAATATCCAAGCGGTACTGGGTTCTTCTTTCCGTATTACTGGGCTTGATAGCAGTGCTGAAGCCGCTGAGCTTGCGCTATTGTTACGTTCAGGTGCATTGGCAGCCCCGATGTATTTCGTTGAAGAACGCACCATTGGTCCATCATTAGGCCAAGAAAATATCGATAAAGGCCTATTCTCTACCCAAGTGGGTTATCTACTGGTCTTCGCCTTTATGATTATTTTCTATCGCTTATTTGGGGTGATTGCTAATATTGCCCTAGCGATTAACGTCATTATCATTATTGCCATTATGTCAATTTTAGGCTCATCACTGACCCTACCCGGTATTGCCGGTATCGTCTTAACCATCGGTATGGCGGTCGATGCCAACGTGCTGATTTTTGAGCGTATACGTGAAGAGCTGGCAAACGGGGTCAGACCAAAATCCGCTATCGTGGCAGGTTTTGATCGTGCCTTTAGTAGTATTTTCGATGCCAACATCACCACGTTATTGGTCGCGTTTATCTTATTTGCGATTGGTACGGGTCCGATTAAAGGCTTTGCGGTTACCCTCGCGATTGGTATTGTCAGCTCACTATTTACCGCGATTTTGGTAACCCGTGCGCTGGTACAACTTGCTTACGGTAAGCGTAAATCTATCAAACGTCTGAGCATCGGTTAGGAGAAAACTATGGCCATCGATAATAACAACCCTTTAGAACAACAGAACAACCCCGAACCGAATGGCTCAAATAGCGAAGCTAGTACGCGCCGCCGTAAAAAACCGCGCCGTGATGGTAAAGGCAGTAATACCCAAAGCAATAAGACTTCTAAGACGAGCTTGAGTAAAAATAAAACCCGTCGCGGTGGTAAAGATGCGAGTCAAGACAGCCATGCATTGGCCACGCAAGCAATGGATACTAATCTAAATAATTTAGACATAGGTGATGCTGAAGATAATGCAGCAGCAGAAGCTGAAGGTGGCATCAAAGCCATTGGCGATCAACGTATCATCCCATTTATGAAGTTAGAAAAGCCGATGGCACTTCTATCACTGCTGATGGTGATTGGTAGTATTATCGCCATTGCCGTCAATGGTCTAAATCTAGGTCTTGATTTCACCGGCGGGGTTTCAGCAGATGTACGTTATGAGCAGCCTGCTGAGCAAGTCGAAGTGGTTAAAGCCTTGGCTGACAATGGTTTTGATGATGCTGTCGTGCAGTATTTAGGGACGCGTCAAGAGCTTTTAGTACGTCTACCACCACAGTCTGACAACGTCGACGGACTTAATGCCAGTCTGAGTAAGGCGTTGGCACTGCCTAATAATAATGTTGAAATCAGTAATGTTAATATTATCGGTAGCCAAGTAGGTAACGACATCTATCTAAGCTCAGTCATGTCATTGGTGTTGGCACTGGCCTGTATGCTGGGCTATGTTGCCTTACGTTTCCAGTTTAAGCTGGCGCTTGGTGCGGTACTGTCGCTATTCCACGATGCTATCGTGACCATCGGGATTTTTGCATTATTTGGTTTTCCGTTTGATTTAACCGTCCTAGCTGCTATTTTAGCCTTGATTGGTTATTCAATAAACGATACCATCGTCGTTTATGACCGTATCCGTGAGAACTTTCGCCGTGTCCGTGGTATCACGCCGCGTCAAACGGTTGATTTGTCACTGACAGAGACCCTACGCCGTACCATTATGACCATTTCAACGGTTCTGTTAGTAGTCCTTGCAATGCTATTCTTAGGCGGAGAGGGTTTATACTGGTTCTCAGTCGCCCTATTTATCGGTTTACTGGCAGGAACGTATTCATCTACTTATATTGCAAGCTCTATTCCTTTAAGAATGGGTTTATCACGTGATGACTTTATCGTTAAAGTAAAACCTGAGTTTGAAGAAGAAATCGTAACCTTTAATGATCCAAAAATGTATGAGCAAGATTAATGCTTACCTCAAAGGCAATAATTAGACCTTTTAATTATTAAGCTGCTAGTTATTAAGCTGATGAGCGTTATCCTGACAAAAGCACCTAAACTCTAGGTGCTTTTGTCTTTATATTATTTATATTTTAATGTTATTTGAAGAGTGATTACTAAACTTCTCTGCCTCGTTATATAAGCGACTAAGCTATGTCATCTACCTTGCCGCCAAGTACTATGCCGCCTATCGATACTCGCTATGCGCGCATTATCGCCATCGCCTTGCCAGTATTATTGGCCAACCTTGCGATGCCGCTACAAAGCGTCATTGATACAGCGATTGTCGGTAATATGAATGACACCGCTAAGCTTGCTGGGATGGGCTTAGCCATACAGCTGCTGTCTTTAATACTGGTCAGCTTTAACTTTTTGCAATATGCGTCATCTGGACTGTCGGCACAAGCATTGGGGCAACTGGCTAATAAAGATGCCCTTAACAATAACAATGTGCCATTAAACGCGTCTAACCGAACACCATCACCGCTGTTGTCGATTTTGCAACGGGCTTTATTATTGGCCTTTATGATTGGCGCGGTTTTACTTATCGCAAAACCTTGGTTAATTGATTTTGGCTTGCAAGCGCTCTCCGCCAATCCTGATAGTGGCAGCGCGGCAAAGACTTATTTAGATGTACGTTTTTGGGGCGTTATCGCTGAGCTGATGAACTTTGCCTTTATCGGCTGGTTTGCTGGTCAAGGTAAGACCCGCTACATGCTTTATCAACAAGGCTTTATCGCTATCCTTAATATCATACTGACCTTGTTTTTTGTTTATGTGATGCAGATGGGCTTGGTTGGGGTGGCGTTAGGTACGACAATTGCCTTTTGGCTTGGCGTAGTTTTGGCATTATGGCTCAGCCGTCGACATCTACAAATCTCTTGGCGAGCGTTATTGACCGCCAATAAAGAACACTTTACCAAAGATAAAATGCTTAGGCTATTTTCATTAAATAAAGACATTTTTATCCGTACGTTAATTTTAACAGTAAGCTTTGCTTGGATTACCCGCCTGTCTGCCCAAAGCGGCGATGTCATACTGGCTGCCAACGCCATCTTATTGCAGGTATTGAGTATCTCAGCCTTTGCCCTTGATGGCGTGGCGGTATCTGCAGAAACCTTAAGCGGACAAGCTGCGGGACGACGTGACTGGCCACGGTTTCGTATTATCGTTAAGCGCACAGGCGTGGTTAGCTATGGGCTTGCCATTATGCTAAGTGCGATATGGTGGCTTGCCATGCCGACTTATTTACAATTGATGACCAATATCGAGCCGGTGTTTGCGCTTGCTTATGACTATCACCTTTATGCCGTACTTCTCCCCCTTGTAGGCGTTGGCGCTTATTGGTTAGATGGGATATTTTTTGGTTTAACGGCAGGTAGTGTCATTCGTAATGCCGCACTGATATTGGCGGTTATCTTTTTCCCATTAAGTTGGCTACTGTATCAACAATGGGATATGACCGGCATCTGGCTGAGCGTTTGGTGCTTATTATTATTAAGATTGATTATACTCGGTGGGTTTTTATATCGTGCCCATCAGACAGGTAGTTATGAAAAATTGCAGCCTGAAGCCTGATCATTAAGAGCATTTAGCTAAAATGATGCTTGTATGATGAATTTAAAAAACAAGAAAAAAGACCATAAACGACAAATTAAAGTAAGAAAAAATTAGGATGTCACGTGAATACTCAATCAAATGAGATAAATCAAAATCAAGCCTACCATTACGATTGGGCGGAAGGCTTTAAAAAAAGCTTGCCAGTCGCCATGGGTTATCTGCCAGCAGGGATTGCCTTTGGTGTGCTCGCACAAGTGGCGGGTGTGCCGGTGTGGGCTACTATCATGCTAAGTGTGGTCTTATATGCAGGCGCGGCGCAATATGCTTGTCTGCCGATGCTGAGTGCTGGATTACCGATTGGCAATATCGCAACCAATATTGCTGCTATTAACTTGCGCCATGTTTTTTATGGTATGCCGTTATTACAGTATCTACCAAAAAACAAAATAGCCAAGACTTATTGTTTATTTGCCTTAACAGACGAAACGTTTTCAGTGATGACCAGTTTGCCAAATGAGTCGCGCCAATCATTGATACTGCCTATTAGTCTGTTTAATCAAAGCTGGTGGGTATTAGCTGGTGCGATTGGCGTGATGATTGGCAGCGCCCTAAGCGATTTAATACCGCATTTGGATTTTGCCTTGGTCTGTTTATTTGCGATTTTAGCTTATGAGCAATTCCAAAGTATCAAACGCTATTTCCCCATTGGTATTGCCGTCATTGCTTTGGTCATAGCCTCATTCTTTACTAGCAACTGGCTATTATTGGTAGCGATTACAATTTGTATGCTGATGATTTTAGCCCGTGGAGTTTGGGTGCAGCGCAGTGTGCAAGGAGGCAGCAATGAGCAGTAGTTACCTGATTTTTGCAACGTTCGCGATGGCCGCAGTGACGTTTATTACTCGCGCCCTGCCCGCCTTAATACCCAAAAAGCTACTGGATACGCCGTGGCTACATCGCTTAAATGAAAGCTTGCCGCTGTCTGTGATGGTATTGCTAATCTTAACCAGTCTTTCTTATCAAGGTTTGTCAGGCAATGCGAGTTTAAATAGTGCTGAAGTACATTTATTAATGGCACAAATAGGCGCGTTATTATCAGTATTAGTCGTTTATCATATTAGCCGTCAGTTACTGGTCAGTATGATCGTCGGTATCGCTGCGATTAATGGCTTTTTATGGCTATTTACGCATTTCTTAGGCTGATTAAAGGTTTATTGTATATAGCAGATTAATTTTAAAAAAGATACAGCGCGACTGGGATGAATTTTTCGTAGCCTCTGTGATAACAGCAAGCGAGGAAAATTTATACCAGTCGCATGTGGCTGTTAATTCATCAATTATATTTCACACTGACTACATTTATTTTTGCCCATAAAAAAGGCTGCAATCTCAATGATTGCAGCCTTTTTATTTTGCCATTACTTTATTTTAAGATATTTGGTCTCTTACAGCTCTTCTACGCCCATCATATCGACTGGGGTATCAGCAACGATTTGTACGCCTTTTTTGCCAGTCTTAGCCGTGTCATTACGCTGCTCTTGTAGATGCTCAAGATAGGCTTCGTTGATTTGTCCGGTAATGTAGCAACCGTTGAACACCGCACAATCAAAGCCTTCGACCTTGCTATGCTTGGTATCTTTGACGGCTTCAATCAAATCGTCCAAATCTTGGAAAATCAAGCGGTCAGCACCGATAATCTCGCGTACTTCTTCAACGCTATGACCTGAGGCAATCAGCTCGCTACGCACTGGCATATCGATACCATAGACGTTTGGATATTTAACCGGCGGCGCAGCACTGGCAAAGAATACTTTACGGGCCCCGGCATCACGTGCCATTTGGATAATTTCATGACAAGTCGTACCGCGTACGATTGAATCATCAACCAAAAGGACATTTTTACCTTTAAACTCAAGCGGTACCGCACTTAGCTTTTGACGCACTGATTTTTTACGTTGCTGCTGACCTGGCATGATAAAGGTACGACCGATATAGCGGTTTTTCATAAACCCTTCACGGTATTTCACATTCATCTTTAGCGCCAGCTCCATCGCTGAGGTACGCGAGGTGTCAGGAATAGGAATGACCACGTCGATATCATGATCTTCGCCCCATTCAGCAAGGATTTTATCGGCCAGTTTTTCACCCATGCGTAGGCGTGATTTATAAACAGAGATATTGTCCATAATAGAATCTGGACGGGCAAAATACACATATTCAAAGATACAAGGCGTGTATTCTTTTTGCTCAACGCACTGATAAGTATGTATTTGATGATCTAAATCAATAAAGATAGCTTCACCAGGCTTAACGTCGCGCACGATACTAAAGCCCGAACCCGTCAACGCTACTGACTCTGAGGCGACCATATATTCTGTGCCGCCATTGGCTGCCATACGCTTACCGTAAATCAGCGGACGAATACCGTTTGGATCACGGAATGCTAGCAAACCATGGCCAGTAATCAGGGCGACCACGCCATAAGCGCCTTCAATGCGTCCATAAACCGCGGTGACTGCTTCAAAGATATCAGCAGGCGTCGGATTGGTTTTATCCAAATTTTGCATCTCATGCGCAAGGACATTTAGCAACACTTCAGAATCTGAGTCGGTATTTAAATGGCGGCGATCTTCTTGATATAGAGACTTAGCCAGACTTTCAGCATTGGTCAAGTTACCATTGTGCGCAAGGGTAATACCATAAGGCGAGTTGACATAAAAAGGCTGTGCTTCGGCACTACTTGAGGTGCCAGCGGTCGGGTAACGGACGTGACCGATACCAAACTTACCCACCAGCTTTAGCATATGACGATTCATAAATACGTCACGTACCATGCCATTTTCTTTACGTAAATAAAGACGCCCGTCCTGTAAAGTCACAATACCTGCCGCATCTTGCCCGCGATGCTGCAACATGGTTAAGGCATCATAAAGAATTTGATTGACTGGCTCATGAGCTGCGACCCCAACGACTCCACACATAGTTGTATCCTATTTTGTACCACACATTGATAACACAATAACGGCATAACTGCTGACAAAGTTATGGAACACATTGCCTGCCATTTACCGCCAAGCTGACGATTTTTCTGACTAAAAATCTTATAGATAATCAATAAGGCCTATTATCCATTAGACAAGTTGTTGATGATTGATAGAGGTGTATTTTACGAATATTAAAGCTGATTGAATAGCTTTTTATGAGCACTGATGATGCTTAGGACTGATTGACCTGATCCCACGCCAAGCCAAACATATCTGAGACCAGCTCTTTACCCATGGGGGCATAAGGCAGTAATTCAGGCGCGAGCACCGAGGTTTCCCATTGCGGCATTTGCACCAATAATGGCGCACTGACGCTAAGAACCACTAAGACCATAAGGACGTTTTTTGCCGCCCCAAGTACCCCGCCCGCCACTTTATCAAGGATACCAAGACGTAAGGTTTTGAGTACTCCGGAGAATACGAATGCAACTAGGTGCATGATGGCTAAGATGGCAATCACAATCACTAAAAAAGCCATCGCCATTTGCAAAACAGGATTTTCTACCATACCTGATAATTGCGGCGCGACGGAACCCGCCAATCGAGTGGCAGCAATAAGTGCAATAAACCAACCGACCAAACCGACAGCTGTCTTAATCAGACCTACCTGAAAACCACGCCATAAGCCAATCAGAACAACCACAGCAATCACAATGTCTAAACCACTCATGTTTATCGCCTCATTTGCATCTTATATCGGGTATTTCAGTGAAGGTGAAAAGCTTGCAGTTTTAACAATCTTTAAAAGGATTAAGCTTCCATGGCATCGTAATAGCCACCGATAGATTGAATGCAAGACTGTACCAGCCCAGGCCCTTTATAAATAAGCCCTGAATACAACTGCACCAAATCTGCACCCGCCTCGATTTTCTTGACGGCTTTGGCGCCGCTATCGATACCACCAACACCAATCAACGCTACCTTACCATCCAGCTGATCGGAGAATTGTTGTAAAATTTGCGTACTAATGTGGCTGACCGGACGACCGGATAAGCCGCCTGCTTGGTCGCCATCGGGCAAATCTTCGACGCCTACGCGGCTTAAAGTGGTATTGGTAGCAATCAAACCATCAATCTCAAAATCCAGCAGCTGCTGGGAGATATAATCGACTTGTAACGGCTCTAAATCAGGAGCGACCTTTAAGACCAAGGGCACATAAAAACCATATTCGGTTGCCAGCTGATTGTGACGGTTTTTAATGGTGTCTAATAATTGGGTTAACGCTTCACCGCTTTGTAGGTCGCGCAAATTTTTGGTATTCGGAGAGGAGATATTCACGGTGATATAAGAAGCATGCGCATAAACACGCTCTAAGCAATAGACATAATCATCAGCCGCATTTTCAACCGGTGTTGCAGCATTTTTACCGATATTAATACCGATATTGCCTTTGTATTTGCAACGTTTGACGTTTTCAACCAGGTAATCAACGCCTTGATTATTAAAACCCATACGATTAATGATGGCATCGGCTTGCTTGATTCTAAATAGTCTTGGTTTGTCATTGCCGACTTGCGGCTTTGGCGTGACAGTACCCACTTCGATAAAACCAAAACCCAACTCTGCCAGCGCATCGATATAGTCGCCGTTTTTGTCCAATCCGGCAGCAAGCCCAACGGGATTAGCAAACTGCAAACCCATACAGTCGGTTGGCTGCATTGACTGACCATATACTAAGCCCAATACACGCGCTTTATGAGCTTTATCTAATAAAGATAATGTCATCTCATGAGCGTGCTCGGGGTCCATATTAAACAAAAAAGGGCGAAGTAAGGCGTAAGACATAGTAATGACAGACCCTGCTTGAAAAGAAATGATAAATAAGAAAAACGAATGAGGTCAAGCGCTGCGATTATATCAGCTTAACTGAAATAAGACCAAAGTTTCATAGGACAAATTGCGCTAAATCATGCGAATAAACAATCGTTGATATTGCAAACGGACGCCCTTAACTAGTTAATGAGCTGATATCAAAAAGCATTTTTTTGAATGCATTGTTTATTCGTATTTGCTGCTTATTGATATTCGTGTTTTTTATATTAAGGAACTGGGCGTCCATCAGTAAGCGCAATCCAACCGCGTACAATACGGTATAGATGCCAAATAAAAGTAAAGCCCATAATAATAAAGCCTAAACTGGCCAATAATACCGAGCCGATGGCAATATTATTACTGTCAGCAAACATACTTACGCCAAAACTACCTAAGGCAAATGTGATGATAAGCACACCAATGACAAAAAAGACGATGCTATACCAAAACGTTTTAATCTGCCAATCAAAATGCGTGGCAAGCCATGTATTATCAGCATCGCGACGTTTGGCATAATTCATAAAGATAGGCACAATCCACAGCAGTCCCGCGGTAAAATAGCTGAGCACATAGAGCAAATACGTGATGTGATTATAGGTAATCAAAGAACGGCGCTTATTATCACTCATCGTATTATTGGGATTGTTTATCATACGGTCACTCGTTATCTTCTGTGGCTAATAGCTATATTATTGTGGCAAATGAGCAAGGTTTCAATGCAGCATATTTTAAAATATAAAGCTGCTTAAACATCAACTTGTTAGGTGTAAAAGTTGTTAGGCATAAAGGTTGTTAAGCATACCTCTTAAGAAGTTACGGTCGCCTGTACCTGAATCGCTTTAGTGACCAAATCTTGCTGCATCGACAGTTGGGTAAATTGCCAACCTTGCTGCTCAAGCTTACCCAGTGCGCCGCTCACCACCGCTTGGCTTGGATGCGTAAAGCTTAATTGCACCGCATCGCCAGCAGCAATGACCTGCGCATCGGCAATCCCTGAATTGTTTAGCAGCGCATTGATACTGCTAGCTGGCGGCATGGCATCTACGCCATCTGCACTACTAGCCGCATTTAACGCATTGCTGTCAATGTTACCAGCTTGGGCACGTAACCAAAAATAATCGGCGACCTGCTCTTGATACTCATTTTTGCTAGCATTTGCTGCTTGATGGACGCTATAGCCGCCATAGCCACCGACAAATAACAGCAAAAACGCTGACAATAACAGCAGAGCTAATTGGTCGCGCGCAGACAATGCCTGCCAACGTGTCATTAAGATACTTTGATAGCTACTCATGCGCACTGATAAAGCACTGCTTTGAGGGTTAGTAGCAGTAGTGCTGCGTTTGGCGAGGCGCTGTAATCTTTTCATGGTTACCCTTTATTGCTGACGCTGCTATTGTTTGCTACCACATCAACGGTCACTTGACCACTAAACTGCCCTTGTTCATTGCCATTCACTTGTTCTAATTTGGCGTTTAAGCCTTGGGCGACAAGCGTATTAGTAAATTGATCAAGACTGCCACGGTCGGGCGCAATCAGTGTAAAGCTAAGCGCCGCTGGCTGCATGACTAACGCCTGCGCTCGTAATGACGACTGTTTAATCAACGGTGATATACGTGCCAATACCGCTATGTGAGAATCAGGCGCTTGGCTATCACTACGCAGTTTTGGTTGCAATTGCACTTGTAGCTTTGTGCGCGTACTAAGCGGCTCATTTGGAAACCAAGACTGATACTGGCTCGCAATCTCGGTTTTGGTCGCCGCTGTCGCCGCCTTATATTGATACCATTGCACCCCATCGGTTGCCATCTGCAATACCAATGCCGTCAGCGCGACCATCATCGCCACCCGTAGATACGGTGATAATTGCGAATCGGTTGATTTAATAAAAAAGTTCAGAGCATGACGTTCAGGATTTTCAAGCGGTTTAGGAGTAACGGGAAGCGTGGTTAATAGTAATTGATGCTCGGCAATCATTGCCGCTGTTTGAGTAGAGGCGCTGGCTGTGGGTGCAGGTTTTGTTAAATTAATACCATCGTCAAGTGCTGGCTCATCAGCAATGTTTTCAGCAAGACCGTTATTAGAAGTTTGATGAACAACGGCACTAGAGTCATCAAAGATGTCATCGATGGCTGGCAATAGCAGTACTTCGCTTAAATACGGAAAACGCTCAAAGATTAAAGGCAAGTAACTTACTGCCATGCCTTGATGTAAGGATTGGCGCAGCAGCATGGTTTGTTGGTCTTGGTATAATATGATTTGCTGCCCTGCGCCCTCTTCTGGCGTTGGTAATAATAGAAAGTCAGGCAGTAACGCTACGATGTTCATGCCAGCGAGCTTGGCACTTTGCTGCCATGATTGGATATCACTTTGAGCCAAAGCATAGAGATGATGGCTTGTATTTTCAGTCATTTGCCGAATGGCTAACTGCTCAACTGGTGTCAGAGAAGTTTCTTCAAATAAATACTGCTTACCGCTCATACCTAATTGTTTGAGCTGAGCGGTATTTAGCTCAGAATCTACTTGTAAGACATGGCTTGAGGGAAAATACAGACAAACAGATTTCTGGCTATTGGTTTTATAGCTACCATAAATATCATGCAGCTGTTGCCAGCCGTCAATCGATTGCCATTGCTTTATGTCTTCATGCCAGACCGCTAGTGGACTGTGCTGCGCTCTTAACCAAACATGTAACACCAAATGTGTCCTTAATTATCAAAGCTGTTGTTTAAAGCCATTACTTATTGAGGCTGTTATTTATTAAAGCTGCGGTCTAGCAAAAATCTAGATAGTTTTACGAGCGTTTGTATAGTCGATACTAAATAACATGGATACGTTATCTGACAAGGTGAAACTGGTACAAATTTTTCTAGCTTGCTGTGCCTACGCCAACAGAGGCTACAAAAAATTCCTTCCAGTTTCACTGTGTCTTCTTTATATGGAGCTGACTATATTACTGTTACTAATAAGGTTGAGCAGGAACAAAACGATCAATCTCAGTTGCCATACCCGTCATCACAAAATCCATCTCAAACACACGCGCTTCTGCTAAAGAAAACGATTCAGGATAATCACCCGTTAGCAGCCCTGCGATGTGAGCAACGATAGACATATGACAGACGACTACCAGACACTCTGCTTCAATATTACCAATATCGATGAGCGCCTGACGGGCATCGTCAGACGGCGTGATATTTTCTTGTATTTGTGAGGGCACGTTAGGGGCGCGTAACTGTAATGCCGCCAACGTCTGCTGCGCTCTCTTATAAGGACTCACGACAAAACAGTCAGGTTGATAATGAGTGGTAATATACTCTGCGGTTTGCGCAGCTTGCTGCTGACCAAAATCAGTCAACTGACGCGCACTATCTGGGCGCGTTTCATCTTCTGCTTGACCATGACGTACTAAGATAATTTTCATAATCTTAACCACCTTGTTTGTTGCTTTTACCTGACTATTTCGATACTAATGCTATTTAATTATTATACTGAAGCGACATGTTGATAAGCGTTTTATTTATTATCGCCATCTACTTTTTTATTTTTAGCATTTTTAGCATTGCTGCTTGCCGTTTGCATTTGCGCCGTTAATGAAGCATTGCTATGGTCATGCTCCATGACAAACTCAACATCGCTACGGAAGCCCGCCTCCATAAGATGTAAAGCAACGCCAAGTGCCGCTTTATCTTCATAAATGACTGCATGCAAGGCATGGGTAATCGGCATATAAATGCCTTCTTTGGTGGCTTTTTCATGTACCTGCTGAATGGTATTGACGCCTTCAGCGGTCTGCCCTAGTTTTTTGACCGCCGCATCGATGGTCATACCCCGACCGAGCATATTACCAATACGGTAGTTGCGACTCAGCTCTGAGCTACAAGTGGCATATAAGTCGCCGACGCCCGACAGACCTAAAAAGGTCAGCGGATTGGCACCAGCATGGACGCCAAAACGGCTCATTTCTGCTAAGCCACGGGTCAATATCATAGCCTTGGTGTTTTCACCGACTTCATAAGCTGCCGCCATTCCCATTGCAATGGCATAAATGTTTTTGAGCGCGCCACCAAGCTCGACACCGCGAACATCATCACTGGCAAACACTCTAAAAAACGCACTATGTAGCGCTGCTTGTACCGCATGGCGTAGTGGCTCAGAGTCACTGGCAATCACCGTAGCAGACGGCATGTTTTTCATGATTTCGATGGCAAGGTTTGGCCCTGACATTACGCCAAAGTTTACTTCTGGTAGCTCATCTTTAATAATATCACTCATTAAAGCGAAGGTATCTTTCTCCATACCTTTGGTCAAAGAAACGATAGATTGCCCGCTAATAAAGGGCGCAATACTTTTAAGGGTTTCGCGGAACGCAAGACCTGGAACAGCTATAAAAATAATATCGGTATCTTTGACCGCAGCTTGTAAATCGTGGCTGTATTTGAGGCGATCATCAAGCTTATAACCGGGCAGATATTTTTTATTGGTCTGCGTCTTTGCCATTGCTTTAACCGTACGCTTATTGCGTACCCAAAGCGTGGTATCACAGCCATTACGGGCGGCCAAGTTTGCCATTGCCGTACCAAAACTACCACCACCTAAAAATGCCAAACGCAATTTGGTTGGATTATTATGGATTTCTGCCATGTTTTTTGCCACGGCAGATTCAACCGCGCTAGGATTGAGCTTCTTACGTCCAAGCCCAGATTTGGTAGCACGCTCAATAATACCTGACAGCAAACTGTTTTGTTTTTCATCTGCTTTATTCTCTGCCTGACTGCTATCTATACTTTTGTCTTTATTTTTGTCATTAGCGCTGGTCATATTCTTTTATCCGTGTTGACTGACTGAATTATGAGTAGATTTGATGCTGAGTATACAGGGAGACTAACGGCATGTTTCAACAATTATTGATATAAAATCGCTATTTTAATCGAACAACCTGATTAATTTACTCATTATTTTCTTTAATGAGTGACTTTAGCGCTGCATCTGCTCTGCCATGATATCTCTGTAACCCTACTACGCTATTGCCTTTATGAATCGAAGCGTAGCAAGGGCTCAATATCAATGGGCTTGCGCGTGGGCATATCACAAGGACTGCTGCCAGTATAAACAAAAGCCGTGACATAATCATCTGCGCCAACGCCAAAATATTCTTTAACGGCAGGCTCATTACATAGCAAGCCTGTGCGCCAAACCGTACTAAACCCTTGGGCTTTTAGCGCCAAAATAAGGTTTTGCACTGCGGCGCCAGTGCTTAGCACTTGCTCAAAAGGCGGCACTTTTTTATGTACTTGCATCTGGGTAACGACCGTAATAATCACCGGCGCACGTAGCGGCATATTGTAGGTTTTTTGGCGAGATTTCTCAGACAGCGTTTCACCCTCTTGTGCCGCTTGTGCTTCAGCAGCTGCTAAAAAGGCACGACCCAAGTCATGACGTGCATTGCCTTGGGTAACAATAAAGCGCCATGGTTGCAGTTTTTTGTGATCAGGCGCGGTAACTGCACAATCGATAGCCGCTTTAATCTGACTTTCTGTTGGTGCCGGAATACTCAGGTTGCCGATGCTGCGTCTCGACTTAATCCAATTAATCAGCTGCTCATCGGTCACTTGTGCATTTGTCACTATAGGGCTTTCGGTATTATTTTGCGGCGCGCTTTTACTTGATTGCTCAGCGCTACTATCGTTATTCTCTTCTAAGGTGTCTGCTGAATTACTCATAATGTATCCTTATTTTTTATTATGCTGCATCCGTATCTTCGACTCGATGCTCCATTCTTAAGTAATCTTCTGACTGCATCTCAAGCAGGCGTGAACGCGTACGCTCAATCTCAAACGCTAACTTCTCTCCTTGATACAGCTCAAGAATAGACTGCTCTGCTCGAACCAATAGTTTGACGCGGCGATCATAAAATTCATCAACCAGATAAATAAAACGGCGGGTCGGATCACGCAAATTATCATCTAAAGCGGGTACGGCATTGATTAAGACGGTGCTAAACTCTTTGGCAATTTCAATAAAATCAGACGCTGAACGTGGCTCCATACATAAATGACGGAAGTCACAGAATAAAATATCTTCGGTACGCGCATTAATTCTAATTTCACGACCATTGATAGTAATAGGCTCATTGCTGATTTTTTGATTATTAGATAAGCTGGCGAAACGGTTAGCAAGCCAATGGTGATTGGCCTTAGTCAAAGGCGACTCATATAGCTCCGCTTGCTGCAAGACACGCAGGCGATAATCAATGCCAGAGTCAATATTCATTACCGTCGTATGGCGCTCAACTTCGGCGATAGCCGGCATAAAGCGGTCACGGTGCAGACCATCTTTATAGAGACCAGACGGCTCAATGTTTGATGTGGCGACCAAAGTTACGCCACGATTAAATAACATGGTGAACAAATCACCCAAAATCATGGCGTCGGAGACGTTGGAGACAAAGAACTCATCAAAGCAGATAATCACTGCTTCTGCATAAATGATATCCGCGACTTTTTCCAACGGGTCGCTCTGACCCTGCAGATTATTTAGCTCTTGATGGACGCGCTGCATAAAGTGATGAAAATGCTGGCGCATCTTACGCTCAATGGTTAAAGAGTCGTAAAACATATCCATCATCCATGTTTTACCACGTCCTACCCCGCCCCACATATACAAACCTTTGGGCGCGACGGGCTTTGCTTTTAAAAAGCTAAAAAAGCCTTTTTTTTGTTCGACGCTACTATTGAGCTGATGATACAACTCATCTAAATAGCTCATCGCCTGATATTGCTGCTCATCTCGAGTAAACTCATCAGTGCTAATGGCCTGCTCATAACGTTGCAAGGGAGATAAACTCATAATACGACTCATCATTAGACAAAATAAATATAAAAATGGTGGATGTTATTTTCTTAACCATATTAAAGCGGACATTCTATCGCTAATTAGCTACACAACATCGGATGGTAATATCTAGACAATCAGCTATTTACTACCAAAGCTATGTTCTTCTAACAAGCCTTTAAGCTCAGATAAACGCCCGTGGAAAAAGTGCCCAGCGCCATCAATGACACTAACCGCTAGCCCTAAGCGTTCAGCAAATTCCTGCATGCTAGCCGGCGCAATAACATTATCTTCATTCCCGTATATCTCAAAAGTTTTATCAACGGGTAAAGTAATGTCACTGTTGTCATTTTTTTCAACGGATGGCGCGATAAGGGCAACTTTTTCTATCTCAAAATCACTCAGTCCCCAAATATGCGGCGACACCATGACTTGCTCAGCAACACGTGCCGTGACATAACCGCCAAAGGAAAAACCACCTAACCACAATTTACGTGCGTTGGTTTGCTCTGCAATCCATTGTAGCACGGTCATTGCATCTACTACTTCCCCTTCCGCATAATCGTGCTCGCCAGTTGACTGCCCGACACCGCGAAAGTTAAAACGTACCACATGCATGCCATTATCACGAGCAAATCGATACATGGTCGTGACTACCTTATTATTCATCGTACCATCGAATAACGGATTAGGATGGCAAAGCAGCGCCACCGTATCGGTATTGGGATCGTTAGGATTGTCTTGTTGCCAAAGTGCGTCAACTTCGAGCACGCCAGCAGGAGCAGGAATCAGTTGCATAGAATTACTTACTAATTAAGAATGAATAGTCCAATTATCCTAGATATGGTTTATATTTCAAGTGATTTGCTGTGTACTGGTGCTGTTTGTCTCATTTTGGAGTGACGGTAAGGAGCAATCACCTTGAATAACTGCTGATTTCAGAAAAATCTCCACTGCTTCATTGCCAATATGACATATACCTGCAATATCAAACACAATAACAGCCTAGACACTCAAGAGTACGATAGGTTAGATTCATACTGTTTATTTTTTATGTTTAACTAACAGCCTTTTAGGAAACAGTTATGAATACTTTTAATAAAACCTTGACTTTAACGGCAACATTAGCAGCGGCATTAGCATTAAGCGCTTGCCAAAGTACGCCTTCTTCGCCGGTTATCCAACGCGCCAATTCTATTTATGAAACCACTGGCATTGCCGATACCAAAGTAAAAGCCCAGCAAAATGCGATAGACAGCGCGCAAAAAACCTGCCGAAACAAGCAGGTTATTATCGTTGATGACAAAGTAAAATATAATGGTATTTTAAATGAGCAAACTGGCCGTATGATTGGGCAAGCGGGTGCGGTCATTGGTTCGATATTTGGTACGGGTTCACCAGACTTATCACGTAAAGATGATTATGAGTATATGATTAATTTCCGTTGCCAATAAGACAGTTATTATTTAGCTTTTAGCTTTTAGCTTTTAGCTTTTAGCTTTTAGCTTTTAGCTTTTAGCTTTTAGCTTTTAGCCAATAAGTTTGCGAGATAGATAGTATATTCATCGCGGCTTATTGGCTTTACTTTTTGTAGCGGCACTTTTGGGGTAAACTACCCTAACTAATGTCCCATACATTCAAATCAGTCTATAACTAGTAGCTACTTGCGACTGGTATAAATTTTCCTTGCTTACTGCTATCACAGAGGCTGCGAAAAATTCATCCCAGTCGCACTATATTATTGATTTTAAAGTGGCTCTACTATAAAAGAGACTCTACTATATAAGCAGCCCGTTTTTAAACCTTCTTACCTTTGGTCTATCATTATGCGCAAACCCAACCTGTCACATACAAAACAAGCTAAGGTTTTAGCGCCTGCCAAAGATTTAGCGACCTTGGAGGCCGAACTGGCTGAGCAAGAAAACAGTCTCGAAGTCAGTTTAGAAGATACGGTCTTACGGCTGAGCGACTATCTATCCGCGGTCGATATGGTTATCAAACAAACCTTTAATCACCGCGTATGGGTAAAAGCTGAGATTCGTAATTTATCAAGTAAAGGTGGGCATTATTACTTTGAGCTGGCAGAAAAAGATGACGATGGCAAAGTCATTGCCAGCTGCCGTGGTAACCTTTGGCGCTTTAAAGCCGCACGCGTCTTAGCAAAGTTTGAGCGCGCCACAGGCATGCCGCTTGACCGTGATTTGACCGTATTACTCAAAGTATCGGCAGGCTTCCATGCGCAATATGGCTTTTCACTCACCATTGAAGATATCGACCCAAGCTATACGTTAGGCGACTTGGCACGGCAATATGCCGAGATGGTCGACCGCTTGACTGGCGAAGGCTTATTAAACCTCAATCAGCAATTACCTATCCCATTTGATATTGAGCATGTCTTAGTCATTGCCCCTGAAAAAGCCGCCGGATTGGGCGACTTTCAAGCCGACGCTGACCGCTTAGCTCGTACAGGGGCCTGTCACTTCCATTACCATCACGCTACCTTTCAGGGCAATCATGCGCCAGGCGAAATCCGTCAAGCTATCGTCAGCGCCCAGCAGCAATTTTATGATACTTATCAGCGCCTGCCCGATTTGTTAGTCATTATTCGTGGTGGCGGTGCCGTTGGTGATTTAGCCTATCTCAACGATTATGAGCTGGCCGCGCTCGTTGCCGAGCAGCCTATCCCTGTCTGGGTCGGTATCGGTCATGAGCGTGACAAAGTTATCTTAGATGAAGTGGCGCATACCAGCTTCGATACGCCGTCAAAAGTCATTGCAGCTATCATGGCGCATTTAGCGCAATTGGTCACGCAAACGCTGCAATACCAAGCGCAAATAAAACAAGCAGCACAGCGTCAATTAAATAGCGCTGAGCAACAGACGACGCGTCAGTTGAGCCAAATACAATCGCAGACGATTGGTCAATTGACCGCCCTGCAAAAAGACAGTGATTATGCTTGGCGTAGTATTCAGCAAAGCGCTCAGCGGCAGGTGAAGCAAGCTGCCAGACTAACCAGCGATTTGCACGCACAAACTCAAGCCTCTGCTTATCAGCAGTTAGCAAGCGCAGCTACGCACAGTCAAATCAATAAAAAAACGATTATGCACAGTGCGCAGCAGCAGTTGCTACAAGCACGACGTGATAGCGAACATCTGCGGGATATTGTAGTCTTGCATCGTCCTTCTCGCGTGCTTAAACAAGGCTATACCATGCTGACTGATGCAAAAGATAAAAAAATACTAACCAGCAGTACGCAACTTTATGCTGAGCAAACGGTACATATCGTCTTAAAAGATGGTAAGGCAAAAGCACAAATTATTGATTTGGAGACCAATTAGTTATAGCCTATTTGCCATAAAAATACAGAGCTGCTGGGATAAACTTTGCGTAGCCTCGAACAGTGACGAAGTCACAGAGCAAACAAGGAAAATTTATACCAGCAGCAGACTCCTGAAACTAAAATATTTAACAACTTTTTATCTACTTTTCTTTCTATATTTTTTTCTTAAACTAATGTGAATATGAGGAAACCTTATGACAACCCCTACTCGCAAACGCAAAAAAGCCGCCCCAAAAACTTTTAAGGCAGCTTACGATATTCTAAAAACCAATGCCGCTGAATTACAGCAACAAGATGAGCCAGACATTGATAATCTAATGACGACTGTTGAAGAGTCGATTGCCGCTTATCGCGTTTGCGAAACCCGTATCAATGCGGTACAGCAAGCTCTAGATGCCGCCTTCGCTGAAGAAGATACCACAGAGAATAGCGACATTTAAGTTAAGTCAGTTCTATTCAGGCTCATCGACTTCAAATACTTGGCGCAAATAGGCAAGATACGTATCGTTATTGATCATGGTCTTGCCTGGGCTGTCTGACAGCTTAGCAACTGGCTGCCCATTACATTCAACCAATTTTAAGACGATGTTTATTGGAGTGATGCCCATATCATTGGTCAAATTGGTGCCAATGCCAAAGCTGGTTCTTATTTGCCCTTTAAAATATTGATGTAAATCCCAAGCCTTATTTAAATCCAAGCCATCACTAAAGGTTAAAATCTTGGTTCTTGGGTCTATCTTTAATTTCTTATAATGAGCAATCGCCTTGTCACCCCAGGTATACGGGTCGCCACTATCATGACGCAGACCATCGAAAAGCTTGGCAAAATACAAATCAAAGTCGCGTAAAAACGCATCCATGCCAACGACATCGGTCAGCGCAATACCCAAATCACCACGATATTCATGTACCCACGCTTCAAGCGCGGCTTTTTGTGAATCACGCAAACGCACATCCAATGCCTGAAATGCCTGCATAAACTCATGTGCCATCGTTCCTATCGGCGTCATTCCAAGTTTTTTTGCTAAATACACGTTGGAAGTTCCGCTGACAATTTCTGGTTCCGCTTTATGTAAAGTCTCAACCACATGAGCTTGCCATACTTTACTAAAACGTCTACGAGTCCCAAAATCAGCGACGATAAACGGCGGTGTCGGTCTATCACGGCTATAATTTGCTTGTTCTTCTGCATAACGATGCAATAAAGCCACTTTTTCATCAAGTCGACGCTGCCCTTCTTCAATGACGCTGGCATTTGATAACGCCCTAAAATACAGCTCATTGACTATCGCTAATACAAACACCTCAAAGAACATCGCCTGAATCATCGGCCCTTCAATATCGATACATAAACGATTTTTGTCATCGATACTGACTGTGATAAAACGACGTTTTAGCTTAAATAATTCCAAATAATCCACGAAGTCTGAGCGCATAAAGCGCAACTTACGTAAATATTCCAGCTCATCTTCTAAAAATCGCAACTCACATAAGCTGTCTAGCTGTTGCTCTAAATCTTCTTTGATATCAGCTAAAGGATAAACCGTGTCTTGATTATTGCGGCAGCGGAAACGATAAACACCATGGGTCTGCGGAAACTGATGCAGCATGGCTTGCAGCATGGTAAATTTATATAAGTCGTTATCGAGTAAAGAAGTAATAATGGGTTCAAAAGTTTTAGAAGTATGAGTAACGGTCATGTTACAGCCTTAAATACAAAAATGAAAAGCCGCCAAACAAAGCGAGCGACGAAATAGGTATCAATAACTATCAAGGTGCTAATAATAGAAAACGTTAAGATTTTGAGTATAACGAAGTTTGTCTCATTTTTCATAATTCAACGGTTATAACAGCAAAAATACAACGATAATAAATGTATTCATCATGTGGCTATAGCCTATAAATTTGAAACATCAGCCATAAAAAAGACGTTAAGCCTATACTTAACGTCTCTTCATGAGTTTAATTATCAAGGTTAATCATTAAGGTTTTGCAGGCTTTACCAATTTAACCAAGGGCGCATAGCCTGACTGCGGCATCACATCGACTGGGATAAACTGTAGCGCCCCGCCGTTGATACAGTAACGCAGCCCGCCACGGTCTTTTGGTCCATCAGGGAATACATGACCCAAATGCGAGTCTGCTACCCGTGAGCGAATCTCGGTACGCACCATGTTAAAGGCGGTATCGTCGTGTTGGGTAATTACTTGCTTATCAATTGGTTTGGTGAAGCTTGGCCAACCGCAGCCAGATTGGTATTTATCGGTTGATAAAAATAGCGGCTCACCGCTCACCACATCAACATAAATACCCGGCGCAAATAAATTGTCGTATTCATGACTAAAGGCGCGCTCAGTACCTGCATCTTGCGTGATATTGTATTGTGCTTTGGTCAGAGTATTCTTCAGCGCGCCTTTATCAAAATTAGCATAGCGTTTAGGATCTAAGGTTTCAGCGACCGTGCTTACAGGCGCAAGCTTGGTACGCGCAGTGCCTTCCGGCTTATCATCAGCCAAACTTAAATCGACATGACAATAGCCATTTGGATTTTTTGCCAAGTAATCTTGATGATACATCTCAGCCAAGTAAAAATTATCCAGCGGTGCGTTTTCTACCACAACTTTTTGTTTATACTGGCTTTGCACACGTTTAAGCGCAGCATCAATCACCGCTTTGTCTGCTTTATCGGTATAATAAACGCCCGAACGGTACTGAACGCCGCGATCATTACCTTGCTTATTAAGACTGGTTGGATCTATCACGCGCAAATAGTATTTTAAAATAGTATCGAGATCGGTTTTATCGGCATCATAGGTTACTTTGACGGCTTCGGCATGACCTGAGCCACGAATCACTTGCTCATAGCTTGGATTAGCCGTCTCGCCATTGGCATAGCCTGATACCGCATCGACGACACCTTCGACGCGCTCCATATAAGCTTCCACGCCCCAGAAACAGCCACCTGCCAGATAGATTGAGCGCGTATTAATCGCCTTACCTTTATCGTTATAATAAACGCCATCTTTTTGCTTAATGGTTTCAATCTTACTATTGTTATCTAATGCTTGGGCGTTTGCCGGTTTGGCATTGCCTGCTTTTAGCTCGGCAAAATCATTATCAGCATTTTCAGCAAGAGCATAAGCTTGCTCTGCCGATATATTGCCTTTTACCAAATGTACCAAATTGCCGCTTTTATCGAGTATCGCCCAGCTAGGATACACTTGTACGCCAAGCTTATTAATCAGCTCACCTGAAGCGTCAGACAATACTGGCAGCTTAGGATAGTCGGCTTGCACGCCCGCATACCAAGTACTGAACTCACCATCAGCTTTTTCATTGAGATGACCAGGACTGGCAACGGTGACCACATTTAAATCCGCAAATTTAGGATCGGTACGCCATTCCTCGGTTTCTGCAAGCGTCCCTAGGCATAACGGGCACCAGCTTGCCCAGAATTTAATCAAAGTTGGTTTATTAGGGTCAATGACCGCAGCACCTGTTTTGCCCAAGCCCTTTGTCAATTGCGGCAACGCCTGCATTTGCCCAAGCATGTCAGACGGTAACATGTCACGTGAGCTTTTCACGCCACTGTTTTGGCTACCTGTATTGGCGCTACTACTGGCATTGCTCTTAGCATTGTTTTCTGCGCTACTCATTTGCCCACAAGCAACCAATATCCCTGCACTTAATACGGTCGTCACCCCAAAAGCGCTGACATTTTTTAGCCACCGCGCTGCTGCATGCGGTGAAGATGTCGCTAAATCACTAGCGTTATTGCGCTCATGATAACGGATTTTTTTCTGCGACTTATTATCTTGTTTATCAGGTAGCATGGTGGATCCTTTTTACGAAGTCTTGCGAGCAAATACTTAGTTTGAATGGTCTTTTATGGTTTTTTATAGGCTTGTTATGCTGTTTATTAGGGTAATTATGCTTAGACTAAATGCGTTAGGAGCGCTATAAAATCTAGACAGGATATATATAAAGGTTATGAGATAAATGCGGTTAGGTAAAGATGGCTAAAATTTAAGATAAGCATAAAAAACTTATCTACATTAGATTATCTTAATAGTATAACCCCACAATAGAGTTTAATTTAAGAGTTAATGACAGCTCACTACACTTTTTTAACAACGCAGTAAGGTTGTTGATATAGAAATTAGAGATATGGAAGTAGTGGAAGCAATAATGATGCCTAGTCACTTTTTATTTAGTGACTTTTTATTTAGTGACTTTTTATTTAGTGACTTTTTGTTTAGTTACTTTTGCTTAGTCACTTTTATATGAGGCTAAATGAGAGGAAAATCAATATCTACAAACAAATCAATCTATTATCTGATTATTTCACACTTAAAAACCTGCTATTAGAATCAGTTTTTTGCAGCAGTTAATTTAAAAAATTAATTATTAAGCAAATATAGCGCTTGACTGAATTAACTTTTAGCCCTCATAAACTGTGCAACATAATCATCGGCTGGATTTTGGCGCAAATCATTTGGCGTACCCGTTTGCACTAAGCGCCCACCATTTAAAATACTAATACGCTGACCGACTTTAACCGCTTCATCTATATCATGCGTAATAAAAACAATGGTCTTATTGAGCCGTGCTTGTAGCTCAAGTAATTGGTCTTGCAATTGCGCACGAATGAGGGGGTCAAGCGCGGAAAATGCTTCGTCCATCAGCAGAATTGGATTATCCGTTGCCAGCGCGCGTGCTAGCCCGACACGCTGCTGCATACCACCTGAAAGCTCATCAGGATAGCTGTGCTCCAAGTTTGGCAGCCCGACTTCATTAAGCCAATGCCGAGCAACTTCATGACGCTCGCTCACACTCATCTTACGCACACGCAGACCGTAAGCGACGTTTTGCATCACCGTCATATGTGGCACTAAACCAAAGTGCTGAAATACCATGCTGACCGTTTGCTGCCGATAATGTTGTAGCTCCTTATCATTAAGCTCTAAAATATTAATAGCCGAGTTTTTATTGGCAGCGGTTTGGGACGAACCTTCCTCTGCTATCGGGCTTTGCGCGTTGCCCTTATTTTTTGCATTAATGCTGGTATCAACCCATATTTTGCCACTGGTTGGATCAATCAAGCGATTGATATGGCGTATCAGTGTTGATTTTCCTGAACCTGATAGCCCCATAATACAATGCAGCTCGCCCGCCTTAATATTCAAATTGATATCATATAGCCCGACCGAGTAGCCCGTTTGCTCCTTGACCGCAATGCTATCCATACCTTCAGCCAATAATGCCAATGCAGACTGTGCTTGCGAGCTATTGGCATTATAAATCTTACTGATGTTCTCTAGCTGGATATGATTCATCGTTGCTCTCGCTATTTGTATTTTTTATTTGCATTGTTTCGTGATGGTCACTTTTACTGCTTGTGATATTCACTTCTAATATGGAGCACAGTGCTAACCAATCGGACGTCTGCCAGCGTCGATGGTTTTTTGCCGTGCGCGCTTACCTTGACCGAATGCTTGCGTAATACGGTCAATGATAATCGCAACGATGACAATCGCTGTACCTGCTTGCAAGCCCTGACCGATATTAAGCGTTTGGATAGATTGCAAGACATCTTCGCCAAGACCGGGGGCACCAATCATAGAAGCCAATACCACCATAGAAAGTGACATCATTACCGCCTGATTAATACCCGCCATGATACTGGGGAGCGCTTGGGGTAATTTAATCCAAATAAGTAGCTGCAGATGCGTACTACCGAACGAGCGCCCTGCTTCGACCATCTCATGATTGACTTGGGTAATACCCAAAGTCGTCAAACGAATCAGTGGCGGCAAGGCATAAATAATGGTGGCAAATAGCGCTGGTACTTTACCAATACCAAACAGCATGAGCACTGGAATAAGATAAACAAAGCTTGGCATGGTCTGCATGACATCTAGTATCGGTGTCACAATTCTACGCAGGATTTTACTGCCTGACATGGCAATGCCAATAGGAATACCAATCACTACCGTGACCAATACCGATACGATAAGCAGCGCAAAGGTGTCAATCAAGGCGCCCCATAGCCCAAAGGCGCCGATAAGAAACAATCCTGCCCCGCACGCTAGCGCAAACCAAATTTTACGCACGCCAAACCACGCCAATACCGTCACAAGTGCAATAATTAACCAAGGCGGAATAACCGTTAATAGCCGCTCAATGGGTAGCAAGAGATAGGTTAACGCCACCGTACTGATAGTACGAAAGACGTCACCGTAGTTTTGGACAACGTTTGCTAATATATTATTAAGCGGAGTCTCAAGTGACCACGAAGGAAAGCTTGATGATAGGCCAAATTTGTTAGCATTGGATGCCTCGTTATTACTGTCACCAGTATTCGCAACAGCCGCGCCTGTTAGGCTAATACCTAACTTAGCAGCAAGTCTTGTGGCCGCTTCCTCAGATAGCCAATGTTGCCAGACGTTTGGATTCTCACGCAAAAACGTTAAGGCTTGCTCATCGCCGCTCCGTTTACTTTCACTCATCTCTAAGATAGCCCCATTGAGCTCATCGGAGCTAAACTGAACCTTTTTGAAGACAGCAGCCAGCTCAGGATTAGATTCAATAAACGGTGTCGATACCGCGATACCTAAAGGTGATACTGGGAATCCAGAAACACAATTGGCTGTGCCATCAGCAAGTAGCAAGTCTTGCCAGCAAGCGTCGTCATGGGCGGGAAATGCTAATGGCGCAAAGTCGTATTTTGCCATCAAGCCTGTAGGCTGCCAGTAGTAGAATAATAGCGGTTTATGCTGTTCAAAAGCAGAGGCAATCTCTGCATCGAGCGCAGCACCGGTTCCGGGATGGGCATTGTTAAAAATACTGTCTAAACCGGTATTTTTAAGCAAACGGCTATTAAATATCTCACACGTCCAACCAGACGGACAATTCATAAAACGCGATTTTCTTGGGTCTTCAGGGTCTTTAAATAGCTCAGCGTATTTGGGCAAATCTTGGTAGCTGCGTAGACCTGGGTTTTCGTCTAGGACATATTTGGGTACATACCAACCTTGGGTAGCGCCGCCTTTCAGCGTATCACCGATGACCGCCACTTTATTTTGGGCGATGGCTTGCTCCATGATTGGCGAGCGCCCAACCCACTGCTCGCTAATCACTTGAATGTCGTTTTGTGATAATGCAGTTTCAAGCGCAGGACCGGCGCCCGGCACTTCTTCTATCGTACAATCATAGCCATCTTCAGCGATGTACTTAAGCACCCCAGAGATAAACTGACCGCTCTCCCATGTCAGTGCGCCAAATTTGATAGGTGCATCACAAGCTGCTGACGCCGATACCGGCAGCAACAAGGCACTCATACACAGTAAACTTAACGCAATCCATTGGCGCATGGGATATCCTATTTATTGTTTTTATTATCAGCATTAACGCTAAAGTTAGTAGTACTGACATCTTGAACCAAGAGTATGTTGCCTTTGACTAGTTTGGTGATTAATGCCTAAATTAGCTATTGCTGATTAATCTAAAATTGACACTATAATCGTTTAGGCTTACTACAAAGTGTAGCGATTTATAGATAGGATGACAAATGCTCATTAATTTTAATTGTTGGTTTTTAACTATTGGTTATTAATCACTAAATTTTAGGCAAAAAAATAGCACCTACCTGAATAGATGCTATTTTTTATCGTGTTGCTTGCTTAACCAAAAACTGTTTTATCATTAGCTATTTTATTATTGGCTATTTCAAAAACAGCGCCATGGCTTTTTTAAACAAGCCACCGTATGGCGGTAGTAAAATATTAAGACCATTCAACTTCGATTGTACAAACACAGGCTTCATATGACTAAGACGCTCAAAGCCGGCTTTACCGTGATAAGCGCCCGTACCTGAGTGTCCAACACCGCCAAACGGCAAATCATGTTGCGCCACATGCATAATGACTTCATTAATACACAGGCCACCCGATACCGTATTATTACGCACCTGATCTATCTCGCTATTGTTATCACCAAAGACGTATAGCGCCAACGGGCGTGGGCGCTCATTGATAAAACGAATGGCATCATCAAGGCTGTCATAGTG
Source organism: Psychrobacter sp. ANT_H3 (assembly GCF_027919975.1). NCBI lineage: Bacteria > Pseudomonadati > Pseudomonadota > Gammaproteobacteria > Moraxellales > Moraxellaceae > Psychrobacter > Psychrobacter sp. ANT_H3. The sequence goes on along the minus strand of NZ_JAQISM010000001.1, from coordinate 143,283 downwards.
CATCAAGGGTAAAATCGGGGCAAAAATCTCGTTTTGCATGACATCGCTATCAGGCGCAGGCTCACTGACAATCACGGGCGGCATCAGGCGGCTGTCAATATCAGCATCCGTATCAGTCAGCGGATGAACCTCATCGCCTGCCAAGCCATCTAGATAGCCTTGTACACGTTTAAACTGCGCACCATTAATGATGTGTGAATAGTCAGGATTGTCTGCAATATTGGGATAATGTTTTTCCATCCACTCTTTTGCCAGACGGATAAACTCTTCATGATATCGACGCGGAATGAGCACATAATCAGGCGCAATACAGGTCTGACCGGCATTAAGCGTTTTGCCCATCATCACGCGATTGACGGCGTTTTCTAAGTTGGCACCTTCCAAAATGACGACAGGCGACTTACCACCAAGCTCAAGGGTGACCGGCGTTAAATTTGGTGCAGCAGCAGCCATGACCTTTTTGCCGACCGCGGTTGAGCCGGTATATAATAAATGGTCAAAGGGCAGTTGGCTAAAGGCTTGAGCAATCTCAACTTCGCCGATGACCACAGAAACCATATCCGGTGAAAAATAACGTGAAATGGTTTCAGCGAACGTTTGGGCAAATTGCGGTGCGGCCTCGCTCATTTTAATCATAATGCGATTACCCGCCGCCAGTGCATCAATCATAGGTCCGACTGCCAAAAATAGCGGGTAATTCCAAGGCACCATGATACCAACCACGCCAAGCGGCTGCGGCTGAATCTCATTATGAGCCGGCATATAAAGCGCTGAAATCGATACACGCTGCGGTTTCATCCATTTTTTACCATGTTTTCTGGCATGGCTGATACCGGTAAAGCTCGGAAAAAGCTCGGCGAACTGGGTCTCTGACTCACTGCGATAGCCAAAATCGGTGCTAATCGCTTTGGCAAGTAGCTCTTGATTGTCGCTTAGCATCACCTCTAGATTGTCGAGTTGATTTTCACGCGTGGCCCAATCATTGATGGGCTGCGTGCGGCTCAAATTTTGTAGGCGTAAAAATTGCGCCTGCATATCAGCGACGGTCTTAATGATGCTTAGGGATTCGTTTGCATCATTGGCATGGTTTGAAGCTTGAGCTTGGTTAGTTGGCGTCGGCTCGCTTTGGAAAAGCGTGTTCTGATTATTATCGGTCATTTATCTTCCTTGTCATAGGCGTTAGAGTCGGCACGCTATAATAGATTTAAGACTCTGAATACATGATCAGGCGCAATATACGCCGCCTATATCTTATATGGCACTTATATACTCACCTTCAACTGATGGCTGTTGATGAACCGTTTTCAATAATGAAGGCGGATGAGATTCCTTTCAATGCTATTCGACACTATTTTAGTCAACGCCGTTTAATGTAGCGCATCGACCAGTGAATGAACAGCACCTTTGATTGACTAGTGGGTCTGTATGAAATACGTGTCATTTAAGGTCTATATTGCTGCTATTTATCAGTATTTTTACTGCCGCTAAATGGAGTAAGCGAATAGCGCAGCTGACGCAAATATAGAGTTGGGCACAATTGCTAAAACTGCTACACTGAATCTCAGTAATAGGGTTTATCCAATCTACAAATGCGATCACACTGTTGGGATTAATTTTTCGCAGCCTCTGTCTGCATCGGCACAGCAAGGAAGATTAATCCGAGCAGCATCTGTGTATAAATCTATTGCTTATATTTAGTATTGACTATCACTCTAGGCAACTAGACTCTAAAAACATCCTTCTAAAACATCAAAATATAAGACAGTCATTCTTATGCAAAATAACGCGCAACCCCTCAATGAAATGCTAGTCAGCAAGTCGCTCTCAGCTGCTGATTATGTTCCCACCCTTGATGCCATGCTATCGCGTACGTTGGCGCGTATTGCGCTCAAAAAAGAGCAAGGTCTACGCACCCCTGACGAGCTATGGATTGTCGATCATAATGATGTCTATACGCTTGGACAAGCCGGTAAAGAAGAGCATATCCTGCAACGTACCAATACCCCTATTATCAAGACCGACCGCGGTGGTCAGGTGACATGGCACGGGCATGGGCAGTTGGTTATCTATTGGTTGTTTGATTTAGAAAGTTTGGGTTGGAGTGTACGCAATATGGTATCGCACGCCGAACAAGCGATTGAAGATGTGGTCAATGACTGCCTAAAAAGCCACGCGTCTAATAGTGTCAATACCAGTGCCGATATCAGCGCCCATGCGCGCCGTGATGCACCCGGTGTTTATTTATATAGCCATCTAAATACTGCCAGCAACGAGAACGCTCAATCTCTGTCTAACGCACCCGCTGATGACGCCATTATGCTCGGTAAAATCGCCTCACTTGGCTTTAAAATCAAGCATGGTTTTAGCTATCATGGGGTTGCGATTAATTTAGATTGTGATTTATCGGCCTTTAATGCGATTAATCCTTGCGGCTATGCGGGCATGCAAATGTTACGACTGGCTGACTTCGTTGCGATGGATGAGCAAACGCAGGATGAGCAAATGGCAGTGCAGGCAGCTGAACAATCTATGCAAACAATTGCCAACTGTTTAAGCTATCAACAAGTGACCCAAAAGCTTATCGATAATATTGCCAAACGTCATGCGGGACATATCCAATTGCGTGCGCTCGCTCCAAAGTAATTTTTTAAGTCTTTTTTATACAGTCTTTTTAAATTAAATACTGTTCTTTGCATAATCCTTTTTTGCATAATATCGTGCACGCTTAGACTTAAGCATTGTGAGAAAATTTGAGTCAAACTTGTTATAATCGCAGGCGCACAAATTGGGCGCCGCAATAACCTTAGCGAACCAACATTTAACCCTTTATCATTGAAGCATTCATAACAAAAGCACCTTGGAGCAATTTATGGCAGATTTTAATAAAATTTTAGACGCAGGCGACGTCGATGGCGGCATCATTAATGTGGTCGTAGAAATCCCAACTGGTAGCAGCCATAAAATTGAGTGGAATCGCGAATTGGCAGTTTTTGAGCTTGACCGTGTTGATCCACAGATTTTTGCTAAACCTTGTAACTATGGTTTTATTCCGCAAACCCTTGATGAAGATGGCGACGAGTTAGATGCGCTTATCATCACAGAACAGCCTTTGCCTACTGGTATTTTCTTAAAAGCGAAAGTAATCGGCGTGATGAAATTCGTTGATGATGGCGAAGTTGATGACAAAATCGTCGTCGTACCAGCTGACGACCGTGATACAGGCAATGCTTATAACAGCCTAGAAGATCTGCCAAAGCAGCTGATCAACCAGTTACAGTTCCATTTCAGCCACTATAAAGACCTTAAAAAAGCCGGTACAACGGTGGTCGAATTTTGGGGTGACGTCGCAGAAGCTAAAGAAGTCATCAAAGAGTCTATCCAACGCTGGAAAGACTTATAAATTATCCTAGATAATTTATAAGAAGCGTTTATTGCAATTTTTATTGAAATACAATAAGCGCCATGAAAATACCGCAGACATGATAATGGTTGCGGTATTTTTTTGCTTGAATTTTGCGCCGATAAAATGGTTATAATACCCTCACTTACCTATTATCATACCCAATAAGGACTGTCATGTTTGACTCTGATTTAGGCTCAACGCCCGCCAATAAAAAACTGCCAAAAGCCGTTATGATGATGGTCGAAAAAGGCAATTTGGTGCAGGCGATTAAAACCTTGGCCGCTGATGAAAATATCAGTATGGATGCCGCCAAATCTCGGATAGATGCTTATGAGCTTGCGCTAAAGAACAAGCAGCAGCAAACCCTCACGACTATCGCCAACAAACAAGGCATCCCAAGCCAAGCCTTTAGCTTTGATAGAGAGCAAGTGCAAGAAGAGTCGGAGCGCTTGACGAAGACTCGCGTTAAAACCACCCCCACAGAGCAAGGATTCCAAAGTCTACAAGAGGGCGTTGACAGTCAGCTTAATGACCTGGGCTATAAAAAACCGCTTATTCCTTATTGGGCAAAGCGGCTATTGGTCATTGCTGCGGTGATGGCAGGGTTATTTTGGATAATGTGGCGTGTGTTTGGCTAGTCTATTATAAGTGGTTCCATTATAGCAGTCTGTTTTAAGTGGTCTGTTAATAGGTTTGAAGGGTGAAATAGGTGGTTCCGTTGGGGTATAGTCCAACTAAACCTATTGAAATAGCTCATCTAGTTTTGCGACAGCATCATCATATTCTTTGCCTGGATCTAGAAATGCTGTTTTAAATGAATAGTAATCTGCCAAAAACTCCAATGAGCATCCGCCTAAAGATTTTGCTTTTTCCATAAGCTTCATTCTAGAATCAAAAGGTATATACCATGAGTCATCTTCTAATAAGCAATTAACTAACATATCAACATCGAAGCATTCTTCTACTGCTTTATCAAATTTACTGAAAACATCTCTCCATGCCCCCATATCTGCATCTACTTTTGCTTCAGACATTTTCCTAATTTGAGTACTAATGCTACAGATATTCACTTATACCTCTACTTAAGTTCCAGAAAATAAATATCCAAACATATCTAGAATATAGCTTAAAGCACCCTCAACATAAGCTACGATGGAGAGATTGCAAAAGCTAACTTAATAGTTTTCAATCAATGACCTCATAGGTATTAAGATTATATCTGAAACCTACTGTTCGAAGCCTGTATAGAGCATCGATCAACATGATCCAGAGGTAATAAAGTAATGATCAAACAAAAAAGCTTTAAGCCCTATCCAATAAATATACTGCCTGATGGATTCATCTATCCTGCTCGTTATCTACAATTAGCAAACTGCACTAAAACGGTACAGTCCGATGAATACTTTCAATGGTGGTTTGTAGATTCTGAAACAGATGGTGGTAAGTTATCATATAGATTGAGAAACCATAAAATTGAAAGGCTTAACTTGGTGCCTTTTGCTCAAAACGGGGACTGGCTAGCATACTTTGATGGAGATGATCGCTTAGGTGATCCAAAAATATTTGTAATTGACCTTAGTGACTTACCCTTTCATATGATTTGTGAAAACTTTGACGAATGGCTTAATAAAGCAGAGCAGGATTATTGGTGATAGCTAATCTTAAGCTTGATAATCTAATGTTTTGTACACCACGAAGTACACTGCAACCATTTTAGAAATTTGAAACCGTTAATACTATTAGCCCACAGCCAAAGATTCAAGTCCTCACTAGGGGACCGAACTGATTCAATCAGTTCGGCAGTTATGAAATCATTAAGTTAGTTGAGTGCGCTATACAGACAGCGAACTGTAAGCTATATTCTCAATAATTATGGCAGGTTCTGTAAAAAAATGGACATTGAAATGAAGGCTAACATACGAACGTATCTTTGGGGTCACGAATCCTTTACTAATACATTAAAGAATGATTTTGTTTGGGACGTTGATAAATATTGGGATCTGGAAATCTTTTTACTAGATATTATTAAAGACATTGAAAATAAGGAAACTGTAGACAAGACGGTGATGGCAGATGTTTATTATTTAGGAAGATCAATTGAAACAGCATTTTCTTCAACTCTAAACCCATATGATGGTTGGAGTGTAGAAAATATAGATATAGAAGAGTTAACAGAATATTACGATAGGTTTACTCATATTATGAGAATTTTCTGGGGAAAAATCCCTTTACGTGATAATGACTATTTACTGAAAGAAAACCCCTTGTTTAAAGGGCTTTAAATATATTTAACTGTGATGCTTTATTAAAAACCTTCACACTGTAAATATTTCAGTGAGTCAAAGCGCCGATGACATTAGCACACAGCTGAACATTCAAATCCTCACTAGATAGCAGCCATTATTCCCATAACGGTGATTATGTTAAATAGAAATCCACTGACTACCCATTTATATAATTAAAAATAATTTTAAGGCATTAAAAAAGAGATACCGTGGCATCTCTTTGTTTAAATTCATCAGACATATTATCTTAGTGATGCTCACCCGGTAGAATTCTAGCAAAGGCACGCTGAGCAAGGTTTGGTTTTTTATCAGTCGTCAATCCAGCGCGGGTACTTGGAAAAATACGATAACCCATCGATTGAATACCAACGTTAATTGCTGGTGCTAATGAATAAGTCGCCGATGCAAATTTACCCATGTTACTGGCAATACTGTTTGGTTTATGAACAATCGCTTTGGCAACCATCATCGCCGCTTCATCAGGCATAAGCGCAGGCATGTAGCGATATAGTTTAGTGGGCTCAATCATCGGTGTGCGCACCAATGGCATAAAGATATTAGTAATGGTGACATTATCGCCTTTTACTTCAGCAGCCAAGCAGCGGCTAAAGGCATCCAATGCCGATTTCGAGGCGACATAAGCGGCAAAACGCGGGCTATTCGCCAGCACACCAATCGATGAGATATTAACGATTTGACCGGTCTGGCGCTCAATCATGGTCGGCAAAAATCCAAGCACTATTTTAACCGCGCCAAAGTAATTGATATCCATGGTACGCTCAAAATCATGGAAGCGATCTATAGACTCGTGTACCGAGCGGCGAATTGAGCGACCAGCGTTATTGACCAAGACATCAACATGGCCGAAATCTGCCAAAATTTGCGTGCTAACAGTTTCAATATCATCCATATTGGTCAAATCACAAGGGTAATAACTGGCCTTGCCACCAAGCTCCTCGATACTCTCTTTAACGGCTTTCAGTTTGTCTTCAGTACGTGCCAATAAAATAACATGAGCACCGCATTCACTGAGCAGATAGGCTGTACGCTCACCAATGCCACTTGATGCTCCTGTGATAATAATATGCTTATCTTTGACTGCTTTGCTGATTGCTTTTTTTGAGGGATTGGCCATAAAAGATCCTTTTCGTAAATGATATTTCCGTTAATGTTCGCCTAAAGCATAACAAATATAATTGGATTAAAGTTAATAAAGAAGCCGTAAAACGTATTTAATATCATGAATATTAGCAGTTAGGTATTTATTATCAAGTGGATTGCTTAAACTGACCGTTTTTTCTTGCTATTCGTGCGCGTGCAAAAAGGCTTCGACCACGCGAAACTGCCCAGCGGTACTCTCCTCGCCATACATCGCTTGGCGAAAAGCATTGGAATTGGGAATGCCGGTGGTATACCAAGCAATGTGCTTGCGGGCAATTCGGCAGCCTGAATATTCGCCATAAAACTCATATAGTTCTTGCAAATGCGCTAGGACAATCTCTTTTATCTCGCTCACACTAGGTGCCGCAAGCACTTCTCCTGAGCGCAAAAAATGTTCGATATCGCGAAATATCCAAGGCTGCCCTTGCGCGGCACGCCCTATCATCACCGCATCACAACCGGTCAGCTCATAGACACGCTGCGCTTTTTGCGCGCTATCGATATCACCATTGGCAATCACTGGAATACTGATGCTTTCTTTGACCTCACGGATCAGCTCATAACGCGCCTCGCCGGTATACATGTCCTCACGCGTACGCCCGTGAATGGCAATCGCCGCAATACCTGCTTGCTCTGCACGTTTGGCGACGCGCAAAATATTCTCACGCCCATTCTCATAGCCCAATCGGGTCTTTAACGTGACGGGCGCATTGACGCTATTTACCGCAGCATCTAGCAAGCGCGCGACCAAATCTTCATCTTGCAAAAGTGCAGAACCCGCCAACCTACGGCACACTTTTTTGGCAGGACAGCCCATATTAATATCAATAATCTGTGCGCCATTATCGATCTGATAACGTGCCGCTTCTGCCAATTTATCCGGTTCTGCGCCGGCTATTTGCGCAGAAATAGGCGCTATTTCGTTATCAAAATTGGCACGATAGAGCGATTTTTTGCGCGCATAAAGCGCCGTATCAGCGATAATCATTTCACTAACCGCATGCCCTGCCCCAAAGGATTTACACAAGCGTCGAAAGGGATTGTCGGTCACGCCAGCCATCGGTGCGACCATCAGGCGATTTTCAATCGTCAAGCCGCCAATGACCAATGGCTGCAATAAAGGATGGTCATTAGCAGTTTGTGCTGATGAGTGACTAGACACTGGATTATTTATAGGCATAAAAAACGGCTTGATTCATGGTGAAAACAAGCCGTTATTCTAAGGGTTCGTACGCATATTGCAAGTCATTCAGGCAATCATTTGCTCAGCGCACGTCAAGGGACAAAATGCCTATTTATCAAAGACACTGCCCTGCTCTAAGGTAATATCATCATCGTGCTCTTGCATACGCCACGGTAAAATATCAGGCGATTCATTGATAAAGTGCAAGTATTTCTCGAACTGATCAATAATGTCATTAATCACTGACTCTGGTTGATAGCCATACAAATCGTAGGTTTGACCACCACGGCGCAAGTAAACCTCCGCACGATAATGATGCTCTTGCGGTAATTTATTCGCCATCGCTTCCGTATAATAATCAGGCGCTTCATGTTCTGATAGACGCACTTCGTACCAAAATTCAACGTTATCGCCGCCTCGTAACTCAAGCACCACGCGATCATTAATCTCATCATAATTTACATCAGGCAACCAGCCTGTTTCAGCAAACTTTTCTGAGACTTCATTCATCGACGAGACAACTGTACCTTTAATATAATTCAGTACTTTTTCACGCGTTGGCTGCTGCGTCATATAATCAATACGGTCGCGCCATGCGTCTAGTTTAAGGAGATGCGGCGGCAGATGATTGTCATTGGCCAAGCTTTGATTGCGATGACCTTCGATACGTAGCGCACGCCACATGCCAAATATGGCAATTAAGATAATCACTGCAAAAGGTAATGCACTGACGATGGCGGCGGTTTGTAAGGCCGTTAAGCCCCCTGCAATCAGCAGTACTGCAGCGACCGCGCCCTCAGTGACCACCCAAAATGAGCGCTGCCACCATGGCGTATCGCTACGGCCACCCGCTGCGAGTGAATCAATCACCAACGACCCAGAATCCGATGAAGTCACAAAAAAGGTAATAATCAATAAAACGGTCAATGAAGAGACAAATTCAGTAAAAGGTAGATTCTCTAATAGTTTAAACAAGGCAATGGCTTGGTCGTTTTGTACTTCGCTGATTAATGAGGTGTAACCATCGAACATAATCATATGTAGCGCCGTGTCACCAAATACGGCAAACCAAAAGAAAGTAAAAAATGTTGGTACTAACATCACGCCAAAGACAAACTCACGAATGGTACGACCACGGCTAATCTTCGCAATAAATAAGCCTACAAAGGGTGCCCATGCAATCGTCCATGCAAAGATAAACAATGTCCAGTTACTAATCCAATCACTCAGCTGATACGCTTGTAAACTAAAGGTGCGCTCAACGATATTGCCCAAATAGCTACCGGTATTTTCCATAAAGGCATTGAGAATAAAGACAGTCGGACCAACGACAAAGACAAACAGCATTAACGCCGTTGCCAATACCATATTTAAGATAGATAAGCGTTTAACCCCTTTATCCATACCCGCCAGCACCGAAACCAATGCCGCCGCGGTAACCAGCGCAATCGTAACCACTTGGACGGTAATATTGACAGGAATTAAATCCGGCAATAAATAATTTAAACCGGCATTAATCTGCGAGACCGACAAACCCAAACTGGTGGCAATACCAAACATCGTACCCAAAATGGCAAACACATCAACCGTATGCCCGATAGGACCATAAATCTTGTCACCGATTAATGGATATAAGGTTGAGCGCATCGATAAGGGTAAGCCATGCCGAAAGGAGAAGTATGCGAGCGACAGACCAACGACCCCATAAATAGACCAAATATGAAAGCCCCAGTGAAAGTAGGCAATCTGCATGGCTTCTTTTGCGGCGGCAATGGTCTGCGGTTCTGATAATGGCGGACTGGCGAAATGTAAGACCGGCTCTGCCACGCCAAAGAAGAGTAAGGCAATACCGTAGCCCGCCGAAAATAGCATGGCGAACCACTCAAGAAAGCCATACTCAGCCTCGGCATGATCAGGGCCTAGCTTGATACTACCGTAAGGCGAAAATGCCAATACGATGATAAACATCAAAAAAATCGCCACCGCCAGCATATAAAACCAGCCAAAGGTTTCGGTAATATAATTTAATACTGTACCAAACAACTCGCCAGCGGCTTCAGGATTAAGGGATGTGCCTATAACTAACAGCAACATAATGACGGCCGCTGGCACAAATACCGGCAGCAAAATGGTGGAACTGGATGATTCAGGCTTCATAAATGGAGTCTCGTAACGGTGAGAAAAATATCAAAAAGTTTTCAAAGCATTCAAAATGTAAAAATACCTACGTAAAATATGCACCAATTTTTACCACATTGAACGCCTAAACCCCAGAACCATGCCAAATATGTAACATCAATTTAACATTTGTTACACCACTATTACCTAAAAATAAAAAAGGCAACTTGTTAGCTGCCTTTTTATCCATACTTTTCTATTAACATTTATAAAAAATTTTTTCTAACGCAATGTCTAAGCAATAAATTTCAGCTCTACAGCTTAAGCATTAATAACCTCTGCTAATTGTTTTGCCATTTCAGCAAGTTCGCCATGATCTGCTTGCGTTACCGCATGGCGACCTAGTTCATGAATGCTCGATGGAATCAGGTGCACGTGATAATGAAAAACAGTTTGCCCTGCTTGTGCGCCATTTAGCTGCATTTGAATAATACCTTCACGCTCGAATACTTGGCGCTGCGCTTGCATGACTTTTTTGGCAGTCATTAATACTGCTGCGGCATATTCTGGCTCAAGATCGACTAAATCAATGGCTTTTTGCTTAGGAATCACCAATACATGACCTTTTGCTTGCGGCATAATATCCATAAAGGCGAGGGTTTTATCGTCCTCGAAAACCTTATGATAAGGGATATCGCCGTTAAGCATTTTGGCAAAAATATTATTGTCATCGTATTTGATTTGGTTGTCTTGACTCATTTTCATTCCTTAATTGGTTATTAGTAATTGGTTATTAGTAATTGTTGATCAGTATTAGAGGGTAAATATCTCAGCAAATATAGTGGACGAAATATGGGCTGAGTACAAGGGCTTGAGGATTTGCAAGCATCACGATTAATTTGTTGACGAGTGATGCGCTTTAAATGTTATATTAACCCTCTATTTTAATCACCCTACGTTTATGGATTTGACTGCCTTGCCAACCCAATCATTAGATGAGCCGTCAGATAATGACGCCACTTATTCACAACCCTATTATTCAGAAACCTACGATACAACGCTGCCGTCTAGCTCTATAGCAGATGCGACAGAACAAGTTAGCATTGAGGACGAGGTTGAGGCTAAAACTCGTACGCAAACCCTTGAGCCAAATGCCATTATCTTAGCTGAAGCATTGAGCGATAAAGCAATCAGCTGGCGTATTCATAATTGCAAAATCAGTAAAAAAACCATTACGCAGGATATGCCGCTACCCTTTTTATATCATTACGACAGTTTAGATGACAGTATTAAACAAACCTATCCGCTAACACCGTCATTGCTTGCACAATTTAATACTCCGATGACGGCGAATGAGGCGGCGAAACTTATCGGTATTGATAAAGCGCTGATAACCAGCCCTTGGCATGTCAAAGTAGTTGGCTCATTGGTGGTGTTTAGCGAAGCGCTGCAATTGGCGGTACGTTTGCATTGGACCAATACCGGTAAAGACACCCAGCAAATTTATACCAAAGATGAAGCGGATGCGCTTACTGCTGCCTTTAAAGAGTGGCAGTTTTTTGGTCGTATTGATGTCCTATATAAAAATACCAAACAGACGTTAATCAGTATCGATGAACAAGCTGAAGGCGATAAACAGATACTGACTATTGATGCCAGCTCCGACTATCAATTCTTGCCAGCGACTCACGCCTTGGTCGTCATCGCCAAACTAGAAGCTGATAAAAGCGAGCTACCTTGGTTTGAGAGCGCTATTTTAGAGCGTCTTGCCTAAATATTGACCCTTAAGTCTTTATGATTCGGGGTTAATTGTTTTCAGTTACTCATATCTAATGGTATGGTAATGACTTAGTATTATTCACTAGTACTCACACTGCATAAAAAGCACACTATCAGTATGACAGCGGATGCTGCACACGTTAATAAATCTCGCTCATTTGTAAGGAATATCACATGGATTATCGCTCAAAAACTTCTACTGGCGGTCGTAATATGGCAGGTGCTCGTGCCCTATGGCGCGCAACCGGCATGACTGATGGCGACTTTGGCAAACCAATTATTGCAATTGCCAACTCCTTTACGCAGTTTGTACCCGGTCATGTGCATCTAAAAGACTTGGGGCAAATGGTTGCGCGTGAGATTGAAAAAGCGGGCGGCGTGGCAAAAGAGTTTAATACTATTGCAGTCGATGATGGTATTGCCATGGGTCATAGCGGTATGCTGTATTCACTACCAAGTCGTGACTTGATTGCCGATTCGGTTGAATATATGGTCAATGCGCATTGCGCCGATGCCCTAGTTTGTATTTCTAACTGTGACAAAATCACCCCTGGTATGCTAATGGCGGCTATGCGCCTTAATATTCCAGTGGTGTTTATTTCAGGCGGCCCGATGGAAGCGGGTAAAGTGATTGCCAGTACCGTAGCGCATAGTCACAATAACGATGGCGGTAGCGACGTCCATACCACTGACAGTAAAGGCAATGCGATTCGTAAGCTTGATTTAGTCGATGCGATGATGGATGCCGCTGATGATAGCATCAGTGATGAAGACGTCTTAGCCATTGAAAGCTCAGCGTGTCCGACTTGTGGTTCGTGCTCTGGCATGTTTACTGCTAACTCTATGAATTGCTTGACCGAAGCTTTAGGTTTGGCATTACCGGGTAATGGTTCGCTGCTGGCCACTCATTCGCTGCGCCGCGAGTTATTTTTAGAAGCTGGGCGCACGATTGTGTCATTGGCCAAGCGCCGCTATGAGCAAGATGATGATTCTGTATTACCGCGCTCTATCGCCACCAAAGCCGCCTTTGAAAACGCGATGACTCTAGATATCGCCATGGGCGGCTCAACCAATACTATTTTGCATCTGCTAGCTGCCGCCAATGAAGCGGAAGTCGATTTTAAAATGCATGATATCGATCGTTTAAGTCGCGGTGTGCCTTGCCTAGCAAAAGTTGCTCCTGCATCGCAAAAATACCATATGGAAGATGTGCACCGTGCTGGTGGTGTATTTGCGCTGTTGGCCGAGCTTGATCGTGCGGGCTTACTCCATACTGACTTGCCAACCATTCATAGTGCCACGATGAAAGAAGCCATCGATAAATGGGACATCATGAACCCTGACAATCTTGAGGCGCGTGCACGTTATATTGCTGCTCCTGGTGGCGTCCGTACTACTGAGGCCTTCTCGCAGTCAAAAGAATGGCCGAACCTCGACGTCAACCGTGAGTCAGGCTGTATTCGTAGTGCTCAGCATGCTTATTCAACCGATGGCGGCTTAGCAGTACTATACGGCAACATCGCCGAACGTGGCTGCGTGGTCAAAACCGCTGGCGTCGATGAAAGCATCTTAGTCTTTACCGGACGCGCACGCATTTTTGAATCGCAAGACGATGCCGTAGCAGCTGTGCTTGCTGATCAAATCGTAGCCGGTGATGTGGTCATCATCCGCTATGAGGGTCCAAAAGGTGGCCCTGGCATGCAAGAGATGCTCTATCCAACGACTTACCTAAAGTCTAAAGGTCTAGGTAAAGAGTGTGCGCTGTTAACTGACGGTCGTTTCTCTGGTGGTACCTCAGGTTTATCAATTGGTCATGCCAGCCCTGAAGCGGCTGAAGGCGGTGCGATTGGCCTGGTTGAAGAAGGCGATACCATTCATATCGACATCCCAAACCGTACTATCAATATGCAAGTCAGTGATGAAGAGTTGGCAGCTCGTCGCGAAGCCATGGAAGCACGCGGTCGCGATGCATGGAAGCCTGTGAGTCGCGAGCGTCACGTCTCTCCTGCTCTACGTGCTTATGCGGCTATGACGACCAGTGCCGATACCGGTGCCGTCCGTGATGTGAGCCAAGTTGAGCGTTAAGCAAAAAACTTTGCTTATAAGTTTTTTTAAAAATACAGTCTTAAAGAAATACAGTCTTAAAGAAATACTCTTAAAGCAATACTTTTATAGAATTATCCAAAGCCTGCGCTATGCAGGCTTTTTTTTCACCAAAAAACAACGTAGCCGCCATTCTGATAACGTTTTTTTGCGGTATTAAAAAGCGTTTACCCTCATTATTAAGAGCTAATAAACATCATCTAATATCGCATCTCTAAATCCTATAAAACAGCGTGCCGCAAACTTATGATTGAAAATTATAATTTATTCTTATTGGTCTGCGGCATTGCCTTTTTATTTGGGGCGCTGTTTCCTATTATTTTTAAACGCACGCCCATCTCATTACCCATGTTACAGGTGAGCTTTGGTTTACTGATGGGTTATTGGTGGACGAGTTTATCTTTTTTAAACCCGATTGATAATGGTCTTATTATCGAAAAACTGACCGAGATTGTGGTATTGGTTTCATTAGTCGGTGCGGGTATTAAGATTGATACTGAGCTATCGTGGCACTTATGGCGACCGACTGTGCGCTTACTGCTTATCACCATGCCGATTGGTATTTTTGCGATGGCCGTCTTAGGCTATTATGCTTTTGGTTTGACGCTGGGCGCTGCTATCTTACTCGGCGCTGTACTGGCACCGACCGACCCCGTACTAGCCTCTAGCATTCAAGTAGGCCCGCCTAACACCGGCGGCGAAGATGCACCGCGCTTTACTTTAACCTCAGAAGCGGGGCTAAATGATGGGCTCGCATTTCCTTTTGTCTATCTCGCGATTAAGATAGCGGAAGCTTATAGCGGAGGTCAGCAGTTCACAGGTGAGATGCTGTGGTCTTGGTTCACCCATGATGTGCTGTGGAAAATTGGCGCAGGCCTGATAGTTGGCATTGTGGTTGGTAAAGTTTTGGCAAAGCTGGTGTTTTCGAAATACAGCCACAACACCACTATTTCCCAAGGCTATGTGGTGATTGCCATCACATTGCTCGCCTATGGACTGGCAGAATACGTGCATAGCTATGGGTTTATTGCCGTATTTGTTGCAGCCTTTGCCTTTCGGCGTTCAGAGCGTGAACACAGCTATCATCACAAATTGCACGATTTTGCTGAACAATCAGAAGGTTTGCTGATGTCCTTAGTGCTTGTTATCTTTGGCATGTTCTTAGGTCAAGGCTTGCAAGCGGGGGTTGAGCTGACGTGGCGCGTCTATATCGTCAGCTTTACCTTTTTATTACTGATTCGCCCTATTGGTGGCTTTATCGCTTTATCAGGATTAAACCTTCCGCGTACCGAAAAATACGCTATTTCTGCCCTCGGTATTCGCGGTATTGGAACTTTATATTATTTATCTTATGCTCTCAATCAAGGATTCTTTAATAATGAAGATGCCCTTAAACTTTGGATAGTGTGCTCCATTGTGATTTTAACTTCTATCTTTATCCATGGTTTAAGTGCGACAAGGCTGCTTAAAATGACGCCCAATAAGTCGCATTAGTATCAATTGCCCATGATGCTAATTAACCTTATCTATCAGCATCCACCAAATCCAATACTGCTTCCGTTAGCGCAAACTGACGGACATCATTAAGCATCGTTACATCAAAATTATGGATAAAGGCCAATGACAGTTGGCGCGTAGGGTCACACCAAGCAACCGAGCCGTTATAACCCATATGACCAAAGCCTTGCGCCCTATCATTACTCGCTTCGCTGTCACAAAGACTAAAACGGCGATGATAGCCCAAACGCCAATTCATTTTTGCAGGCATCACTGCATCCATGCCGGTAACTTGCGGGGTTGATAGCTGCTGAAAGGTTTGCTCATCAATCAGTGTCTGCCCCTGCCATGTACCGCCATTGGCTAGCATGGCATAAATAATTGCTAATGCTTGCGCTGAGGCCACGCCATTGGCAGCAGGGATAACAGCCTGTAATGTGCGTTTATCATAATAATCAATAGGTTGCTTATTGGCTAAAATAAGAGCGGATTTATAATTTTTTAGATTAAGCTGGCTATTATTAAAGTATAAACGATTAATTTTTGCCGTATCTAGACTGGGTAGCTCATCTACCGTTGTACTTTCGTTTATACTTCCATTTTTACCATCACTTGCGCTTGCTTGATTGGTTAGCGCTCTTTTTTGCCAACAAGCATAGCTTGGTAGACTGGTGTAAGTATGCAAAGTATTGGCAGAGTCCGCCCTTAACACTGGTTTACTACGGCGAGGACGCGCTTGCACGCTTTGTTGACTGCTTTCTAGGTTTGTTCCTAAATCGCCTTCTTGCTCTGCTACCTGCTCTGCTGTCTCAAAATACTTAACTAGATGCGCAACGTCGTTTACCTTGTTCTCTGGTACGCCAAAATAACAGCTATCTGCAATTCCAAGAGGCTCGGTTAAATAATGGCGCAATGCCTCAGCTAATGGCATATCAGTAACAGCTTCTATCACGCCGCCTAACACCCAGCCATAAACCAGCGCGCTATAAGCACTCTCATATAACTCACTCTGTTCTGGGGCGGTTATCGGCATGGCAGCAACTTTCTCTAGCATCATATTCCAATCAAGCACGGTTTCATTATCGACATCGATACTTTGAATCGAAAATAAATTGCCCTGATGCGACATCACGCGACGCAGCGTAATCTGCTCTTTGCCCTGCGCCGCAAAAGCTGGCCAATAATCAGCAATCGGTCGGTCATAATCAAGTAATTGCTGTGATACCAATACGTGAACTAAGGTCGCCAAAATACCCTTACCCGTCGAAAAATTAAGCGATAACGTATCAGGACTCCATGACAAATCCGCGCGTGCCATGCCCACACTTGCTTGAGCGATGCATTGTCCCGCCTGATAAACCACCAATGCCCCACCGGCTGGCGCATCATCAAGCTGTAAGTCCGTTAGCAGTTGTTGTAATCGTTGCTGAAGATCAAGGTTAATGGCGACAGTTGATTTAATCGCTTCATTCGGGGCGCTTGATTCATGGACGTTGTTATTATTTGCTTGCGCATTATTTTTTATCATTATTTACTCGCTTTATTTTTAATCTGAGTTATAAAAAACCATTATTACACTTAAAAAACTGCCTGCTGATAAAATTTACTCAATAAAAAGGCAACCTATTGGTCGCCTTTTTATTGAGCCCTGCTAATCAGTATAAATGGAATTGACGATAGCTTAGCGCGGCACTAATAAACGATTATGAACCTCTTCTGCAAGCTTCGTCAAACCATGACTACGCCCACGTTCCATTGCCGTATCCATTTTACGCCCACGTAACCAGCCGGCACGCAGCGCAATTGCTGCGCCAGCACGATTGCCAGAGCCACAATGCATAACGGTTTTTTTGCCATGATGCTGACGTAGGATGTTATCAAACGCCAATATCTTTAGCTGTTTTAAATCATTCGCACCGCTTATAGGTAGCTGCTCATAAGCCATGCCAGCACCCTCGACCGCCGCTCGTTCATCAAAACTTAGCTCATCATCAGGTTGCAAGTTAATCACCAACTCAACGCCAGCGGCCGCCAAAGCGGCTACTTTTGCTTCATCGAGCGCACCGCAGACAATGGTATTTGCCTCTGGACGAAAATAAGGCTCAAAGATACTTGCTAAATTGATACCGTTATCTATAACGCTTGCAGCATTTTGTTCGTTAGTATCGCTTTGCACGTTGGCAGCGCTTTGCTCATTAGCAGCGCTTTGGTCTATCACAGCTGAACTATCAGGCTCAGCTGCGCTTATTGCATTTTCATGTAAAGTCATAATTAGTGAGGTATTCGTGAAATATGAATGTTAGAAATATGGCCTATTTTACTGGTTGTCAGCTTGCAATTTAATCACACCTGCAAGATGCGGCTTGTCATTCTTAGCGCTATATAAGCCAAACTCACAGCTATCGTCTGCATTTTTAAGCTGTGCGACTGGTTCCGCAATCAGCTCTACTTCAGCGGGCAAAAAGATAGGCAGTTTAAATGACACTTCAACCGTACAAGCATCTGGCAGCTCATCCATCAAAGCCAAACATTTGGCCTTTGACCACATACCATGAGCAATGGCTTTTGGGAAACCAAACGCGCGTGCTGATAGTGGATGCAAATGGATAAGGTTAAAGTCACCTGAAACAAACGCATAACGACGACCGATATCTTCTGGTACTTCAAAGATGCTGTGCACACCGTCTTCATTGACTGCTGGCTTCACGGTTACTGGACGCGGCGTGCTTTTTTTATCTTTGCTGCTTGATTTTTTGCCGCGTGATAAATAAGTAGAGGTCCCTTCCCAAATGACTTCATCATTTGATTTCACTGTGGTGACAAAATCAAACTGCTGACCTTGGGCATGGTCGCGCAAGTTATCAAATTTTACCGCCATGGCAACCGTTTCACGCTCACCGATAGGACGATACTGAGTGACGCTATTATCCACGTGTACCAAACCTAGCATGGCAAATGGAAACGGCTCTTTGACCATCATATTCATCTGCAACGTCTGTGATAAGACTGAAAAATACGTCACAGGCACTTTGCCATTATCAGCGAAACCACAAATTTTACGATAGTCATCAAGATTGCTTTGATCGATGTGCAAGTCATCTACATAATAGGTCGCTTGTGGCAATTGGTCGCGACTGATTTTTCCGCTATTACCGATAGGCAATAAGCTCTTAACAATATTAGCATAAGTGGTATGCGCTTTTGGCAACGCATCATAATGTTTGTCTGACATAATAAATCCTAAGTGGGGCTTGAGCAAATTTTCTGGCTAGATGTAAAATGCGATGCATTCGTTTATTAGTAAGTGCATTGACTGATACTTACTTTGATTAATATTTACTTTGATTAATATTTACTTTGATTAATACTTGCTTTAAGTAATATTGACACTTATTTTGATTAATATAGGTTTTGATTAAAAGGTAATTTCGCCCAACAAAGAGGGTCACTCCCTTTACCCAATCCAGCTATTTATCATTATAGTAATAACCCGCCGCCAACGTAAAAAACCATCTAACAAACCGGGCAAGTTATTATTACTGTGTTTTTATCATAAAAAAGCCACCCTAGGGCAGCTTTATTACAATTTATCAGCAATTTTTTCGTAAGCATATGTGAGGTAAATCTAAAACCTTACTGGATATCATATACTTAGTGCAAGCTTAATTGAGATTAATCATCTATGTTATTAAGCAAAATTTTGCCTGCATTATATTTACTAAGCACCTAATAAGCTTTGACCACACACACGTACAATGTTGCCATTTAGTCCGCCAGAAGCTGGTGAAGCAAACCATGCAATGGTTTCAGCTACGTCTACTGGCAAGCCGCCTTGGCTCATTGAGTTCATACGGCGACCGGCTTCACGAATGGCAAATGGAATCGCTTCTGTCATTTGCGTTTCGATAAATCCTGGGGCAACAGCGTTAATCGTCATACCTTTCGCATTGTCTTCTAACTGTTTAGCAGTGGCATTGACCA
Organism: Psychrobacter sp. ANT_H3; assembly: GCF_027919975.1. Classification (NCBI taxonomy): domain Bacteria; kingdom Pseudomonadati; phylum Pseudomonadota; class Gammaproteobacteria; order Moraxellales; family Moraxellaceae; genus Psychrobacter; species Psychrobacter sp. ANT_H3. Next base: position 123,773 of record NZ_JAQISM010000001.1, on the reverse strand, counting down.
AACCAATAACGCCTGCTTTCGAGGTTGCATAGTTACTTTGACCTAAGTTACCAGCGATACCTGAGATTGATGAGACGCAAACAATACGCGCATTTTCTTTTAGCACATCATTATCAAGCAAGTAGCGGTTTAGCTTGGCAATACTGCCCAAGTTGATATTGATGACCATATCCCATTTTTGCTCGTCCATGTTGGCAAGCGTTTTATCACGCGTGATACCAGCATTATGAATCACTGAATCTAAACCGCCACGTTTTTGCGCAGCTTCAGCGATTTCTTTGCCCGCATCTTCACTGGTGATGTCGACTGTTAGGACTGAACCACTGATTTCGCTTGCCACTTTTTGTAAGTCAGCTTGCTGCTGTGGTACATCAAGACAGATAACGTGAGCGCCTTCGCGCGCTAAAACACGAGCGATTGCTTCACCAATACCGCGACTTGCGCCCGTAACCAGCATGGTTTTGCCGCCCAAAGGCTGTGCCCAATCAACGTCAACGTTAGCGCCGTTACTGACACGTACCACTTGTCCTGAAACATAGGCTGAACGTGCTGAGGTGAAAAAGCGTAATGTTGAGTCTAAGTTTTGCTCAGCGCCTTCGGCAACATAAATAAGCTGGGCTGTGATACCGCGCTTAAACTCTTTACCGACCGACTTCACAAAACCTTCAAGCGCGCGCTGAGCCAATGCCGCTTCGATATCGGTGAGGTCTTCTGGTGGACGACCAATAATAATAACGCGACCTGACTTTTCTACGCGGCGCGCAACAGCATGAAAGAATTCATACACTTGCTTTAGCTCATCAGCATTACTGATATTACTGGCATCAAATAATAGGACTTTAAATTTATCATCGCCGCCTGTATTGGCCTTGGCTTTAACGCCGGCATCAGACAGCACATCTTTCACATTATCACTGCTATTTACAAACACGTCAGCATGCAGCTCTGACAAAATACGGGCTACTGACTCACTGATGGCGGTATTATCACCATTAGCACGACCAACCAATACGCTACCACGTACCGCAGGCTGGCCACTATCAAAACGATCAAGCTCTACTGGCATAGGCAAGCCTAAGTTTTTTGCTACTTTTTTACCAATAGAAGACTGAACAAAATCACCATAACGGTCTGACATAATATAATCCTATAATTAACGAGTAAGATAAAAATTAACGGGTAAATAATAGTAAACAAAAATGCAATGCGCCTATTATAAAGACTCACCAGCACTATCATTGATAAAAATTATTAGCATTTAGTAAATGGGCTTAAAACTGCCTCAACTATACACTTCCATGCGAAACAAGTCCAAAAGCCACTAATGTCTATAACAATCTGTAGACAAGCCAGTATACAAGATGGCTGCTTTTTCTCGGGTCAAAAACACCAAACTTATGCTAAAATCTAACGTATAAGTTATGGCAAACGCATTTATAGATAACAATATATTATCAAAAGCTCTGTTATGCAATGCAAATAATCAACACTAGCCAGTCGAAATGGCTGTTGTTAACTGACGTGGAGCGTTATTAACCCTTGCGATAGCTTAAACATAGTGTCACATCATTTGCCAAAGGCATACAGTAAGGCCGTAAAAAACGCCTTATGATAAGCCACTGCATTTTAACCATTGTTATGTAATATAATCGCTGTCATTAGATAGCAATCATTCAGTAATAGTATCTGTATACGATTTTTTTTAATGTTTTAAGACTTTTTATTAAGCACTTTTTTACTGCTTTTTTTAATTAATACGTTCTTCCCTTTTTTCTTCTACCCATACTTTTTAAGGATAATATTATGAGTAATAAAAATAATCACCCTGATAGCCCTGTTGTTGAAAGCACCGTTGTAAAAGCCAGCGATACAAAAAATACCGAATCAGCTGCGAAAGAGTCAGCTGCTAATTCAAAAGCGACTGAGTCGAAAAAAGCAGATACTAAAGCCAACGACACTAAAGCGACTGATACAAAAACAGCCAGCTCTAAAAAAGACAGCGCTGCTAAAGATGACAACAAAGCCAAAGAAGCGGATAAAAAAGCGGATACGACTAGCGCTAACAAAACCACTACTACTGCTAAAAAAGCCAGCCCAACCAAGCTTAGCTCAGGTCAACATCGCGTGGCTATCTTAGGCGGCAACCGTATTCCTTTTGCTCGCTCAAATGGTACTTATGCAGATGTCAGCAACACTGACATGCTAACCGCAGCATTAGATGGTCTGGTTGAGCGTTTTAACTTACAAGACAAAAAAGTCGGTGAAGTGGTTGCTGGCGCAGTCATGAAACTGAGCCGCGATATCAACTTAACGCGTGAAGCGACATTAAGCACGGCATTGAACCCACATACCCCAACCTATGATATCTCACAAGCTTGTGGTACTGGCTTGCAAGCAACGTTTGCTGCTGCCAATAAAATCGCCCTTGGTATTATCGATTCGGCCATTACTGGCGGTGTTGATACGACTTCTGACGCGCCTATCGCAGTTGGCGATGGCTTACGTAAAGTGTTGATTAAATTGGGCGCTGCTAAAGACAACAAACAACGTCTAAAAGCGCTAATGGGTTTAAATCCAAAAGACTTACTTGATACCCCGCAAAATGGCGAGCCACGTACCGGTTTATCAATGGGCGACCATCAAGCGATTACCACACTTGAGTGGAACATCAGCCGTGAAGCACAAGATGAGCTTGCTTTTACTAGCCATCAAAACCTAGCGCGCGCTTATGATGAAGGTTTCTTTGATGACCTAATCACCCCGTATAAAGGTCTGACGCGCGACAATAACTTGCGCCCAGATACTACTTTAGAGAAATTAGCTAAATTAAAGCCTGTATTTGGTAAAAAGAACGCCAATCCTACCATGACAGCGGCTAACTCTACACCGCTAACGGATGGTGCTTCTTGTGTACTATTAGGTACTGATGAGTGGGCGGCAGCAAATGGCCTGAAGCCTTTGGCTTATATCGTTCATCAAGAAACCGCTGCTGTTGACTTCATCGGTAAGTCTGGCGATAAAGAAGGCTTACTGATGGCGCCAGCTTATGCAGTACCGCGTATGCTTGAGCGTGCTGGTCTGACCTTGCAAGATTTTGACTTTTATGAGATTCATGAAGCGTTTGCCTCACAAGTATTATCAACTCTTGCTGCTTGGGAAGATGAGAAATTCTGTGCAGAGCGTCTAGGTCTTGATGCGCCATTAGGTTCTATCGATCGTAGCAAGCTAAACGTTAATGGTTCATCACTTGCCGCCGGTCACCCATTTGCTGCAACGGGTGGTCGTATCCTAGCTACTGCTGCTAAATTACTGGATCAAAAAGGTTCAGGTCGCGCGCTTATCTCTATCTGCGCCGCTGGTGGTCAAGGTGTAACTTGCATCCTAGAGAAATAATTACTCTAAGATATCCTTAGACAGTCAATAGCGTTAAGCTTTTAAAACACCCTTTAATCCAATGATTAAAGGGTGTTTTTTTGTCTAAATAAAAGTGTTATAAAGCGAATGCAACAAGCAAACACTGCTCACTCATAGCTGCATCATTAGATATGTTAAAATAGCGGTATAAAAGGCATTTATATAAAAATTTGTCATATAAAGAGCTGTCATCATAAAAGGCAGTCATAAAAATAGGTATTAGGAGCTTACTATGAGCAAGGATCCCTCGTCGATTGATCAGCAAACCTTAACCACGACCAAGCGGCGTGAGCTATCAGCGCTTGAACAAGGCAGCTTCATTACCCGAATGGATAAAGAGGTGTTTGGCGATGAGCTGCGCCGAAAAATGCATCAAGACTTGATAGATAGCTATGATGAAGAGCTTGAAAATGAGATAGACGATTACGTGCGCGACTTCCGTTTTGATGGGCGCGAGATGAGTGAGCAAGAAAAGCTTGATCGCCGTACCTATTTTCAAGAGTTATTGCGACTGCAACGAGAGCTTATTAAGCTGCAAGATTGGGTGGTTGAATATGGTGAGCGTATTGTCGTGATATTTGAAGGGCGTGATTCTGCTGGCAAAGGCGGCGCTATCAAGCGTATTACTCAGCGTTTAAACCCACGTGTCTGCCGAGTGGCTGCCCTACCTGCTCCAACAGAACGTGAGCAATCGCAGTGGTATTTCCAGCGCTATGTGGCGCATCTGCCTGCTGCTGGTGAAATTGTCTTATTTGATCGTAGCTGGTATAACCGTGTGGGCGTCGAGCGCGTCATGGGATTTTGTACCGATGCCCAGTACGAAGAGTTTTTCCAATCGGTACCTGAATTTGAGCGCATGCTGGTACGTTCAGGTATTCGCTTGGTCAAGTATTGGTTTTCGATTACCGATGATGAGCAACATTCACGTTTTATGAGCCGGATTCATGATCCACTTAAACAGTGGAAACTGTCAGCGATGGATTTGCAATCACGCCGCCGCTGGGAGGATTATACCAAGGCAAAAGAAACCATGTTTGAGCGCACGCATATTCCTGAAGCGCCGTGGTGGGTGGTCGAAGGCAATAATAAAAAACGCGCACGGCTAAACTGTATTGCCCATTTACTTGAGCAAATCCCGTATAAAGAAGTACCGCGTGATGAGGTCGAGCTGCCTGAACGCAAGCGCGATGACGAATACTACCGCGAGCCGATTCCTGATGATATGTATGTGCCACCGCGTTATTAAATAAACAAATTTATGCACGTATTATTTAATAAAATATGACGCATGAAAAAGCAGCCTTATACATTTATAAGGCTGCTTTTTTTATATTATTTCGCTAGTATTTATAATAATCATAGCGAATACGATTGCTGATCTGTAGAAACACTACATGGTATAAGTCGACTGTAAACTATCAATCTTACCGGCCAATAAACGCTCGACCTCATTTTTAATTCTTAGCCCAGCGATATCTGTACCTATCTGCACCCCAAAGCCTGCTGGACGGCCACTTTGGCTTTTAGAATTAATCCAAACCACCTTGCCGTTCATAGGCAAGCGTTCGCTAGAATTGGGCAAAGTCACGGCAATAAAAACCTCATCGCCCAGTTTTTGTATTCTATCAGACGGCACAAATAACGCGCCATTGGTCACAAAGGATAAATAGCTTGCGTATAACGTTTCCATATCTTCAATATGACAGGTTAAAATCCCGCCACGTCCTGGCATTGCCATAGTCAGCTTCCTTTATGAGTGAGGTTTACTTTATTTTAATTTAATTTATAAATACGCCAATTCTTGCATCAGCTTATCATAAGCGAATTTTTCTTGCACATTTTGTTGTAGGGCGATTTTTGTCTGTTGCAGACTGTTTATAAACGCCTCAAAGCTACTTTCAGCAGGTTTATAATTGCTGAAAGAGGCGGATAAATCAATGTCCTTTTGCAGCGCATCGAGACCCAAACATACGCGGCGCATATCGACCAGCATCAGCTCCGACAGTTGAATAAACTCGCTCATACTCAGCTGGGTTTGCCAATAATCGCTTGCCGCAATGCTACTGCGTTTACCGCTACGTAACGCTTGCCACGTTGTCAGCCATAACGCGCGCTTACTATACCAAGGCGCTTGTGCAAGGGCAACCGCTGCTAAAGGCGCACCATTTGCCAATTGTATCAGCTGCTCAATGGCCGCCGTGCCGACCGCCTCACGGTTGACCGTACTGCCTAAAGCATGAGTGACATAATCGACTGAAACAGCAGGATCAATCGTTTGCAATGCCAGCTGCTGAACGCGGCTTTTTATGGTTGGCAGTAACTGCGCCGGAGTATCACTGATGAGGAATAAATGCACTTGCGCTTGCGGCTCTTCCAAGGTTTTAAGCAGCGCATTAGCCGCAGCAATGGTCATTTGCTCTGCATAATCTAGCACACAAATCCGCATACCCTGCCCGCCTTGATAAATAAATGGCTGTAGAGCACGGATATCATCGACTTTTATTTTCAATGCGGCGTTACTAGCAGCTTTGGCAGATTTTTTGTCTTTTGCGGTGCTAGTTGCTGCTTCTTTAGCATGAGCATTATCGGCACTGACTGGCATACTAATCATTGGCAAGACTTGTAAGCTTGGATGCGTCCCTGATCTAAGCCATTGACAGCTCTCACAAACGCCGCAAGCGCCGAGCGGATGGCTATCGCGCTCGCGGCATAATAACCATGCTACCAAGCGCCAGACAAAAGCACGCTTACCCATCCCTTGCATACCGGCCGCTAAGAGCGCGTGCGGTAAGGATTGCTGCGGCATTAACACCCGCTTGGTCAGCTGCGACCATAACTCATTTTGCCACGGTAGTAACGGTGCAAAATAAATACTATCGCTCAAAGGCACTGTGCTGGTCATTTCAGTTATCTCACTTATGGTCATCGCTCAATGCTTTTAATGCGTTCACTACCTTTAACACGTTGAACACCTTTAATATATTCAATCTGCTAATACACTTAAAACCTTTAAAGACCGAATAAACCAATTATTTTTAATCAAAAATATTGGTTTTTTACTTAGGCTATTATTAATTATCTATATCAGCAGTTTTGAAAATCTATTAAACTCATGGCATTTAGACGGTCCAAATCTTCTTGGGTATCGACGCCTGCTGGCAGATGACAGGCTGCTGGGGCAATAGCAATATGGCCACCATTTTCTAATACCCGTAACTGCTCTAAGCTTTCCAGTGTTTCGAGTGGCGTTTGCAACCAGTGTACAAACTGCTGTAACAAGCTGACGCGGTAGGCGTATAACCCTAAGTGGCGATAAGCATTTTTTGGCGCTTGCTGCTGTGTAGCGCTGTCCTTTGCCAATACTGCATCACGGTCACACGGAATCGGCGCACGGCTAAAATATAATGCTCGCTGTAAACCGTTAGACGCCTGACTGACAACTTTCACGACCGATGGGCGCATAAACGTCTCGTAGTCTTCGATAGGTTCGCATAAAGTCGCCATCACGCTCTCGGCATCTTGTACCAACAACGCTTTAACTTGCTCTAATAATAACGGCGGTACTAAAGGCTCATCACCTTGCATATTGACCACGATATCATGCTCAGCCCAGCCTTTAATAGCAGCGACCTCAGCCAAGCGATCAGTTCCTGACGCGTGCGCGCTACTCGTCATCACCACATCAAAGCCTGCCTCTCTACAAACTTTAGCAATTGCTTCGTCATCCGTGGCAATACACATATCATCAGCAAAATCAGCCAACTGTGCCTTTTCAGCTACCCACAGTATCATTGGCTTGCCATGGATAGCTAATAATGGCTTGCCAGGTAAGCGGGTACTTTTAAAGCGCGCAGGAATAACAATATGCGTTTTGGCTGGCATTGTTTTAGTTGCTGACGACATGATTTATTCCTATAAAAATTATCTAAGCTTTTAGCCATTATTGATATCAATATTTAAAGCTTTTAATTGCTGCTGTAAGCTGTCATAACAACTGTCCGATAACACCGCAGTCACTGGCAATACCCATAGGCGACTGACAAGCTCTTGATACTCTTTACTAAGTGGTTGGCGACTAATCGCATCCAATAGCAGCGCCCTGATTTTGACCGCGTCTTTGCTAGTCACAATGATAGGCTGCTCGGTATATTGTAAAAGCTCATGCAAGTTAAAATCATAATGATCCGGATAAGCATGGCCAATGACATCGAAGCCAAGCGATATTAAGGTATCAAAAAAACGCTGTGGATAGCCGATACCGCTTACCGCATGTACCCGACTATTTGACGTGGGTGGCATAGGTAGCATAGGTATTTTTTCTGCTGTGACATTTGAGCCATCTATTTCAGCAGCAGAAGACCATAAAAGCTGTAATTTATCAGCTTGTAGATGCATCGTTAAACGCTTAGCTTGATTGTTATTATCCGTCGCTACCATCTCTGCTTTTTCATGATAAACCACATTTGCGCCTTGTAAGCGTGACATGGGTTCACGTAAAAAACCGGTCGGTAGCAGCTGCTGATTACCAAAGCCGCGTGATGCATCAACCACTATCCATTCGATATCACGTTGCAGCGCATAATGCTGCAAGCCATCATCAGCAATAATCAGTTGTAAATCAGGGTAAGCATTTAATAAGGTTGTAATCGCTTGTTTACGATTGGGGCATACTGCCATAGCAGCGCCTGTCATATTAACAATTAAAGAGGGCTCGTCCCCTACGATGCTTGGCAAGCTATCGGTATGCACCAAAGCTGGCATCTGGCTGTTATCACCACCATAACCACGGCTGATAACGCCCACCTTTAAGCCTTGCTTTTGTAGGTGAGTGACTAACTCAATAATTAACGGTGTCTTACCGCTGCCACCTACCGTAATATTACCGATAACCATTACTGGAATAGGCGCACGATAGCTTGAAAGCAGGCCTATTGTATAAGCCTGCCGACGTATCATCGTAATGAATCCATACAACCAGCTCACAGGCAACAGTAGCCAGAGCCAAGCGGCCTGACGTTGCCATGCACGCGTCATTGTGGTTTCAATACTCATGATGATTTGTTACTTATCCTATTTATACAGCAAATTTATTCAGTACATTTACTCAAAGTCACGCGCATACATTTGCGCATAATGACCCTGCAATTGCATCAGCTCAGCATGCGTGCCTAGCTCAACAATCTGACCACCATCTAGTACAGCAATACGGTCAGCGGACTCAATCGTCGTTAAACGATGCGCAATCACTAGCGTCGTGCGGTCTTTCATAACATTATCAAGTGCTTGCTGAATGTAATATTCTGACTCATTATCTAGAGCACTGGTGGCTTCATCTAAAATCAAAATCGGCGCATCTTTTAGTAATGCTCGAGCAATAGAGAGGCGCTGGCGTTGACCACCAGACAGCTGCAAACCTTCAGCGCCTATTTCACTTTGATAGCCATTTGGCATTTTCATAATAAAATCATGGGCAAAAGCGTCTTTTGCAGCCCGCTCGACCTCAGCCTGCGTCTTATCAGCCAGACTGCCATAGGCAATATTATTAAACACCGTAGTATTAAACAGCACTACTTGCTGATTGACCATCGCAATCTGCGCACGCAAGCTTTCAAGCTTAATATCTTCAATCGGCATACCATCAAGGGTAATTTGCCCAGAAGAAGTATTTAAGGTACGGGTAAGTAAATTGACTAAAGAAGATTTACCAGCGCCGCTACGTCCAACCAATGCCACGGTCTCGCCTGCACGCACATCTAAAGTAAAATCACGCAGCGCCACAGTTGAATCAGGATAAACCAAACTGACATTATCCAGTTTAATCTCACCTGCCAAAGTAGGACTAAGTACACCGGTATCTGCTTCTTCCGGCTCATCTAGTAAAGCAAATATTGATTCACCGGCCGCGAGCCCTCTTTGCAACTGTTGATTGACATCAGTCAATGAACGCACAGGCTTACTTAGTAATCCTGCGGCAGCAATATAGGAGATAAACTCACCTGCTGAGATATTATCTATCACTGCAGGGCGCAGCGCGAGCCACACCACCACCGCCATGGCTATTGCCATCAGCAGCTGTACAGCAGGAGTATTGATGCTATTGGTGACAACGACCTTCATCCCTTGGCGCAGGTTTTTCTTCGACGTTGTATCAAAGCGCTTAGATTCATAGGCTTGTCCGCCGTAATTTTTCACCACTTGATAGCCATTAATCACTTCATTAGTAATATGGCTGACATCGCCCATGGTTTCTTGAATACCCTTTGAAAGCTTTAAATAACGCTTTGAGGCTACCCTTATGAGCCATAAAATCGGTGGTAGCACGACAAACAAAATCAAGGTCAAACGCCAGTTGCTATAAAGTAAAAAACCTATCAAAGCCACGACCGTCAAGCCATCGCGTAATAGAGTCTTCATCGAATCGGTGCTGGCTGCAGTTACCTGCTCAACATCAAAAATAAGCTTGGACGAAATCGTCCCTGCTGGATTCGCTAAATAAAACGAGCTTGGCAAACGCAGTAACTTATTAAACACCTGCACACGTAGCTCATACACAAGATTGCGCGAGACCAACGCCGTATAGTAGTTACCTAAAAAGCTTCCTACACCTCGCACGAAAAACAACAGGACAATAATAAACGGAAATAAATCCTGCTTACTTTGATCATTTTGATTGATGGCATCAGTGATATATTGTAATAATTTTGCAATCCAAATCTCTGTCGCCGCATTAATAGCAAAGCCTATTATGACTAATATTAACGCCCACCAATAGGGTTTAAGGTAGCTTAATAGACGTAATAAAGTCTTATGTTTAGGCGTACTTGATGGCGCTGCTGATAGCTTTTTAGCAGAAGTTTTTTTAGAGTCAGGTTGATTAGCTTGGCTCATAAAAGCCTCAATTTAGGTATAAAGAAGGAATAAATGACACGGATGTAGCAGTAGCGCTTGGTTATAAGATAAAGCATCAAGGGCTTTTAGTTTAATGGTGGTAATGCTTAATACGCTTTACCACCTTATCAAATATCATAAAAATTATTGTGGTGATGATTGCGGTAAAGGCTGACCAAGGGGCACCACCGTACTGATATTTAAATTTAAAAAACCCAATTTACCAGCGATATCCATAACGCGTACCACGGATTGATGCGTGGCATTCGCATCGGCAGCAATCACAAATAGCATATCACGATTACTTCCCGCCTCTTGCTGTAGCATACTGGTCAATTCAGCCTCGTTGCTACTGGCAAGCGTAATTCCGTTAACTAGATAACTGCCATCTTCTTGCACGGCCACTTCAATACTGTTTTTCTCTTCTGTCAGCGCCACACCTTCAGCTTCGGGAAGAATGATATTTAAACGACTGAAATGATTAAACGAGGTCGCCAAAAGTAAAAATACAATTAAAAACAATAAGCAATCAATCATTGGCGTGAGATTGATTTCAAGCGGCTCAACGGTCGGTTTTCTAAAGCGCATATCAGTCTCTTTAATGTGCTTAAAGGTATATATTTAATAAGCAGTGATTCATACTATTATTTTTATCATTAATTAGGGCGTGTCCTCATTTTTATCACCATTTTTAAAATGAGGACACGCCCTACCATAATACAAACAATAGAATTAAGTCGCTGCCGCCGTATGATTTAAATCTGAGGTGTCAATCGAAAGCTCATTACTTACATGACTCGATTTATCATCTACTGCTGCATGAGTCGTCAACTGAGACATAGCGGAACTGTTGATATTATCTAACAATTGATAGTCATATAACTCTTGAATCATTAGTCCCGCTTGCGTTTCAAACTGCGCATTGATATCGATAATACGGCGCTGAAAATAACGATAAGCAACCAGAGCTGGGATAGCCACAATCATACCAGCAGCAGTGGTAATCAAAGCCTGTGACACGCCAGCCGCCAACATCGTTGGGTCTTGCATCGCGCCATCCGTAATCGCCAAAAACGACGAGATAATACCCAACACCGTACCCAACAGACCAAGCAATGGCGCAATCGCACCAATGGTGCCAAGCATATTGATATTTTTCTCTAACTGATGCACCTGCACACTTGCGCGGTTTTCCATATGCATTGTCATCGAGTCTAAGCCGTATTGGCGGTAAAGCAGGCCGGTCGCTAGAATATCACCCAAAGGGGTTTTTTCTTTGACATTCATCAACTGCGTACGACCAATATCACCGTTTTCACGTAGGCGGGTTATCAGCTGTTCGCGCAATCTATTGGGCGCAATCTTATTAAATTGTAAAGTATGACTACGCTCGATAATAATAACCAATGCCAATATTGAGCACACCACGATAGGTGTCATCAGCCAACCACCTGCTTTTACCAGCTCCCACATACGGACTCTCTTCTATGTTTTTATTAATTATTAAAAGATGATTTAATATTTGTATGGTTAGTACAAAACACTTAAATAAGCTAAGCCTGAGCTTCTATATGCTTAATTAAGGCTGCTAGCTGATCTTGGCTATGGAAGAATATCTCAACACTACCCTGCCCGTCTTTTTTGTGTTTGAGCTTGACTTCCGCGCCTAACATATCGGTTAAACGCTGGGTTAAGCGCTCAACATCGCGAGACTGTACTTGCTCAGGGCGACTGGTTTTTGGCGCTGGTTGTAAAATGGATTTGACTAACTTTTCAGCTTCGCGCACTGTCATACCAGCATCGATGATTTTTTGCGCAATGATAGGCTGCTGTTCTGATGATAACGCTAACAATGTACGGGCATGCCCCATATCTAAAGCACTGTTTGCCAAATGGTCTTTGACCGTATCATGGAGCTGATTGAGACGTAGCAAGTTTGAGACCGTGGTACGCGCCTTACCAACGACTTCGGCAATCATGGCGTGACTCATACCAAACTCTGTATGGAAACGCTGCAGGGCAGCCGCCTGCTCAATCACCGATAAGTCTTCACGCTGGATATTTTCAATCAAGGCCAGCGCAATTGCCAGCTCATCAGATAACGCGCGCTCAATCGCTGGTATAACCGATTTACCCGCCATTTTTGCCGCACGCCAGCGGCGCTCACCGGCGATAATTTCATGCGTAACCAAGGCCTCACTTTTGTCTTCATTCGCCAATAATGGACGAATAACAATCGGCTGCATGACGCCATGTTGTTCAATAGAAGAGGCCAATTCTGCCAGCGCCGTTTCACTCATATCACGGCGCGGTTGATACTTACCGGCTTGCAGACGCGTGACATCGATTTGCACCAAACTTATTTGGTCTTCAGAGGCGCTATTGTCTATCACATTGGTACGGGTTTTATTAGCAGGGCTTTTCTTAATCGTCCGCGCTTTACGATTATGACTGTCAGTAGATTGCTCTGTCACTGGCGAGGCAGAAGGCTTTTTAGTCGCTTGTGTATCAGCAGCTTTGCCTGCCACGCGGGCATCCTGCTCTTGTTTTTTAGCTTCAGATATGTCAGTTTCTAGCATTGCAGCTGACGCAGTAGGCTCGCGCACCACCGTATCATCTTGTAAGGCAGAGGCGGCAATTTGTTTTTCTTTTTTGATTGACCCTAATAAGGCATCTAAGCCTCTATTGGCAGCCAACCCTCTTTTCTTTGCCATGATTACCTATCCTCTAACGCTAAAATAAAAAGCCCAATGCTTACTACTGCCGGCTTACTGATAAATATAATTTGCTGTTTTTAATGTTTACACTAAACAAGCTAATTGATGACTAGCAGCTTATGACTAGTAACTTATGATTATTCACTTTGCTTCATCACTTCAGCGGCCAGTTTTTGATACGCGCGCGCACCTTTTGACCATCTTTCGTACGCAATAACTGGTAAGCCATGTGCCGGCGCTTCTGCTAGACGAATATTTCTTGGAATATGAGTCTTGTACATAATCTCGCCAAAGTGCGCCTCTAATTCAGCAGACACATCACGCGCTAAAGTATTACGCGCATCAAATAAGGTTCTGACCACACCGCGAATATAGAGCTTAGGGTTGAGTTCAGTGAGGCGCTCAATCGTCTGTGACAAGTCCGCCAAGCCTTCTAGCGCATAATATTCACATTGCATCGGAATAATAACGCTGTCGGTGGCAACCAAGGCATTAATCGTTAGCAAGTTTAAGCTCGGCGCACAATCGATAATCACATAATCATAAGCAGGTTTTTCGGCGGCGATTTGATCGTTGACCAACTGCGCCATCGCCGTTTTAAACAACTCATGGCTGTTGGTCTTACTCATCAAAGTGATGTCCATACCCGCCAAATCACGATTGGCACCGATGACATCAAAGCCAGCTGGACTATTCACAATCGCCTCAGACAGCGATACACCATCGAGCAGCACATCAGCGATGGTCAGCTCTAATTGGTTCTTATCCACGCCCGTGCCACTGGTGGCATTACCCTGTGGGTCTAAGTCAATCAGCAGTACGTGCTTGCGCTTGGCCGCTAAGCTGGCGGTCAAATTCACTGCCGTCGTGGTTTTACCCACGCCGCCTTTTTGATTCGCAATTGCTATGATTTCCATACACTCACTCAATTTAATTAGGATCTGTTACTGATTTTTACTGAAGCATTTTTGCTGCTTTTACTTATTATATTACTCAAATACCTGACGCTTACCTATAAGGGTGTTTAAACACCTGCGTACAAATGAAAAGACCACTTACTCATATTATAGAACAATTGTTGCCTTATGGTGCGTCGCGTGCTCATAGCTTAGACATTTTTATAAGATAATTCAATTAAATGACGACTATCTTGTAAACGCGGCACATTTAAGGGAATCGTCTTTATCTGCCAAGCGTCATTTAGCGCTTGCAACTCTTCGTAGCTTGGGGCTTTACCCTTCATCGCGCATAAATAACCATTATCGGCCAAGCGTGGCTGAGCCACTTCGACAAAATCAATCAGACTGGCAAAAGCTCTCGATGTTACCACCTCATAGCTGGCTTCATGCGCTTCAATACGCGAGGCGATTGGGTGCATGTTACTCAAACCAAGCTCGCTACTGATTTGCTTAATAAAACGAATTTTTTTCTGATTGCTATCAAGGGCGGTACATTGGCGCTCAGGCTGACAAATAGCGATAATCACCGCTGGCAAGCCCGCTCCCGTACCAATATCTAGCAGTGACCCTGACGGTAAATGCGTTATAATAGCCAAACAATCGATGATATGTTTGATAAGTGCTTCGATTGGATCGGTAATAGCGGTCAGATTATACGCTTTATTCCATAATAAAAGCTGGTCTAAATACAATAATAACGTGCGCTGCTGCGTCGCGCTTAATGCAAGACCCAGCTCATCTATTGATTGCGCCAAGATATTTGCAAGTGTTGGCAATTGCGCACCGAGCTTTACAAAACCTGTCGGGTCAATATGAATTTTACCCGTGCTAGCAGATGATGAAGAGGTTTTAGTAGAATCTGACATACGGGTTATCCAGTTTTGACATGTGAACCGTCTATTTTATCATGCAGGCTGCCCATTGAATAGTTGCAGATTGCGCCAATGTACGCCATCTTATACTATCTACGCCTATATTGAAGGCTTATCTTCTTGGACCGTCAGCAATTTAACGTAGCAAAATGAATATTGCCTCAACCTAATTAGTAAAAACCCCCATCTCTCTATGATACAAAACTGCGCCTAATGTCTTATCTAAAACGCGCCTATATCTTGTAAGATGTCCTGATACATTATTAAAAAGATTCATTATTAAAAATGATTGATTGTTAGAAGCGCATCCTTACACTTAGCGCTCAAACAACAAAAGCTCAATAACCATTCCGCCCTCTTAAAACGACTTACTATATAACTATGACCGAACCGCAAAACACACCTATGAATAAAGACCCAAAAGATACCAATCCTATGGTAAGCCCTGTCAATAAAGTAACAGAGACAAAACCATTAGCAACGAATCTGCCTAAAAAAAGGCCATCTAAAACCAAGCTACCCAAAAAAGAGCTGGCACGCAAAAAGCCGTCAGAAAAAGCTCAGCCAGATAGCACAGTAGATGTGCCTAACACGCCTCATC
Source organism: Psychrobacter sp. ANT_H3 (assembly GCF_027919975.1). Lineage (NCBI taxonomy): Bacteria > Pseudomonadati > Pseudomonadota > Gammaproteobacteria > Moraxellales > Moraxellaceae > Psychrobacter > Psychrobacter sp. ANT_H3. The sequence goes on along the minus strand of NZ_JAQISM010000001.1, from coordinate 108,322 downwards.
CGATATTTATCGATGTTAATGAGCGCTGCCTTATCGGTGCCGAGCAGCTTAAGCGTTATACTGATCTGGATGAGCTACCGAGCGATACCCGCACTGCCCCCGATTTAGATGTCGGCTTTGGACAACAGCGCGCCCTTAAAGCGTTGCATACAGCACTGGATATTCATGCCAGTGGCTATCACGTATTTGCCGCTGGAGAAAATGGCTTAGGTAAACGCACCGTTATAAGTCGTTTATTGCAACGAATTGCCGCCGATGCACCAACGCCCGATGATTGGGTTTATGTGTATAATTTTGCCGATCCACGTACACCGCAAGCATTACGTCTACCTTCTGGGCAGGCGACCATACTACAACAGCAGGTCAATCAATTATGGCAGCAAGCCAAAAAACGACTTAGCCAACGCTTTCGTAGCGACCAGTATCAAAGCAAAATCGAAGCCATCAAAAATGATACCCATCAAAAAGAAAGTCAGGCTTACGACGACCTAAATACCGAAGGCAAACAATACGATTTAGCACTAACGTTTCGCGCATTTGACAATAAAGCGGTATTTGTACATCCTAGCCAGCTACCAAAAGAAGAGAGCAATAGTGAAGTTAAAGATGACAAAATCTCTAATAGCCAGAAAAATAAGTCAATAAAAGAGGAAGGTCAAAGAGCCAGTATTCCTAATGACAATATTCCTAATGACAATATTTCTAGTTCCAGTATTTCTAGTGCTGATGATAGCGTTAGCAAAGATGCTAACCACGACTACGGCAAGAGCGAATATGAAGCTGAGCTGAATAATTTTGCACAAAAAAACCATATGCAAAAGCGCCTAAGTCAGCTGACCATCGCCTTAGAGCAATTAGAAGACGAAGCCAATGATGCCATTGAAGCTCTGCATCGCAATATTGCACGCCGAGCGCTGCAGCCTTTATTTGCGCCTATTTATGAGCAGTTTTCTGATCATCCATTGGTCGTCGAGTATTTAAAAACCGTATTTGCCGATATGGTTACGCATGTCGAGCGCATCGTCAATGGCGATGATGAGGAGTTTGTGACGGCAGTGCTTGCCACAACGCCGAGCCGCTATGCAGTCAACGTCATTGTCAGTCACGCGCCCGATAGTGGCGCACCGGTCATCTTTGAAGATTTGCCGACGCATTTAAACCTATTGGGTCATGTCGAGCAAATCACCCAATTGGGCACAGTAACCACCGATGTCAGTATGATTCGAGCAGGCGCCCTGCACCGTGCCAATGGCGGCTATCTATTGTTAGAAGCCAGTCACCTGCTTGAGCATCCTTACGCGTGGCAAGGTCTTAAGCGCGCCTTGCAATCTCGCAAAATCAAACTCTCAAGCCTTGAGCAGATGCTAACCTTAACGGGTAGCTTATCGCTCGCGCCCGCACCCATTGACCTTGATATCAAAGTCATCTTGCTTGGCGAAGCGGATTTATATTACGAACTACTAGAGCTGGAGCCGGAGTTTGATGCAGTATTTAAAGTACGTGCCGATTTTCACGACGATGTAACTCGTAGCCCTGAGCACGAATTGGCATTGGTAGCAAAAATGGCAGACATCATTGATTATGCCAACCTTTATCCTTTTGATAGTAGCGCCCAAGCCGCTCTACTTGAGCATTTAAGCTTACAAGCAGAAGACCAAGACCGTTTAAGTTTGCATAGTGATTTATTGATTAAGCTCTTACATGAATCCAACCGCCATGCACGTTTGAGCGGTAAAAATATTGTTAGCGCCATTCACGTCACCCACGCTATTGACGATATGGACGAGCGCTCAGGATACTTGCGCGACCTTTATTGGGATGAGCTAAAAAATGGCCAACAGCTTATTCAGACCCAAGGCGATGCTGTCGGGCAAGTAAATGCGCTCACCGTCGTCAGTTACGCCGATAGCGAGTTTGGTATGCCCGCTCGTCTGACCGCAGTCATTCAGCCAAATATTGGCGCGGGCGAAATTCTCGATATCGAGCGCGATGTGGATTTGGGCGGTAGCTTACACGCCAAAGGCATGCTGATTATGACCAGCTATTTGCGCGCCTTATTTAGTCAGCATCATGCGCTAAACTTTAGTGCCTCACTCGCTTTTGAGCAAAGTTACGCCCATATCGATGGTGATAGTGCGACGGTCAGTGAAGGCTGTGCGCTACTCTCCGCCCTAGCAAACGTTCCTATCAATCAATCTTTTGCGATTACCGGCTCGATGAATCAGTTAGGCGAAGTCCAAGCAGTTGGCGGTATCAATTCTAAAATCGCTGGTTTCTTTGACGCTTGCCGTGAGCAAGAGCTGACGGGACAACAAGGCGTGGTTATCCCAATGGCCAACGTCAAACAATTAATGCTACGTGACGACATCATTGCCGCCGTTCAAGCAGGGCAATTTCATATTTATGGTGTGCATACATTAAGTGAAGCCTTGACCTTAATGACCGGCTTACCTGTCGACACCATGAATAAAAAAGGTCGCTACCGTAAAGAAACCTTATTTGGCAAAGTACTAAGCCGTTTGATGCTTTGGGATGAGAATCAGAATACTGATGACGAAGTCGATGATAAAAAGTCGAAAAAGAAAGCCAAGGAAAAGCGCCAAGCCAAACGTCAGAAAAAACAAGATAAACAAAAAAAAGCCAAGAAAGAGAAAGGTGACATAGATACAAGCCCAGACGCAAATATAGAGGCAAATACAGAAGTGCATCCCTAGACGTTGTCATGCTTTTCTGCGATGATTGGCTTTTTATGATGCGCTATGTTAATTAATAAAATGCTAATAAACAGCTAGCAACCAAACCCGTGACTGAATAAAGGTTATCTTTAATGACTGCACATTCTACTGACGCCGATAGTATTCAAGCTCAAGCAGCTGTTGATAAATCAGCAACTGCGCTAGTGACTGAAGAAGTTACTGAGCAAAATGAAGAAATTACTGCAGATAATAAAGCGTCTGAGGAAGCAGCAGATAATCGTCATGGGGCAGCGACGACAGCGCGTCAATGGCAAGTGTTGTCGCAGTTGCAGCGCAATCGCTGGGTAGGTACAACCCATGTTTACGAGCAGCTTATATTGGCAGGCTTTGATATCAGCTTGCGTACGGTGCAACGCGATTTAAATGCTCTTGCCAAACGCTTTCCTATCGAAAAAAACAATGCCAATCCACAAGGCTGGCGCTGGAAAGATGATGCGCCGCTGCAAAGCTTACCACATATGAACTTATCACAAGCGGTTGCCTTTAATATGGTCGAAGCCAATCTAAGCCAGCTGCTACCGCCGGTTATTTTAGATGAGCTATTTCCGTGGTTTGACTTGGCACGCAGGCAGCTCAAAAACAGTAAAGTCACCCATTCCTGGATTGACAGAGTGCGTATCGAGCCTGCAACTCAGCCTTTAATTGCACCGCATATTGATTTAGAAAGCAAAGACAACATTTATCATGCCTTATTTTATCAATTACAAATACAAGCCAGCTATACCCGCAGTGATAAATCACAAGCCAGCGAATATACCTTAAACCCTATTGCTATCGTCCAGCGTGGGGTAATTATTTACCTACTGGCAACGCGCACTGATGATCCAGAAGTGATTATTCGTACCTTTGCTTTGCATCGCTTTACCAGCGTTGAGATACTAGAAAGCGCGGCTAAAACCCCAGACAATTTCCAACTAGATACCTATTTAGATGCAGGCGGCATGGGCTTTAGCCATCCTTTATTTAGCCAGTTACCTGATCATGGCAAACATACTGCGGTTGAGCTACAATTTACCAAACAAGCGGGCAAAAGCTTAACGGAAAGTAAGCTTAGTGACGACCAAACCGTTACTATTAATAGTGATGAAACTCTAACCATACAAGCGACCGTTAACTTAACCTCGCAGCTGGTTTGGTGGTTACGTGGTTTTGGTAGCGGTTTATTAGACGCCAAACCCGCGCTACTGTATCAAGCCGTATTAGACAAACCAATAAATGATGAATAGCGACAATAAAGAAAAACAGCTCATTATTAATGATGATAAAAATCTAATAGCCATACTCAAACGCACCAATGCTTATACTATTTAAAATAACCATTGAAAAAATTAAAATCCAAAAGGAATATTATGTCGACCACTATCCCATCACCACTACTTTCAGACAGTTTAAGAGGGCTGGGTTTAGATACGGGGACGTTATTCTTTGCGCTAAATTATGAATTTACCAAGATTGAGCAAAAAGGCTTATTTAAAAATTTAAAGAAGCGCTTCAAGAAAAATGAAGGCGCGATTGATATCGATTTGGCCTGCGTGCTGTATGACGATAACTGTACCATCAGCGATATTGTTTGGTTTAAGCAGTTACGTGATAAAGCAGAATCGGTCAAACATCAAGGCGATAGCCTCAATGGCAAAGACCGCGGTGAGCAAGCCATGTATCTTGCGCCGCTTGACCAAGAGCAAATCCGGCTTTATTTGGATAAAATACCCGCGCACATCACGCATATCGCTTTGATTGCCAATTCTTATCATGGGCAGCCTTTTAGCAGAGTCAAAAAAGGGGAGATTCATTTAAGCGATGATGAAGGCAATCGCTCTTTTGAAGTTAATTTAAAGCAGCTGCCGCGTGACTGCGTTACACTTTGGGTCGCACACTTGCGCCGAGAGGTGGACGATTGGCATCTGACTTTACAAAATCTGCCACTGCCAGCGACAGATTTATCGACAGCCGCGCAAGAAGTGGCGCATGAATTGGCACGCGCCCTGCCTGTTCCGCAAGGAATTTAACATTAATGTAGAAAGCTAAGATTGGTTTTTACCTATAAATAAAAAGGGTGAGACGCTATTTAATAACGTCTCACCCTTTTTTTACACTAAAAACTTTTGATTTAAGAATCACCTTTAAGAACTGCCTTTAAGAACTGCCTTTAAAAACTGCTCTTAAGAATCACCTTTAGGAAAAAAAGCTTAAATGACAGCTTTACTCTAACGGCTCACCGCAATGCGGGCAAAAATTCTTTTGCCGCACTTCCCTTTCACGGCGTTCTAGCTCTTGCTCACGCAATACTTGCAGCACAATCTCTTGTGCCTGCTCCTTATCCAATCCAAGCTCGCGGCGTATTTTCTCAATCATCATCTGATTCTGTACCAAATCAAAATCGCTATCGACCAATTGCCCGCGGAAATCTTGCTCAAGCTCTTCACGGCGCTGACTGAGCTCATTTGCCAAGCCCGTCGCCAAAATACCGGCCGGTAATGCAGCTAGACCGACGCCCAATATGGTGATAATCGCCCCCAATATTTTACCGGCATTGGTGATAGGCGTTACATCACCATAACCGACCGTCGTTAGCGTAACCACCGCCCACCACATGGCCTTGGGTATCGACTCAAACTCCTCTGGCTGCGCGTGGTTTTCGACCAAATAAATCCCACTCGATGCCGTCACAATCATAATAATTAAGATAAAAAGGACCGCTTGAAACGAGCCCTTCTCCTTACTGATAACCACCAATAAAATACGTAAGGAGGCAAAATAACGGGTAAGTTTAAGAATGCGAAATAAACGCAAAATACGTAAGAAACGCAAATCGATACTGACAAAGAAATTCAAGAATGCGGGCGCAATCGCAATGATATCAATCAACGCCGACGGACTTTTTAGCCACTCCCAGCGCTGACGCCACGTGGTATTGTCAGGCTTCGCTTCAGCGACACTCCATAATCTGAGCAAATACTCGATAGAAAATATGATAATCGAGAAATTTTCAAACCAAGTAAAATACTCTTGATACGGATAGTACCAGTTATCTACAGACTCAGCGATGACCGCCGTGACATTCGCCATGATTAAAAAAATGAGAAAGTAGTCAACACAGCGACTAAAGAGCGTATCATGCTCATCGTTTTGTAGAATATTATAGACGAAAAGACGCAAGCGCCGTATAGATTGGAGTAGCATGGCGTCCCTATATACGGTGCGATGTAACACCGGTCTTATATTAATAAACAGTCTTCTAAAAAGCGCTTATGCCTAAATTCAGACCAACAAAGTTGATGGGCATATTTAGTTTATGCATCAGTAATAATGATTATACAAAATTTAGGTAATAAATGTAGGTCACTGCCAACAATATCACGGCAATCGCCAAGAAAACGAAGCGTAAAAATTGCTCATCAGCCCGTAATTGATTGCTTAAGTTTTGCGCCGGTAATAAGAACAAACCACATTTAGGGCAACAAGAATCTATTTGGTTTAAGAGCTTGATGGAACGGGCATTTTCACAACGAAGCGGAGAATTACTACAATAACCGAGCATAATGTCTAACCGTCCCCTTTGATAAATAGCAGCAAAAACCGCTGAAAATTGCAAATTAAAATAACAAGCGTAATTAAAAAATTATTCCTAATTTAGTCTATCTATTCAAGTAGATGGGTAACTTAAGATATAAACATTACCGCTTTCTATTTAAAACCTTACTTTTATTAGGGTTTTTGTATTATAATAGAGAGATAATGTTACAATTTAACCATAACCATAACATTGTGTAATCAGTCACTACTGTCATCCCTCATTAGCGACTGACCAATAATCATCTATTATGTTGAGGAATCAAACGATGAAACTACAATCCCTAGTTTTAGCTGCTGCAACTGCACTTACCATGACCACTGCTTTCGCTGTACCTGCTGGTACTTGGTCTGTGGCTGCTGGTGCTCACTATGTTGATCCAAAAAGTGATAACGGTACTCTAGCAAACAGTGATCTTAATTTAGTTGCTAATGTCGATGTTGATGGCGATGTACGTCCAACCATCAGTGGTGAATACTTTATCGCCAATAACGTTGGTATTGAACTACTAGCAGCGATTCCATTTCATCATGATTTCACTTTAAATGATGCTGATGGTAAAGAGATTTTTACAGGCAAGACTCAACATTTACCTCCTACTCTTTCTCTACAATACCACTTCGACGGCTACAACCTGCCTATGAATGTGAAACCTTTTGTTGGTGTTGGTGTGAACTATACAACTTTCTTTAAAGAAAAACTTAATAACAACTTAGGTCTTGAGTTAAAACTTGATGATAGCGTTGGTGTTGCTGGTCATATCGGTCTTGATATTCCATTCGCTCCTACTGAGTCTTTGCGTATTGATGCCCGCTATATGGACATCAAAACTGATGCTACCGTAGTAAATGGTGCGGGCGTTAATTATGAGCTTGGTGAAATTGATATCAGCCCTTGGGTATATGGTGTTGCTTTTGTAAAACAGTTCTAATATAGCCCATTGCTATAAACTGAACACCATAAATAAAAGAAGCCAGCTTAATAGCTGGCTTCTTTGTGTCTATGAATAGATATTTTTGTAATAAAGGATATAAAAAAGACCATCCGTAGATAGTCTTTTCTATTAACCATGCTATTTTTACTTAACCCTACAACTATAGCAAAATACGGCGTGGATCCGCCAATAAAGTTGCGATATAACGGGTAAATACCGCAGCATCAGCGCCATTAATCACCCGATGATCATAAGATAACGATAACGGCAGCATCAAACGCGGCTCAAAGGTTTGCTTACTAGCATTCCAACGCGGCTGCATACTGGCTTCTGATACCCCTAAGATACCCACTTGTGGCCAATTTACCAGTGGCGTAAATGCGGTACCACCTAAGTTACCTTGGCTTGATATCGTAAAGCTTGCGCCTTGCAATTCTTTAGTCGTCAGCTTCTTATCACGCGCTTTAACCGCAAGCTCACCAATCTCAATAGCAATCTGCTTAAGCCCTTTATCTTGCACACTTTTGATAACAGGTACAATGAGGCCGTCATCAGTCGCTACCGCAATACCCATATTGACGCTCTTACGTAAAATAACTTGGGTATTATCGTCGCTCAAATGACTGTTAAAACGCGGATGCTGGGTTAACGCATAAGCAGTCGCTTTGACAACAAAGGCTAAAATAGTAAAGCCGATACCTTCCGCTTTCATAGCACCTTTGAGCTCACCACGTAACTTTTCAGTTTCTGTGATGTCAGACAAGTCAAACTGCGTCACTTGCGGCAACAAGGTATTATAATTAAGCTGCGGTATTGACACTTTTTGTAGGCGGCTTAAGTCTTGTACTTCGGTCTCACCCCATATTTCAGTATTACTCATATCAGGTAAGCTTGGTAGGCCTGAGCTAACTCCATTGCTACTTGCAGGTGCTACTTTTTGCGTATTCAAGCTATCTTTTACATGCGCAAATAAATCTTCTTTTAAGATACGATCATTAAGCGCCGAACCCGTCACTTGGGAGATATCAACCCCTAGCTGACGCGCAAGCTTACGCACAGCAGGACCGGCATAGATATCGACCATTTTTTCGTTGACTTGTGCTTCGCTCAGCTTGGCATTTGCAGCGCCAGTATCTGTTGTAGATTTAGCGGCTTGTTTAGGCTCGGCTGTTGGTTGCGACTTGTCAGACTGCTCAGCTGATTCCGTTTTGCTAGTTGATTCAGCTGGCTTTGATGCTTGCGATTCAGAAGTATCGGCCTTAGACTCACTAGCATTATTGCTGGCGCTATCTGAACCCTCACCAATAATGACAATAAAGTCTTGACCATTGGCAACCATATCGCCCGCTTGCACCAATATTTTTTCAACCTTGCCCGCTTCTGGCGCCGGCACTTCAACCGACGCTTTATCAGATTCAATCAGCAAAATGGATTGATCAGCAGTAACCATATCACCGACACTGACCATAATCTCAGACACTTGCGCTTCATCAACACCTAGGTCTGGCAAGGCATGAGTGGTTGCCTTTCCTACTTGTTCGCCTGCTTGCTCACTTGCTTGTTTGGCAGGCTGAGAAGTATTTTCCTCAGCTGCGTTAGTATCACTTTGCTTCTCTTCTTGCTGATTATCCTGCGGCTCATTTTTTTTGTCAGCGCCAGATTCTGTTTTGTTTTCTGTATCAGTGCTTTGCTTATCGTCTTTAGCATCGGCTTCGCTTTCAAGCTCAATAAGCACCATACCTTCGCTCACTTGGTCGCCGACTGCCACGCTTATTTTAGTTACTTTACCAGCAGCCGAGCTTGGTACTTCTACTGACGCTTTATCAGATTCTAATAAAATAATATTGTCGTCTTTTGCAATAACGTCGCCAACTTCGACCATAATCTCACTGACTTCGGCGCTATCGACACCCAAATCGGGGGCTTTAATGTCCATCCGTAATTCTCCTTGTATTATGATTGCCTTGTCTTTTGGCTATTCTTTGACGTCATCATCATTGAGTAAGGCGGCGTCAGCTGGGTCTTCTGCGCGACCTTCGCTACTTATTTCATCATCATCTTCATCGACAAACTCTGGTACAGGGCTCGGATTAACATTGTCAGGGGCTGGCGCGTCTGGGAAATGATCATAATGAGGCTGTTGTTGCCATGCAGGCGGTTGATCCGCTTCGATACCAAAGCTTGAAATCGCATCTTTTACCAGACGCATCTCAACTTCACCTTCATCGGCTAAGCGTTTAAGCGTGGCGACCACGATGTGCGCGGCATCAACATGGAAGAAGCTACGTAGATTCTCACGGGTGTCCGAGCGACCATAGCCATCAGTACCAAGCGTGGTATAAGGACGGTTATCCGGTAACCATGCGCGGATTTGTTCTGAGTAGTTACGCATATAATCTGTTGCAGCAACTACGATACCTTCGTGCGGAGCCAACTGTTCAGTAACCCAAGGTACTATTTCTTCTTCCATCGGATGCAGGCGGTTATAATCATCACAAGCCATACCATCGCGAGTCAGCTCGTTAAAGCTGGTCACGCTCCAGACGTTGGAGCTGATGTTAAACTCGTCGTGTAATATTTGTGCCGCTTTTTGAACTTCACGTAAAATAACACCTGAACCGAGCAGCTGAACTTGGCTTGAGCCATTGTCTTCTAGTAAGTACATGCCGCGCTTAATGCCTTCTTCCACGCCTTCTGGCATGGCAGGCTGTTCGTAGTTTTCATTCATTAAAGTTAAGTAATAATAAACGCGCTCGCCCTCTCCATACATGCGGCGCAGACCATCATGCATAATCACTGCCAGCTCATAACCAAAGCAAGGATCATAAGTCACACAGTTAGGTACGACGTTAAATAGAATTTGTGAATGACCGTCTTGATGCTGCAAGCCTTCGCCATTGAGCGTAGTACGACCAGCCGTTGCGCCGAGTAAGAAGCCTTGCGCCTGACAGTCACCTGCCGCCCATGCAAGGTCACCAATACGTTGGAAACCAAACATCGAGTAGTAAATATACATCGGAATCATCGGTAACGCGTTGACAGAATAACTGGTTGCCAATGCAATCCAAGTACTCATCGCGCCCGCTTCGTTAATCCCTTCCTCTAACATGTGACCATCGATGGCTTCTTTATAACCCATCAATGCTTCACTGTCCTCAGGCGTATATTTTTGCCCAGAAGCTGAGTAAATACCCAATTGACGGAACATACCTTCTAGACCAAAAGTACGCGCTTCATCAGGAACGATAGGCACAACGCGGTCTTGAATGTCTTTATTTTTTAGCATGGCTGATAGCAGGCGTACAAACACCATGGTAGTCGATTGCTCTTTACCATTACTGCCTTTAAGCACACGATCAAAAATAGACAAATCTGGAATATTTAATGGAATATGACCACTACGGCGATTGGGCAGATGACCACCTAAGGCTTCACGGCGACCTTTTAGGTACTTCATCTCCAGTGAATCTTCTTTTGGACGATAAAACGGTAACGTCTGTAACTCGTCATCGGTAAATGGCAAGTCAAAGCGGTCACGGAAATACATCAAAGCTTCATGGTCGAGTTTTTTGATTTGATGCGATTTATTTACCGCTTGTGCTTGGGTAGATAAACCATAGCCTTTAACAGTTTTGACCAAGACAACAGTCGGTTGGCCTTTGGTTTTCATGGCTTCACTAAAGGCGGCATAGACCTTCATCGGATCATGGCCACCACGGTTTAGGCGCGAGATATCATGGTCAGACAGCTCGTTTGCCATTTCCTCTAGCTCAGGATACTTGCCAAAGAACTCTTTACGCGTAAACTCAGGGGTACGGGCTTCATATAACTGGTACTCACCGTCAACCGCTTCTTCCATACGATGTTTGAGCACGCCTGTTACATCTTTATCAAGCAAGGTATCCCAGTTACCGCCCCAAATCACCTTAATCACGCGCCAGCCAGCACCGCGGAAGACGGATTCAAGCTCTTGAATAATCTTGCCGTTACCACGCACTGGGCCATCAAGCCGCTGTAAGTTACAGTTGACCACCCAAATTAAATTGTCCAGTTTCTCACGACCGGCAAGCGAAATAGCACCCAAGCTTTCTGGCTCATCGGTTTCGCCATCACCCAAGAACGTCCAAATCTTGCGATCTTCTTTTTCTAATAAACCGCGGTTTTCCATATAACGATGCACGTGCGCATGATAAATGGACATAATCGGACCCAAGCCCATCGACACGGTTGGGAACTGCCAATAATCTGGCATTAAGTACGGATGCGGATAGCTCGAAAGCCCTTTGCCGCCCACTTCACGGCGGAAGTTTTCTAGCTGTTCTTCGGTCAGACGACCTTCTAAATAAGAGCGCGCATAAATACCAGGCGCTGAGTGACCTTGATAATAAATCATGTCACCGCCGAAATGGTCGCTCGCCGCACGGAAGAAATGGTTAAATCCTGTCTCATAAAGCGTCGCACTTGAGGCAAAAGTCGCTAAGTGACCGCCTAAATCATCATCGTTCTTATTGGCGCGCATAACCATTGCCAACGCATTGTAGCGAATCAAAGCCCGAATTTTACGCTCAATCGTCAAGTCGCCTGGATACATTGGCTCATCTTCAACCGCGATTGTATTGATATAAGCCGTATCGAGACGGTTAAATGGCAGTCCTTCTTGTACCGCCATGTTGTATAACGCTTTTAATAAAAACTGCGCCCGATCCTTATCGGCATGTTTGATAACGGACTCAAAGGCTTCCAGCCATTCTTGGGTTTCGGTGCTATCAGCATCCTTATAATAATTCATCTTTCTTAATCCTTTTTATCAGTCAGCCCTGCGCAATGACAGGGTGTTATTAAATCAGAGTGTGGTACGTATTTTAATGAGCAATCACTTTACTTGATGCTTTCCTTATAACGTCCTTGCTGCATCTAAGCATTGCATTGTATTTTGTGGTGATGACAGAGAATTCTAAATAAATCGTATCACTGTAGATTAGCATAGGAGCAAATAAACATCGTTGTAAAATTAAACGATATCCGCTACGCGATTCTCACTATCAAATGATAATGACACTCTATTATAGGTACTTATTGAGGGTTTGTTTATAGCTATGGAGAAATGCCAATATGACAAGTATTTTTGAAATAAATAGTGATTATTTTTTTAGGGGTATCGAAGCTTCTGTTTATTTTATTACGCTCATCAATTTTAAACTTCTAACAGAAAATTATTTTTACTGAATATCTTTATATAATTAAATAAAGATATGAAACTAACCATCCATACCATTAAAAGTGACGTTCGTCGTGCTTTTGTATATTAATTGTGATTTAAATACTAATATTACATTAAAGTCTTATTAAGATTTTGCGATCACTATTGGAGTCAAGATGAGCTTATTTACTAAACTATCAGATACGGAGTCTAAAATGATAGAGAAATGCTGGATAATAGTATTTTCACTATTAATGGTCTTTTATAGTTATGAAGCACTGGCTGCAGTAACCTGTGACGCTGGATTCGAAACTGATAGTTTCTTAGCAGATGATTATAATAAATTAGCACCCAGCGCATCCCCACCTTCCCTTAAAATTGACCAAATTATTAGTGGGACTGGTAATGAAAGTTATTTAATTGCTTCTAATAGTTGGAATCTAAATGGCTCTTTGACTCCTAACGGAACTAATATTTATAGATCAACTGATGTTGCAGGCTCTCAAGTATTCCAGCTCTCTCAAGATTATGCTGATAGAACTAGTTTCCGTACAGTTTCTTACAACTTCAAAAATAAATTTACTCAGCAAGCTCAGCCACTGAATAAATTGAGTTTGAGTATTTATGATATTGATACTAGTATTGCAGGATCCTTACAAGGTACACGTTATTTTAGATGGTTTGATCAAGTTACAATAAATGGATTTACTAGTGATGGCAGTTTAGTTACTCCTATTGTCGAATTCAAAGGGCCAGGAATAACCAGTAATGCGCCTTACCGTCAAAACACTGTTACAAGTGCGGTTGCTTGCTCCGGTCTAGATGATAATTGTAAAGTTTCAGTTGCTTTCACAGACCCTGTAGTCCGAGTAGATGTAGTTTATGGTAATGATCCAACTCTAAATTATTCATCTAACAATTTAACTAACAATGACCCTAGCAGTCAAATTATCAACATAAAGTTTGATAGTTACTGCTATAAACCACAACCACGACTAACTTATAAAAAAGAGCTTTCAGATCCTCGTAAAGCAAATACTGATCAGTTTACTGTACAGATAAAAGATAATGCCGATAATTCATTAGTTACTAACAACATTACAACCACCACAACTACAGGTGTAGGTAGCACGGTCACAAATGGTACAGGGACTACTGGAACGTTTAAGATTAATCCTACCAAAACTTATACATTGACTGAAGCTGCTTCGGCAACTAGTATCTTATCGAACTATATGCCTATTTATGCTTGTAAAAAATCAGGGCTAAATGGCGCAACCATTACCACATTGAATCCTAATAGCTTACAGCTTACTTATGGTGACGACTGGACTTGTACAGTAACGAATGGTCTGAAGCCTTATACTTTCACTGGCTTTGTCTTCAACGATAACGGTGGAATTACTGCTAGAGAGAGTACCAGACAGGATACTTCTTCGACGTTTACTAATAACGTAAACTATTTCAACGGTATTTTTAACATCAGCGGTAACAACACAGAGTCAGGTATTGGTGCCAACGACCTTCAAGTACGCTTGACAAACTGTGGTCCTAATGGAGGTACTGACATTGCAGGCACTGTCGCACAAAGTATTCCAACATCAGCACCTCAAGGTCTGCTTTTAGGCCAATATAGATTTACTGTCCCTGCAAGTGTGGTAGCGACATTATCACCTCAAAAAGTTTGTGTCGTGCAAGTAGAGCCAAGAGATTGGGAATATAGCGTTGACACTACGCCAAATTTTCGAGAAGTTTCTTTAACACCCAATAGATTCGATTATAAAACTGATAGTACACTCAATCTAGACTTCGGTGAAGTTCAAGCCAATAACGCTTCTCTTGTGTTAGTTAAATCACAGTACGTCAATAACTGTGATATCAACGCAAACTATGACGGTACTAATGGTACTCCTTCTCAAACCCCTATCTTTAGTAGGGATTCGATCACAAATATAGAGCCTGGTAAATGTATCGCTTATAGAATTGAAGCCTATAACCGAGGTCATGTTGATTTAAAAGACATTAGAATTAGTGATGAATTGCAGACTAAAGCACAGGGTGGCTTAGTGAATTCTGTTTTCGCTTTGCCAGTTCCTAAGGGAGATCCTGCCTCTCTCTATACTGGTACAACTCTACCAACAGGTACAATTACCTCTGAGCCGTTTAAATTAGATAAGCTTACTGGAACAGTTCCTACTAAAGCCACGCTATATTTCAACACCAAATACGGAACAACCGTAGACCCTTAATATCAATTACCTCTTGCATTATTCTTAATATTCAAAACTCAATTATTTCCAACAAAAGCCCTATCTTCTCAGATAGGGCTTTTACCGTTCAGCCACCTCAAATACCCTTTTGTCGCATTTGTAGTGACAATATGTAATTAGTTTGTAAAAATCCATTCTAAGAGTTCAGTCGATATTTTTCTGCTTATCGAAAGTCCAAGAACTATCCAGTTTGTAGTCATAACAAGTAAAAACATCTCTGATAGTGATGATTTAATAAAGGATTTCATATGAAAGGTTCTAATTTTTTACGCAACACCTTATTAGCTAGCTTAGCATCGGTATTCTTATTAGGTACGGCCAATGCCGATGACGCCTTAAAGATGGATTTAACTGCCAACAAAGTCATCAAGAACGCTGAAGGTAAAACTACTTATCTGCCAGTCCGCAATGCGCCAGCTGGTACGGTTATTCAGTATAAAGCCACCTATAGCAATACGATTAATAAAGACATTCAAGACTTGGCGGTTGTACTGCCTATCCCTGCGAACATGACCTTCACTGGTGAAGCCATTCCTTCAACCGCGCAAGCCAGTATCGATGGTAAAAACTACGCTGATATGCCACTAATGCGTAAAGTCGATGGCAAAATGATAAAAATCCCTTTTTCTGAATACCGTACCCTGCGCTGGAATATCAAGCTGTTACCAGCACAGAAGTCAGCAGCTGTTGCTCTAAATACCACTGTTAATTAATCAAGCTATTTTAACCTTGCTTTCTTTTCAACCTTACACATAGTTTTTATCATCACTTTTGGAGCAATACATGAAATCAAACACTTTTAACTATAGCTTACTTGCTGTCGGCGTCGCCGCGGTGATGGGCGTCTCAACTGGCGCTAATGCTGGAGTTGATTCAGGAAATACTAGCAGTGGTGCAGCTGCTATTAACAACCAAGCTAAAGCAACTTACTTTGTTGGAACTGTTAAACAACCTGAAGTACAGTCTAATACAGTTAGCGTTAGTGTTACAGAGACAGCAAGATTTACGTTGCTTGCTATTGATGGTACAAGTCCTACTGATGACAAGAATGAACGCATAGCTACTACTCCAAAGGGTAGTGCTACGTTCCGTCATACTTTAAAGAATGATGGTAACGTTCGGGATACTTATACTATTACTACTACAGGTGATAACGATGGACCAATCACAACGGCAGATCCTTCATACGCCCTTGCCAGCGCTCCAATTTCATACACTATCGATGTAACTAATCTCACTTCAGAACAAAGAACTTCAATAATAGCTTCAAACTCAGGCATGGCCATTAATGGTAATTCAGCTACTGGTACTATAAATAGTGGTGCAACAATTACTTTATTACCACAGCTAATAGCCGTTCTTAACTATTCGGTAACCACACCTGATGCCATAGGTGGTTCTATTGGCGTTGGTACATTAACTGCTACTAGTGCTTTTATTACTACTGCAACTTCTACAGATACCAAGGTTCCTAAGCTAGTCAACGAAAACCAGACTATCGTTAGATTACCTGTATTTGCTATTACCAAAACCGCTGCTTGTCAAGGAAATACAGACTGTACTAACCTTAATTTAAACGGCACAAATACTGATATTACTTATAGTATCAAAGTAGAAAACGTCACCACTGATTATAGTGCAAATGCTACAAACGTTGTCTTTAAGGATCAATTACCTGCTGGTATGACCTTGGTTCCAGGCTCAGTTAAGGTTGGTACTGTAGCTGTAGCTGATAGTGCTCTTACGATAACTAAAGAGGCTGGTGAGGCTGGTCGTCAGACTCTTCAAGGTACCTTACCTTCTTTAAAAGTAGGCGAAAAAATTACTGCTGAATTTAGAGTCACTACCAACAAAACCATACTAAGTACAGCAGGTAGCGCTACTAACGACCTAACTCTGTATGATAATTATGATGACACAATACCAAATCCTAATGGTGCTTTCGACTTCGCTGATAGTACTAATGAAAATAGTCCTGATAACAAACCACAAGTTCCTGCTGACGGTCCAAATACTGTCGGTAAAGATACTCGTTCTACTATTACTTTCATTGATCGTAACTTAACTATCGTACAAGACGCTGCAAAAGAAATCGGTGTTAAGGGAGACACAGTTACATATACGCAAATGATAACCAATAAAGGTAACGCACCTGAAGGCGGGACGACTCGTCCAATTAATATAAAAATTACTGATCCAGCTGGCGATGTACTTAAAACTACAACTCCTTATTATGTTGCAGCTGATGGGTCTAAGATTCCTCTAACTGCTGGTACAAATGCTGGTGAATACATCATACCTCCAGCAGTCAGTCTTGAAAAAGATCAAAGTGTAGTTATAGGTTATACCGTAGTATCTGACGGTAAATCCGAAGGTTCTATAGGCAGCGCTAATAATGATATTGGTAAATTAGAAGCTAATGTAGTGACGTTGACCCCAGGCGGTACTACTGCACCTACTGCTAGCTCAATCACTAATACTACGACTATTCAAGGTCTTAAATTAGTCAAACTCGCAGCCGTAGTTCAAGCTAATGGTAATCAAAACCTCTCTTGTCCTATTGGCACTGCTGCCGATAGCTTAACATTCTCAGATGGTTCAACTACTGCCATTAACGCAAAACCTTTTGACTGCATCGTGTATAGAATCCAAGCGACTAATACTTTTAAGACTAAAGAATTAAGCACTATTGTTTTAACGGATGAAAAGGCACAGTGGGATAGTCGAGCGACTTACCAAACTGATGTTAGAGGTTTATCAAATGCAACCTCTACTGGCGTAACAAGCAATGATACGGGTAATTCAATTACCACAACTTTAGCTACTTTACCTGCAGAAAAAATCGGTACGATGACCTTCTCTATCAAAGTTAAACCATAATCGATAAAAAATATTTTTCTTAAATCTATAAGCAGTAAATGCTGCTTATAGACCGACGCTCTAGCTTGACCTAAGTACATCTAATTAGCCAAGCTAGAGCGTTACTACCCCACCCCTTTATGTTTTATTGGATAAGCGACATATGACTCTATCTCTCATGACACCGTCTAATCGTACCGCATTGCGTACAGCGAAGATCTCTGCGCTGTCATTGGCAATGTTGCTTATGCAATCGAATATGGCGTTTGCAGCGACTGATTCAAATTCAGCAGCAAATCCTAACCTACAAATTATCAATAACATTGCAAACGCTACCTATAACGTCAATAGCCAGTCTGACGCCACTATCTCTAGTACCTCGAACCAAGTACAAGTTAAAGCCTCTGCTCTACCTGAATACGGCATCAGCTTAAGCCAGCAGCCTTTACTTACTGTCATGCCAAACGCCTTAGTGAACTGGATCAATGTCTTAAATAATACCAGCTATAGTAATCAAACGATTGAGTTAACACTTAACATCGCGCCAACCCTCTCTAATATTAAGGTCTATCAAGATCTAAACAAAAACGGCATTATTGATGGCGCTGACAGCGAAGTTGTTTTTGATAATTTACGTGCCCAAATTAAACTTGGACACAGCGAAAGCATCCAACTTATTGTACAAGCATTGTCAGATTCCAATGGTAAGAGTGGCGATACTGCTAATATAAAAATCGGTGCCGTAGTCTTAGAAGATCCGTCAGTAGCAATGGTTAATGCCACTGATAAATTGATTATCGTTGAGCCTGAGATTAACTTTACCACTCCTAAGTTTGATGATAATAAAACCACTTCACAATTGAATGATAATGTTTATATCGAAGCCAGCTACGCGCAGTGTAATGTTCAGTTAGATAAGCCTGATCAAGTATGGGTCACGATTACCTCCTTATTGACTGGTGATAAGTATTCATTAAAAGGAATTGAAACCGGTAATAGCACAGGTAGGTATCAGCTTTCAGCACCGACGCAAAACAATGCCAATGCTATCAATGATAAAATCATTCAGACTTTAAAAAATGATACTTTGACCGCGAGTTTGGACGCTTGTATCGCGCCTTCTGTTGGTACTGGTGCTGAGCAGTTGCCAAGTAGCGATGCTGATCTTACTGTTCGTATCGATAATCTGGCCACGCAAATCAGTATCATCGATGACAGCGCAAGTTTAATAGTAACCAAAGAAGGCGATGTCAAAACTGCGGCTTTTGGCGATTATGTAAACTATACGATCAATATCAAAAATGACGGTGCTACAACCGCCTACGATGTGCAATTAAAAGACGCCCTCCCACGTGGCTTTGCCTATGTGGATAGCAGCGTGCGTATTGATAAAGCACAAACGACCGAATTTAAAACGGACGGCAAATACCAAGTTTTAAGTTTAGGTAATATGAATGCCGGCGAAACGAAAGACATTACTTATCGCGTTCTTATTGGCTCATCGGCATTAGGCGGTGACGGTATTAATCGCGCGACTGCCGTTGCTACTACTGAGCAAGGTCAGAGCCTAGTATCACGAGAAGCCCAATGGAAGATTGAGGTTGAGCGCGGTGTCATGAACACTGACGGCATCATCATTGGGAAGGTTTACCACGATATCAACCGTGACGGTATTCAACAAAAAGAAGATGGCGAGCTTGGCGTTGCAGGCGTGCGCATCTATATGGAAAACGGCAACTTCGTCGTCACCGATCCTGAAGGTAAATATAACTTCTATGGCGTCAGTGCAAAAACTCACGTCCTAAAAGTCGATCGCACCACTATCCCTAACGCCACCGAAATGGTTACTCAAAGCAACCGCAATGCTGGCGATGCGGGCAGCCGTTTCGTTGACTTAAAATATGGCGAGCTACATCGTGCTGACTTTGCTATCGTTGGCGGGTTGGGCGATAGCACTGAGCGCTTAAACGCAGAGCTGGTCGCGCGCAGCAAATCTGTCAGCGCTAAAAATGATAGTTTAGAACAAGCGGTAAAAACCGAGCTGGTGTTAGAGCCTGATTATAACCGCGACAATAAAGATAATGTCGATGCAAGTGGTTGTAAATCTAACGATGTCCTAGATGCCGGCATACAGTGCGACTCCGCCATCGTCAACGAAATGGTCAAGCCAGCTGCCAATTGTGTCGATATGACAGTGACGACTATTGCTCCTCCGCTAGAAAAAGAGCTTGAAGAATACTTAAAAGAAGTTTCTAGCAATGACGTTGCCTTTATTAATCTTAGCGAAGGTCAGCAGCTCAGCACCTACAAGCAAATGGTACAAGTACAAGCGCCACTAGGTTCTAACTTTACCCTATATACCAATGGCAAAGCCGTATCCGCAGAGCAAATCGGCAAAACCGCTGAGCAAGAAAAGCAAAAGGTGACGGCGTTTGATTATTATGCCATCGATTTACAACGTGGCACTAACACCTTACGCGGTGTCGCGACTGACATTAATGGTAAAGTCATCTCTGAGCAAACTATCAAAGTTCTAACACCCGATAGCTTGCAAGCCATTGATTATCGCACGCAAAAACAATTGGTCGCCGCAGACGGCATCAGCGAATATCAAGTGGTGATTAGCCTAAAAGACCGTGACGGTCGCCCTTATATCGCCTCAACGCCTATTACAATTGACACCAATATCGGTCGTATCAATCTTAGCGATAGCAGTAAGGATCAAGCTGGCACTCAAGTCACCGTCTCTGGCGGCGAGCTACTGATACCCATCACCGCTCCAAGCGTACCGGGTAAAGGTGAGCTAGTCATTAACACGGGCAGCAGCAAACAAGTGATTCCGCTACAGTTTACCGCTCAGTTGCGCCCTCTTATCGCTGTCGGCATCGTCGAGGGTGCCATCTCGCTTAAAGACTTCGATGGCAGTAATATTACTGATGCCCAAGGTGCTTTTGAGCAAGAACTGCGTGAAATCGCTGGCAATGATGACTATTCAGCAACGGGTCGCGCGGCGATGTTCCTAAAAGGTAAGGTGCGCGGCGATTATCTACTGACACTAGCTTATGACAGCGATAAAAAAGGCGAACGCCTATTCCGTGATATCGAGCCGGGTGAATACTATCCTGTCTATGGCGATTCTTCTGCTAAAGGTTTCGACGCCCAATCGACGAGCAAGCTTTATGTGCGCATCGATAAAGGTCGCTCATTTGCAATGTATGGCGATTTAAAAACTCAAATCGATAATGACGAAGGTATCAAGCTTGGTCAATACAACCGTACTTTAACGGGTTTAAAAGCGCAGTTTGAAGATAGTAACACTCGCATCACCGCGTTTGCCGCTGAGACCAGTACTTCACAGCGCGTTAACGAAACTCGTGGTCTTGGAATTTCAGGTCCCTACCCACTTGCCAATGATTTCGACGCGGTATTAGAAAATTCAGAAACCATCGAAGTCATCACCCGTGACGCCAATAACCCGGGGCGTATCGTGCGCCGTGAGACCTTGACGCGTTTTGCTGATTATGAAATCGACCCTATTAGCCGCAGCTTATATCTAAAGTCACCGATTGCCAGCCAAGATATCGATGGCAACCCTATCTATTTGCGCGTGACGGTCGAAGTCGACGAAGGCGGCGAGAAATATTGGGTTGGCGGTATCGCTGCCAAGCAGCAAGTGACGGATAAAGTCTCCATCGGTGGCAGCTATATCAATAGTGATGACCCATTAAATAAAGAAGAACTTGCCAGTGTCAATACGGTCGTTAAGTTTAATGACACGCTAAAATTGGTCGCAGAATATGCCAAAAATAAAGCAGAAAATCCAAACTCGCAGCCAAGCGATCAGATTAATACCAAAAAGCTAGACGGTAAAGATACTGAAGGCGATGCGCTACGCATCGAGCTTGACTATGACGATAAGAAAAACACGCGTGCCAAAGCCTATTATAATGATACCGATGAAGGCTTCGTTACCGGTGCTTCGCCTCAAACCGCTGGACGCACTGAATCTGGCATCGAAGTCACACATACGTTAAATGAGAAAAAAACCGCACTTAAATTGGAAGGTGTGCGTACAGAAGACCATACTACCGAGGCCAGTCGCCAAGGCCTACAAGCCAGTATTGAACAACGCTTAAGTCAAAATATCGTTGGCGAGATTGGCGTACGCTACTATAAGCAAGAGGCCACTGCCGCCTCACGCAATACTCAAGCTGCAACCGATGTCTTAGATATTACTAACGATACCATCTTTAATGACGACATCATTAACCAATCAGCGCTTAATGGCGTAAGTAGTGCTGAAAAAGACATCGAAGGCACCACTGCCCGCGCCCGTCTCACCGCGCGTTTGCCAAAGCTAAATAACTCATTGGTCTTTGCAGAATACGAGCAAGATATTGAGCATAGCTCGCGCAATGCCACTTCTATCGGTGGCGAAACGGCGCTTGGCAGCCTAGGTCGTTTATACGCCCGTCATGATTTAATCAATAGCTTGTCAGGCAGCTACGGTTTAGATGATTCTGAAGAGCGCCAACGTACCGTTATCGGCTTTGATGCCACTTATATGAAAGACGGCAAGGTCTATAGCGAATACCGTATGCGTGATGCAATCAGCGCCCGCGAAGCCGAAGCCGCTATTGGTTTAAAGAATAAATGGTATGTGCAACAAGGCTTAACGCTCAATACTTTGTTTGAGCGTGTCGAATCTTTAGAAGGTGAAAAAGACAATACCGCGACTGCTGCTGGTGTTGGCGTTGAATATCTTGCCAACGAAAACTATAAAGCCTCAGGGCGTCTAGAAAAACGCTGGGGCGATACCAGTGATACGCTGCTCGCTAGCGCAGGCGTTGCTTATCGTTATAGTGATGAGATTACCTTATTAGCCAAAGACATCTATTCACAAGTTGATTACGATGATGGTCATCGTACTATCAATCGCTTTCAGCTAGGCGCCGCTTACCGTGATTACGATAGCAATCAGCTCGATATGCTTGCCAAGCTTGAGTATCGCTTAGATGATAACGCAACAGGCAACGATCCGTATCAAAAAGATGCCATTGTATGGTCATGGAGCGGTAACTATCATCCAACACGCCCATTGACGCTATCAGGGCATTATGCCGGTAAATACACAGAATATGATGCCCAAGGAATTGCTAGCGACAACACCGCACATGCTGTTTATGCACGCGGATTGTATGATATCAGCGAGCGCTGGGATATCGGTTTGCAAGCAGGCACCTATTGGAATAAGCAGGCGGATGATTTATCTTACTTGGTTGGCGCTGAAGTTGGCTATAGCCCGATGACCAACCTTTGGCTGTCACTTGGCTATAACTTCATGGGCTTTGAAGATGAAGATATTGCCTATGACGATACGACGATAGAAGGTGCTTACTTTAGATTACGCTTCAAATTCGATGAAAACTTATTCAAACGCGAAGATTCACGCAAAAATAAGCCGCTCACCGCCCGTTCTACGCTATAATTTAGCCTTGTTATCATTTATCCTAGTTGTCGTAAGCCATGCTTACGGCATTTTTGTATTGACTGGGCGACGGTTTTTTATTGAATGATAAATTAACCTGCCTATTTACATACAAACTTTTCATACTTACTACCTTACTTTCAGGTTTATCTTATGCCTCATTCTGCCCTTCAAGCAGCTCCCTATAAAAAATCTCTATATGCTACGCTATCCGCTGTACTGCTTCTGTCCACCGTTTCTTGTGTATCGACTACTAGTCTTACGCCAAAAGACGCTACGCTAAAGACTACGGACTACTGCCTTAGCAGCAACCATACTGAATCTCAAGCCCAGACAGCTGATGATAAAGCCCAAAGCGTACAACAGCGCGCCATGAAATGCATGCTGAACGAATTGCAAACTTATCAGCAAAAAGACATGAGCGCCCGTCAACAATACTTTGCTTACAAAGCCCAAGCTTGGCTGAACTACGCCACTCATAAAGACAGTATGAATAGTCGTTCAGACGCTGCTGTACAAGCCGCCCAAGCGGCAGAAACCATCTTGCAGGCATTAAAAAATAATAAAGTCGAAGCGCTTGAGCTTATCGAAGATATCCCATCGACCTCGACGCTCATGAGACCTGATTTATGGGCAACTTTAAATGCCCTTAAAGATAGTGGCGGTATCGTGAATGCGCCGCGCGAAATGGCCTTTAGTGAAGTGGCATTAATATGGGCAGCTACCGACCACTGTGAACGTGGCGCAAAATCATCAAACAGTCATTTTCGGATGGCAGATCGCTGGCTTGAGCAAGCACGCGAAGCTTTCGTCAATGCCCATGACTCAAAAACCAATGTTGCTTTAGAAGCGCTTATCGTGCGTTATTATGAAGAATACGCGCCTTTAGATTCAAGCGATGACAGTTGTAATGGTCAAGTCCTAACAGCGATTGATAAAAAGCAGGCGCATTAACTACACAATAAAATTTCAATCAATGTTTAATAAACGTTTATTAAAAACGCGCAAAAAAAAGCCGACATCATGTCGGCTTTTTTACGTTTGGATTTGGCTCAAACTCTAGCTCAATAAAAATTAACGATTTTTACGCGGTAATTTTTCTGGCAAATAGCAGCGCAGATAAGCGATAGAAGCGGTATTGGCTTCTTGCAAATATTTATCAGTAATGCTCTGATGACGGCGATAAGAGACAGTAAAGATGGCGTTAATAATACTAAAGGTAATCAATAACACATCTTGGATATCTTCAAATTTTGGCACTTCATAACGCTCTGATAGGCGTTTATATACCAATTGCACCACTTGATTGTCCATATGCTCACCAAAACTGTCCCCTTCAAAATCAGGAGTATTGGTGTCATAAATCAATTTGGCTTTGGTTTGGTCTTCATCAAATATTTTTACACAGCGCTCAATCAGCGCGGTCAAATACGCTTGCCATCTATCATAATCAACTGTTTCGACAGTGGTCAGCACTTCTAAGATATCGATGGCATTTAAAAAGCGCAATGCTAAAAATATCGCTTCAATATTTGGAAAGAAATGATAGGCAGAAGCTCTTGGAATACCCGCTTCTTCGCAGACAGCAGCCAAGGTAATATCATTAATCGCTTGAGTTTCACTCAATTTTTTCGCGCCCATCAATAGCTTTTGACGGCGTGCGCGGCCTTGCTGACTGGTGAATTTAAATTTATTAGGGACCAGCTTTTTTGCCAGCTCCGAATCTACCAGTACATCTTCAATTTTGTCGTCTTTGTTTTCACTCATTATAAATCTCTTAATGTTACGCCCCATCTTTATAAATATAGTCTTCATCGGATAGCATCTGTCCTAAATCGAAGGACATTCTATCAACCGGTCATTTGGGCCAATAGCACCGCTACTATACTCAACGAAGAGGCATGATAAACGCTTGTACACAGTCAAGCAAGGGACATGAATAGGTTAAAAAATAATTCACCAATTAACCAAAAAACGGGGTTAATTATGAAGTTTTATTTTCGCTCGTATAATACCATGATCGATGACTCTATCGGCATAATCCCACTTTAAGTGGTCATTAAAATAGTCAACTCGTTCAACCTGACCAAGCGAAAACTTACTATCAGGTAAAAACTCTTCAGAAACAAATAACTGATCAATAACTTCTGGCATACCCTGATAAATATGGGTATAAGCAACATCTTTCATCCAACCATAACGGGCTTGGATACGAGCGGCATCAAACAATGCCACATCACGCATACTTTTATCGTAATTGACTTCGCCGGTTTCGGTCATCAATTGGGTGGTCACGCTACCGGTAACATCATTCATATCACCCAATAAAATCAGCGGCTCGCGCGTATGATGTAAGCGCTCAATGATAGACATACGAATAGAGGCGGCTTCTGCGGCGCGCATACATAAACTACGCAGTTTGGCACGAACACGAATATTCGGATCGTTCATATCCTCTAACAGATTGCCGTTTTCATCACGTAAGAAAAAAGCACGTTTGCTTTTAAGGTGGGCGGTAATAATCGTTATCGGCTGCCCATAAGCATTCACTCGTAATATGAGTGGTGGACGATTAAAACGCTCATAAGGTCCTATATCAGGAATATCGATGACCGCTTTTGGCTCTACGGCTTGTAGCAACGTGCTCTCTAACTGCTCAAAGCGCGTGATAATACCAACTGCGGGTGTATTCTGCGCACCTTTGCCTTGAGTATAAGGGCTTGCGCTGTCATTACTTGCTAGTGGAATCACCACATGCTCAGGCTTAAAACCCAACGATACCGCCAACGCTTCAAGCGCATGACTATCCCATACTTCTTGTACAGCGATAATATCGGCATGGGCTTTTGCTAATAAGTCGGTAATGCCACGCAGCTTATGTTCGTATTCTTTATTGGTATAAGCGGGCGCATTTTCGTAATAAATTCGATTAGGATTGGCAAAATTCAGTAAATTGGCAGTTGCTATATAAAACTGCTTTGGATCATTGCCTTCTGCATTATGAATCATAAATTACCTATTATTATTATTTTTGATAATTATGTCTTATCATTAAATATATTTATACATAACAATATTAAGTATATTCACACTTAACAATATACACTAAAAAAGCCTCCAAAGAAATCTTTGGAGGCTTTAAAGTAGCATAAAACTCGCTTATTTTGTCTGATAGCAGAGTAAAGTCTACAATCAGACTAATTCTAGTAATGAGAGAGTAAGCTTTTGTATTGTTTATTTACTTATATCAAATAAACGATTAGTTTATTTTAATGATGAAGCTTAACAAAGGAATCTTATCGATCATTACTTTAATCATCATAGCTTAAAAATATAACGGCTATTAAGACACACGGTTCCATGCATCACGTGTTGCACGACGAGCCTCTTCCCACTCTAGACGCGACTCACCCTTCACTTCATGCCATGAACGCTCTAAATCTGATTCATGATCTTCAAAACGGGCATCAGCCGGATAGCGGGCGCGATTGGCATAACCAACGGCATACGCTGGATGTAAATCACGATCAAACTCATGACCTTCGCGGTAATAATCCGCATTGGCATGTTGAGCACGCCAGTAGGCTTCTTCACGAGTTGGGTCAATGGCTTCTGCGGCTGCATGACCGGCACCGCCACCAACGATAGCACCAATAGCGCCACCGATTAAGGTTCCTAATGGACCTGCCATTGTTCCAATAGCCGCACCTGCTGCTGCGCCGCCAATACCACCAATACCTGTACCTAGTGGGTGTGAGCCTGGCTCACCTGTGATTGGATCAGCATTCAGATCTTCTCTGCTCTCTTTTGACATGTGCTTCACGGCATTACGATCAATGGCGTCGTGATCATCAATGATATTATCATTTTCATGTCTAACGACTCTATTACCATTGATATCAACATCGTTATCAGTTAATCGACGTGCATTGTCATCGATGATGCGCTCTCTATCGCCGACTTCAAGATAGTCATCAGCGATTACACGGTTATTAGGGTCTGTAATGCGTCCATCGTTATTCATAATATTATCCTTAAATTATTTGTTATATATTAGAGTTATTCATTGCTAATGTACTAATCGCTCATTTCTCAGCTGTAAATCTAAGCTATTAATTTAACGCCTATTAATGACATGATTATGAATTAATAATTATGGATTAATAGAAATTAAATAAGAGTGATTAGCGCTATGATTTAATTCATCTAAAGTATAGGAATTTATGGATACCAACAAATAGACAGGTTATGTAATTTGTGTCCAAATTACGATTGCCTTGCGTTACAGCCTGTATCTTTATCACCAATTTGCATGGATTTGTATGTCAGCAGAGCGCTTTAAGTAATCTTTGACTGAGTCGTTACAGCACTTAAATACCTCAAGTTAGACAATTACATGACTTTTAACGCTCTATCGACGGCTTGTTGCCATTTATTAAGATGCTGCTGCCGAATATCGGCGGACATTTCAGGCTCAAAAATCCGGTCGACTTGCCATGATGCTTGCATCGTTGCTTCATCGTATAGACCGGTTTTCAATCCCGCTAATAAAGCCGCACCTTTGGCAGTGATTTCTGTGTCTTTGGGGCGCAGTACCGGCACTCCCAATAAGTCAGCTTGAAATTGCATGAGTAAGTCATTATTAGCCGCGCCGCCATCGACTCTTAGCTCAGTCAATGGATGAGGACTGTCTTTTTGCATAGCGATGAGTACATCATAAGTCTGATATGCCACCGCTTCCAATGCGGCGCGCGCAATATGGGCTTTGGTCGTACCGCGGCTCATACCAGTGATACTGGCACTGATATCGGAGCGCCAGTAAGGAGCGCCAAGACCTGTAAATGCGGGCAATAAGACCACCTCTTCACTGCTATCTACTTGCCGCGCTAAACTCTCAACCTCAGCGCTTTGTTGAATCATACCGAGATTATCACGCAACCATTGCACGATAGCACCAGCCATAAAAACACTGCCCTCCAAGGCATAAGTGACTTCCTTTTTGGGCGGTTGTAGCATACGCCTGCCAGACTGCACGATTTGATCAAATGATAAATTGTCTGGACGCATTGGCGTTGATTTACGTTGCCAAGCAATGGTCGTCAGTAACTTATGCTCACTCAGTTTTGGCGTCTGACCGATATTCATCAGCATAAAACAGCCCGTGCCATAGGTATTTTTTGCCATGCCTGCATCAAGGCAGCCTTGCCCAAATAGCGCAGCCTGTTGGTCGCCCAATACCGCCTGAATAGGAATTTGTTTGGCAAATAGTCCTTTTTTAGTTTTACCAAAATCTCCATCAGATGCCAGAACCTTGGGCAATATATTCATGGGTATGGCAAAACAGGTACATAGCTCCTCTGACCATGCCAACTTATGGATATCGTATAACAAGGTACGACAAGCATTGGTCACATCGATGACGTGTTCGCCGCCGGTTAATTTATAGATAAGCCAGCTGTCTATGGTGCCGACAGCAATCTCCCCTTTATTGGCGCGTACTCTTAATTTAGGGTCGTTTTCTAACAACCACGCGATTTTACTGGCGCTAAAATATGGGTCTAAGCGTAAGCCTGTGATACGTTGTATCTCGCTTGCCATATCAACATGCTTATCATCAGTCTTACCGCTCGCGCTTTCTGCAGCAAGCGTTTTACAATAACTTGCGGTACGGCGGTCTTGCCAAATAATAGCAGGCGCTAAAGGTTTGCCCGTTTGCTTATCCCACATCACGATAGACTCACGCTGATTGGTAATCGCAATGCTAGTGACATCGGTCGCAAGCAACCCTGCCTGATTAATCACATCATGGGCACAGCTAATCTGTGTCTGCCAAATCTGCTGGGCATCTTGCTCGACAAAACCTGCTTGCGGCGTCTTTAAAGTTGTCGGCTGCTGTACCATTTTAATCGGACGGGCATGGTCATCGTACAAAATCGCGCGGCTCGATGTTGTACCTTGATCTAGCGCTAAAATATATCCTGCCATTACTCACATCCTATTTTAGATAGTGTTGTTTTTTATCTGCTAATTTTTATCTAGCTTTATAGCCATACCTTTATTAATTAAAGCTATTGCATGTACTACTAAAAGTTACTGCATGGTTTAGATTGTTATTTCAACGATCTTTTATCTTCAATGACTTTTTATCACTAACCCATAAATAATGCTATTATTTACCTTATAATGAGACACTTAACATAAAAACAGTGCGTATTCAATGTAAAACAAGCGAATAGTGAGCATTGACCCGTCACCATTGTGGCACTACAGTGTACGCTTTGTTATGAATAACCAATTTTTGCTTTCTATTAATAGTCTATAATATTGCCCAGTTTGGCTACCTTCTACACACTTTACGTTCTAAACACTTTGCATTCTAATTAATGGCTTACGTGACTTATGAAATTTGCTTTATCGACTCTGTCTACTGCTGTGATGACGGTTATGCTCATGAGCTTAGCCGCGTCTCACTCCGCAAACGCTAACGATGATATTATCACGTCACAAAATGAAGTAGCGCCAGTGGTAGTGACGCAAATTATTGATGCAGATAATCAAAGTGTCACTCAAGAAAGCAGTCTACAAAACAAGGCAGCAACGACAGAAAAACAGACAGCTAAAGCTGAGCCCAATACTGGCTTAAGCACCCTTATCGACCCCATCACCCATAAAAGCATTGATAATAGCTATCCCTTAGAAGTGTCTAGCCTGCTAAGTCTTGAGCAAGCGCAAAATATTTTATTGCAAGTTTCACCAAAAATTGCCGCCAATCAAGCCGCGATTGCTGCCAGTGAATACGAAACGGATGCGCTAAAAACAATCGACCATCCGTTAGTATTTGCGCGCGTCTCCGCCAATGCTTATAACTTGGATGCCGATGTTGACTTATCGTCGATTAAAACCGGCATTATCAACGATGTAAATAGTAGCGTTGATAGCATCGACCCGCCCATAGATATAGAAAATTTGCCGGATTTTGGTGAATTGGTCGGTGACCGTATCCCAGATAATTACGATTTAAAACGTTCAGGTTCAACGACGGGCGCAGGTCTGGGTGTAGTATGGCCCATTTATACCGCTGGACGCACAGCAGCATTAACAGGCGCTTCTACTGCTCGTACCCAAGAAGCCGTCGCAGATAGCATACTGGATACCAACGAGCTTTATAACACCTTAGTTGAGCGTTATTTTAAGGCACAATTGGCGATTATTGCCGCCTACTTACGCGAAGATGCTTATGATACGGTGCAGCAAGTTGACCATATGGCACAGCGCCTTTTTGAAGAAGGCTTTATCTCACGTGTCGATCGCTTAGAAGCCCAATCGGCGCTTGCCGATGCAAAAAGCGAATCGGTCAACGCCAACAATGATGCGCGTCTGGCGATGATGGCGCTACAGCGTCTCTTGCGTACCGATTATCGTATCAAGCCGACCACGCCCCTATTTGTTTCTAGTCGTCCTTTACCTGATGTCAACTATTTTCAAGATTTGGCACTGAGCAATCATCCAGGTCTGCAAAAAGTCGCCGCTAAACGAGCCCAAGCTCAGCAGCTACATGCGCTGTCAGATACGGGCTACAAACCTACGGTTATGCTTTATGGCTATGGACAACTTGAAAAAGACCCAAGCTGGGTCGCTGGTATTTCAGCAAGTTGGAAGCTTTGGGGTGGGCTCGATAAAACCGCTTCTCTAGCCTCTAGCAATGCCAAAATACGCCAAGCGGATTTGTCTGAGATTGAGGTTAGTGACAATCTATTATTGTTGGTCGAAAAAAACTGGCACGATGTCAATAACGCCCAATCTCGCTATCAGGCACTACAAAGTAATGTAGATTTGGCAGCAGAGGTATTGCGCTTGCGTCGCCTTGGACTACAAGAAGGATTAAATACGCCTATCGATGTGGTACAAGCACAGACACAATACCTCAAAGCGCGTACGGAACAGGCGCAAGCGGCGAATACTTATGTACAGTCGCTTGCCGCTCTAATGCAAAGCTGCGGTACGCCTCTCGCTTTTAATGCTTACCTAAACGCTGCTGATATTCGACTACCAACTTTATATGACAAATAGCCAGTTCAGTAGAAAATATTAAATAATAAGATTAAATGCCAAGATTAAATAACGCCAGACCTATTCTGCTTATTACCGACTTTATCGCTTTAGGAATCTCACTGTCATGACTGAATCTAATAACGAATCAGGCGACTCACGCAAATTAAATGCTTCAGACCAAACCGCTGAATCAAACAGCAGTCATCATGAGCAAACGCCCGTCGATGCTATTGATGCTATTAATGGCACTAAACCGACTGAAGCTTTCGTCGATAGCGCTGATAGCATCGATAACGCTGATAGCGTCGATAGCGCTGACATGGACCAAGAGCAAGCGGTGCCGCCTTATAAACGCGAGCCTGCAAAAGCGGATAAATCTGCCGTGATTAAAAAGGCGATTTTGGTACTCCTTGTGCTGCTTGTTTTAGGGGCAATTGCTTATGGTTTGTATAAAAGCAATCAACACAATGAGCCTGAAGTCATCACCTTACAAGGGCAGATGCAAATGCAGCAAACGTCCATCGCCGCAAAAGTACCAGGACGTATTGCACAAATCATGGTCACAGAAGGCGATGCCGTGACGGTTGGTCAGCAATTGATTGAGATGGACTCACCTGAGATTAACGCTAAGATTAATCAAGCTCGTGCTGGCAAACAAATGGCCCAAAGTCAGCTTGATAAAGCAGAAAATGGCGCCCGTCCACAAGAGATTGCGCAAGCAAAAGCGGCTTGGCAAGCCAATAAAGCGGCGTCTGATTTGGCAGAAAATACCTATCAGCGCGTCAATCGTCTTTATGAAGAAGGACTGATGGCGCGGCAAAAACGTGATGAAGCCTACGCGCAGTATTTGGCCACCCAAGATCAAACAGAAGCAGCGCGCTTACAGTATGACTTAGCAATGGAAGGCGCACGCAGTGAAGATAAATCTGCCGCGACGGCACAAGTTGCCCAAGTCGATGCGCAATTAGAAGAAGCACTGGTCGCAAAAGAAGAAGCCAATCTAAGAAGCCCGATTGCCGGTATCGTGGATAATGTCATCGTCAATGCTGGCGAAGTGATTGGTCAAGGTGTGCCGCTCCTTACCTTGGTGAATACCAATGATCAATGGGTGGTACTCAACGTCACTGAAACCTACTTAAATCAATTTGCGATTG
This sequence comes from Psychrobacter sp. ANT_H3, assembly GCF_027919975.1. NCBI lineage: Bacteria > Pseudomonadati > Pseudomonadota > Gammaproteobacteria > Moraxellales > Moraxellaceae > Psychrobacter > Psychrobacter sp. ANT_H3. The sequence continues at coordinate 76,035 of NZ_JAQISM010000001.1, read as the reverse complement.
GTCAGCGCTTTATGGGTACGATTCCTGCTTTATCATCGCCCGAAAAGCCTTATACCAAACAGTTTACCGTTTACGCCACCTCAACATTATCTGACTTTGCCACTTGGCGTCCGACCAATAATAACGATGGTTTTGATGTGCGCACCTTTGAGGTTAAAGCGCGACCATCGGCACCTGATCGACGTATTCGCTCGGGTATGAGCGTGATTGTCAGTATCAATCCAGCTCTTGCTAATCAGACCCAAGAGTAAGCCATGCGCTTGAATAAGCAAAAGAGGCTAAGTGGGCAAAAGGGGCTAATTGGCGCTTTTGTACGCAGTGCTGGCTATGAGCGACGTTTTTTAGCCAAAAATCCATGGGATTTGAGCATGGTACTGTGGATACCGCTTGCAACCGTGCTGTTAATTTGGTGGATTTTCTCACAAATACAAATCACCGATTTACCTATTGGGGTGATGGATAAAGACCGCGGTCCTATTGCCAATACTGCCGTGCGTTATTTGGAAGCCAATCCGAACCTGACGGTCAGGCAGCTGTATCATTCACCGGCAGCGGTAGAAGCAGCGCTCCTGCAACGTGATATTTATGCGGTGGTCATTATTCCTGAAGATTTCTCGCGCAATATCTCATCGAGTAAACCTGCGCCCATCGTGCTGCAAGTAAACGCTCAATACGGTACTCACTCTGGCATTATCCAAACCAGTGTCCAATCAGTGATTGGTACGCTATCGGCAGGCGTTGAGATACAGCGTTTGGTGAAACAAGGTATGGCACCATCACAAGCGGCGATTGCTTACTCGCCCATTGGTATCCAGCGTATTAGCTTATTTAATGCGGCTACCGATTATCAGCAGTTTTTAGCGTCAACGGTTATCCCGGCGCTGCTGCATATTTTAGCTATGGTCATAGGTGCTACGACCATTGGACGCGAGCTACGCGATAAGCAAATCGGTCGTTGGTATGATTTTATTGAAAGCGGTCATCCTGACTTAACCAGCATTGAAGCCAATATTAAAAACGACATTGAAAACGGCAACATCATAGCTGCTTCAACCTCTGCTGCAGACAATAAAACCTCTGTTATAGATAGTAAGCCTAGAAAAGCCAGTATTTCAGTCTTGCTCTTTGGTTTATTAGGTAAATATTTTTGGCCAACGCTGGCTTATAGCTTATGGTCAATTCTAGCACTCTGGCTTGCCACTCCACAGCAAGCAGTCGCTATTAGCTCTATCATGGCTACTTATGTCGGTCTTGTATTACTGATGATGTTGTCATTCTGGCTTGGCGCCATATTTACCCTAACCTCATTTTCATTACGTATGGGCTTATCGTCCACCGGTTTTATTTCAGCACCTTCTTATGCGTTTGCAGGGGTTACTTTTCCTTATATCGCCATCAGTGACAGCGCCAAGCATTGGTCAGATGCGCTACCACTTACCCATTATCTTAAGCTGCATATTGCCCAATTACAGATGCAAGCACCCGTTGCCATCTCATTACCGATAGTTTATGGACTGACGCTAGCAACCGTTATTGCTATGTTCTTAGCCGCATTATTGAGCAAACGCGCGCTCGCCCATCCTGAACGCTGGGGAGCACGCTAATGTCTATACTACAAAAAGAGCCTGCCTCACCAAAAGACAAGCTATCTAATACGCCATCAGGTTCAAAAGACTATTCATCACAAAGTTTTTTGCACAGTTTTGTGCAAACGATTAAAGACGTTTTTTCTGATAAAGGCGTGCTGTTACTATTACTGATTGCGCCGATTATTTATGGCTTCTTTTATCCTTGGCCGTATTCAACAGAGGTGGTCAACCATGTGCCAGTGGGAATTATCGATAAAGATAATAGCAACCTATCTAAAACCATCGTTCGCTATGCCAGCGCCAGCCCGCAGCTAGATACCAAGCGTTTTTTAAATGAGCAAGATGCCATCGAGGCCATCTGGTCGGATGACATCGCCGGTTATATGATTATTCCAAGCGGACTTGAGCAGCAAGTATTGTCTGGAAAAGCGGCAAGTGTCAGCGTACTGGGCAATGGCGGCTATTTCTTACTAAATAAAAATGTCCAAATGGGATTTTTGCAGGCGGTCAGTACGGTATCGGCAGGGGTTGAGATTAAAAAAAGCGTGGCGCAAGGGGCATATTCTGCAACCGCAGCGGCAAGCACCCAAGCAGTGCCCCTAAAAATTATTCCTTTATATAATCAAACCGAAGGTTACGGTGCTTACGTGGTGCCAGCAGTAGCGATTCTTATTTTGCAGCAAACCCTTTTGATGTCTACAGCGATGTTGATTGGTACTTGGTATGAACAACGTCGTCATGCTACCAGTATTCGCGGCTGGCTTGGCCGTATTGCAGCGCTCAGTATGTTCAGCTTTATTATCGGCTGCTTCTATTATGGCTGGACCTTTGAGCTGCATCATTATCCACGCGGACAAAACATGCTCGGCAGCTTGTTATTTTTACTGCTGTTTTGCCCGACTGTGGCCACGCTTGGCTGTGTGTTTGGACTGTGGTTCCGCCAGCGTGAGCGCAGTATGCAAATTCTAATTTTCAGCTCGCTACCGATGTTTTTTGTCAGTGGTTATCCGTGGCCTGCCCATCAATTACCAGAGTTTTTACAAATCATACGCTGGTTAATACCGACGACGCCTGCGATTAACACCTCTGTCCAGCTCAATCAGATGGGTGCCAGCGTGGCGCAAGTCGCAACGGGGTTTTATGCGCTTGCAGGATTGTGGGCATTTTACTTTATATTACTGCTGCTCTTTCGTTGGCGTACCCCGCAAAGTAAAACTGGCTATTAATTTAAAAAAGTCTAGTAACCTTTATTCTGCTAGAAAAAATGCCATAAAAAAAGCGCCTACTCATTAAGCAGGCGCTTTTTTATGTCTCTTACTTTACGGTTTACGCATTAAAAAATAAGCGTTAGAAAACGCGATTTAAACCGTTAAGGGCTGCCACACGATAGGCTTCTGCCATCGTTGGATAGTTAAAGGTGGTATTTACAAAATACTCTAAAGTAGCGTTACACTTCATCACTGCTTGACCGATATGAATAATCTCTGACGCGTGATTGCCGTAACAATGAATGCCTAAAATCTCAAGCGTATCACGATGGAACAAAATCTTTAACACACCTGAGCGTTCACCAATGATTTGCGCGCGTGCCAAATGTTTAAAGAACGCCTGCCCGACTTCATAAGGGACTTTTTCATCGGTCAGCTCTTGCTCTGTCTTACCAATACAAGAGATTTCAGGGATGGTATAGATACCTGTTGGTACGCTTGATACTGGCTCTGCATCACTATCGCCAACCATAAAGGCCGCCGCACAGCGTCCTTGGTCATAGGCAGCAGACGCCAATGATGGCCAACCGATAACGTCACCGGCAGCATAGATATTTTCGACACCAGTACAATAGGTATCATCAACTTTTAGCTGACCACGGCTATTGGCTTCAAGCCCGATGGCTTCTAAGTTCAAACCTTCGGTGTTACCTGAGCGCCCATTTGACCAAAGAATGGCATCCGATTTAATGCGCTTGCCGCTTTTTAGATGCAAGACCACATAATCATCATGCGTCTCTAAATGGTCAATCTCTTCATTGCTACGAATCAATACGCCAAACTGTCTAAAGTCATGGGCGATAGCATCACTAATCTCGCTATCTAAATAATTAAGCAGCTGATCTTGGTTATTGATTAGGTCAACTTTATAGCCAAGACCGGTGAAAATAGAAGCGTACTCACAACCAATCACCCCGGCACCATAAATGATAATTTTTTTGACCACATAATCCATTTGCAAGATTTTATCAGAGTCAAACACACGTGGATGGTTAAAGTCTAGAATATCAGGACGATATGGGCGACTACCAACAGTAATAATAGCTTTATTAAAGGTCACAGTTTCAAAGATACCGTCGTCTTTTTCGACGCTTAAAGTATGCGCATCAATAAAACTTGCCCAGCCGTGAATCACGTCAATACGATTGCGCTCATAAAAGCGCGTATGGGTACTTACCTGATTGCGGATAACTTTACGAGCATTGGCCAGCACTTTATTGAGCGGTACCTGTTGATACTCCATTGCCTTGGTGAACATAGGATCACGGCGAAAGTTAATCAAGTTAAAGACTGATTGACGCAATGCTTTACTGGGAATGGTGCCGACATGAGTAGAGTTGCCGCCGACCTGTTCGCGTGGGTCAATAACCGCTACTTTTTTACCCGACTTCGTCAGCTTCATGGCAGCTGCTTCACCAGCAGGACCTGCGCCTAAGACAACAACGTCATACTCATACTTATGCTTATCGCCTTTGATACGCTGCGAGTCTTTGGTAAAAGGGGTTTTAATATCAATACGGATGTCATCTAGCGGATTGACCAAGTCAGGATGATGCATGATATCGTCAGTGACTTGCTCATGGGTTTGCTCAATTCTTGCTTTTTTGTTTTTACCCTCAGTATGCTCAGGGTTTGGCGCGCGGCCGCTCTCTTTATTAGACACTTCGGTTTGAGTGTCTTTACCAGTATCGTTGGTCGCGTCGCTTATAGGTTTGCTTCCCATCGTATCCTCTTTATTAATTTATGAATCTATTTTTTCAGCCCATGAGTGTCAGCAGGTTTAAATGCCGTCAGGGTCATGGCGCTAAAGTGGGCCTACCATACGTTGTGATAGGATATTTTGCAATATTGGCGACAGTTACGTTATCGCCTTAGCCGTTATTCGTTATGCGCTGTTGATTAATCTCTTTAACCAATCCGGCGCTTAAGACCGGTCATCTGCAAGATACGCGTGGCAATCTCTTCAACAGACATCTCTGATACATCAAGGCTTGGAATACCTTGCGAGATATAAATTCCCTGTATCGCCCGCTGCTCTTGCTGGCATTGTTGGTAACTAGCATAACGACTGCCAGCGCGGCGTTCTTGGCGAATTTTCACTAAGCGATCCGTATCGATTAATAAGCCAAACAGCTTATGCTTATGCTCACGTAAGGCTTTAGGCAGCTTATTGTCGTTTAAATCTTCTTCGGTTAAGGGATAATTTGCCGCTCGAATACCAAATTGTAGCGCCAAATACAATGAAGTCGGCGTTTTTCCAGAACGCGAAACCCCGATAAGAATAATATCTGCCGCATGATAATGGCGAGTGCGCGCGCCATCATCATTGTCTAAAGCAAAATGCACCGCATCAATACGTTCTTTATACGTCTCAGAGTCGACATCATCATGGGCATGGCCTGAATGTCCGTCCGGCTCAACACCCGTCTCTTCTGCTACCCGACCGATGAGACCTTCGTACATATCCAAATTACAGCTATGCGCTGAATTGATTTTCTCGCGAATATCAGGACTGACAATCGTATCAAACACCAATGGCAATAAACCATCACGTTGATAAGCAGTATTGATTTGTTCGACGGCATCTTCGGCACGCTCTAAGCTATCGACATAAGGCAGTACTCGGGTTTCAAAAGGCACTGAGGCAAACTGACTTAAAATAGCACGTCCAAGGGTTTCAGCGGTAATCGCCGTACCATCAGAGATAAAAAAGGCGGTTCTGATATTTTGGGCGTTATCTACTTTTAATGCTTGTTTGTTTTGAATAGTCGGATTGGCTGGTTCGGGCGGATTGTTTACAAACATAACGTGAACACCTTTGTTAAAACGTTAAAACTTCAATAATCGCTTTTGCATAGCGCTGAAAAAACTTCAATCGACTCTTAATAGCCGTTTATAACAACTTATAATAAAAATTTCTTATAGCATTGCTATGCTCTTTATTTGCCATGCTCTTTAATAGTCATTGGCTGTGAATTCGCTGCTAAAGAGCATGGTCGCGTCCAGAACATATCTATGCGCTATATTATACGCATAATAGCCATCTAATAGAAATCAATGTTACAGGCGTACACTTAGATGCATTTGTATAAAAGTTAGCATAAAAACAAACCTTACTTTTAAATCAATAATCAAACCAGTTATCAATAATTCAATAGTCACCTATATATAGAAGCAAATTTTAAAAGTGCTTTAAGCAAATTTTGGAAGTTTTATCCAACATTAGCTATTGTGAATACATTCATGAAAACTCTCACATTCCCATTTTCAATATATTCTAGCAGCCAAATATTACTTTCTTGGCGCTCAAATATGTAGCAATCCCCACAATTTGTATCTTTTTGACGAATTTTTTGGTTCTAGGTATCGAAATTATCCAAATATAGGGGTATAATCGACCGTTATAATCTTTACTAAATAACCTTATTTTCTGGAGTTATCATGGCAGCGCAATCTACAGCACTTGTAATCAATCTTGATCAGCTAGGAAAAGATGACATTGATATGGTTGGCGGCAAGAATGCCTCGCTTGGCGAGATGATCAGCCATCTATCTGATTTGGGTGTCAGCGTTCCAGGTGGCTTTGCGACCACTTCAAATGCGTTCAATCGTTTTTTGACAGAAACAGGCTTACTCGACAAAATCAACAGCGAGCTTAAAACACTTGACGTTAATGATGTCAACAAGCTTGCTGAAACGGGTAAAAAAATCCGTACGTGGATTATTGAGCAAGAGCTGCCAAGCGACCTTGAGCAAGAAGTGCGTCAATCGTTTGAAACCATGAGTGGCGGCGAAGACATCGCTGTTGCGGTACGTTCTTCTGCTACTGCTGAAGATTTGCCAGATGCGTCATTTGCCGGTCAACAAGAAACTTTCTTGAACATTCGCGGCATTGATAACGTCCTCATTGCGATTAAAGAAGTATTTGCCTCTTTATATAACGACCGTGCTATCTCTTATCGTGTGCATAAAGGCTTTGAGCACGAAGGCGTTGCGCTATCTGCTGCTGTACAGCGCATGGTTCGTTCAGAAACTGGCGCTGCAGGCGTTATGTTCACCCTAGATACTGAAAGTGGTTTTGATCAAGTGGTCTTTATCACGTCAAGCTACGGTCTAGGTGAAATGGTCGTGCAAGGCGCGGTTAACCCAGATGAATTCTACGTATCCAAAAAATTACTTGCTAACGGTAAACCTGCGATTATCCGTCGCAACCTAGGTAGCAAGCATAAGAAAATGATTTATGGTGATGAAGGCAGCACCACTAAATCAGTTAAAACCGTCGATGTTGAAAAACAAGACCGCATGCAGTTCTCTTTATCGACTGAAGAGCTGAATTCACTTGCCAAACAAGCCATGACCATCGAAAAGCATTACGGTCAAGCGATGGATATCGAGTGGGCAAAAGACGGCGACAGCGGTGAAATCTTTATCGTTCAAGCACGTCCAGAAACCGTTAAGAGCCGCCAAGACAGCAATGTCATGGAACGTTATATCATCAATACTGGTGATGCTAAAATCCTATGCGAAGGTCGTTCAATCGGTCAACGTATCGGCGCTGGTAAAGTACGTATCGTTAGCAACTTAAACGAGATGGATAAAGTACAAGACGGCGACGTATTAGTATCAGACATGACGGATCCGGATTGGGAACCAGTTATGAAGCGTGCTTCTGCTATCGTCACCAACCGTGGTGGTCGTACTTGTCACGCTGCTATTATCGCGCGTGAGCTTGGCGTACCAGCAATCGTTGGTTGTGGTAATGCCACTGAATTATTGGTTGATGGTCAAGACGTCACCGTTTCTTGTGCTGAAGGTGATACTGGCTTTATTTATGAAGGTCAGATTGACTTTGAAGTACAGACCAACTCTGTTGAATCTATGCCAGAGCTTGCATTCAAGGTAATGATGAACGTTGGTAACCCAGATCGCGCCTTCTCATTTACCCAAATGCCAAACGAAGGTATTGGTCTTGCGCGTTTAGAGTTCATCATCAACCGTATGATTGGCGTGCATCCAAAAGCGCTACTGAACATGAACAGCTTACCACGTGAAATCGCCCAAGCTATCAATGAGCGTATCGCCGGTTATGCGTCACCAGTTGATTTCTATATTGATAAATTGGTCGAAGGTATCTCAACCCTAGCCGTTGCCTTTATGGATCAGCCAGTTATCGTGCGTATGTCTGATTTTAAATCAAACGAATATGCTAACTTGCTTGGCGGTAAATTATACGAGCCATCAGAAGAAAACCCAATGCTTGGTTTCCGTGGTGCGAGCCGCTACGTTTCTGACAACTTCCGTGACTGCTTCGAGCTTGAGTGTAAAGCATTGAAACGCGTCCGTGATGAGATGGGTCTGACTCACGTTGAGATTATGATTCCATTCGTCCGTACCGTTGGCGAAGCCAAAGAAGTCATCGAGTTGCTAGCGAAAAATGGTCTAAAACGTGGTGAAAATGGTCTGCGCGTCATCATGATGTGTGAGCTACCAACCAACGCCTTATTAGCAGATGAGTTCCTAGAGCACTTCGATGGTTTCTCAATCGGCTCAAACGACTTGACCCAGTTAACACTTGGTCTAGACCGTGACTCAGGTATCGTCTCACATCTATTTGATGAGCGTGATCCTGCGGTTAAAAAGCTATTGTCTATGGCGATTGAAGCTTGTAATAAAGCTGGCAAATACATTGGTATTTGTGGTCAAGGCCCATCAGATCACCCAGATCTTGCTTACTGGCTCATGGAACAAGGTATCGACTCAGTCTCATTAAACCCTGACTCAGTATTAGATACTTGGTTCTTCTTAGCGGGTGAAGAAGCGAAGTAAGCCGTAACGTTCAGTCACAGCGTTAATTCACATCGTCATGTAAGATATAATCATTAGGGTCTATTTGATTTTTTCAAATAGACCCTAATATAATGTATTACCAAAAGTGACTTAAAAGTAGCTTTAAAGACCGTTTATTGAAGATTTTTTTAAATTATTAAAGATAGCTTTTTAAAAACATCTCTTTAAAGACCGCTCTTTAAAAGCCGCTACTCATAAAAAGTGACTTGAGATATGACTAACTATGTAGGCAATTATGCAGATTTTCCTTGCTCGAAATAACGTACAAGCCGGTCCATACACTTTGGATCAGCTCAATATCATGCTCACCTCTGGCGAAGTCGTATTAGATGATTTGATATGGCATGAAGGCTTAGATCAGTGGCAGCGTGTTGGTAACTTAACTAACAATCAGACTTACTACCGTCCTGCTCCTATAGTGACGGCGGATAATAACGACTCTATTATTAATAATGTCACTATCTTTCCAGAAGATTCTGCTAGTAGTACGGGTCAAGATGACAAAGCCGTATCGCTCGACAGATTATATGGCAAGCCTGAACGTCCAGCAGAAAATGCTAAAAACAGCAAAGTGGACATGACAACCAATCGTCAATACACACCAAATAGTAATGTGTCATTAAATAAGTCTGGCGCCAAAAAGATTTCCGACAACGATAAAGTCGTCGGTGATGTTGTGCTTGCGCCTATCATGTCGCGGGTATTGGCAACTGCGCTCAATGGCTTGCTGTATGTATTAGCGATTTTTCCGCTAGTCATGGCACTGACCAAGATGGACGTGGATTATACCAAGTTTCAAAACATTCAAGATATGGATGCCGCTTATCAGTACTCAATGACGTTGATGGAAAGTATTCCAAGCAGCACCTTGATGATGTCACAAGTGATGGTATTTGGTTTGTTTGCGCTGCAACTGGTATTTATTACCTTGCGCGGGCAATCACTTGGTAAGCTGATTACCGGTATCCGCGTCGTCGACCAAACGACCCATCGCCTGCCATCTTTTACCAAGCTTATTGGCATGCGTACCTTGCTGCTGTTTATTATTTATAATTTGTTGTTTTCGTTTACCAGCTTCTTAGGGTTTGTGGTTATTATTGTTCATTATTATATGGCCTCAAAAAGCCCTGAAAATATCGGTTGGCATGACAAACTTGCTAAAACCCTAGTGGTAAAAGCGGATAGCAGCCAATTGGTCAAAAAGCCAAAAGTAAAATAATTAACTTAATAATTAATTTATAGCCTTGTTATAAACAGATTATTATAAATATCATAAAGTTATATTAAAAAGTGGCGTTTAGGCGCTGCTTTTTTATTAGTAGAGCAGTATTTTCTGCTTTTATTGTTTATTAACAGCCGCTTAGTGATTAACCTTTGTGTTAAGCACCGAGTACTGTTATAATACGGCGCTTTATAAACTAAGCTTATCCCCTATTGTTTTTATAGAATTCGATAAAATTTGGGCTTACCTTATAAATCTCCTTGCTATTAACATAGGGTTAATAGCTACTAATCCGTAAGGAGTCATAATGCGACATTACGAACTGGTGTTACTTGTACACCCAGACCAAAGCGACCAAGTGGTCGGCATGGTTGAACGCTATATCAAGTTGGTTCAAGACAACAACGGCACAATCCATCGTCTAGAAGATTGGGGTCGTCGTCAACTGGCTTACCCAATTAACAAGATTCATAAAGCTCATTACGTTCTTTTCAACATTGAAACTGACGGTGAAACTTTAGCTGAACTTGAAGAATTATTCCGTTATAACGACGCGATCATTCGTAGTCTAGTTATGCGCCGTGACGACGCTGTCACTGAAGAGTCGCAGTTAGCCAAGAATGCCGATGAAAAACGCGCACGCAAAGCAACTACTCGTCGTCCAGACAGTCGTGAAAACGATAATGACGACAACGACAACAGTGAAGACTAATTAAAGGAGAATACTCATGGCACGTTTCTATCGCCGTCGCAAATTCTGCCGTTTCACTGCTGAAGGCATCACTCACATCGATTATAAAGATGTTGAATTGCTAAAACAGTACATCAGTGATAATGGTAAAATCGTACCAAGCCGCATTACCGGTACGTCTACTAAGTATCAGCGTCAACTAGCGACTGCTATCAAGCAAGCTCGTTATTTATCGCTACTTCCATACACTGATAACCATCAGGGTTAACCGTTAACTTTAACTAGGAATGACTCATGCAAATTATTTTGTTACAGCGTATCGTCAACCTTGGTAAACTCGGTGAAACTGTCGATGTGAAACCAGGTTACGGACGTAACTTTCTTATCCCTTTGGGTAAAGCACTACCTGCTACTGCAGCTAACATTGAAAAGTTCGAAGCACGTCGTGCTGAGCTTGAAGCTGAAGAAGCAAAAGAAGTAGCTGTTGCTCAAGAACGTGCTGACGCCTTAACTGACGTTAATGTTATCATGCGCGCTAAATCAGGTGACGAAGGCAAGCTATTTGGCTCTATCGGTACTCGCGATATCGCTGAAGCATTGACTAACTCAGGTCTAGAAGTAGACCGTGCTGAAATCAAGCTTCCTGAAGGCACTTTACGTCAAGTTGGCGAATATAATGTTGATATTCAGCTACACCACGACGTTACTGCTAGCATCTTAGTCACCATTCTTTCAGAAGATGGCGACAACCAAGATTCAGCAGAAGAAGTTGAAGACGAGAACGAAGATTACTCTGAAGAGTAATATTTAGTACACGTCTAAAGAAAAGCCAGTAACGTCATGTTGCTGGCTTTTTTGTTTGTCAAATTATTGAATATTTATCAAGCAGCTCGGATTTATAAGTTATTTATAATAAACACTTATAATGATATATAAGCGCAATAATTGGTAATAAAACACCTGTACAACCTATACTTAACAATAAAATACTGTTTATAAAGTCATCTTTAATAATAGCCCCTCAATTGTTACCCTATATTCAGATATTTATATGGCTACTAAAATGTCGACTAACCTATAGGGCCGTTTATTAAATAATGATGGATATAACGGGACGATATGATAAACACTGATGACAAATTAATCTGTATCCAAGGTAATGAGTTTTACGCAGAAGGCGAGATATATACCGTTGGTAGAATCGTGAATAATAAATATTTTCAGCTACTGACTGGTAGCAACGATGATCACTGGTATGCGACTTTAGATGACGAAGGTATTTATGTTAGCTTTGATTCTATGAGCCCTAAAGACAATAAAGCGTGGTTCGATAAGATGGCTTAGGAAGTTTTCATTGCTGCATTTATCAAAGGTACTTGTTTAAGAAAGATCTGTGCTTAAGAAAAGCTTGTTTTTGAAAAAAACTATATTCTTGAAAAAAATTATCCAAAAAACTGGTCATTATAAATGGTCAGTTTTTTTTGGCTAAAAATCCAGTTGACGATGCTCTAGATAATTTACAGGTCGTGGCCACTCAGCGGCTATCTTTGGCACCTCTTGCCCAGCGACTATCATACTTGCAGCATTTATCCAGCCTGCATGACCGACTGCCAATATTGGTCTATGACTGCTATTTTGCCTAGTCATCTCATTTATCCAATTCTCGATACGCTCAAATAACTGCTGTAAACTTTCGCCGCCCTTGGGTGCAAAGTCAGCAAAATTAGCGCACCAGTCATCAATCTGTTGTTTTGGTATTTGTGCCCAAGGCTGACCGTCCCATTTACCAAAATCAATCTCTGCAAGCGCAGGTGCGATATTATATTGAAAGCCGCGCTGCGCCAGTATCTCCCCGACTTTTAATGAGCGCTGTAACGGGCTGACCCAAATCACCTTTGGTAATTGATGTAGACGCACAAAGCGCTGTATTTTATTAGCCAGACGCTTAATTTTGCGTTTATCGACATTGATATCCGTCTGTCCGATGCAAAACCCATTAGCTGCAAGGGGCTTTGGATGACGCCAAATATGAAACATCATTTGCTGTTACTATCCTATTTTGACCATGACTTTTATATCAGATAAGCGGTATAGAAGCAGCAAGTCCAATATAAATGGCAATCTCACTTAACTGCTGCGTGGCGCCCAAGCCATCACCCGTATAGCCTTCTAAACGTCTACGTAATAAACGGCGCATATAGTCTGTCGCTACGATACCTAGCAATAAAGCCAATAACCATTGCCAAATACCAATCTGCTGCACGGTATTAGGAAATAGGAGTACGACAAGCACGCCAGCCAATAGCAACCAAGCACTGCTCAATAGCCCTTGAAAAGGCGTCAGCTGCTGCGCCATCGGCTTGGCTTTGGCATGCTCAATCTCACCGCCATAAGGCAATAGCGCCAGTAAGCTAATGCATAATAAGCGCGAGGCCGTATGTGCAATAATCAGCGCCACGATAGCCACCGATAGCGGCGTAGAAGCTAATAAACTGATTTTGATTAATAAGGCTGAGACCAAACCCAGTACACCATAAGTCCCTAAACGTGAGTCCTTCATAATCTCTAAAGTGCGCTCTCGGGTCAGACCACCGCCAAGCCCATCGCAACTATCGGCAAGTCCATCTTCATGAAAAGCGCCAGTAAGCTTAATCCCAAACGCGGTACTTATCACTGCCGCGACCAAGGGTGTAAATAAAATACTGCCCAGCCAAAATACGCCAGCGCAAAGCAGCCCAACCAATAAACCTACCCCAGGGAAATGACGGCTGCTCTGGTGCAACCACTGCGGATTATAATTGGCAAATTGCGGTACGGGCAGACGCGTTAAAAACTGCACCGCCACCAATAATAGACGCCAATCATGTTTTATAAATTCACCAACACTTGGTTTAGACGATGGTTGCTGTGGCGGCTCTGATTGATTCAATGACTGATTTAATGGTTGTTTTGATGGCTTTTTTGATAATTGTGACATTAGCTGTTTTGTCCACTAATACCTGCATCACTAAAACTTGCCATCTCATTTATAATGGCACAAGCCGATTGCAATAGTGGATACGCCAGTGCCGCACCGCTACCCTCACCTAGGCGCATACCCATATTGAGTAATGGCTCAGCATTGAGCAGTTTTAATAAATGCGCATGCCCGGGTTCAACCGAGTGATGGGCAAAGACAGCATATTGAGCAACACCGGGCGCTAGGCGCTCAGCAGCCAACAACGCGCTACTGGCAATAAAACCATCGATTAAAAGAATGCGGCGCTCACTGGCGGCCTGAATCAGCGCCCCTGCCATCATAGCAATCTCAAGCCCGCCCAACGCAGCAAGTATGTCGAATGGCGCTTTTGCTTCGCTATGACGCGCCAACACTTGCATTAAAATACTTGTTTTGTGCTGCAATCCTGCATCGTCAAGACCGGTGCCGCGACCGATACAATCATTAATCGGTGTATCGCCCAATCTTGCCAGCAAAAGACTTGCCGCTGAGGTGTTACCAATGCCCATCTCTCCGACGATAAGCAAATTACCCGCCATGCTCTTGACCACGTCCATGCCGTTCTCTAAGGCAGCTAAACATTCTGCTGCGCTCATCGCAGGCTCGGTTAGCGCATCACGGCTACCGTGACGGACTTTATAATCGAGCAATTGCGCGTGGTCTTTAAAAGGAGAATTGGCAAAGTCGGCATCGACACCAGCATCGACTACTTTTAGCTCAATATTATGCTGACGGGCTAAGACATTGATAGCAGCGCCGCCTTGCAAAAAGTTATAAACCATCTGCGCAGTGACGGCACTAGGATACGCGGATGTGCCATGCTTGGTTAGACCGTGATCGGCGGCAAACACTCGAATCTGTGGCTGATTAATATGCGGCGCGGTCGTACCTTGAATCATACCTAACTGCACAGCGAGCGTTTCTAAACGTCCAAGGGCGCCAAGCGGCTTGGTCTTTTGGTCGATGATTTGCTGCAACTGCTGGCGCAGCTCATTATTTTTGATATTGGGAATAGTAGGCGCGGTAAAGGTGGTCAAGGCAATCATCCTAAAGGTTATAAATGAAACAGGAGACTATGGTAGCAGATTATCCAATTTATAATGATATGATTGGCTTAATTGCACAATTCCAACTTACATAATCGTAGAGTATTTCATGAAAATTTTAATCGCCCCTGACTCATTTAAAGAAAGTGTAGAGGCATTAGATGTCTGCCACGCTATCCAGTCTGGATTCAGTCAAGTGTTTCCTGACGCTGACTATAAGCTGCTACCCATGGCAGATGGCGGTGAAGGAACTTCTGCAGTATTGTCTTACGTGCTAGGTGGGCGCTGGAAAGAAGTGCGAGTCCATGACCCCTTAATGCGACCAATCAATGCTAAATATCTGCTATTAGAAAATGAGACAGCCGTAATTGAAATTGCTCAAGCCTGCGGTCTGCATTTATTGACGACTGAAGAAAGAAATCCGTTAATTACGAGTAGCTACGCAGTTGGCGAACTTATTGCGGATGCTTTAGATGAAGGCGTTAAACGCATCATTATCGGTTTGGGTGGTAGCGCCACCAATGACGCGGGACTTGGTATGCTAATGGCGCTTGGAATGACGTTTCATGATAGTGCTGACAATACGTTAGCCCAAGGCGGCGGCGCGCTTGCCAACTTGCAACGATTAGATGCTACAAACTTCCATACTAGTTTGCTGGAGACAGTATTTGAAGTAGCCTGTGATGTCACCAACCCTTTATGTGGCGAGTTGGGTGCCAGTGCAATATTTGGCCCTCAAAAAGGCGCCAGCCCGCAGCAAATCAATGATTTGGATAAAGCGTTAAATCACTTTGCGAGTATATGTGCTCAGCATGGCTATCAAGACCACCAAGACATAGCAGGTGCTGGCGCAGCAGGTGGGCTTGGCTATGCGTTAATCAGCTTTTGCCAAGCTGAGTTAAAATCAGGCTTTGATACAGTGGCAAAAGTTACCAACTTATCACAGCATATTGCCGATGCAGATTTGGTCATTACTGGTGAAGGCAAGCTTGACGCGCAGTCTGCCATGGGTAAAGTAGCTGGCGGCATTAGCCAAATCGCCAAAGCCAGCCATACGCCAGTGATTGCTATTTGCGGCAGTGTTGATGGGTTAGAACCTGCTCAAACCAGCCAGTTTGAGGTCATTATGCCCAGTATCCAAAAGCTAGAGTCCATCGATAATGTCTTTAAAAACGCTTATCATAATATTGAAATTACCGCTGCCAATATTGCGGCGGCGATAAAATTGGGTCAATGCATAAAATAGTATTTAGAGAGCTACTTTATATTTTCTCATAGCCATTTTTGACTGTATTAGCGTTAAATGGTGCTCTTATCATCTAAGAGCGCTATTTTTATGTGAGCTATCAACAATACTGAGCTGTTGCATAAGGAAGTCACTTAAGGAGTTAGGCATGCTACTATTTGGGTTATGATTTAAGTCTCTTTTTTATTTTATTCTAAATTTAGCTAGTGCTTATTAATTAGCAGTTATCAAGGACGATAAATGAATAACCATAACCTCAAGCCATCAGAACCTTGCTCCTCAATGAATCCCAGCGAGCCCTTGGTTATTAGAGAAAACTTAAGCAGTGTTGTAACGTTGACACTCAACTGTCCCAAACAATTTAACGCGCTATCAGTAGATATGTTATCTGCTATGCAAACAGAGCTTGACAGCATCGCCCAAGATAGCAGTATTCGCGTGGTCGTCATTGCCGCAAACGGTAAGGCCTTTTGTGCCGGTCATAATCTAAAAGAGATGCGCGCCAATCCAGAAAAGGCTTTTCAGCGCGCCTTATTTGAACAGTGCAGCCAGATGATGCTGGCCATCAATCGCATGCCACAAGTGGTGATAGCTAAAGTAGAGGGCATCGCTACTGCTGCTGGCTGTCAGCTGGTGGCAGCCTGTGATTTAGCTGTCGCCTCGGACAATGCCAAATTTGCCACTTCTGGTATCAGCGTAGGCCTGTTTTGTTCCACCCCTGCAGTAGCAGTCAGTCGCAACCTCTCTCGTAAGCAAGCATTTGAGATGCTCATCACCGGTGAATTTATCGATGCTCATACTGCACTGCAACAAGGACTCATCAACCGTGTGGCAAGCGCAGAGCAATTAGATACGACTTTGCAGTCTTTAATAGATAGCATTACCGCCAAATCCTCAGTCGCTTTGACCACCGGAAAAACCATGTTCTATAACCAGTTGGATATGACATTGGCAGAGGCTTATGAGTATGCCAGCGAGGTGATGAGCTGCAATATGATGGCAGATGATGTGAGTGAAGGGATTGATGCCTTTATCGAAAAGCGTCCTGCCGTATGGACAGGGCACTAAGAGCAATATCAGCATTTTATAACATAAAATACTGATATCGGCACACGCGACTTTTTAGATAATACAATACGCTTTGCTCAATAAAGAAGGACAATAACGAAAACTACTCTGCTAATAATTTCGCCAACAACTCATTTATCTCAACTTTAAATTCTCTGTCTTCGATTTTATTGGCGCTAATTTTAGCATTTTGTAGGTTTTCGATAGCCGCCTCTGTTTGACCCAATTCGATTTGCAGCTCAGCCATAGAAAATGCAATCGAGGCCAAATGGTCTTTTGAATTAATCGCCGCGGCTTTATCTAACGCTTTTTGATAGATAACCAATGCTTCATCCAAATCTTCGGTAAAGTCAGCCAATGTCTCCCACTGTTCAGGATGGTCTTTATCGCTCTTTTCATTTTCGTTACAAAGATCCTTTAACTGCGCATATAGCATATCAAAGGTTTTTTGATCGTTTTTACTGTCCGCTTCTAGCAGTTTTTCTGCTAGCACATAAATGGATTTATATATTTTGGTATTAATCATGATGGATAACCCTGTTTGATAGTTCGTCAAATACGTTAATGGTGTTGATTATAGACTAGTTTGCCTGAATAGCTCATAGAAAAGGGCGTGATATCGATATCACACCCTTATACTGTATTTAGCTAATAAAATAAGCAGTTAATATAGCTAATGAAATGGCAACGTTTACTCAGCAGCGATGGCAATCATCTCAACCAATAGTTCAGGACGTGCCAACGCCGACTCGCCGCAAGCACGAGCGGGTGGCTGCACGCCTTCAAACCATTTATCCCACACTTCATTCATTGCAGCAAAGTCTGCCATATCTTTTATCCAGACTGTCACTGACAATAGCTTTGATTTATCGCTGCCCACTTCCTCTAACAGTGCTTGTATCTTCTCTAAACACGTCAATGTTTGCGCTTTGATATCGTCTTCGCTATTGCCCACTTGACCACATAAATAAACGGTCTGGTTATGCACTACGATTTTACTCATACGTTGATTACTATGCAGCTTTTGCATGGATTATTATCCTTAATTTTTTAATGGTCTTAAATACATGAGCTTTCAAATTTATAAATAACTCACGTTTTATTAAACAGTGCTTGGCAAGAAATTAGCGAGAAAAACGATTGGCGCTAAAGGGCTTAATATCAACGAGTGTTGGTTTGTCATGAATCATCTCTTCGACGATACGACCGGTCATTGGCCCCAAAGTAAAGCCTTGATGGCTATGACCAAAGGCAAACCATAATTTGTCATGCTTAGGCGCAGGGCCGATAACTGGCTTCATGTCCGGCATACAAGGACGTGAGCCTGCCCATGCTTCACTTTCAACGGCATCTTCTAGCGGTAGAATTTTGCGCGCAAGTTTTAACACGGTATTTAATTGACCAAAGTTCTTTGGCGCATTCATCGTGGTCATCTCAGCACCGGTGGTAATGCGGATACCTTGTTGCATTGGACCCATGACAAAGCCTTTATCCATATCAAACATACTATGATGAATGGTATTTTTTTCATTCACTTTAAAATGCTGATGATAGCCACGCATCGGGAACAACGGCAAATCATAACCAAGCGGTTTGATTAAATCATTCGACCAAGGTCCAGCGGCAATGACCAATTTATCACTGTAATAAGTGTCATTGTCGGTAACGACTTTCCAGCCGTTTTCTTCTTGTACAATTTCTTTGACGCTGCTTTCTTTGATGGTACCTTGCATTTCTTGGAAGTTTTTGGCATAAGCTTTTACAAGCGAGCTTGGGTTTGACACTTGCCAAGAGTTGAGCCAATGAATCGCACCAACGAACGCGTCAAAATTGGCGCTAGGCTCCATGGCTTTTAATTCTTCAACCGTCAAGACGTTATGTTCAACACCCTGATTGCGTGCGTCAATAGCGGCAGCAATGGCTTCTCTAAACGTCTCTTCAGAACGATGCAGCTGCAACCAGCCATCACGGGTAATCAATTCATCAGCACCAGAGGCTTCAATCATGGTTTGGTGCTCGCTGGTACAATGCTCAATCAGCGTCTGCCATTCCGCTTCTATTTTTTTGACTGAAGCAGGTGTAGAATATTTCCAATACTGCAATAGCGCCTGATGATAGCGCAAAATCGCCGGAATTCGATAGCGAATATCAGTCCCTTGGTTCGGCAATACGCGTATCATTTCAGTCAGATGGCGCGGAAACGGATGGGTATGAATCGCCTCACGCTGAATCAACCCCGCATTGCCGTATGAAGTCTCAGAGCCCGGTAATTTTTTATCTAACAGCAATACTTGAGCGTTATTTTTTTGTAGATGCCAAGCAACTGAGGTGCCGACCATCCCTGCACCGATAACGATCACTTCATAGCGCATAACTTGTCCTTTTTTAAGGTCTTAATACAGAATGTCAAATATGAGAAATAAGAGATAAGGGAGTAATAGTAACGCATTGCGCGCCAGATTAAACCCTTATGATATAAATATTTTTGCTATTAAATACTTTTGGTTATGGATTTCAATGGAAGGTATTTTTGATAGGAATAATGGAAGTATGATTGAAAAAATAGTGCTGATGTAAGTAGATTAAAAACAATAAACGATTTCAAAAATGAGGCAGCTAAACGTTGCAATGTTAGCTGCCTTTTAGAATTAATGACTATTTTAGCGTTAAGAGCGATGCATATCCTACATTTATCACAAGCTATCACCACCAAATCGGATCTTCACTCGCTAGCGTCTCTAAAAGCCTTTTATTAGTCTCGACCGTTAACTTATCAGCAGGTAGCTCAGCGATAAATCTTGCGGGCTTATCAAAGTATCCTGAATAGCTTGAGAAGTACTCTGGCGCGGTTAAAAACAATCTGCTCTTAGCACGACTACAAGCAACATAAAACAGCTTACGCTCCTCCTCTAACTCTTCAAAATCACTGAGCGAGCGATAGTGCGGCGTCATACCATCGACGAGGGAATTGACAAAAACCACTGGCCATTCAAGTCCTTTGGCACTATGAATGGTAGAAATGGTGACTTTATCATTACTATCTTCGCCTTTTTCAGATTCGCCTGCGGTAGCAACTGAATCATTGGGCGGATCAAGGGCAAGATTTTCTAAGAATTTATCAAGGCTGTCGTACTCTGTCGCTAAGTTTTTGAGCACGCGAAAATCTTCACTACGTTCACGCCAATTCTCTTCAATCGTTTTTAGCAGAGGAATATAAAACTCTAAAATCCGCTCAATCACCATTTCGACTGACTCTGCCTGACTGGCTTTGGTCAAAGTCGTATGCAATGATTTAAGCTGTGGGCTTTTTTTCGCAAATGAAGGTAATAGTAGCGGCTCGAAAGTATTGTTGTTAACGTTATTATTCACATTGCTATCGGCATTAATTGCTTGGGTCAAACGCGTTGCCGTTACTGCCCCCACCCCTTTAAACAAGGTTAAAATACGGTGCCATGCAATCGTATCATTTGGGTTATAGAGTATTTTAACAAAGGCTAAGACGTCCTTGATATGGCGTCTTTCAATAAAGCGGATGCCGCCTACGACAATAAAGGGAATATTGCGCTCCATAAATTCAAGCTGAACGTAGTTGGATTGAAAGGACGTGCGGCACAAGACGGAAAAATCTTGATAATCGTAATCCGGTTTTAATTCGATAATTTTATCAGCGATATACTTTGCTTCTTTGGTTTCATCGCTTAAACGGCGAAAAACTGGCTTTATGCCTTCTATAGATGCGCCCGAGTACAATTGCTTTTGATAGCCTAACGTGATTTGAGCCGATAAAGCATTGATATAATCAAGCACCGCTGGCGTACTGCGATAATTTTGCTCTAGCTTAATCAGTTTTGCTTCGGGATAGCTTTCGCCAAATAATAAGATATTTTCATAATTGGCACCGCGAAAGGCATAAATACTTTGGTTATCATCACCAACAACCATCAGCGACACCGATATAGGCGCACAGATGAAGTCAATGAGTTCTTTTTGCGGAATATTGGTGTCTTGATATTCATCGACCATGACATAACGATATTGCTTTTGTAGCAGTTGACGAAAAGTGTCATTGTGCTTTAGATGCCGCACCACTTGGCTAATGATGTCATCAAAATCGTATAAATGGTTGGCGCGCTTATACTCATGAAAGTCGACGGCCAATTGCTCAATAACAGGAATATGCACGGCGATATCAGGATAACTGCTTTCAATTAAGTCACGAATATGAATGCGCCGATTTCTAGAGGTTGAGAAGATATTTTGCAAGGTTTTTTTGCGCGGAAATGCTTGATTGGTTATTTTGGCCGGATACTTTTTTTCTTTATTAATCAAATCAATAGCGTCTTCACTGTCGCCGGTATCTAAAATAGTAAAGCGCGGATTGATACCAAGTAGCCCAGAATATTGGCGCAATAACATATTGCAAAATGAGTGAAAAGTGCCGCTAGTGATATCATTTAACGCCTTACCGTTTATGTGACTATTATCATCTAGACGGCTAGCCAACAAAGTTCTAGCGCGACTTTTAATCTCATTGGCCGCTTTACGGGTAAAGGTTAATAGCAGAATCTCTTTTGGCGCTACACCATTTTCTATTAGGTAGCTGGTTCTGTAGGTCAGGGTTTTGGTTTTACCAGAACCTGCACCGGCGATAACCAACACCTTGCCCTCAGTTGTGGTAGCAGCCAATAACTGATTAGGATTTAACTCACTGGCATAATCCACTTGCAACCCTAAATGACTGGCAAGCCGTTGCTCTAATATTTCAGTATCCGCATTTATCAAGTTGGCCTCGAGCTTTTTAATCGCCTGCTCAAGCCGCGTAAGCTTGGGTTTCATGTCAACGAAATTTTGCGGATAATTATAATGGTGGGTAGCAAAAATGGTGGTCATTATTAACAATTGCCTTTGGTATGGTTTATCGTGCTAGCTATTGATGACAGCGTAGCAGCATGCATCATCATTTGTAGGTAGTAGCTTATCATAATAGGCAAAGCTCTGAGCTTCGTTGATAACGAACATTGATATTAAATGGCGGTATTAAATGGCGTTATTAAGTATTGTTATTGACCATAAAAATTGAAACAGCAAGCACAACAACCTCACCCATTTTGGCTGAAATTTGCTACAATATGCCCAATTTTGAGTTACTATTTTACGAAGTCTTATACTGACTGATTTTATTAATATATTGAGAGCATGTTATGGGTTTTAATTGCGGCATTGTCGGTCTACCAAACGTGGGTAAATCCACCCTGTTTAACGCCTTGACCAAAGCGGGTATCGCCGCTGAAAACTTTCCATTTTGTACCAAAGATCCCAACACGGGTATCGTTCCAGTACCAGATCCACGCCTGAAAAAACTGGCTGATATCGTCAAGCCTGAGCGCGTATTGCCTACGACCATGGAGTTTGTTGATATCGCAGGTTTGGTCGCTGGCGCCTCAAAAGGTGAAGGTATGGGCAACCAGTTTTTAGCCAATATTCGCGAGACCGATGCGATTGCTCACGTAGTACGCTGCTTTGATGATGACAACGTCGTCCACGTTGACGGCCGCGTCAGCCCTATCGATGACATCGAAACCATCAATACCGAATTGGCATTGGCAGATTTAGAAGCCGTTGAGCGCGCTATCCACAACTTAAGCAAAAAAGCCAAAGGCGGTGATAAAGACGCCTCTGCTATGCTCGATATTTTCAAAAAAATCGAGCCATTATTAGCAGAAGGTAAAGCGGCTCGCGCTGCCAATTTAGACAAAGACGAACAAAAACTGATCAGAAGTTATGGTCTGATTACCCTAAAGCCAACCATGTATATCGCTAACGTTGCTGAGGATGGTTTTGAGAATAATCCATATCTTGATGCAGTGCGTAACTACGCGACTGGCGAAGATTCTATTGTCATTGCCCTATGTAACCAAATCGAATCTGAAATTGCTCAGCTTGATGAAGATGACAAAAAAGACTTCCTAGCTGAAATGGACATGGAAGAGGCTGGCCTTGATCAAGTTATTCGCGGCGGGTATGAGTTGCTTGATATGCAGACTTATTTCACTGCGGGCGTCAAAGAAGTCCGCGCTTGGACAGTCGCTGTTGGTGCAACGGCTCCTGAAGCCGCTGGTGTGATTCATACTGACTTTGAACGTGGCTTTATCCGCGCTGAAGTGATTGCTTATGATGACTTTATCGAATACAACGGTGAAAAAGGCGCAGCTGCGGCCGGTAAATCACGCTTAGAAGGCAAAACCTATATCGTACAAGATGGCGACGTGATGCATTTCCGCTTTAACGTTTAACGTTTAATAAAGCGGATTGCGTGTTTACACAGTCTTATTAGAGAACAACCAAAAGCCAGCTTCAAAGCTGGCTTTTTTTATTATAATAAAGGGAAGAACGTTAAAATAATTAACCTCTCTAAAAACAACGATAAAATAAAATGATAAAAATAACGGACTATAACCTATGACTGCTTCTGTTAATCAAGTGCTTAATTCCAGTGACCATTGGGCAAAATTATTTAATGCCCAGCGTTTAGGGAGTCATAAAAAAGCCCCTGCCGAGGACAGCGCGCGCTCCTCCTTTCATAAAGATTACGACAGACTGGTGTTTTCACACTCCTTTCGCCAGCTTAACCAAAAAACCCAAGTCCATCCCCTGACCAATCAACTCGGTATTCATACGCGCTTAACACACTCGCTCGAAGTTTCTTGTATTGGACGCTCCTTGGGCATTATGGCAGCAGAAAAGCTGCATGATAAATTAGATGGTGGCTTACCAAATGGCGTCGCGCCCGCTGATGTCGGTGTTATTGTACAAGCGGCATGCCTTGCCCATGATATCGGCAATCCACCGTTTGGTCATGCCGGAGAGTACGCCATTCGTGACTGGTTTATGCATCCTGACCGTCAAAAGGTTTTGCACAACCTGAGTAGCAATGAGCAGTTGGATTTGCTGGCTTATGAAGGTAATGCGCAGGGATTTCGCATCCTTGCCCGCAATGAGCACCATCCTGACTTAGGCGGTATGCGTTTGACTTGCGCCACTTTGGGCGCGTTTATGAAATACCCTTGGCTTGCAACCCATAGCAACCTCATTTATCAAGGCAGTCCCACCACTAACATGCAAAAATTTGGCTGCTTTTATAGTGAGGCAGCTCAATTAGAAGAGTTAGCAGCACGTTTACATCTGCCGCGCTCCGAGCAACACGATGGCTTTGCTCGTCATCCGCTGGCTTATTTATTGGAAGCGGCAGACGATATCTGCTATGCACTGATAGATTTGGAGGATGGCATCAATTTGAATATGCTAAGCTATGCGGAGGTTGCGGCTATTTTTTATGAGCTGATTGGCGAGCGCCCTGATACTCTTAATCTACCCACTCATGTGTCAGTCAGGCAGCATTTGGCATCGCTGCGGGCACGGGCAATGATGCGTTTGGTCAATGCCGTCACCGATGCTTTTGTAGCCAATAGTAACGCTATGCTAGCAGGGACGCTACAGGGCAGCCTGTTTGCCCATTGTGATGCAACTGTGCAAAGCGGCATCGCTCAAGCTAAGCAATTGGCGCGTGAAAAAATATTTAATCACCCAAGTAAAGTACGCATGGAGCTGATGGCCAATCAATGCCTGCAGCGCCTGCTCGATGCTTTTATGCCATTGGCTTGGACAAATGAGACCAGTGCTTCCATAACCCAAATGTCCTTTGAGCAGCAGCGTCTGCTAAAATTGCTACAGCCGCATCTCGATGAGCATCGTCGCGTTTTATCCGATGACACCTATGATAATATGCTCAATGTCTTAGACTTTATAACCGGTATGAATGACCATGAAGCGTATCGATTGGCGCAAGAGCTACAAGGACATTGGGGCACCATTGTTTAAACAACATTTTTAAGCAGCAAGCTTAAAAAGAAGTCTAGAATTAATTTAAAACCAAGCTTAAAATTCAGTCTAAAACCAATTCCAAAAACTGGACAATCAACGATAACCGTCTATTTCATTCGTATTTTCGCAATGAAATGAGTATGATAGACATCTATCAGGTAATTTTGAAATATTATGAGTAGTCGCGAACAAAAGAAACTTCAAACTCGGCACGCTTTTTTTAATGCGGTGCTCGATTTATGTATGACGGGGCAATCTTTTAGCTCAATCAGTCTCAGGCAAGTCACACGTGAGGTTGGCGTGGTGCCGACCGCCTTTTATCGCCATTTTGATGACATGGAATCGCTCGGCCGTGCCTTGGTTATCGAAGAGTTGGGCGGTACGCTAGCAACTTTAAGTGACAACCTGCAAATTGGGCGCAAACGTAGCTTTGAGCGTCAAATCGCTAAAAGTATCCAGATGTTTTTATATATGGTCAGCGAGCAGCCGTGCTATTGGCAATTTTTAGTCAGTGAACGCTATGGCGGCTCAGAAGCGGTACGCAAAGCCATCAATGAGCTGATTAAAAACCACGGGCAGAGTCTAGCAGACGATTTAGCCCTACAACCTGCTTTTGCCCATATCAATACTTATGACCGTAGATTATTGGCTGAGGCTGGGGTCAATATGTTCTTTTCCTGGATTATTGATTGGCTAGAGCTGACCTATACCGAAGACCATGATGATGAAGTCGACTTGGCTGATATTGAAGATAAAAAACAGCTGATGCTGCATAATTGTACACGGCAAGCACAGATGCTGTTTTATGGTGCTTACAACTGGAAATCTACTGAAGAAACCCGTTTAAGTGATTAATTGGGCTTAATTTTTGCACGTTATTTAGCACTGGCTATCTATAACCATTAGAAAACTGGCCTAAAAGCCCAAAGTCGCTGCGTCACCACGCGTACCTCTTTGGGCTTTTTATTGTCAGTATTTTTAGGGTTTTTCGCATTACTATCAGCGTTATTAGCATCATTGCTATTTTCATTACTGTTATTACTGCTATTTGCTATTTCACCCTCAGCCGCCGTTTTACTAATAACAATGGTCGCAAAGCGTTGTCTTGCCTGACCACCATCTGCATTATCACTAGCGGTAATAAGTGCCATAAAAGCTTGGCTATCAACCGCTAATAATGGTGTTAATGCCTTACGCTGCTCTGCTTTTACACTACTTAATATCGGCAACTGCCAGATATCATCAATAGAGCCAAATGCTTGCTTTGCTCGCAGCTCAACGATGCTCTGCATTTGCTGACTGCTCGCACCCTCTAGCAAAGCGGCCAGCAAAACGGGGCTGGCGGTATTGATATTAATGGGTAAATAATACGGCACCGCTGTGATATAGGGACGCAGTGCCGCTAATACTTGCGCATTAAGACCCTTCACTTCTGCTAATTGATCGATACTGACCAACGCTTGATTGGGTAAAATGTTGTCCACGCCGCTATTAGTCTGCTGAGCATAAACCACGCTTTCATCACCGCCATCTTGATAGACCTCGCTGTCGCCATCTTGATAATCAAGGACGGCAATGGCGATATCAGGCTCTAAATTTAGCTGCGTGAGTAACCTTTGAAAGACGGCCAATGCGGCAGTATCAACGGCGCCATTGTGATATAAATTATTAATATTAAAACGACTGCCCTCATCGCGTAATTCGATGCCGATGCTATGTGCGCCTAGCGTATAAGGCGGTATTGGCTGCGCCCAAATATCCTGCGCGCTATCGGTATCATTTAATTTAGCATCAGCACGAATCAAGGTAACGGCCAATTGCTGACCTGCGTTGATATCTTGTAAGAGCTGGTTTTGGTCAAACAATAAGCCGCTACGCCTAATGGCAATCTTTTGGCTGGCCAGCATCGCCCCTGCAACCACGGTAATACTGACCACCAATAGCAAAATAGTCAGCAGCGCGACCCCACGTTGAGAGTTGGCTTTCATAGAGGTTATAGGCATCATTGGCCTCATTTGTGGCTTAGTTGGCATAAACAGTCTCTATCATTGACCAAATGGGGCATTTTCAGTAGCGTTGCCTGAGTTATTATTTGCTACATTGCAATTGGCTGCATTATCGTTATTGGTGCCGTCATTACTGTTGCCGTTATTGTTGTTATTACTACCGTTATCATTGCCATTAGGATTGTTAGGAATATTTTTATTGCTGGTATTGGTACTTATATTTGGGATTGGCTGCGGAGTAAGTGCCCATTGCCAAGTAATGGGCATATCCTGATAAGTAAAGTTGAGCACAATCCCTTTTGGCAGTAGCATAATCTCAGAGGGCGCATTGGCTGAATTTGCCGTCGGCGCTGCTAAAGCATTGTTATTGATGTTGCCGCTGTCTTTATTGGGGAATTTGGCACTTAATTCAGGTAAATAAGCTTGCCAATGCCCAGCCGTAACACCTTCAAGCAACACACTATCTAGACTAATGCTGTCACTGCCACCGGCAAGACTGGCATATTGACGGCGAATTAAGCGCTCATCAGCAAAAATGTATTCGATATGCTGCACACTCGCGCTGCTTTGATAACGTGGGTCGGGGTCGGCAAAACGCACAAAGCTGATACGTGCGCCGTCTAGGCTCATAAAAGGTTCAGGCGCTGGTGCATTTTCTTGATTGCTATTATTAGTATTATTTGCAGTGCTGTTAGTTGCAGCATTGTTGGTTGGAGCGTTATTAATTAAGGAATTAGCACCTTGCGTATCCACTGCCTGATAAGGAATCATTTGGTTCATATCTTGCTGTAACTGCAGATAGGCATATTGCAAAACCGCTAAATTATCCGCATGAAATTGCGCCCGTTCACGCGCACGGTTAACGCCATCAAATACTTGCCAGCCTGCAACTGCTAACATGGCAAATATCGCCATCGCAACCATCAGCTCTAGCAAAGTGAATCCATGATTTGATTTCATGGATTGCCTCCATTAGGGTTTAATCGGCTCAAATCCAAACTGCCGACTTCTTGCTTAGCGTTACTTAGCATCACGTTGATATCCGTTACTGCGCTGCGTGTCTGTCCGTCTATAATGGGTGCAACAGTAATATTTACCTGCTTTAATGCGGGTGTGATGGCATCTGTGGCAGTCATTGTCACTTGCCAATCGCGACCTTGGGCATTGATAGTTTGGGTTTTGTTGGCCGTCAGCCACGTATCTTGAATACGCAAGTCCGCTGCCGCGTTTTGTGCAACAAACTGCGCTAGCGTACGAGTGCGCAAAACATCGACAGAGCTTAAATACGCACTACTTGCCCGGCTCGCGGCAACGGCAACGACCGCCAAAATCGCTAAGGCAACCATGACCTCAATCAGGGTAAATCCGTGCTCATATTTTGATAGAGCGGGCTTTAGGTTTGTATAGGTATGTTCGGCCTTATCATTATCTATCATAAGTTAGCGCCCTTGCCCTATCGACATACTGCCATCAGGCATAATCGTAATCACCTCACCCACCAAACGCGAATTATGGCGTACCTCAATCGTTACCGGCGTGGCCTGACCTGTCCCAAACCACAGTACTTGCGGTACGTTTTGGTCGGTAAACCACGGCTGCAGCGCTTGCGTTTGGCCTGCGTTTGTTTGATTACCCGCATCCAAGCTTTGCACGCTTAAGCTCACACCCGTAGGCAGTGCAGGCAAACTAACTTCTGGCTCAAGCTCCCAGCTTGGTGTGGGTGCTTTATCTGCAGCAGCACCTGACATGCTCGTCAAATCCGCTGACAGCTCCATGGCGTTCTTAGGTGTGCTGCCTCCACTAGAAGAGGTGGAAGCCTGAGTTTGATAAGCAACATAAGGATTAGATAGAGTGACAATGACGGGCGTGACTTGACCTTGTTTATCAGCTTGTAAGCTCAAACCCATGGGCTGCATACGCTCAGCGGACAACAATCGTACATAGCTCAATGAATCCGTTAAATGCTCATAAAAAGCACGGTTTTTGCGCGATTCACTACTACCGACCGACAAACTCATCATGCCAGCAAATATGGATAGAATGACGACCACCACTACTATTTCTACAAGGGTGAAGCCCGCTTGCCTGATGTGGCTGTGCGCGTGAGGAGCTGCTATTGAAGAAATTGAGGAAGTCGGTTTTGACATACAAAAGTCATCTAGAATGGTGTCATTTTATTAAAAATGACACTGAATTGGGTGGTATGAGTATGATGGAGATAAAACGATAGATATGCCTGATTAAAAAATAAATCTGTACACATGTTAGAAGATAAATTTAACGTGCTGCCATACAGAATATAACAACACGGATTTTATAAAAAAATAACTCAATACATTAAAAATATAATAGGAATCTAGTAATTGGTATTACGGTGCTCTTCTGACTCAGTATCGATTTGCTCCACCAATTCTTGCATATCCTCATCCATCACCTCATCATCGGCCGCTGGATAATGGCTTGGCAATTCAAGCATTTGCTGCACAAAGGCATAACGCAAAGTATCACGGCGACCTAAGTAGCGCTGATAAAAACTTGAGTTTAATAATCCTGCGCCGCCCTGACCCATCGCCCAAATCGAGGACAAATAATCGCGCGTACTTAAGCTACTATGCTGCTCTTGCAAATACGCACTGATAATATCAATCAAACGCTTCATACGCTGACGACGAATATCGTAAAGCTCGCCGAATAAGCGATTCAAACCCGTCACCGATGCCGCCAAACGCTCTTCGATTTGGTTAAGAAGCATGGCTTTTTGTGGATTAAACAATTGCTGAAAAATCATACGTGCGACACCTGCCGACGGGCAGTCATCAATACGGTTAATCTCAAATAACTGCTCTTCATAACGAATAATAATACGCAGGTAGAGCTCATCTTTACTGGAGAAATGCTTATATAAGGTGCCTTTAGCCAAATCAAGCTGGTCGGCCAAACTGTCCAAAGTGATATCACCATCGCCTGACTCAAGTAGCAATTGCTCTGCCATCGCTAAGATATTCTCTTCTCGTGCCTTGAACTGGTGCTGACGACTCATAATCTCTCCTAAAATCTGACAATATCATGCATATGACCATCATTTACATCGGTATATCGGCAGCGCATGTATAAGTCATGCAACGGCTACGCCAATATCATCCAAGGAAATATGCTTATGTTTGCTAAATAGTCATTTATAATCATAAGGTTAAGTTCAGTATTATGAATACTTATAGAACAGAACCAGAAGACTAGCTAATAAATGACTGAGTGGTCATAGCATAACCATTTTAGTGGTACTGTGCCAGTAAATTCTCAAAGTTTTTTGCAGTCATTGCACCTACTTCCTCGCTACTACAGCCGTACATCTCAGCAAGATAGCTTGCCACATATGGCACGTATGCTGGCTCATTGGGTCTACCACGTTTAGGAACCGGTGCTAAATACGGGCTATCGGTTTCGATAAGTATTCTATCTTTGGGCATATTTTTTGCAGCATCTTGAATCATTTGTGCACTTTTAAAGCTAACAATGCCTGAGAATGAGATATAAAACCCTAAGTCTAATGCTCGTTTTGCGGTTTCCCAGTCTTCAGTAAAGCAATGAATGATACCGTGTTCAGCGCCTTCCGCTTTTAAGATATCAAGCGTATCTTCTTTAGCATCACGCATATGCACGACTAGAGGTTTCTTCAAGCTTTGGCTAGCATGAATATGACGCGCAAGGCTGGCTTTTTGCTCTTTTTTATTGTCTGTCGACCAGTAATAGTCCAGCCCTGTTTCCCCTATCGCCCATACATGGTCAGCATCAGCAGTTTCTATCAAGCGCTCAACCGTCGCTGATTGTAAGACGCTGATATCTTCACAAGGATGAATGCCGACGCTCATACCAAGATTTAGCGTTTCATCCCCATAAGTGTTGACGATATTGGCAATCTCATCATATTCAGCGAAATCACACATAATGGCCATCGCACGGGTGACATTGGCTTCTTTCATCGCGGCAATTGCGCCGGACAATTGACCATCATACTTGGTTAAATCTAAACGGTTTAGATGGCAGTGGCTATCAGTAAACATAAACAATCTCGTTAATAAAAATCAATAAGTAGAATTATCTTATAATATGGATTTGGTAATCGTAATAGTATTAATTGCTCTAAATAGCACTGTTTTCAAGGGGTGTTTAACAAACGCCTATATACGTGCTTCTAAACCCTTTTCTCATCAGCGTATATTTTTCAAAGAATATACTTTTTAAAGAGATTACATTTAAAGGGCAGTTATCAATGCAGTTGTCAATGTAACGGCACCACGCGCATCACCTCTTCTATGGTCGTCACCCCTTCACTGATACGCTTTGCCCCAGATAAGCGCAGCGGCTGTACGCCTTCACGGTAAGCTTGCTGCTTAAGCGCATCTAAACTGGCATCAGCGGCGACCAGTTTTTTTAACTCATTTGATAACGGCATGATCTCATACAGACCAACGCGACCTTGATAGCCGGTATGGCGACAGTGCTCGCAGCCTTTCGCCTGATAAATCTGTGCTGGTACGGGTGCACGCCAAGGCTGTACCAATTCTTGCCACTGAATAGCAATCTCACTATCTGCCGCAACATCAACGGCTTGCTTACAATGGGGGCATAATGTCCGTAATAGACGCTGTGCCATCACGCCCAATATAGTTGCTGAGGTTAAAAATGGCTGAATACCTAAATCGTGCAGACGGGTAATAGAGCTTGGGGCATCGTTGGTATGTAGCGTTGAGAGCACCAAGTGCCCTGTCAAAGACGCTTGTACTGCCATATTGGCGGTCTCAGCATCACGAATCTCACCAACCATAATAATGTCTGGGTCTTGACGCATCAAAGAGCGAATACCATCAGCGAAATGTAAATCAACCCCTGGATTGACCTGCATTTGATTAAAGGCGGGCTCAATCATCTCAATTGGATCTTCGATAGTACAGACATTAACTTGCTCAGTGGCGAGCTGCTTCAACGTACTATATAAAGTGGTCGTTTTACCTGAACCGGTCGGACCGGTAACCAATATAATGCCATTTGGATGCGCGGTCAGCTCATGCCACGTCTCAAGCTGCTTACCCGACAGGCCAAGCTGGGCAAATGAGCGTACCAGCACTTCTGGGTCAAATACCCGCATGACAAGCTTTTCACCAAAAGCAGTCGGCATGGTAGAGAGACGCAGCTCAGTCTCTAAGCCTTTTGGCGTACGGGTTTTTAGGCGTCCATCTTGCGGCTTACGTTTTTCTGCGACATTGAGCCGTCCCAAGATTTTGATACGTGCGGTCACCGCCACTATAATGGCGAGTGGCATCTCATACACGCTATGTAGCACCCCATCAATACGAAAGCGCACCTTGCCTGTCTCGCGGCGTGGTTCTAGATGAATATCACTCGCTCGCTGCTCAAAAGCATATTGCAATAGCCAATCGACCACTTTGACAATATGTTGGTCATTGGCATCTGGATTGGTGTTATCGCCCAGCTGCAATAAAGCTTCGACATTGGTGACGTCCGCCGCTGCACGCTTATGTAGGGAGTTCGCGCCTGCAATCGCTTGCGTGACTTGATAAAACTCTTGCCGATAGCGATTGATTTGTTCAGGATTAATAAAGACTGTACGATAGCTTTTTGACTTAATAAGCTTTTCAATATTGCTATGCCAATCGGTATAAAATGGTTGATCAGTACCGATAACCACTTCATCAAGTGTCACTTCAATCGGTAAAATATGCTGCGAGCGCGCATACTCAAACGACATCAGCTGCGTCACCGCCGGTACATCGACCTTTAACGGGTCAATACGCACCAGCGGCATATCTGCTTTGGCAGCCAACCATTGATTAAGCCATGCCAGCGTTAATTTATTCTCAGAATTACTATCAAGCGCGTGACCATTTGGCAGCCCAAACTCACTAATCGTTAAGAGCGGATGCTGCGCCTTATTACGGCGACTGGTAATAACGAGATTATAGCCGCGCTGATCAATCACCCTATCTGCCAACAATTCATCTAGGCACCAACGTAAATCAATCACTATCGAATATTTTTGAGCAGGCATAGTTTTATTCTTCTATAGTTGCATTTTTCTATGGTTTAGGTCATTTGGTCGGCGGTGATGTTTACTATAACTCTGATATTTACTTTAATTATACTGCGACAATATTCTTTATCTGTAATTCACCCGATTCCAGCAATTGAAAGCTGATATCGACAGATTTATAACGCATGACAAATGACGTATTTATCTCTTTACGCCGATAAGCAGGGCGTGGGTCTTGTGCTATTAACGCTTTGATAGTATCAAAATCAGACCTTAATAACTGCTGTTGGATTTTATCAATGACTGCTTTGACTGATGATTGCTTATTTTGAGCATTTTCTGCTGCTATATTATCTGCACTTTGATTGGCAATAATTTGCCCAAACTGCCCATAGGCAAACTCAGTAATCGTCACATCCAATAAGTGGGGCGCAGAGGGCGCAAAACCGCTTTGGGCATCAGGCAATGCATCACTATAAGCCACATAAGGCTTGATATCGATGATGGGCGTGCCATCTATCATATCAGCACCGCTAATAATAAGTAACACCCGACCTTCTACAATCTCAATGCGTTCAAGCTTGACCACAGATAACCCAAGCGCGGAAGGTCGATACATACTGCGACTGGCAAATACGCCTATTTTTTGATTGCCACCCAAGCGCGGCGGGCGAACTTGCGGGCGAAAAGCGCTCTCGACCTTTTCTTGCGGATTATGATTATCTAAACCGGTCTGCTTGTCTTTATGCAACTTGTCTTTATATAAATAGTTATGATGAAACTGCCAACTTACCCATATATGGCTAAAATCCTCCAGCCCGATAAATGCCGCTGGCGTATCATAAGGCGCGAGCATTTCAATCACGCTGGTGAGTGCCACCAGATTTGGCTGCCTTGGTGCACCGAACTTTTGCGACAGCGGTGCACGGTGGTAGCCAATAATAGGTGAGATATGATGGCTTAAAGGTGCCGTAGTCTGACAAGTCATAAATCCAATCCCAAAAAAATAAATGGCTGATAATAAATGGCACGCGCCAATCATAGAAAATTATTCGCTAACGATATTCCATTTTATCATGCTACAGACAGGCAGCCAGACGGATTTTTACTTTAAAGTTTGTTATGATGAGCGAGAAATTTATTGAGAATGGCTTGCATTCATATAGCAGGATTCACAAACCTGTATTCATAGACCTGCATTCATAAAGTACGGCGTCAGCATTTACGGTTATAGGCAGGGCTGTCATTTAGTAAAACCTGACGTCTTATAAAACCTGATAATAATGTTAAAATAACGGTTTTTTGCAGCTTGCATTTGCTAGTCTGACTAAATAAACGCTTTATTTTATAAATACTTTGCATAACGTTAAATCCATTAATATTTTTATCCCAAAAATATTTTAATTGGCGACTACACATTACCACTTACTAACGAGGGCTTTATGTCAAAACTCCGCACCGAAACGGTCACAGAGGTTCATCACTGGAACGATGCACTATTTAGCATCAAAACCACCCGCGACGACGGTTTACGTTTTCGTAATGGCGAGTTTGCGATGATTGGTATCGTTGTCGATGGTAGACCGCTACTGCGCGCTTACTCGATTGCCAGCCCTAACTACGAAGAGCATTTGGAATTTTTCTCTATTAAAGTACAAGACGGTCCATTAACCTCGCGTCTGCAGCATATCAAAGTTGGCGATGAGCTATTGGTCAGTAAAAAGCCAACAGGCACTTTGGTACTGGACGATTTATTACCGGGTAAGCATTTATATATGCTGTCAACAGGTACAGGGCTGGCGCCATTTTTAGCCTTAGCGCGTGACCCTGAAGTTTATGAGCGTTTTGAAAAAATCATTTTGGTACACGGTGTGCGTCAGGTCAAAGACTTAGCTTATCGTGAAATGTTCGAAGAAGAGCTGCCAAATGATGAAATCTTTGGTGAAGATTTCCGTAAAAAATTCATTTATTACCCTACCGTCACCCGCGAAGAGTTTAGAAATACTGGCCGTATCACTGACCTGATGAAATCGGGCAAATTCTTTGAAGATATTGGTCTGCCTCCGATGAATAAAGAGGATGACCGTGTCATGATTTGCGGTAGTATGCCGTTTAACGCTGAAGTGTCATCGATTTTAGATGATTTTGGCCTGACCGTCTCTCCACGCATGGGTGTACAGGCAGATTATGTGGTTGAACGTGCCTTCGTTGGTTAAAAATGAATTTTTATCGTAAATATGATAAATAATTCTTGACGGCTAAAAATAGCCTGCTATAATACGCAGCCTATACAGAGTTAACCCTGTAGCCCAATTCGATAATGTTTTGCAATATAAACTTTATCACCTAACACGCCGGTGTGATGGAATTGGTAGACATGACGGATTCAAAATCCGTTGCCTTTAAAAGCGTGTCGGTTCAAGTCCGACCACCGGTACCAATACCTAGTTCTATACTATCTTATAGAGCCGCCAAAGCCCCTGATATCAGGGGCTTTGTTGTATCTGGCGTTCTATACTGTCTTATTAATCTGTCCTAATCCATGCACTTTGAGTACACTGTCATGTACACTGGTTTTTAAATGTACATTGGGTTGGCAGTTATGGAAGCACGTAAGCCTATCAGCAGCAAGTGCAAAGGTTAATAACAGCATCTCTAGAATAATAAAATAAGTCCCCTTCCTACTAGAACCGTCATGTCAGGAATGGTTTGACAACTAGTAGCTAAATTACCTACGGGTATCAAAGGCTATTAGAATCGTTATCACTTTAACGAATATTAGAAATCCGAGAGCTTTAGGCCTCTGGCAGTACTATACCGAAAGATGTCGGCGGTTTCTCAAATAGACTTAAGAACCTCACTAAATCTATCTTGCTCCCATCAATAGTCAACTCATCAGACAATAGTATTTTTTTAACCCCTGCTTCACCGATTAACATATCAATAAACAAAGGATGAGTAAGACTGAGCGTAGCATTGACTTCATGTTGTAATGGAATCTTGTTATCTAATAACCGATGATGTAGAACGGCATTCTCTACCCATAATAAATAGCTTTCATTCAAATCAGTAAAATTGATCTTGATACGCCAGTCTTTATCAGTAGCGTCCTCAGATTTTAGGCGAACTGCTAGGGTATCAAAGAAATTCGATACGGGTGTTTGCAAGAAAACACCTTCCATAGAAGCCATGTCAATACCTGTATTAGGAGTGCCTTGACGAAGCTCTAGCGCTGCTGTCAAATAAACATCGCGCCAAGGTCCCGACTCTGCTTGATAGCCAAGCTGATCGTAACTGCTAGCTAGTAGTTTTCGGGCAGCCGTATTATTGGGTTCAGCAAATACCAGATGGTTCAATAATTCAGCACTCCATCGATAATCTCCTTTATCAAATGCAGTCTGTGATTGTGCTAGCATCTTTTCACTACCAATCATCGCTACATAAGCACTCGCTCGCTGCGAGTCAGGCAACGGATCTAAATGCGCAGGATTGGCATCATACCAGCCAAGATAGTTCTGATAGACAGCGCGTGCATTATGTTTGACCGTGCCATAATATTCACGATTAGAGAAAACTTTGGCTAAACTCGGCGGTAACTTTATATCTTCTGCAATCTCACCAGGCGTCATACCCTTATTCATTCGACGTACGCTTTGGTCATGAATGAATTTATACGTATCACGCTGCTGGGTCAAAAAGGTTTGGATTTTTTCTTGACCCCACATAGGCCAATGATGACTAGCAAAGTAAATATCAGCGTCGGCAAATAAGTTACGCGCCTCTTCAATGTAACTGCTCCATTTCATCGCATCACGAACTTTCGCACCTCGTAAAGTATAGAGGTTATGCATATTGCGTGAGACTAGCTCAGCTCCGCCAAAAGCCTTGTATTTAGGCAGATAAAAAGTCAGCTCCGCTGGTGCTTCTGATTCTGGGGTATATTGAAAATTAAAATCTACCCCATCTACTTTTAGGTTCGTAGGTGTAGCATTAACGAGTTGGGTAGGCTTAGTAATACTAAATTGACCAAAGGCTGGACCTTTACCTAAACCTGTATCGACATGACCGTACTCATCACGTGCTAAATCTTTACCGTACATATAAACGGCACGACGACTCATCGCGGTACCCGCAAGAATATTTTCACTGGTCGCTTCTTCCATAAATCCACCAGGAGCAATCACTGG
Organism: Psychrobacter sp. ANT_H3; assembly: GCF_027919975.1. Taxonomy (NCBI): domain Bacteria; kingdom Pseudomonadati; phylum Pseudomonadota; class Gammaproteobacteria; order Moraxellales; family Moraxellaceae; genus Psychrobacter; species Psychrobacter sp. ANT_H3. The sequence continues at coordinate 38,937 of NZ_JAQISM010000001.1, read as the reverse complement.
AATGTTCTGTTTGGCAATCTCTTCTTGACTGATAATACCTAATATCCCACCGAAGTGGTCAATATGACTATGAGTAAAAATAATAGCGCTAATGTTAGTCGTATTTGGATAACGCTTAGCCAGATGCTTCATGGCAAAATCAAAAGCGTACTTTGCCGTTTCTTTTGAAGTCATCGTATCGACTACAATCCAGCCACTATCTCCTTTGATAAGGGTCATGTTAGACAAATCGAAACCACGCAACTGGTAAATACCGGGAGTCACTTCGAACAATCCCTGAATATTGTTAAGCTTAGCCTGTCGCCATAGACTAGGATTAACGGTGTCTGGAGCATCGCCTTTAATAAAGTCATAAGCGGCCATATCCCAAACGTTTTTAGTGGCATCAGATGAAGATGCTATTTGCATGCCCTCTATACTAGCAATTAGGCCACGACGCGCATCTTCGAAGTCCTGCTGATCCGCTATATTGAGCTCATTAGCGACTTGACGGTTTGCTTCTATTGTACTGGCTGTTGCAGCACGTTCGCCGTCATTAACGGCTATTTTAGTTGTTGATAAGTCATTACAGGCTACTAGCAGCATACTACTACAAAGTAGTAGCAGTCGACTTGATCTCAAAACATTAGGACGAATCCCATTTAAGGAGATGGGGTTTACCATTACAAATTCCTTTTTTTTAGTAAACTTCATTAGTTTAAATTTTAATGACACAATGGTTCAAAGTTTGGACAATATTTTCTCTATTAGGGCGTGTCCTCATTTTAAAAATGGTGATAAAAATGAGATAAATTGACGCCAAACAAGGAAAATAGTGCAGTTAATATCGGGATATTACCCAGCTATTTGACGAAGTTTGGCAAAATTTAGCCATTTTTAGCCCATTTAGATGTCCATAGATTGAATTGAGGACACGCCCTAGTTAAGCGCATAGATAAACGAGAATGAATATGGAAGACAAAAAATTTAGTGTGCATAAAAGCATGGTGCTTTCTAATCGAAAGGCGCTAGCTTTATACTTATTTAAGATTAATCGTGCTGATGACATTCCTAAAATCATGGCATTATCAGTAGATTTAGATACTTTTATAGGTGATCGTGTTCCCTTGGAGATTGTCACCCGTGAAATTGATTTAGCCGTACAGCTCCTTCAAGAAGAGTACATAGGGCTAAAAATAATGGAACTCACTGATGTAAAAGCACTACCTTTATATAAAGGTATAAAACTTTGCATTAATCCTTTACTAAAAGCTGAAATAGAGATTCCATTTATTGTGCTTTGCCGTTTGGTTAGCCGTTACTTCAAAATTATCACCGAGTCCATACAAGTTACTTTAGTGATAGAGAAAAGCTTATTACGGTTAGACTTTAATCCAAGTATGCCAAAGCTAGCTAATAACCATCAAATTGATGGTGTCATACTCGCTGTACATAAAATATTAGCCGAATTCAGTGCTCTACAGCCTGTAAGACTTACTATCGCGCATCGGAACTCAACACACGGCAGTGAGCTCTATAAAAAACTTTTATGCATCCCAGCTGAGCTTGCTAGCAAAAAAAATAGTTTATATTATCCATTAATAAAAAATTATAGCTCTCAATCAAATTTGAACTTATCGGCAGGTGCTGACATATCAATTGAAAGTAGCTTTTTCATTGGGCCGTTGCACTATATGCTTGATAAAGAGTTTCCTGATTTGAGCTACGCTGAGCGCTGCCAACATATCTTGATGACTATCATAGGACTTAGTGAAGCAACCCGTGAGACTGTAGCGCAAGTCCTAAATATCAGCGTCAGTAGCTTGCAAAGACGGTTACGTGAAGAGGAAACCTCGTTTCAAAAAGTACTACTACATACGAAAAAGGTGATGGCTGATAAATTCTTGGTGGAGCAGAACCTCTCAGCTACTGACGTGGCTTTTCTATTGGGGTATCAGTCTCATAGTCAGTTCTTCCAAGCTTTTAAACGCTGGTATTCAATGACTCCGATGGCTTATCAAAAGCTGCATCGGAGTCATAGTAGATCAGATTATTGAGCTGTAGCTACCTATTGAGGTAAAGACTTATAAGCATCACAACCTAATGCTTCAAACTCGGATTTGGTAAAGTACTCAAGCTTTGGTAAAAACTCTCCTAATACTTCTACTTCGTCTCCCGGTACTGAAGTATTCTGAATAGCATTGTCAAAATCAGCAGCTGGCAGCATATGTCTCATAAGTAATAACCCGTCTGTTTTATTGTCCTGTCTACCAGCAACAATAGAGAAGCCATCGCCTTTATCCGACCAAGGTAGGAAGCCTACGCCACATTCATCAGTAGCATTAACTGGACGATCTGACGGTAAACTGGTAGCAATCGTATAGTAACCATCTGGATTGATAGTGACTTGCTCATCGTATAAGCAGCCCGTTACTTTTTGGGAATAAAATTCATTTTGACACATAGACCAATAGCGTACTTGAGCGTCACTCTCGTCAAATATTTCATCGCCATTAACTGTCGATGGAACCTTTGGAATTTTACCGCGTATGACAGCAATATGTTTAATATCTCTATCTATGTAAGTTCCAACGTATTGATTATCTAAATTGGCATACCAAGGCACTTGTCTGACAGGATTACCGTCACACTGTCCCAAAAACCCACATCTAAGAGTAAACTGGATGTTATAGACCGCACGCCATATTGGATTTAGTGTTGCAGGGTTGTTTTGGCGAAGACTTGCATAAGTTTGATCAGGTAAAATTGGGATTTCTATCAACTCTTGCTTAGACTGAAGAGTGTCACACACTGCTTGACCTGTTAATACTTGACCATTACCTAAGGTCAACTCTGGAGTAGGCAGACCTACACCACCGGTAACATCTTTACCTTTATTAGGAACATAGACTCGATAAAGTAGTAGCGATTCGCCATTATCTTGGACATAGTCATACAAAGTATTATTTAGCGGTATTATCGGAGCCTCGCCACTAGCCAATTCAATTTCATAACCCCGTTTATTACTATTACGCTGAGCACCCTGAAGGAAAGGATTAATAGAACCCATATTTGCAATAATGTCTTTGTCTTTCAATGCAAATGCTGGAGAGGCATCTTGTCTATAGCTATTAAACGACATATATCGGGCAAAAGGATACTCACCTTTTAGCTTTAAGGTTGCGTCTTTAGGTAAGGTATATTTTGCATGCCAGTAGGTAGCACCAGTATCAGGATAAGCGAAGTTTGCATCTGGATTATCGATACTGTAAGGACCTCCCCAAAAACAAGCCTCAATACCCTCGGGGGGATTGGGGTCTGGAATAGTAACAGTGGTTTCATTATCGTCACCACAAGCAGCTAGTAATCCAACACTAACTATTATGGCACTTGTTAAAGTAAGCCTTTTTATATTAAGCATAAGTACTCCTGTTTATCATAGTTACATCCTTGTTTAGCGTTATACCGACTAACTTAATAAATCTAACAGAGTCATTACTTACTCAATAGGTGCATCCGAGTCAGCTATTATGACTACTATGTCATTTCGGGTCATAGTTTAATTACTGTGCATTTATAGTTGAAAAATAGCCTTCTAATTGATAGTTGAGCGGCTGATACCTGTATATTCTATGACTTTTTTGACGCTAAGTAGCTGCGGTATATGATTGCATTGCTCGATTGCTGGCTGTGTTGCGTTTAAAGTTTCCATGATTTGCTCCTTATAAGTGAATGAGAGCGTTTCCTCTCATACAGTTAGGGAGTCCCATATTTTTTTACGGCATCCTATACGCTCCGTCCTTTAGTCTTGTTTGAAGCAATAAAAAAAGGAGCTGAATGATCAGCTCCTTTTTATGTCACCTATCTGTCTTGATAGGTTTAACTTACCGCCGTCACACTTTTGCGCAGGCCTTGCTCGATATTACTGACGCTGTGCGTAGCAATACCATTATTAAAGCTTTGCTGACTGCTACTATCCTCTGTCTCCATGGGATAAAACTCTTCGACCACATCCGTTTGATATTATTATTTTCAAATTAATTGAACCATATACTATTTACTAAAAACCGCTTTTAAGCGATTTGTATTACAATTCTTGGTTCGAATATTAAACACTGGATATATGATTAAAGTTACGATCTATGAGGAAACCATTTTCTGGAGCTTTAATTAAAATGCTAATTCTCGATACTAACTAGACTCTATCGATCAGAAGAAACTTAATACACTAAGTTCTTGAAAACGAGCGGCATAAGAAAAGAGGTGATTACACAAGCGTACTCAGCTCCATCATTCTATTTGCCTCAAATAAACGCCTACTCTCAGGATTCCGTCGAGGTAAACGCGCCATGGCGATGCGCGAGTTCACTATCGGGTAGCACAGGCGCAATCGCATCCCACAGCTCAACCATGTGACCATCCTCAATACGCCACAGCTCGCAGAACGAATGGCGCTCACCGCCGATAGAGCCTTCAGAATGTGTCAATACAAAGTTACCGTCGGCAACAGTACGATGCAATGTATCATAGGTCAGTGCGCCGTCGTCTTGTTTCAGCTTCTCCAAAAACTCAATCATGTTCGTAACACCATCAGCGATATCACCGGAGTGCTGCGTGAATGTGCCATCTGGTCGAGCAAATCCGATCATAGATTGGTAATCTTGCTCATGTAGGAAAGTGTGCCACACCTTCTTCGCAAGTGCACGATTAGCCTCAGTGTCCGCTGACCTATCTACTTCAGTCGGTCCGTCTAATTGTGTGTGTCCAGACTCATTGGGAGGTGTCTCGGTCACAAGCCCATCCCAGTGTTCAACAATCTTGCCGCCTGCTACTCGGTAAATGTCAAAGCCGACGTACAACTCATCCGGATCTAGCCCTGGGTACGAGCCGTGGAAGGCGACTAACCCTTTAGCCTCATCTACTAATACACGTGCCACGTCATGGCGCATATCGGGAGCCCCTGCAACAAGATCTCTTAAACCTTGCAGCCCATTAGCAACGAGCGGTGAATGCTCGATATAATCGGGTGAAAAGTTTCGATCTAGAGTAGTCACATCGTGTTCGGTGAATAATTCTCGGTCAGCAGTAACCACAAGTTCACGAATATCAGTCCTGTCCGTCATGTCGATTTTCTCCTTCTATATAATATTCTATATTACATTTGCAGTTATTCCATCGAACTCATGACATGCTTGAGTCGGGTGTACTCTTCTACACCATACCTAGACAAATCCTTGCCGTAGCCAGAGTTTTTAAAGCCACCGTGGGGCATCTCTGCGACAAGGGGGATATGGCAGTTGATCCAGACACATCCAAAATCTAAGTCTCGCGATACTCGCAACGCTCTAGCATGATCCTTCGTCCATACTGAAGATGCTAGACCGTACTCCACGTCGTTGGACATGCGTACCGCCTCTTCTTCCGTCGAGAACGTCTGCACAGTTATAACGGGTCCAAAAATTTCGTCCTGAATGACCTCGTCGTCCTGACGCAAACCATCGACCACGGTAGGCTCGAAGAAGAAGCCTGACATATCTTTAACCTGCTTACCCCCAGTCATTATCGTAGCATGGTCAGGCAGACGCTCTAGTAAACCCTCAATCCGCTCAAGTTGGCTTGCGTTATTGAGTGGCCCGTACAGAATATCTTCTTTCTCAGGTGTTCCGTAAGTCGTAGCTTCGGCGGCCTTGACTAGCTTAGCGAGGAAGTCATCATGGACGGATTCCTGAACGAGGATTCGGGTAGATGACGTACAGTCCTGACCGGCGTTGAAAAAACCAGTTTCAGCGAGATTCGTAGCGGCTGCGTCAAGGTCAGCATCATCAAAGACTACACACGGAGCCTTACCACCCAACTCCAAATGCACTCTAGTCAGATTCTTCGCTGCAGTTGCAGCGACTGCCATACCCGCTTGTACGGAGCCAGTAATTGCCACCAGCCCAGGTACCTTCGAGCTTGATATTAAAGCACCGGTCTCGCCATCACCTAGTACGACGTTAAACGTACCTTCGGGCAGAAACTCTGCTGCAATCTCCGCCATCAATAGCGTGGAATCGGGCGTAGTATCTGACGGCTTTAGAACAATCGTGTTTCCGGCTGCAAGCGCAGGCCCTATCTTCCACACTGCCATCATAATCGGATAGTTCCATGGGGTAATCTGCCCAACAACGCCGATCGGTTCGCGACGAAGTGCCGAATTGAAGCCTTCCAAGTACTCGCCTGATGGAGCACCATTGAGCATACGCGCAGCACCCGCAAAGAATCTTAATTGGTCAATACCAGTATCTACTTCCTCCGAAGCAACCAAATACTTTGGCTGGCCAGTATTACGCACTTGCGCCTCTACTAGATCATCACGACGTGCCTCTAGAGCATCAGCGATTTTTAGCATTGCTGCTTGCCGGTCTGAAGGAGTCGTACGTCCCCATGTGGCTGTAGCAGCTTCGGCTGCAGCGTATGCTTCCTCGACGTCTTGTTTATTGGAGATTGGAGACTTACCAATACTCTCTCCTGTCGTTGGATCAATTAAATCGAAGTTAACTGAGCTATGTGACTTAACGTATCGGTTGTTGACGAAGTTCTGACGCTGACTCATTATGTACTCCTGATATATATATGATTGATAATATCAAAGCTAGCATGGTTCATATAGAGTTGCAAACAATAGTCAAATACACCCTTAAACCTTTTAAATTCAAATAGTTAAATATTTATTGTCTAAATAAGATAAGTTTAGCGCCCAATCTTATAAAATACTTTACTGCCACAATAAAGAGATACTCTCATCTCTCGTATCTGACTCGAGAAAACCTCGACAATAGATGGGCGCTCAATTACAGACGAAACTTAAAGATAGGTTTAGAGGTTATTTATATTATTTCCATACAGTCAAATCTTGATAAATTGAATATAATATCAATTACTTTTTATTCAATTTAGTTACCATCTCACTCAACTGTAAACAAAATTACCTATACTAGTAATCTATAAGACAGCTTGTGAACTGAAAGCAAACGCAATTTACCTGTAATGTGAGTCTAGCTTAGAAGTGGTTATTTAGAATTGAAATGTGAGATAACTGAGAATAGCAGCGTACCAAAGATACTTATAAGTAATAATAAAGAGCCAAAATAAGCCAGTGGATTTGTAAAGAATACGAGTAAAATTACTAAAAAAACCCCAGTTTCATTTAAAACAAACGAGGTGTAACTAAGACTAAGAGATCATAAAGAATTTAGGATGGTCTCTATAAATCATTCAATGAATTAACCCCCTATACCTGTTCCAACCACTGGTTCAATATACGAAACCCTCGCCAATCTATCGATTACGAGGGTTTTTTATTGCCTGTTATTTAAAATTGGCTGTCCTATCGAAAAAAACCACGCTAATAAACTTAGAGTGGTCGTTTTTTAACAGTAAACGATATATTCAATGCTACTCGGCTTCATCCAACAACTTATTAACTGCTTCTGCCATATCATCATCTATAAGGCTGTCTTCTATATAGTCCACTAGCTCATGAATAGTAGTCAAATCCATTTCTCGAATACCCAAGCTTGCCAGTTGCTCATTAATAGATTCCAAGCTCTCTGTAGCATCAGAGTTATCTAATAACTGCTCATCAAAACTGTCACTGACAAACCAGTACATTTTTTCTAACAAGCTATCTCTTTTGGTCAAGGTAGAATAACTATCGCCATGGATAAACAAATTAAAATGATAAGGCATCTCTATATCATTAATAAAAAAAGTACGCTTACACTCTAGGGTATAGGCTTGTACTTGTTCCTCTTCAGCGCTTTCGCTCTCTACTTCGCTTGCGTCTGCTTCAATCTCTTCTTTTACCAATCCTTCTAATATCTCATAACGCCCAGCTTTGACTTTATGATTATAAATAATACAAGAGTCAGCAATCGCATCGAAAATAATGGCGCTGACATCTAAGGTATGGTTATCAATATCATAAAAAGCTTTTAAAAAAGGCAAGAATTCTGTGAGTTTATCTTCTGGCACTTCGGTCAAAAACTGCTGCTCGTAAATGGTAATCATGTCTTCAGGTGAATAAGTATTGGCGGTATTGGTTTCATTTCTGCCCGTAGGTTGCAAGGGTATCAGGTTATATGGATTATTATGGGTCATGCAGGACTGCCTTTTTATTTAAGTAAAATGTATAAGATTTCTGCGACTACAAAGCGTTAGTAGTGTCTAAATGCACATTTCTTGTTCATTTAGTGATTAGAAATCTATATAACCTATTATCTCTTATTCAGCCACTTTTAGATATATCGTTTAATGGTTCAAATTGCCCAAAAAAAACCACTCTAATCGGGTTAGAGTGGTTTTTTAGACCGCTAATGCTAGCTCAATTTACTTTAAAATAGCCTATCGTTAATTAGCAACTTGTGCTTTTTGGTGCTTACGGACATTGGTGCCATCTTTACGCGTGATGGTTATCCCTGTAAAGCCAAATAATATCGTTAATAGTAGCGATAAATAACAGAAGAAGGCATAAGGCAGATAATCAAGTACGGGAACGCCCAACGCTTGGCTGATAAACACGCCGCACACACTCCAAGGTACCAATGGATTGATCACCGTACCGGCATCTTCAATGGTGCGCGATAGGTTTTTTGGGTGTAAGTTTAAACGCTCGAACGTCGGTCGGAAGGCGGTTCCTGATAATAAGATACTCAAGTACTGCTCACCGATAAGTACGTTGATGCTTAAAGCCGACATGGCAGCAGCAAAAATAGCACGCCCTGCTGTCGTTAAATTGTCTTTAATACCTGATAATAATGCTGGCAAGATACCTAATGCCGTCAGCAAGCCACCAAGACTGAGCGCCAATATCACAATCGCTTGGGTAAAGAACATGCTTTGGACACCGCCGCGCGATAGCATACCGCCTACCTCGCCCAGCTCTAATGACTCAGCAGGAGCATAACCTGCAAACAGATAACCGCCCAACTGACCAAAGCTTGGCGAGCTATGTAAGTAAGTAATAATCAATGCCGCAGCGATGGTACAAATGATGGTATAAATGGCATTAACACGAAATATCGCCAGTCCTACTAGCACGACGAAAGGCAGTACGGCATAACCATGTACCAAGCCACTTTCGATTAACTGTCCTTGCAATACCCTCACTTGACTTAAGTCCGAGCCAGCCGTTTGCCCAGAGAAAAACCAGAACAGTATCACTGTCAGTATCCACGCCGGTACAGTGGTATACATCATATTGCGAATATGCTCAAACAAATCAATACCCACAACCGATGAGGCAATGGTACAAGTATCCGATAACGGCGACATTTTATCACCAAAAAACGCTCCTGATACCACTGCACCAGCGGCAATCGCCACATTGGCATCAAAGGCATTGCTCATACCAATAAAAGCCACGCCAAGTGTGGCGGCAGTGGTCAAACTACTGCCCAAAGCAATACCGATAATAGAGGTCAATACAAAGGCTGAGATATAATAATACTCTGGCGATATCAGCTGAAAACCAAAATACATCAGGGTCGGAATAGCACCAGACATCATCAAGGCGGCGACCATCAAACCAATAAAGAAGAATAAATAAATCGCACCGATACCACGCATAACGCCAGACGCCATTTGCGCTTGCATATCATCGAAGCTTAAACCTTTGAACAGACCGATGGCCAGTAACACACAGATAGCAAGTATCAATGATAAATGCGGCACCCAGCCAAAGCCAATCATGGTAACGCCCATGATGGCGATGACAATGGCAGAAATCATAAACGCCAGTTGCGGTGAAATTTGGGTTAGTATTTTTGGCGGCATCACACATCCTTAGCTTGCCAGTGGATTCTGGCGTTGGGGTTGGCTTTGGGTTGGACAAGTTTAATGAGTTGCAATGATTATTGCTACCCTCATCACTTACCCAGTAGGCTATCGGTCTTCGCGGCCATGACAAAATCATTGCGATGCAGACCTTTAATGCTATGTGACCACCAAGTGACGGTGGCCTTGCCCCACTCTACCAAGATACCCGGATGATGCCCTTCTGCTTCAGAAATCTCAGCAAGCTCGTTGGCAAATGCCATTGCTGTGACAAAGTTTTTGAATTTATACTGGCGCTGTAGTTGCTTGATGCCATCGACTTCAATCAGCGACCACTCAGGAATTTGTGTTAATAGCTCGCGCGCTTCGGTATCGTCAACGGTCGGTGCGCCGATACGGCAGGCTTCACAGCTGGCTTGTGATAATGTAGTCATTATAATTTCCTTTTATGTTAACTATTATTTTTAATAAACGAACGTCCATGTTGACGCTATTACTTCAGTGCTAAACCATTAGTGCTAAACCATATAAATGGTGCAACCTCTTAAATACTACTAAGTATTCTCCTGAATCGTTTAGGAGTTTTTTGCCGCATAAGTGGGTTCAAACAATCCTAGTGACATCGCCTGCTTGACCATGCCCATGATGTCGCTATCGACGATATCAAATAGCGTATTCAAATCATCAATCACATAATAAATCGGCTGAATATGATCAATGCGATAAGGCGTACGTAACACATCAAGCAAATCAAACGCTCTATATTCTGGTTGTTGGTAATGGGTTTGCTCGTATTGAGATTGTGGCTGACATTGGGGCTGGCATTGGGACTGCTGATGTTCTGCTTGCTTATCCGAAGTACCACTCAGCGCATAAAGGGTTTCAGAAGGCGAACTTAAAATACCGCCGCCATAGATACGGCGATTGTCAGGACGGCTACCAACCAAGCCAAACTCGATGGTAAACCAATAAAGTCGTGCTAAAAACCACCTTTCTTCTTTACTGGCATTCAAACCCAGCTTGCCATACGTCTCATTAAAAGCCGCAAACGCAGGATGGGTCAGCAGCGGGCAATGGCCAACGATTTCATGAAAGATATCAGGCTCTTCGATATAGTCCATGTCTTCGAAGCGACGGATAAAGGTCGCCACAGGGAAGGATTTATTTGCCAACAGCTTAAAAAACTTACCAAAGCTGATAAGCGCAGGAACCGCCGCGGTTTGCCAGCCAGTCGTCGCTTGCAGTACCTCATCGATATCATGTAGTTGCGGGATGTACGTCGATGGCAAATTCAGTTTTTTAAGGCCCTCTAGATAGGCTGAGCAGGCACGATTGGGTATTTGCGTGGCTTGACGTTCAAGCAGCGCCTGCCACATGGCATTTTCATCGGTACTATAATGAATATGCCCCTGACTGTCTGGCTGACGCGAGACGTAAGGCTGCTTTATATGAGTTGAATGGTCGTGATGAGATCCATCAGCTGCTCGCGGTGTTAAAACCACACTATTGGCACTGACGGTTTTACTATAAGACGTTGTCTGTGATAGGCGTTCCATGCCTGTATTCCTTTTATTACCGTGGGTTACATTAACTTTGCATCATTAACTTGTCTTAAGCCACCTCAGTTAAACTCAATTAATCTTAGTTAAACTGAACCGATACTTTAAAGTGACTGTCGTAATAATGAGGGTTAATGAAGACAAGACGTTATCCTTTCGTCTTGTCCATTTTCTTATTCTGAGCACTGATCTTATTCTGAGCACTGATATATAAGCATGGATACATAAGCACTTGTATATCAGCGCTAACAGATAAACTTTAGACCAAGTTACGGTGTTGAACTAAGTTACGGCGTTTCGGTCTCTGACTGACCAATCGCGCCGCGACGGACTTGGTCACGCTCGATAGACTCAAACAAGGCTTTAAAGTTACCTTCACCAAAGCCTTCTTCGTAATCGCCTTTACGTTGGATAAATTCAAAGAATACTGGGCTACCCAAGATAGTTTCAGAGAAAATCTGTAGCAGTAGACGTGGTTTGCCACCCTCAGTGGTGCCATCTAGCAAGATACCGCGCATTTGCAGCTCAGAGACATTCTCGCCGTGGTTTGGTAAACGCTCGCTTAGCATGTCATAGTAGGCCGCGTTTGGTGCGGTCATCAATGGAATACCGGCAGCTTTTAGCTTATCGATACTGGCAAATAAATCATCACTGGCTAAGGCAATATGCTGAATACCTTCACCGTTAAAGTGCATCAAATATTCTTCGATTTGGCCGCCGCCTTGCTTAGACTCTTCATTTAACGGGATACGAATTTTCCCATCAGGGGCGGTCATCGCTTTACTGGTCAGGCCGGTGTACTCGCCTTTGATATCGAAATAACGGATTTCACGGAAGTTAAAGATGCGCTCATAGAAGTTTGCCCAATACGCCATACGGCCGCGGTAAACGTTATGCGTTAGATGGTCAATGACTTTAAAGCCATAACCTACAGGGCGTCTATCAACGTTTGGTAAGAATTCAAAATCGACATCATAGATAGACTCGCCATCTTTAAAACGGTCAATCAAATAGATGAGAGAGCCGCCAATGCCTTTGATAGCAGGCAGTCTTAATTCCATCACCCCTGTTGGCACATCTACTGGCTGCGCGCCTTTTTCAATCGCCAGCTCATAGGCTTGTTTAGAATCCTTGACGCGAAAACCCATGCTACAAGCCCCAGCGCCATGCTCTTCAACGAAATAGCTGGCTTGGCTTTTTGGCTCACGATTGATGATAAGGTTGATATCACCTTGACGGTATAACGCCACGTCCTTTGAGCGGTGATTGGCCACATGGGTAAAACCCAGCTGCTCAAATAACTCTGCAACAGCTTGTGGTTGAGGTGAGGCGAATTCAACAAAGTCAAACCCTTGCAATCCCATTGGGTTTTCAAATAAATCGGCCATTGTAATCATCCTTAATTTCAATTGGTGGTATAAAAAACAGTAAAAATATAATGCTAAAAAATAACTTCAATCAATAATTCTTATTGACGATGCATTTATATTAGATTAGCTTGATTTATAAGACTAATCGTATTTTTTGATTTATTTATCAGGTTTTCTTATGAATATCAGTATTCGCCAATTGACCGCTTTTATCAGCGTTGCCGACAATGGCAGTTTTACCCGTGCCAGTGAGCAGATGCATTTGACCCAATCTGCCGTCAGTGGTTTGATTAAAGAGCTAGAATCTAGCCTCGGTATCGTGTTGTTTGATCGCACCACACGCCAGCTTTCTTTGTCCGTTGTCGGGCATCATTTATTGCCCCAAGCGCGGCGTATCTTAAATGAGATGCAGCTGTTTGAAAATGAAGCCAGTAGTTTGACAAGTTTGGCACAAGGTCAGGTTAGGCTTGCGGTGTCGCAATTTGCCGCCTCCTCCATGCCAGCGGTTATTGCCCAGTTTGCTAAAGAATATCCAGATATTAGCGTGTCTTTGCTTGATTGCTCAGCTGAAAATGTTTTAGAACACATTCAAAACATCGAGGTAGATTTGGGCGTCGGGACTGAGCTTGGTTTTATGGAATCTGAGGATGACATCAGCGCCGATTTGTTATATCAGCTGCCGTTTTGTGTGGTGATGCCTGACAGCCATGCGCTGGCACAAAAATCAGAGGTTGTCTGGCAGGACTTGGTAGACATTCCGCTTATTACCTTGCAAGGGCCATTTATTGAGCAGGTGACCGCCGAGCTTGATGAGAGTATTGCCAGCCATATCCAGCAGGCGCGCTATAAAGTTAACTTTATGTCCACCGCCCTTGAGATGACCCGCCAAGGTTTTGGCATTACCTTGTGCTTGCCTTATATGCCGGAGGTGATAGATTGGGTAAGCGCCAATGGCTTACAGATGCGCCCCTTGGCACAACCGGCCAAAATGCGCCGCTTTTTTATTTACCAACGCTCGTCACGGGCATTATCACCCGCCAGTATTGCCTTTAAGCAATTCTTGCAATCTTACTTTGCCAGTCACTTTGATGATTTACAGAGTATTTAAGTGTATTTAAGCCTCCTTTAACCAACTCGTTACTTAAGTTTGGCAAAGGCTTAAATCTGTCCAAAAATTTGCCAATAAACAAAAAAATGCGTTAATTAATCAGTATCGCTGAATCTAACGTTGAGTTAATCGCCAAACTGGTTTATGCTTTTTAACGCCTTAACTCATCTCCCTTGTAAGGAAAAAAAATGTTTGAACGTATCGATTATTATGCCGGTGACCCGATCTTAGGATTGATGGACAAGTTTGCCGCCGACACCAACCCAGATAAAGTCAATTTAGGCGTGGGCGTTTATTATGATGAGGATGGCAAATTGCCCGTCCTTGAGTGTGTCAAAACGGCTGAACAGCGTATTGCCGACCCAATCTCTCCTCGTCCTTATTTGCCAATGGCCGGCTTACCCGGACACCGTAAAGGTTGTCAGGAATTGCTGTTTGGTAAAGACGCGCAAATCTTACAAGACGGTTTGGTTGCGACCATCGCCACTATCGGCGGTTCTGGTGCGTTAAAAGTGGGCGCAGAATTTATCCATGAATGGTTCCCGCAGTCTAAGTGCTACGTCAGCGACCCAACGTGGGGCAACCACATTGCTATCTTTGAAGGCTCTGACGTCGAAGTCGGTAAATATCCGTACTACGACAAAGCGACCAGCAGCATCAAATTTGATGAGATGATTGCTTTTTTTGAGACTTTAAATAAAGATGATGTCATCTTATTGCACCCTTGCTGCCATAACCCAACCGGTATGGACTTGACTCGTGAGCAGTGGGATACTGTCCTAAACGTCATTCAAGCGCGTGAGCTGATTCCATTTATGGACATCGCTTACCAAGGCTTTGGCGAAGACATGGACAGCGATGCTTACGCGATTCGTAAAGCCGTCGATATGGGTCTGCCACTGTTTGTGAGCAACTCATTCTCTAAAAACTTATCGCTATATGGCGAGCGTGTCGGCGGTTTATCGGTCGTTTGCCCAACAGTAGACGAAACTGAGCGCGTTTTTGGTCAACTAAATGCAACCGTACGTCGCATCTACTCAAGCCCACCATCACATGGCGGTCGTGTGGTCGATATCGTCATGAACGACGAAGCGCTACATAAGCAATGGGTTGGCGAAGTTTATGCGATGCGTGACCGTATCAAAGCCATGCGCTTAAAGCTCAAATCAGTATTGGAAGAGAAAATCTCTGATCGTAACTTCGATTACTTAACTGAGCAAAACGGCATGTTTAGCTTTACGGGCCTAACGCCTGAACAGGTTGAACAACTCCAAAGTAAGTTTGGTATCTACATGGTATCGAACTCGCGTATGTGTGTTGCCGGCTTAAACAGCAGTAATATCGATTATGTTGCCAATGCGATGGTCGACGTCTTAAAAGACTAATCATCTAACGCGATTTCATAAAAACCATGTGAATAAAAAGGCTGAGTTATTGCTCAGCCTTTTTTTATGCCTGATATTTTCTTATTCTCTAAAAAACACTGCACAAAAAACCTTGCAATCTGTTTGGCTATAAATTACATTATACGTAAGTAGTTAATTATAACGTAATTCAATATGCGCTTTAGCAAGGAGCTTCCCCATGTCAACGATTGACAAAAACCTCACCTCATTTATCGATATCGCCACTGATTCTGACTTTTCTATTCATAACCTACCTTATGGCATTTTTAGTGAAACCAAATACGCTGCTGGTAATAACAACCGTCGCGCTGGCGTCGCTATCGGTGAGCAGGTATTAGACTTGTCAGTACTCGAAGCAGAAGGTTTATTAAGTTTGGCTGACGGTCCATATTTTGATCAACCAACCCTAAACGCCTTTATTGATTCTGGTCGCGAAAACTGGACCAAGGCGCGCACCACCATTCAAACGCTATTGTCTGCTGATAATGATACCTTGCGCGACAATGCAGACTTGCAGCAAAAAGCCCTGTTTAAGCAAGCAGACGTCACCATGCATCTGCCGGTGCAAGTGCCCGGTTTTACCGACTTTTATTCTTCTAAAGAGCATGCGACCAACGTTGGCACTATGTTCCGTGACCCAAATAACGCCCTACTGCCTAACTGGACTGAAATGCCAGTCGGCTATAACGGACGCGCCAGCACCGTTATCATTAGTGGTACGGATGTGATACGCCCATCGGGTCAGCTAAAACCCAATGCTGATGACCGTCCTATTTTCTCACCTTGTAAGCGTCTAGATTTTGAGCTTGAAACCGCCTTTGTCGTCGGTAAAGGCAATAATATCGGTCAACCGATTGCAGTCGATGAGGCAGCTGACCATATTTTTGGCATGGTATTACTTAATGATTGGTCAGCCCGCGATATCCAAAAATGGGAATACGTGCCTTTAGGTCCTTTTAATGCCAAAACCTTTGCTTCTGAAGTATCGCCATGGATTGTGACTATGGATGCTTTAGCACCCTTTAAAACCTCATGCCCAACGCAAGAGCCAAAACCACTGGCTTATCTCAATGAAAAAGCCTCTGATAGCAGCTTTGATATCACTTTATCAGTCGAGTTATTGCCTGAAAATGCAGACGAAGCAACGGTGGTTTGTGAGACTAATTTTAAATATATGTATTGGTCAATGGCGCAGCAGCTAACCCACCACACCATCACGGGTTGTAAAGTAGAAGTCGGCGATATGATGGGCTCAGGGACGATTTCAGGACCGACGCCAGATTCTTATGGCTCGATGTTAGAGATTGCTTGGAATGCCACCAAACCTGTCACTTTAAAAGGCGGCGAGACACGCAGCTTTATCGAAGATGGCGATACCGTGATTATGAAAGGCTATAGTGAAAAAGACGGCATTCGTGTTGGCTTTGGTGAAGTACGCGGTAAGGTCTTGCCTGCGCTCACATTCGATTTTGACAAATAGTTCTAGTATATAAAGCACTTACAAATAAAACAGGCGTAAAAAAATTACTTAGGCTGTCGGACAACTATCACCATTTAGTTTAATACAGGTTTGACAGCTTATTAAGTAGCACGCTTTATCAAAAGGAGTTTGATATGAGTTTTAAAATTGAAAAAATCCATCATGTAGCCTATCGCTGCAAGGATGCTAAAGAAACCGTTGAATGGTATAAAAAATACCTCAATATGGATTTCATCTTAGCATTTGCTGAGGACCATGTACCTTCGACCAAAGCCTTTGACCCTTATATGCATGTGTTTTTAGATGCCGGTAATGGCAATGTGTTGGCGTTTTTTGAAGTGCCCAATCAACCGGAAATGGGCTTTGACCCCAATACGCCAAACTGGGTGCAACATTTAGCCATGAAAGTAAAAGACCGTGATGCGTTAATGGCCGCAAAAAAGCATTTAGAAGCAAATGGTATTGACGTGGTCGGCGTGACCAATCACGGTATCTTCCATTCTATCTATTTCTTTGATCCTAATGGCCATCGTATGGAGCTCACCTACGATGATATTACCTCAGAAGAAAAGGTCTCGATGATTACGGAAGAGATGAAATATGAGATGTTAGAAGAATGGTCGCGTACCAAGCGTGCACCCGCTCATACTCAGTTTTTACATGCAGAGGAACTGGCGCAAGCACGAGAAGTCGCGCCTGCAGGTGAGTAATAGCGTTAATTTATTGGATGGTTAAATTTTACTTTATTAAGAAGTTAAGTAGCGAGTCTTGGCTACGCTATTTGATAACGCTGCGCGATTGCCAGTATTTGCTCAACCACGTTATATTGCTCACTCATCGGCAACTGCTCGGTGGTACCAATGATAGTAATGGCATATTCTAATGGCAAATTATCAAAAGATGATTGGTTATTAACAGATAACTTGTCATTGGTAGCGGACTGAATAGCAGCAGTGTTGGCGGATTGAGGCACAATCACTGGAATGGTAATGGCATTAATCCCCATCAGCATATCACCGGTCACCGTAGCATAGCCTTGGGTGCGAATCTTGGCTTGCATCTGGTTAAAGTGCTGCCACTTTTCTGCGATGACTGCTTTATCCTCTATACGCCATTCAGCCGTCACCAATGGCTCGATAACGGCATCTGGCTGATAGCTGGCAAATAATTGCCCTGTCGCCGACGTTGTTAGCGGCATACGCGAGCCGATACGAGTGATGATGCTGATAGGGCTATCTGGCTCAACCGATTGAATGATAATCGGACCTTCGCTAAACCATTTGGCAATTTGCACACCGCAGTATAGCGTGTCTTTAATCTCATTGGCGATATGGGTTAGCCGCTCCAAGATATTGTTTTGATTAAACCCAGTCTGCCCCAATGCTGCCAGTGCATTAACGCGCACGCCAAGTCCATAACGACCATCGTTCAGCTGCCGCGCATAATTTTTGCGAATAAGACTGACCAAATAACGATGACACTTAGCCGGATGCATTTGCACATTTTGCGCAATATCCTTTAGCATCATAGGCTCGTTGTGATTGATTAGAACGTCTAATACTGACAATCCAATTTCAAGTGACTGCACACCACCTTGGTTTTTATTGCTAGTAGGGTTGTCTCTCAGATTTTCAGATACGGGCATGTTTTGCTCAATCAGTGGTTTGTTCAATTGATGGTCTACTTTGTTAATGTATTATTTATGGAAATCCCATAACAGTACTATTTATAACATTACGACTTAACATTACTTATTTGGATTATATAACATAAGCATGGTATCAATAATTATAACCACTTATGACACAAACAACCTACCATTATAAAGGGAATTGATAATGATGAAGTTATATAGCTACTTTCGTAGCGGAACATCGCATCGTACTCGTATCGCGATGAATCTTAAAGGTTTAGCGTATGAGTATATCGCGGTTAACTTGGCAAAAGATCAGCAGCTTGAGTCAGCGTTCAAAGCCATTAACCCACAAGGATTGGTGCCTGTATTGCAAGCAGATGATTTGCTGTTGTTTCAAAGCCCGGCTATTTTAGAGTGGTTAGAAGAGGTTTATCCTGAGACGCCGCTATTGCCTAAAGACGCTGCCCCTCGTATGCAGGTACGTGCGCTAAGCGCCATGATTGGCTGTGATATTCATCCTATTAACAATCGCCGTATTTTGCAGTATCTGCGCAATGAGCTATCAGTAGACGAAGATGAAGTCATAAAATGGTGTAATCGCTGGATAAGTGAGGGTTTTGCAGCGTTAGAAAAACGCTTAGCGCAAGATAAAGCTCGTGGGAAATTTTGCTATGGCGACAGCCCTACTTTTGCAGATTGCTATTTGATTCCGCAAGTCTCGTCGGCACGGCGCTTTAAAGTAGACTTAGGTGCTTATCCCAATATCGCCGAGATTGACGCACATTGTCGCACACTAAAAGCCTTTGCTGACGCCGATCCCATGGCTCAACCTGATGCAACCTAATGCACTAAGCGCTTACTGTTGACAAAAAAATAGCCTCTAAATATGAGGCTATTTTATATAGGTGATTTACTACTTACCATGCTACTCAAACGTTCACCTCATACTGCGTGATTGCACTTATCTTGACTGGCACTGCATATGCCCAAGGTGTGCCGCAGCTACAATAAAAGTAGCCATCTTTAAATGATACGATATAGGCGGTAAAATCATTACCATCATGATCCATCATCGCTTGTTCATCACTTTCATCATCAACTGCACACCATATTGGTTTATCACTACGTTTAAGTAATGCGCGGGTCAAATCGCTCCCTGTTAACTCACCATTCATATCCAGCTCCCTAACTGTCCTGTACTATCAGTAAAAACCAGTGTTTTTCTGCTAATACCTTGCATCATTGCTCGTTCCATGAGCATGACATGAGCTATACAAACATCCATTTCTGCTGAAAAATAAAATCATCAAGTCGTACTCATTTAACAGCCACTAACCTCTTTGGATACTTTATTGTAAAACAATAGCAGCAAAACTGTAACATCGAAAGTACTTCTTGCCGATAAACGGTAGGAATATTCGGATAAACGTTAAATGAAGCTGATTAATTTTGCCAAATATCTCATTGATAACGTCTGCTAGCATGCTTAGCGCTACCTGCTCGCCTTATTCTAACAATAGTATTCATCTCCTTATAAACAATTTTATACCCAATAACAGAGACTAAAATTAAGAAGCCAAATCAGGTAAAATAGTGGTTATGACTGCTCTTATCACACCCAGCCCTCGCAAGATTATTCACATTGACATGGATGCTTTTTATGCCAGTGTAGAACAGCGCGACTTTCCTGAGCTACGCGGCAAGCCGTTAGTCGTCGGTGGCGACCCCAATGGTCGCGGGGTGGTTGCAGCTGCCAGTTATGAGGTGCGTAAGTTTGGCGTACGCTCCGCTATGTCCTGTTATGAAGCTCGTAAACGTTGCCCCGATGTCATATTTGTTAGGCCACGCTTTGATGTCTATCGAGCGGTCAGTCAAGATATTCGCCGCATTATGCACAGTTTGACGCCGCAGGTTGAGCCATTATCGTTGGATGAGGCGTATCTTGATGTGACAGGACTGAGCGTGCATCACGGCTCAGCCACACTAATGGCAAATTGGCTACGGGCGCAAATTTTAGCGCAGACAGGACTCAATGCCTCTGCGGGCGTGTCCTTTAATAAAATGCTCGCCAAGATTGCCTCTGATATTAATAAACCCAATGGCACGGCGGTAATTACGCCAGCGGATGCTGAGGCGTTTATTAGCACATTGCCTATTGAGCGTTTCCATGGGATTGGCAAAGCAACAGCGAAACGCTTGCATGCGATGGGTATCAGTAAGGGTGCTGACCTACGGCGCACCCCTGCTGCCATTCTAGTCAATGAATTTGGTAAACGTGGACAGTTTTATCATGACATCGCCCATGGTCGTGACGAACGACCCGTCAAATCGCAGCGTATTCATAAGTCGGTTGGTTCTGAGACCACTTTTAGAGACAATTTAAGTCACGATGAAGAGCTACGTATACAAATATACGAGCAAAACGCCGATGCTTTTGAGCAGCTGCATAAAAAGCAGCTAGTCGCCTATACCATTACCCTTAAAATCAAATACGCCGATTTTACCCAAGTCACGCGTTCGCACACCTTATCCACGGCTTTTGATAGCGCCGAATCTGCCCATTACTGGCTTGATAAGCTGTTTTTAGATATTCCACGTCTGCTGCCTATCCGGCTTGTCGGTGTGACTTTTTCTTCGTTAACGCCTGCCACGCAAATACTGCCGCAGCTAAATTTATTTGAATAAGTCATTAAATCTTTGCAAACAAAGCTATTGGAAACAAAGCCATCACTTTGTCATACCTTAATTTTTTGCTTAGGCTATTTTATTTGCCATTCGTCATTTATGAACGGCTAATGCTTAGGAAACCGTTCTTTCATATCCGCATTTCTGCTACAATTACCTCGAAACTTCTATCTATTGAAAGACCGACTATGACTGACTCTCAACCTATAAACCCAGATGTTAATCTCACTGATACGCCCAATAATAATACCGACAAAAACTTCAACAACAGTACTGATAAAAACCTAAATAACGATATTAATAAGAACGATGACGTTTTAGACTATCTTAGTGTTGACGATTACGATTATGAGCTGCCAGACAGCTTAATCGCTCGTTACCCATTGGCGCAGCGTTCGGCATCAAAGTTGCTATATGTAGCTAAAAACAATCAAGAAAATACTGACAGTCAGATTTTAGACAAACAATTTTCTGAGCTGCCCGACCTGCTAAACACGGGCGACCTAATCGTCTTTAACGACACCAAAGTCATGAAAGCGCGCTTGTTTGGGCAAAAAGACACGGGCGGTAAGATAGAAGTACTTATTGAGCGTTTGGTTGAGCTATCAGATTTAGATGGCGTGACCTTACATTTACAAACGACAGACGGTGCAACCGTTAGCCAAGAGCATATTGCCCTTTGTCATGTTAAAGCCAGTAAAGCACCCAAACTTGGGCAACGATTGCAGATTGCCGACGGTCATATGCACGCTGTGATGATTGGTCGCCAAGATAACTTATTTATTTTAGCTTTTGAGGCGTCTATTCTGCCTGATTTAGAGCGTTATGGTGAGCTGCCTATTCCGCCCTACTTTGAGCGCCACGCCGATGCGACTG
Organism: Psychrobacter sp. ANT_H3; assembly: GCF_027919975.1. NCBI lineage: Bacteria > Pseudomonadati > Pseudomonadota > Gammaproteobacteria > Moraxellales > Moraxellaceae > Psychrobacter > Psychrobacter sp. ANT_H3. The sequence goes on along the minus strand of NZ_JAQISM010000001.1, from coordinate 17,022 downwards.
ACAATACCCGTTATCAGACGGTTTTTCATGACCCTGCCAAACTTGCCAGCGTCGCTGCACCGACCGCCAGCTTACATTTTGATGAGCTCGTGTTAGACAAGCTTGCCGCCAAAGGTATTAATACCGCTTTTGTCACCTTACATGTTGGTGCCGGTACGTTTGCCCCTGTAAAAACAGAAAACTTGCTCAATCACACCATGCATAGCGAATATGCTCACCTGCCCCAAACCACTGCTGACCTCATCAACCAAACGCATGCCAATGGTAAGCAAGTGATTGCGATTGGAACAACGGTCACACGCGTGCTTGAGACTGCGTATCAAAAAACAGCGGTCAATGGACAAGCGCTTTCTAGTTGGGCGGGTGATACCGATATCTTTATTTATCCAGGGTTTAAGTTTGGTGTTATAGACAAACTGTTTACTAATTTTCATCTACCAAAGTCTACGTTGCTGATGTTAGTCTCTGCATTTGCAGGCAAAGCCGCTATCGAGCAAGCCTATCAACATGCCATTAATACCCAATATCGCTTTTTTAGCTATGGTGATGCCATGCTGCTTGATAAAAAGATTCAGTTGCAAGAATAAACATTAAGCAAACAATTAATGCATTGTTCACAACAGCGGTGAAATAAACTGGTAAACTAAACAGTATTTTGTTATAACAACACAGATAACTCTCACTCTAAAGGGCTGCACATGTCTTGTCACTTATCTCATCGCTTGACTACTGTACATCGCTCAGTATCAATGGCGCTGCTTTATTCAGTCGGCTATGCAGCTTTTATGTCTCATGCCCAAGCCGCCACCATTGGCAAGACAGTCATTACCTCGGCGCAGCATGAACCTTTAGCTGCCAGTATTATGGTCACTGATATTAAGACCGCTGATTTTTCAGCCAGTTTGGCAAACTCTACTATTTATCAGCAAATGGGCTTGACGCCAACTGACTCAATGACCGTCCGTTTCCAACCGACGTCAGCCACCAGTGGTCACGTTCTTATCACGACGACCAAACCTGTCTCCAAGCCTTTTGCAGATGTGGTGTTGTCTATTAATGATGGTACTCAGCGCAATGTTATTCCTAAAACATTACTGATGCCTCTAAATAACAGCTTGCCGATTACCCCTACTCAAAGTATCGTTACAGGCGCAAAAAAGCCGAACTTACCTGAGGTTTCTACCACGAATGCGCAACCGTTAATTGTTAAAAAGGGTACGCCGCCACCATTATTATTGGCACCTACAGCCGTTATCACGCCTGCCACGCAAAGTACGACTACGGTATATTCTCCCAATAGCTTAGAGAACAGTCGCTTAGATAATGAGCGTTTGAATAATGATGCTGATAAGCAGAGCAATCCTACGATGACAGCTGTCAATCATGCTAATAATCATGCAACAGGGAATCTAGATGGCAGTGCATCTGCTACTGGGCTTACGGATAATCAATTTGATATCTTGAATATCCAGATTACCCGTCAGATACAGCCTAACGTTTCAAACAATACAAGCAATGCAAATAACACGAATATGATGGCTGCCACGCCAACACCTGTTAACCCTTTGCCAACTGCTAAAAACAAGTCAGATGGTGCAGAGCTCTATAGCACTACCCCATCTACCCAGATTGCTTCACAGCAAACCCTATCCTCTGGAAATCTATCTACGCTAGGTTCCAATGATAAAGGCGCTAGTATCGCTTCTGCTAATAATGACACGAGCTCTGAGTTTAACTATACAGTACAGCGTAACGATAACTTATGGATCATTGCCCAGCAAATCGCAGAGAAAAACAATCTTGATGTACAAACCGTCATGAACGAGATTCAAACCCAAAACCCAAATGCCTTTATCAATAAAAATGCGGATCAGCTAAAAGCCGATGCTCAGCTAAGTTTACCCAAGTATGATGTCGTGCCATCTCAAAAAAAGCTACAGGCCGCTATCAGCGAGCAAAAACGGCATAATAGAAAAGCAAATACACCCATAGTTAAAAAACCTGATGCAGCGAAAGCTGCCTCTAAAACAAAAACTGAAAGTGCTAAAGCGACAAAGCGTACTGAGAAGCCGGTTATAAAGAAAACACAAACCCTGCCAACCGCTCAGTTTTCTGTTCTCGCTCCTGGCCATGACGGTAGCGCAGATGGCACTAAAAATAAGACAGCTATGGCTACGGGTAACGGACTTAGCTCAGATGTGTTAGATATTCTTAAATCATCAAGACAAAGTACAGTAGCGGAGGCTCAGCGTTTATCAAAAACCAACAGCACGCTTGGCGGTTATACTAAAAAGTTGCAATTACAAAACCAAAAACTGGCGGAGCTACAAGCTCGTCTCGAAAAACTACGCAATCAATAATTGCCTAACCGATCAATGCACTATGCTGTGATCGTGGGCGCAGGAGTAACTATGGACAATATGCTATATATTATCGCCGGATTGGTATTTATTGTACTAATAGCGGTTTTGGTCGTGCGTAAAAATAAAGCACAAAAACCATCAGGGCAACCAATTGTAAAGGCAGGAAAAACTGCGCTTAAAGAAGCACCTAGTGAAGCCGACAGCACTAATGACAAAAAATTTAATCCTATTGAGATTGCGCAACGTTTTATGGATCAGCAGCGCTATGACAAAGCCATTGAAACGCTCAACCGCGGTCTTATTGAAAAACCTAATGATAGCCAATTATCTCTTAAGCTGCTTGCGATATATGCCACGATAGATCAATCTGATAACTTTAATAAAGTTTATGACTCTATTAAAACTCATGCTGATGCAAAAAGTATCGCTCAAGCAGATGAATTAAAAGCATTACTGACTGAAGAACAAAATCAAGCAGCCAAACATGCTCTACCAGCTGAAAATGACCAAGATGCGGGTTTTGAGAGTATCGATTTTGATATCCCTGCGGACAAAGTCGACAGTCAAAACGCCATTATTGATAACCATCTTGATGATGATGCGGTTCAACCTACTGCCTATAGAAACGACTTAGCAGACAGCTCTGACACCACTTTAGCTCCTTCTCATGATTTCGATAATATCGAGCAAGATTTTGACCTGAGCCTGAATGACTTAGAAAACGATATTAACGAGCCCGCCGCTACTAGCATGACACCGGTCACTGGGCTAGATATCGCTGATGCTGAAATTTTATCTGCTTCAGCTGTTATAAGCAAAAATGATAATAGTGGCGATAGTAACGCCAGTGACTCCGATTTTGATTTTGATTTCGACTTAGCAGAGCCACAAGATATCTCTACGCAAGCGCCTACTACCACTCTATCTAATGATACGTCTAATAATACTACATTAGATGACAATGAAGACTTTGTCTTAGATTTGGCAGATTTAGAAATTGAAGCTAGCGATGATAACGTTTATGCTGATGTTGATGAAGTCACTACAGAAGCAACTCAACTAGAGCAAGAAGACCTTACTTTATCTCTCGATAATGTTGATAATATCAATGATATTGATACTTTCAATGCACCAGTTGAAGCAGAGACGAAAACACAGCCATCAAGTGAAACGCCTATTCTTATTGAAGACAATTTTGATGACTTTACTTTTGAAGACAATGCAGCGCAGGAAATAAATGAAGTCCCTCATGAGACAGCAGCTCATGAAACAGTAGCTCATGAAACAGTAGCTTCTAACACTGCACCAACGACTGTTACGTTCGATGAGAATACCCTGATTGATGATGATTTTGACTTTGATTCTTTAGCAAGTGCTCCAACAGCGACGACGCCAGTTGACCTTGCAAGCGAAGTTGAAAACAATGTTGATAGCGGAGTTACTGCTGAGACTGAGGTTGAAACTGCCGAAGACTTCTCATCACGCTTTGCAGCTGACTTTGATTTCGTCAAAACGTTAGACAGCAATCAAGTCACCTTAGACTTAGCCAGTCAGTATGTACAGCTGGGTGAATATGATAGTGCCAAACGCTTACTCAATGAAGTCATAAGCCAAGGTACGAGCGAGCAACAAAGCCTAGCGCAAACTCTACTAGATCGCACTGCATAACAAGTAGCACCTTCTCTTATCAGTAAGTATTCTACTATCCTAAGAATACTTGCTGATTTTTTTTGCATTTAAGCTTGATACTCTCTATTATCATTCACTCTATCATTACTCATTATTTTTGCTAGAATGCGCCCTAAGACTTAGCGGCGCTTTCTGCTCTCATTTCTCTTCACTGTGCTAATACTATTACTATGCCCTCCTCTATTATGACAAAGACACGCTCCAATCCTATTCGTCTCATTTATGCTGGTGGTACTTTTGGTAGCTACGGGCGACCCTTAGCACCGTTATCGGCAGATATTTTTTTACCGACCTTGCAACACTTACTGGCTGAGCAAAATAATGCTAATAATCTGCCTCAGGTTTCATGGCTTGATAATACTTTAATTAAAGACAGTAGCCAGCTTACCCCTAGTGACTTTGTACATTTTTATCAGCTTTTGCTATCCGCCTATGCCCAAGGCGACAGACGGTTTGTGCTTATTACTGGTACGGATACTTTGAGTTATTTGGGCGCGTTTTTAGCAGAGGCTTTTGCTGGTAGTGATATTTGCGTGGTTATCACCGCTAGTATGCGCCCATTATTAGACAGTAACGTGTTGCACTCTTACACCATTGACGCAAATAGCGATGCTTGGGATAACCTTACCGATTCCTTAAAATTGGCGGCAGCTGGTGAATCAGGTATAAAGATTGGTTTTGGCGGTGAGTCTTGGCCGGCGCAGACAGTGCAAAAAATTCATAGCCACGATTTGATGGCATTTACCGGTCACTCTCGAGCGGCGTATCCTGCCAATAGTTATATCAAAAGCTTACCCGATACCCGCCGCCAGCACTGGCTAGATGATCAGCAAGAATTGGTCGACTTTATTGAAGCTCGGGCTAAGCAAGCGCGTATTCATGCCTTATATTGCCTGCCGAACGACACTGAGGTGATGAGCAATCAGCTACAGGCATTATTATCACAGCCGCCTTGTGGGATTATTTTATTAGGTTTCGGCGCAGGCAACGTTCCTTATTCGCCAGCGCTAGCACAAGCACTAGAACTTGCTTATAAAAACGGACACATGGTGGTATGCGCTAGTCAGTCTCCATTTGGTGGGGTCAGTGAGAGCTATGCTGCCGGTAGTTGGCAATATGATTATCATGTAATTAGTGGCGGACGTTTAACAATTCCCGCTATTTATGCACGGCTGTTATGGCTTTTACTGCGTTATGATAGTCCGGCAAGACGCCGTCAGCGCTGGCTCAACAATGTCAATCAAGCTGGCACTACTATCAAGAAACATTAGCCTAGCGTTGAATATGCGTACTTTATAAGCGCCAATACTAAAATATCCAATACTATAATGCCCAATAACACCCATGTCCGAGATTAACATGTCCGAGATTAACAGCATCGAAGCTAAAGCTCCCCCAACTTATACATTAGCTATCGCCATTGAGTTTTTGGGTACGCACTATCATGGTTGGCAGCGGCAACGAGAAGTATTGGGCGTACAGGAAGCGTTAGAGACAGCTATCGGTAAAGTCGCTAATGAGACAGTAGAGGTCGTCGCGGCTGGTCGTACCGATGCAAGCGTCCATGCCAGCAATATGATTGCCCATTTTACCACTCATGCCTATCGACACCCTCATAACTGGCTGCGCGGCGTCAACAGCTTATTGCCCGATGATATCGCCCTACGCTGGATACAGCCGATGCCTGACGACTTTCATGCCCGTTTTGGGGCTATTGCCCGTCGTTATCGCTATATTACGCTCAATCAAGCCCAGCGCCCTGCTATTTTAAATCACCAAGTGACTCATATTTATGAGCCGCTGGATTTAGCAGCGATGCAAGTAGCGGCGGCTGATATCGTTGGTACTCACGATTTTAGCAGCTATCGTGCCGCTGCCTGTCAGTCTAATCAGCCCGTCCGCTCAGTCAGTCATGCAAGACTCTTTGCCCACGGTCAATTTATTGTTTTTGACATTCAAGCAGACGGATTTTTGCATCATATGGTACGTAACCTCATGGGCACTTTATATGCCATTGGTCGACACGAATTGCCGCCAGAAGCATTTTTGGATATTTTAGCCAAAAAAGATCGTACGATTGCGCCGCCGACAGCTTCTGGGGATGGCCTATACTTTATCAACGCCTATTATCCTAAGCGTTTTCAACAATTACTGCCCGATGCGCCCTTAACACCTATTTGGCTCAACCTACCCGATTAAGCTAATATAAGCGGGCATAATGCCTATGTACTACAGCCCCTCGTTAAAAGATAACATACATATCACTTACAGGCTGTCAAGCAAAAATCAGGTTCCGTATTGCTTTAATCCGCTAAGTTACGTATAATATGGGCTTATTTTTAATTGATTGATACAAATTATGGCAAAAGACGATATTATTGAATTTGAAGGCGAAGTCATTGATACCCTTCCAAATACATTGTTTAAAGTTCGTTTAGAAAACGGACACGAAATCATTGCGCACATCTCAGGTAAGATGCGCAAACATTACATTCGCATTTTGACTGGCGATAAAGTTAAGGTTGAGATGACGCCTTACGATTTATCAAAAGGTCGCATTACTTACCGTGGTAAAAACTAAATTCTTATTGGCTAAAATGGTTATAACAGCATTAATATAAATGCTTGAGAGGTTTAACTGATAATAATAATGATACTGCTAGCCTACTCATTATTGCCTATCATATTTTAGTCTATTAATATTGTTTTTTGCTTTTACCATAAAAAATACCGCTACTTTTAGCGGTATTTTTTTGTCTTCATTTTAAGACCGAAATCTTAGGACTTAATTGTTTTCTTAATAACGACTTTTCAATAGCCGTTTTTAAATAACGATTTTTAAATAATAACCTATAAATATAGTGAATTCACTTTGCAACCGATATAGTACGACTGCGATGAATGTTTCGTAGCCTCTGTGATAGCAGCAAGCAAGGAAAATTTATACCAGTCGCACGTAACTATCAGCGTATCTAGCGCATCGATTTTGTTGCTAACTATAGCGATAGTGATGACCTATTTAAACTCAACGGTTGCACCATTTTGAATCACACCTAACAGTGCAAGCGCGTCCCAGTTAGTCAAGCGTATACAGCCTGCTGATGCTTGACGGCTGATACGGGCAGGATCTGGTGAACCATGAATACCGTATGAAGGCTTACTCAGTCCTATCCATACCAGCCCGACTGGATTATTAGGACCTGGTGGAATGATAGCTTTGCTGCCATCATTGCCTGTGTAGGTATAATTAGGCTCATGTACCTTTACTTCTACCGTATGCGTCCCTGTTGGCGAGGGCGTCGCTGTGCTGCCTACCGTGGTCGGATAACTGGCTATTAAGTTATCTTTAGCATCATAAGCGTATAGCGTTTCGGTGGCTTTATCAGCGACGACTCGGCTCACAGGCTTCATATTAGGATTGCCAGGGTTATAAACAGTGATGGTTTCACCCGCGGTAAATTTAGCGGTAGGATTGAGCGTTTTAAGATATTTTTCACTGATATGGAACTTTTCTGCCAAGCCTTCCGTCACGCTTTCATAATACATACCATCGAGCTTAGCCTTGGCTTCTGCGCCTGCTGGAATGCTCGTGGTTTTAATATTAACATCCGCCTCACTCAGCTGATAACTGACCAATACTGGCTGAGTCATCAGTTTTTCATTTTTGGTTAATGCTTGCCAAGTCTCATTATTCAAATCATTAGTTACGGTCAAGCCATTGGCTTTTTGAAAAGCTTGCATGGCCTTAATGGTGTTTTTACCCCAATAACCATCTACCGGACCAACGCCATTTTGGTTCCAGTTCAACAAGGCTTGTAGCTTAGTGCCGACATTACGATCAATTTTAGTGCCTTTCTTCCAAGCAGCGGCATTTATCTTTTGCGCGACTGCTGGCAGATTTTCTGTCGTATATTTAATGGTCGGTAAAAACTTATTCAACGATACGGCAGCTCTACTGTTACCCGCAACTTTTTGGCTTACCCCATTGGTCACTGGGCTGATATCTGTGGCATTGTTAGCAGCAGCTTGTTTATTGACAGTGTTGGACGCTGCCTTACTTGCAACGGTTTCATTGTTGGCGTTGCTTGTCGCATTTGCACTATTATCATTAGTAGCATTAGTATTATTGTCATTAGTAGCAGCAAAGCTTTGGCCCATCAATAAAAATGTCGATAAACCAAGGGCTGCCAGTGCGCTGCTAATTTTGGTTAATTGGTACATGTAAAACTCCTAGAGTAGTTATTGTTATTAATATTGTTTTTTATTAGAAATTTAATGATAAAAACTCACTATTAAGACGTTTGTTTTGAGTGATTTTTAATGTCTTAAGAAAATATTTCTTTCGTAGAAAAAGTAAGGTTAATAAATAGTGCTTATTTTAATGACTTAGTATTTTAATAACTTAGTAAACTCGCCTATAGTGACATATTAGCCTGTCAGCATATAACAGCTTTATGTTAATAAAAGCCTTATCCTGCGGCATCTGTGTTAAAAAAAGTCCTTTTTTGCGACCAGCTTATTGAGTGTGTTACGGTGAATAAATCTTTTAAATAGGTATAAAAAAACCCATAACTTGCTAAGCAAATTATGGGTTTCTCACTATAAGGATTTCTCTTTATCATGCTTTCTAGTCTTTAAGATTTCTAGCTATTAAGGCTTCTAGTTAACAATATTTGAAAAATCCGCTTATATTAAAGCTCATCACTAAACCAATTTTGCCAGTACCGCCTGCCCCATTTCTTGACAACCTACTTGTTTGAGTCCTGTCTCGCTACGATCGAGGATATCAATGGTACGTAAACCATCGTCAAGTACGTCACTGACCGCTTGCTCAATCGCTTGCGCGGCAGCTTCTTGTTTAAAGGTATAACGCAGCATCATTGCCACAGATAAAATGGTCGCCAATGGATTGGCTTTGTCTTGACCAGCGATATCAGGGGCTGAACCATGGCAAGGCTCATACATGCCTTTACCCGCCTCATCGAGGCTTGCTGACGGCAGCATACCGATAGAACCAGTCAGCATCGCCGCTTCATCAGATAAGATATCACCAAACATGTTGCCAGTGACCATTACATCAAACTGCTTAGGGTCTTTAATCAGCTGCATACAAGCATTGTCAGCATACATATGCGATAACGCCACATCGCTATAGTCCGCTTGCTGCATCTCAATCATCGTCTGCTTCCACAGCTCAGTGACTTCTAAAACATTGGCTTTATCGATTGAGCAAACCTTAGCTGGCGTACCTGCTGCTTGTGCACGAGTTTTCGCCAATTCAAAAGCGACTTTACCGATACGTTGAATTTCACTGGTGCTATAAACCATGGTGTTATAGCCTTGCTGCTCACCATTCGCTAAGGTACGAATACCACGCGGCTCACCGAAATAAATACCACCGGTTAATTCACGTACAATCAGCAAGTCTAGACCCGAGATAATCTCAGGCTTGATGCTTGAAGCATTAACAAGCTGCGGATAAAGTTTGGCTACGCGCAGATTGGCAAATAAACCAAGCTCACTACGAATTTTAAGTAAACCACGCTCAGGACGTTTGCTACGCTCAATACCATCCCACTTAGGACCACCCACCGCACCCAATAACACCGCATCTGCTGCACGCGCACGTTGTAGCGTTTCTTCTGGCAATGGTTCACCCGTGGCATCAAACGCCACACCACCAATTAATCCAGATTCAAGGGTTAAGCCTAATTCAAACTTATTATTGACAGCATTAAGCACATCAACGGCTTGAGTCATGATTTCAGGGCCAATGCCATCGCCTGCTAATGTTAAAATCGTTGCCATACTGATCCTTGTGAGTAAATGGTTAAGTAAATATTCTTTATGGAATTGATGTTTATGCTACTAATACTTAAGGTATTGCTATTTAGGGTACTGCTAACAAGCTTATGAGAGCCTGTTAAAAAATGACTTCTTGTGTAATGCTTTACACAAGAAGTCAGGGTCTATCTGTTTAAATAAGTTTCTTTAAATAAACTTCTTTAAATAAACTTCTTTAAATAAGCTTCGATGTAAACGCTTTTTTATGAAACTTTGGCTTTTACTTTATTTTTTGCTAGTGGCTTTGATGGCGACTGAGTAGGTTCAGCTTTAACAACACGAGTTTCTACAAACTCTCCTTGATGCTCAGCCCCTATCTCTTTGCAAAAGCGGCGCTGGACACTATTGCCTTGATATAGCTCAACACATAACGGCTCTGGCGAAGCACTATCAAGCAAACTGCCTGAGTTGTTGCTAGATTTTTTTTGATAAGCGCGCAGCTGATAGGTTCCTGCCTCAGCAAAATCGTGAATCATCGCGAAACGCTCGACATAGCCCAAGTTATTTTCTGGATAGAAATTGACTTGTACCTCACGCTTGCCAGGCTTTACTCGCGCATAATAATTGGTTAGCCCAGGCATAGCAGATGCTGACAAGGGTACAATTTTTATCGCTTTTTTATGAGTAAGCAGCGTCATATCCATCGCCACTGGCGCTTGTCCATGCTTATTACCAGTACGGCTCTTACCGTTTGCATTCACCGCTTGCATCGCAACCAGCATGGTAGGATTAAGAGGCTCATGAGTATCACTACCTATAATGCGCGTCTGGTCAATGCGGGCAATTTCGCAATGATAAGTACCGACACAGGCAATATTTACTTCACCGGCGACAGGGGTTATTTTCCCAGTCCATACCTTGGCATTTTCTGCCGAGTCTATTTGTTGATAACCCGTCAATACCTGACAGCCAGATAATAATAAACTTGCGGCAATAGCCGTACTTGTCCATACAACAAAGCGTGTTTTATTCATAATGGTGGCTACTATTTATGAGGTAGAAATTACGATAAGGTAAAAATACATTATCATTCATTTTAGCCACTTAATTACCATAACTCAACGCTGTATTAGCGTTGAGCACTTTTATATGTTGAATAATATTTTCTACTAAAAAAATTTTATCAGTCCTTTGAATACTAAGGACTATTCTCTAATAGCTGTCCTCTAATAACTATGCTCTAACGTCGTTAAATATCCAAGGCGTTTTTTGCATCATTTTATGCTCATAGTCTTTAATCGCATCGCTTTGCTGCAAAGTCAGACCGATATCATCAAGACCATTTAGCAAGCAATGCTTACGAAACTCATCGACCTCAAAAGCATACTCTTCACCGCTTGGGGTAATAACCACTTGACGCTCAAGGTCGGCGGTTAACTCATAGCCTTCATTGGCAAGCGTTGCTTTCATCAAGGTATCAACGATGGCTTCATCCAAGACGATTGGCAGCATGCCATTTTTAAAGCAGTTATTATAAAAAATATCAGCAAAGCTTGGTGCAATGATAGTACGAAAGCCGTATTCTGAAAGCGCCCAAGGCGCATGCTCACGGCTCGAGCCACAGCCAAAGTTTCTGCGTGCCAACAATATAGTGGCACCTTGATAACGCGGCTGATTCAAGACAAAATCTGGGTTAATCACGCGGGTGCTATTGTCTTGACCCGGATAACCTTCGTCGAGATAACGCCAATCATCAAATAAATTGACGCCAAAGCCCGTACGTTTAATGGATTTTAAAAACTGTTTGGCGATAATTTGGTCGGTATCGACGTTTGCGCGATCGAGCGGACAAACGATACCGGTTTGAGTGTTATAAGCTTGCATAAGATTTCCTTAAAATATCGATTACTAACGTAAAATTTTCTGGCTGCTTAATACAGCTTAAAAGAGCGTGCCATTTGCTTAACTATCTTAGTCATCCTATCTTTTTCACTCTCAGGATAGTTCAGATGTAATACTGCTTCCTGACCATCCTTAACTTTAATAACATGATAAAAAACTTGACCGTCTTTTCTATAGCCGCTTGCTGTATAGGTTTTGTCTTTTAACAGCTCGTAAGTAACTGTCATGCCAGCTTTATATTGATGCTGCTTCTCTTTTAGATAATCACTATCTGTATAAAAGAAAACAATTGGTGTATTACTCCCAAAGACCAAAATAGTGGCATTAGAGTTGGGTAACTTAAAATGACGACCATCACCATTATCTGCCTCAGGCAACCATGTCAATTGATTTGGCACATCGACACAATAGGCAAATCTTCCATTACAGTAATCAAGAGCCATCGCTAGCTGAGAGCTACCCAATAAGCAAAATAAAATAAACAGCATTTTCATTTTTATGCTCTATAGAAATGCAAAGTTAAAACGTACGCACATCGACAAAGTGACCGGCCAATGCTGCTGCTGCTGCCATCGCTGGGCTGACCAAATGCGTACGACCGCCATTCCCCTGACGACCCTCAAAGTTACGGTTGGACGTTGAGGCACAATGCTCTTGCGGCTCTAGCTTATCGGCATTCATGGCTAAACACATCGAACAACCCGGCTCACGCCATTCAAAACCTGCATCCATAAACAAAGCATCTAAGCCTTCTGCTTCTGCCTGCAATTTCACCTGACCAGAACCGGCTACTACAATGGCTTCTTTAATATTATCGGCAACTTTACGACCTTTAATCACTGCTGCTGCATCACGCAAATCTTCGATACGTGAGTTGGTACACGAACCAATAAAAATACGATCAAGCTGAATATCGGTGATTTTTTGCCCAGCTTCTAAACCCATATAAGTATAAGCACGCAACCAGCCTTCTTCTTGCGCTTCATCAGCCGCTTGGTCAGGGGTTGGCACCGATTGAGTGATATCAACGACCATTTCAGGAGAAGTGCCCCAAGAAACTTGCGGTGCTATCTCGCTACCATCAATCTCAACCACGGTATCAAATACGGCATCATCATCTGAGTACAAGGTGCGCCAATAAGCTTCCGCTTGCTCCCACTGCTCCTCAGTCGGTGCATAAGGACGGCCTTTCACATACTCAATGGTCGTATCATCGACGGCAACCATGCCGACGCGTGCGCCCGCTTCAATTGCCATATTACAGACGGTCATACGACCTTCCATGCTCATGTCTTCAAATACTTGTCCGGCAAACTCAATCGCATGCCCCGTCCCGCCAGCGGTACCAATTTTGGCAATGATAGCGAGCACCACGTCTTTTGACGTCACGCCAGCGCCAAGCTTACCGGTGACCCGGATTTGCATATTTTTTGATTTCTTTTGAATCAAACACTGGGTTGCCAATACATGCTCAACTTCTGAGGTGCCGATACCGTGTGCTAAGCAGCCAAGAGCACCATGGGTCGCGGTATGTGAATCACCACAAACGACCGTCATACCAGGCAAGACTAAGCCTTGCTCAGGACCGACCACGTGCAAGATACCTTGACGCGCATCATTAATGGTAAATTCAGCGATATCAAACTTGGCACAGTTTTCATCCAAGGTTAGTACTTGTAAGCGCGATACTTTGTCTTTGATACCAGCCACGCCTTCTGAGCGCTCTTTAGTCACTGTCGGTACATTATGGTCAGGGCTTGCGATATTAGCCGACAGACGCCACGGTGCACGGTTGGCAAGCTCTAAGCCTTCAAATGCTTGCGGGCTTGTCACTTCGTGTAGCAAATGGCGGTCGATATAAATCAGGCTCGAACCATCATCGCGCTTGGTGACTTCGTGAGCATTCCAAAGTTTGTCATATAACGTTTGACCGGCCATGTTGCTATCCTTTTTTAGTTGCTAATTTCTGAATGACTGCTTTAATAATGAGTGAGTGACAAAATATTTTTGTCTACTGACGCACTTTAATTTAATACTTGGTTAATACCTGGTTATTCATTTATGTTTTATAGAGCCTTATTAAGACGTTATAGGCCCAAAGAATAAACACAGATATTTTATAATATTTATCCTCTATTGTATTAATAGCTACCCAAAATACGCCATATACTGCCAATCATGACGTTAACAGAATAAATATGTGACAATACGTCTAGATGTCTTGTGATTATAGCAGGCTAATCCTATAATAATAATTGATGATTTTTGCATAGTCACAAACTTTTATTTCTAATTCATTATGATTAGGCTAGCCAACTTTTATTTATAGCTCGTTATGTAGCTAAGGACATCGGTGTGAATACCACAAATTTGACGACATTTGTCACTGTTATGAAGACAGGCAGCATCTCAGGTGCAGCAGAAAAGCTATTTATTACTCAGCCTGCGGTCAGTAAGCGCATCAAAAATTTAGAAGATGAGTTTAATATTACCCTATTTGATACGGTTGGTCGCGGCATTGTACCGACGCAAGCCGCCAGTGAAATGCTGCCTCATGCCAAACGCTGGCTTGAAGATTATGAAAACTTTAAAATTAACCTACAGCATTCGCAGCATATTGTGTCCGGTAAGCTCGTTATCGGTACCAGCCATCATATAGGCTTGCATCACCTAGCCCCTGTGCTTAAGCATTTTATCCAAGCTTATCCTGCCGTACAACTAGAAGTGCATTTTGTCGATTCAGAAACTGCCCATAAAGCGGTGCTCGATGGCGATTTATCATTGGCATTTTTAACGCTGCCGCCCGTCTATGATAAGCGTTTGACCTATCATACCTTATGGTCAGATCCACTCTACTTTATGACTGGCACCTTATCGCCTTTAGCGACCAAATCCAATGTGACGCTCGAGCAATTGGCGCGCTATCCTGCAATCCTGCCATCTGCCAATACCTTTACCAGTCAAATTACCTTGGCGGAATTTGCTAAGCACAATCTAAAACCTTACGCCACTATGAGCACCAACCCGCTTGAGTCTATTCGGATGTTGGTTTCTGTTGGGCTTGGCTGGTCGGTATTACCACAAACGATGGTCAGTCAGGATTTAGAACGTATTGATATGGCAGACAATATCGAATTGCAACGTTATTTGGGCGTGGTCATCAATCCAAAACTAACACCATCAAGCAGCGTGACGGCATTATTAGAATTGCTAGCGCCCATTGAATAGAGATTAAGTAGACTCTTTATGAATATTGGCTAAAAGAACTGCGTTATTCAGCAAAATAGCGCATTCGCATTTGTGCCATTCATACGTTATAATACATTTGACGTTGTTTAGATAACATAAATTTACCTTAAGCACACTGATAGTCATATATTGAACACTTCTAGTAATATATGATAGTAAACAGTAGGTTTAGTGGTTTTAAATGATTGGTTATATAAACGACTGAGATTTATACATGATAAGCAGATGCGAGCGATGAAATTATAAAATTGACAGATGAATTTGCCGTTTGCGTTGAATCATGACTTTATAGATAGCAGTCCTAGAACAGCATCAATCATATAAAACTAACAGAAGATTTTGAATAAAAGCCATTATGTCCTACTTAATGGCTTTTTTCGTCTTTAGATTCTTTCATCTTAAGACATTGTTTTCGAACAGCGTCTTGTAAGACCTAATTTTTATCATTCAAAATAATGACAGCCAATTATGTTGGTTAAGGACAGTTTATATGAACGGAGTTTCTAGTGGCGTGATGATATCACTTGGCGCCTATTTCTTAGTGATGATTGGGATTGGCATTTATGCTTATTTTAAGCAAGCCAATGATACTGAAGGCTATATGCTTGGTGGTCGTAGTTTAGGCCCTGCAGTCACTGCCTTATCAGCAGGCGCATCGGACATGTCAGGCTGGTTACTACTTGGTTTGCCAGGTGCTATGTACGCTGACGGTGTCGTCAGTGCATGGATTGCCATTGGTTTAACCTTGGGTGCTTTTCTAAACTATCTTATCGTGGCGCCGCGCCTTCGCGTTTATACCGAAGTCGCTGACAACGCCATCACTTTACCGGATTATTTTGCCAACCGCTTTGAAGACAAGTCGCATTTGCTACGTGTCATCTCTGCCGTGGTTATTATCTTATTCTTTACCGTTTATACCGCTGCCAGTTTAGTCGGTGGTGGTAAACTTTTTGAAAGCTCGCTCAACCTTTCTTATAGTACAGGTTTATGGGTGACCGCTGGTGTCGTCGTTGCTTATACGCTATTTGGTGGTTTCTTAGCGGTATCGATGACTGACTTTGTACAGGGTATCATCATGCTGTTTGCCATGGTGATTGTGCCTATTGTCGCCTTGACCGACCTTGGTGGTGTGTCGGCGACGACCAATGCTATTAGAGCCATTGACCCTAGTATGCTAGATATTACCAGCGGTATGACGGTACTGGGTATTGTATCGCTACTCGCTTGGGGGCTTGGTTATTTTGGTCAGCCGCATATTATCGTCCGTTTTATGGCCATTCGCTCAGTAAAAGATATCCCCACTGCGCGTAATATCGGTATGAGCTGGATGATTATCAGCCTTATCGGTGCTTGTGTGACAGGTATCGCTGGTCGCGCCTATGTACAAAAAACGGCAATGACATTAGACGACCCTGAAACCATCTTTTTGGTCTTTACCCAGTTCTTGTTCCATCCACTGGTATCAGGTTTCTTATTAGCCGCCATTTTAGCCGCTATTATGAGTACGATTTCCTCGCAATTACTCGTGGTATCAAGCTCATTGACTAAGGATGTTTATAAGCTATTCTTTGATAGAGATGCGCCAGAAGCGCGTCAAGTATTGGTTGGTCGACTCTCAGTTGTCGTGGTTGCTGTAGTCGCAATCTTACTTGCTTCGAACCCAGAAAGTTCTGTACTCAGCTTAGTATCTAACGCTTGGGCAGGATTTGGCGCAGCATTTGGACCACTGGTTATTTTCAGCCTTACATGGCGTCGTATGAACCGTAACGGTGCCGTTGCTGGCATGGTCGTCGGTGCATTGACTGTTATCTTATGGGTTTATGGTCCTTTCCAGATGAATGGCGTGCCATTAAACAGCTGGTTATACGCTATCGTTCCAGGCTTTATCTTAAGTACCATCGCTATTTTTGCCGTGAGTATCATGACTGGTGGTCCAAGACCTTCAGTATCGGCGAAGTTTGAAGAGATGGAAATGAACTTAGATAGATAAGTAGTTTTTATTTATTATTGTATGACAAAAAAACCTCGCTAATTG